>NZ_CP043761.1:5789140-6432378 GCF_008386395.1 Paenibacillus sp. 37 | reverse complement strand
CGTATAATGCACGCAAGTTTGTTCGAGTTTGAGATAGCGTAGATCATTCTCCAGGAGGTGCATGACATTGATGAACAGCTCAGGAACAACGTTATCCGATTATGGTTGGGAGAGTCGTTTTGCCGAGATGAAACCCGCCATGACAGGTAAGGAAGCGATGGAGGAATCGAACCGCTGTCTGTACTGTTACGATGCACCTTGTATCAAGGCTTGTCCAACCGACATTAATATCCCTTCTTTTATTAGCAAAATATCAACAGGGCACCTGAAAGGATCGGCCCGCACCATCATGGATGCGAATCCGGTGGGAGCTAGCTGCGCACGTGTCTGTCCCACAGAGGAACTGTGTGAAGGCGCATGTGTGCTAAATGAATCGTCGAAGCCGATTCGCATTGGTGACTTGCAGCGTTACGCCACCGACTGGGCGCGGGAGAAGAATGAGCCGTTGTTCCAGGCGGCACCTGCCAATGGGAGAACCGTCGCTGTCGTGGGAGCGGGGCCAGCGGGACTATCTGCGGCACGTGAACTGGGGCGCGCAGGGTATGAGGTGACGATCTATGAAGCCAAACCCAAAGGCGGTGGGCTAAACACGTACGGCATCGTATCCTTCCGTCTGCCCGAATCGGTTGCGTTATGGGAAGTGGATCAGGTGGAAGCGCTGGGTGTGCAGATCCGTTACGGGGTGCGCATTGGTGTAGATATTCCTGCTACGCAGTTGCTGGAGCAGCATGAAGCGGTCATTTTGGCCTGTGGCATGGGATCGGTGCCCATGCTGGGCATTGAAGGAGAGACACTTGAAGGTGTCTATGATGCGATTGAACTGGTGGAGTCTACGAAGCAGGGTGTTCCGCCGGCACTGAATGGCCTGAAGGTCGCCGTGATTGGCGCGGGCAATACGGCGGTAGATGCAGCGACCTGTTCGGTGCGTCTGGGTGCCGAGCGGGTGCAGATGTTATATCGGCGCGGGGAAAGCCAGATGACGGCGTATGCGTTTGAATATACGTTTGCCAAGCAGGAGGGGGTGGAGTTCCGCTGGTTTACGATGCCGCAGCGTATTATTGGAGACGAGAACGGTCGGGTTCAGGCTGTGGAATGCGTGAAAATGGAGCTAATTACCCCGCCTGGCGGTGGGCGTGTATTGCCTGTGCCTGTGGAAGGATCGGAGTTCATGATCGAATGTGATACGGTCATCCGGGCGATTGGGCAGCATCGTTTATTACCATTAATCGAAGCATTTGGACTGCGTCACCACTGGGGCGTCGTTGAGATCGAACCGCATACGTACCGTACCTCGCATCCTCAGATTTATGCGGCAGGAGATGTCATTTTTGGTCAGGGTGTGGGTGAGGCGATGGTTGTCTCAGCTGCACAGCAGGGTAAGTTGGCCGCCGCCGCAGTCATGAAGGCATTGCCCGGGCAGGTGGAAGAGACGGCGTGAGTGGTGAGGAAGGAAAGGGAAGTAAAGAGCACGGAAAGTGTGCAATGAAAGGGTGCGAGGAAAGAGTACGGGTGGGAGGACGCTAGGGACGGCTAGAGTGTTGAAGGTGTAGATCTGAGCAAGAGGTCTGGTGTGCATCGAAACCCTGTGTCCCTGATGCGCTAACCAACCCTACACACCTTATAGTGGCAATTATGGAGGATTGAAAAATCTAACGAATCTCACACGTCTTATGTTGACAAAAAATCGTTGAAATGAAGCCGAAATGAGCTGTTACAGCAATATAAACTTTCTACAATTCGTTAGATTTTGTAATTGCCGCAAATGAGTCAAATAAGAGCTGTAAGGTTCGTTAGAATTGAGGTGCTATCCAGACACACCGTTACTACGCAGAAATCATGAGTACGACTAAATATCCAGTGCTAACGATATGAATTGAACTAAATTTTTACACGAAACGGAGAGGACAGCAGCAATCTGAAGAAGCGGAGTGTCCAGTGTAACTAATAAGGTCAAACACCAAGGAGGGATCGTTATGGCTGACTTATCCATTAATCTGGCAGGTATTCGATCACCCAATCCATTCTGGTTGGCTTCTGCACCACCGACCAATACGGGGTATCAGGTCCAGCGTGCGTTCGAAGCGGGCTGGGGCGGCGCGGTGTGGAAGACACTGGGTGAGCCGATTATCAATACATCCTCGCGTTTTGCGGCAGTTCATTTCGGTGGACAGCGGGTGGCGGGGTTTAACAATATTGAATTGATATCCGATCGTCCGCTGGAAGTGAATCTGAGGGAGATTGCCGAGACCAAGAAGCGCTTCCCGGATCGCGCGGTTGTCGCTTCACTGATGGTGGAACCTACGCGGGAGAAGTGGCATGAGATTGTGAAAAAGGTGGAAGCCGTCGGCGTCGACGGTCTGGAACTGAATTTTGGCTGCCCGCATGGCATGGCTGAACGTGGTATGGGAGCCGCCTCTGGTCAGCAACCTGACTTGGTCGAACTACAGACGATGTGGGTGAAGGAAGTGGCAACCACACCGGTGATTGTGAAGCTCACGCCGAATATCACGGATATTACGGCGACCGCCCGGGCAGCTGTACGAGGAGGCGCGGATGCGATCTCTCTGATCAATACCATTAACTCCCTGGCAGGTGTGGATCTGGATTCGTGGAATACCGTGCCGCATGTAGGGGGCAAAGGAGCACATGGCGGATACTGCGGCCCAGCGGTGAAGCCCATTGCACTGAACATGGTTGCCGAGTGCGCACGTAATCCGGAGGTGGGTGTGCCGATCTCGGGGATTGGTGGCATATCCGACTGGCGGGATACGGCAGAGTTTTTGCTCATGGGTGCTACAGGGGTCCAGGTATGTACCGCAGCGATGCATCATGGATTCCGCATTGTGGAGGACATGATTGATGGTTTGAACGATTATTTGGACGAAAAGGGTCTGAGCAGCGTAGCAGAACTGGTAGGTCAGACGGTTCCGCGTTACTCGGATTGGGGCAATCTCGATCTGAACTACAAAGTGGTCGCCCGCATCAATCGCGATGTCTGCATCAATTGCAACAAATGCCATATTGCTTGTGAGGACACCTCGCATCAGTGTATTGATATGTTGACCGACCCGTCTGGCTCCTATCTGGAAGTGGTGGAAGAGGACTGTGTTGGCTGTAATCTGTGTTCGATCGTTTGCCCGGTGGATGGGGCGATTGAGATGGTGGAACTTGTGCCAGAGCAGGAACCTGTAACCTGGAATGAACGTCAGTCTGCGATTGCGATGCTGCAATCCGTTAGAGATCAATCAACCAAGGAGGCGATATCATGAGTACCCGCAAATTGATTCGTAATGGTGTGTTGGTGACAGCGTCAGATACCTTTGAAGCAGATATTTTGATCGAAAAGGGTAAAATCACACAGATTGGCATCGGACTGGTGCCTGACGAACGAACGGAAATGGTGGATGCAGCCGGCTGTTACGTTATTCCGGGCGGTATCGACCCGCATACACATCTGGATATGCCATTCGGTGGGACGGTAACGGCGGATGATTTTGCGACGGGAACAACAGCGGCAGCCTTTGGTGGTACAACAACGATTATTGATTTCTGCCTGACACAAAAAGGCCGTCCATTAATCGAATCCCTCCAGGAGTGGCATGCCAAAGCCGAGGGTAAAGCTGCCATCGATTATGGGTTCCATCTGATGATTGGTGAGATGAATGATCAGGTGCTGGAGGAGTTACCGCAGATCATTGAAGAAGAGGGTGTGTCATCCTTCAAGGTGTTCATGGCGTATAAAAACCAGTTTCAAGCCGATGACGGGATTCTCTTCCAGACGTTGCAAAAGGCAAAAGAGTATGGCGCACTCGTCATGGTGCATGCCGAGAACGGGGATGTTATTGACCTGCTGGTTCGACAAGCACTTGCCGAAGGGCGCACGGAGCCGATTCATCATGCGCTAACTCGTCCATCCATGCTGGAGGGAGAAGCGACAGGCCGGGCGGCCCGGTTGGCTGCACTTGCGGATTCACAGTTGTATGTGGTGCATGTGACCTGTGCAGAAGCGGTGGAGCAGATTGCGCGCATGCGTGAAATGGGTTACCGAATCTGGGGGGAGACCTGTCCTCAGTATTTGACGTTGGATCAGTCGATCATGGATCAGCCGGACTTCGAGGGTGCGAAGTATGTCTGGTCACCCCCGCTGCGGGAAGCAGCTCATCAGGACGTGTTGTGGAATGCATTGAAAAGCGGTCAGTTGCAGACGATTGGCTCTGATCATTGCTCGTTTAATTTCAAAGGACAGAAGGATCTGGGCAAGGATGATTTCAGCAAAATTCCGAACGGGGGGCCTGTCATCGAAGATCGCCTCAGTATTCTGTATTCGGAAGGTGTAGTCAAGGGGCGGATTACGCTCAATCAATGGGTCGATCTATGTTCAACAAGAGCAAGCAAGTTGTTTGGATTATTTCCGCAGAAAGGGACTCTGGCTATAGGGACAGATGCGGATATCGTTATTTTTGACCCCTCTGTAAACAGGGTGATCTCGGCAGATACGCATCATATGAATGTGGATTACAGTGCATTTGAAGGCATGCAGGTACAGGGTTGTCCGGTGACAGTGTTGTGCCGCGGGGAGTATGTCATTCGAGATCGGCAGTATGCCGGAACAGCAGGGGCAGGACAATATGTGAAGCGCAACAAGTATGATGCAGGTGCACCCATACCGATGAAACAGCCTGTGACGGCAGTGAATGGAGGGAGAAGCTGATGTCGGATCATGATGTGTTTGAGGCCGAGAGGGTCGCCATAGAGCGAATGGTTGCACAGGGTTATCGGATCTATGCGGTACGGGAACATCTGGAGGGTGCTCACGTCATATGGGAGCACCCGGATCTTCCCGAAGAGAAACAAGAGCAATACGTGGGCACGGCGTCTGGACGGAAGTGGTTCAGTCACATCCTGATTCGCCAGCTTCAGGAGTAGCGGGGAGCTTAGACGATGCTGGAGTTCTTCATGCGATTGGCCCATGAACGTACTCATAGGCGTAGATGGCAAGTTCGATCGCGACCCTTTTCTCGGGGAGGATGTAGTCTTCTCCCAAAAGTGCTTCGATTTTGTCCAAACGGTGATACAGCGTCTGTCTGACGATATATAGAGCGGTGGCCGTCTCTTGCTTGGAGCAGCACAGGACCAAATATTGTTTGAGTGTGCGCAGCAACTGACCTCCTTTCTCTACATCGTAACGGATGAGCGGCCCCAGATATTCTTCAATGAAATCATCCAGACTGCCGCTTTGCTTCATACTGGCGATGATGCGGTAACAATGAAGATTACTGTAAAAGGGCTGTTGCATCACACCGATGTCCTTTTGAATTCGCAGTGTCTCCTTTGCGGATTCCAGACTATCTTTGAGACGGGAGAGGTCTGTGCAGTTATGACCGATACCGATCAAGCCTGAGAAGAGATAGTGGGTCTGTTCCTGCTCGTGCTGCTGCAGCTGTTCGATGCAGCGCCAGAGACTGCTTTTGCGCTGAGATCCAGGTAGTGGGTCGAGAATGATAAGAATGATCTGGTGATTCAGAACGGTGCTGTAGAGTGTGAAATTCTCCCGAGCGAACACGGAACGGGCAACGATGTTGCGTTGGATCAATAATTTCTGAAGTTTGAGGCTGTCTGTGTATGAGGGGTTGCTGTCAAATAAGATAATCGTGGCTTTGCTCGTTGCGAGAAGGGAATTAACGGTGGATACATATTCATGGATTTCCTTCGTGGAGTGATGTCCGTTAAGCCAGTCAATGACCCACATATCTTCTTTGTAGCGGCGTTTCTCTTCCATGTATTTGGTTCGCATCCAGTCCTGGGCAATCGCGGCCGCGCACCGTTCCAGTGCCTGAATGACGAATTCATCCGATGGTTTGATCGGTATGCTTGAATCTTGATCCGTCGGCTTTTGATACTTCAGCACAAGATCGGCAAAGGTGTAGTCTAACGCCTGAACAGGCATGCTGAGTGCATGCAATGTGTTATCTGACAGCCGCATTATATTCGGAATAACTTCTCCCGCCAAATGTTCACGCTGCAAAAACCAATCCTGCCGACGAGTCTCCAGCTGCTCTGGAGAGCAATAGGGAACGGCACTTGCTTCCCCTTCAAGTGGATATAATGCCACGGCACATCCGGTTGTTCGTGACAATAATCGAAGAAGAGGTTGTACGCCATCTCCATTCAGAAGAAGTTGGTTAAAGGAGGTGGTGAGACTATCGAGTTCCGCAATCATCCGCTGATGACTACGAATCAGAGTGAAATGCAGGTCTTGCGTAATATCAATATAACGGACCTGTTCGTGGAACCAGATCAGCGGGAAATCCGCTGCGACTGCAATTTCTTTCATCGCACCGAGTTGCGATTTGGTGTGATCCCCCAGCTCCATGCAGAGTCCGGCAGCCCCACGTGCAATTAACTGACGCAAAAAGGACAGGCCATGCTGCTCACCTTCCTGCCAGCCAATGCCTGTCGTCAGCACCAATTCCCCGCCATTGAGCAAGTCCCCTACCTCAGGAACCTCCATGATATGAACCCAGCGAACATACCGCTCCAGCGCACGATCACTGGCCAAGATTTCTGCCTTACGAAACACGGGTCGTTTTAACATGTCTCTGACTTGAATATGAAGCGTTGTCTCCCCCACACAACCACCGTCCTTCCCCAATAACATGTGATCTATCTGGAGTCTGGAATCCGTCAACTTGCATAATTAATCCATATTATAATTCCATTTACAGCCGGTGGGCTAAAATCTCACGTTCATTTGTTTTAAATGACAAATAGGTCTCTTCTTTTTGTGATTTTGATTAAAAAGATGTGTTTCTATGTCAGTCTATGTGATGGATTCTCTACTCCAATGAGAGCGAGGCATATGCTCCTGAATTAGTTTTCTCTTATATAAAGCTATTAGCTCCGCTTCTTAGAATATTTCTGTCGTCGATATCTCGTTTGAATTTACATAAAAAAGCCCCTTAGCATTACATCGGAATTCAATCATTCCAATATGTGCTAAGGGGCGAGAGGTTAGAGCGTATAGTCTGTATTTAAGATGTAATCGAACCGTTACATGAGCACGATCAACTACTTCTTAATCTTCGATTCTTTTCTTTTTAAATTTCATCAGGAACTCATACACAATCGGTACGATAACCAGCGTGAGCAGCGTGGAACTGATCAGACCGCCGATTACGGTAATTCCCAATCCTTTGGAGATGATACCCGCACTCTCTTCGAGACCCGTAACCAGTGGCAACAGGGCACCGATGGTTGCGAGAGCGGTCATCAGAATTGGACGCAGACGTGTTGCACCGGCTTCCAGCAAGGCTTCACGGGTAGGCATACCCTCTTTTTCCTTGTGAATAACACGGTCGATCAACACGATGGCGTTGGTGACCACGATCCCGATAAGCATCAGTCCACCCATCATGGCGGAGACGTCAAGTGTACCCCCAGCGATGAACAGACCTACCATAATACCAATCACCGTAAATGGCAGGGAGAACAGGATGGCGAATGGTGCCAAACCGCCGCCGAACGTTACAACAAGCACGAAGTATACAATGGCGATGGCCGCCAGCATGGCTAGACCAAGCTGAGTAAAGGTATCATTAATCTGTTCGGTTGTACCGCCGAACTTCACTTCAACGCCGTCAGGCAGATCCAACTTGTCGATCTCAGCCTGTAAGCTACTTGAAGCTTTCGTTACATCCGAAGCCAGGATGTTGGCTGTCACTTGTACAACCACTTTACCATCAATTTGCATGATGGAGTTCGGGGATGTGCCTTCTTCCACTTTGGCAACATCTTTAATCGGTACTTCGATGCCAAGCGGAGAAGTGACGGTTTCATCCTCAATCTCATTAATGCTGCTGAATGTTTTATCGTCGGTCTCTACATATACTTTATACGTTTTGTTATCAATATCGACTTCCGTGAGCACAGGACGTTCGCGTGCCGGGCTCAATGCCATAGCCAGTTGGCCTGCAGTCAAGCCCAGGGAACTTAATTTCTCCTGATCTGCCACGAGCGTATACTGCCCGTAGGTGTCAGCGAGAGTCGTATCTGCTTTTTCAAAATTATCCGTATCCGCTTCAACCAGTTTCAGAATTTCGTCCGATACAGGTTTGAGTTGCTCTACATTATCGCCATAGATGGATAGGCTCAGGCCACTGCCACCCAGACCGCCGGACATGTCGAGCTCGTTCCAGGTTCCTACGGTAACTTCTTTTTTCAGACCTTCTACTAGTTGTTCCTTCACTTTTGTAAAGTCTTTTGTATCTTCGTTATATTCAATATAGAAGAGGGCCGAGTTGGAACCACCGCCACCCATGCTGCTCAGTGGGTTACTTCCGCCGATGGAATATTGCATTTTCTCCAGACCCGGTTGTTTCAGCAACCACTTCTCTGCAACGAGTGCTTCTTTTTCTACATCTTCACGCAAAGCTCCTGTTTGTGGACTGTACGTAATGGTCACATATTTATCCTGTTGTTCCGGCAAGAAGCTTGCACCGATGAATGGGTACAGGAACAAACTGCCGACCAGCAGGATCACTGCAATACTGACTGTGATGAGTTTGTGTGATAGTGTCCAGTTCAGCAGGCGTTTGTAACCTTCCGCCATCTTGCCTGGTTTTTCTTCGTGATTCTGCTTGTTCTTGAGTCCTTTACGGAACAGGGAATGCGCAAGCATCGGCACGATGGTAATGGCAACGATCAGGGATGCCAGCAAGGCAAATACCATGGTCAATGCAAATGGCAGGAACAGCTCGCCCACCATACCGCTTACCAATGCCAGTGGCAGGAATACCGCAATCGTTACGATTGTGGAAGAAAGGATTGGCACAAACATCTCGCGCGTTGCTTCGCGAACCAGTTCACGACCTTTCAGTTTCTCACCTTTGAGTGTTAATCTGCGGTAGATGTTCTCGATAACCACGATGGAGTCATCGACAACCCGTCCGATGGCAACCGTCATGGCACCCAGTGTCATCATGTTCAAGGTAATATCCATTATATTGAGCGCAGTCAATGCCATGAGCAAGGAGAGCGGGATCGAGATTATGGAAATAATGGTTGAACGAATATTACGCAGGAACAGCAAGATGATCAGGATAGCAAACAAAGCACCAAAAACAGCTTTGCCCAGCATCGTGTTCACCGAGTCCTGGATCGGTTTACCTTGGTCAAGCAGTACAGTCAGATCTGCATTTTTGAACTGCTTCTGCAATTCTTCCGCTTTGTCTTTGACTGCATTCACGACATCAACCGTGTTGGCGTCATTGGATTTTACAACGGAAATACCGATGGATTCCTTGCCGTCTGTCCGGGAAATGGATTCCGCTTGACCGATGACTTCGATCTTGGCAATTTCACTTAGTGTTACAGTTGGAATACCAGGCATGTTGGCAGCACCTGTAGGGCTACCTGCACTGGCATTACCGCCAGCTGCTTGGCCTGCGGCCGGGTCTGTTCCCTGTGCAGATCCAGGAGCGGTACCTTGAGCTGCTTCACCAGAAGCCGAGCCTTCACCTGTTGGTGCTCCAGAGCCTTGTGGGGCTGCGTTTGAACCATTGCCTGCAGAAGCGCCGGCACCGCCGGGTACGACTGGAATGGCAAGGTTTTTCAGATCATCGATGTCGACGATGTTGCCATCTACGACAACGGCTTTCTGGGATTTATCCAGTTCGAACAGTCCCAGGGGCACACGAATGGATGAACCTTGAACGATGCCGTTTACCGTGTCTTCCGTTAGGCCCAGCTCGGCCATTTTGGCTTGATCAAACTTCAATTGAACTTCTTTTACATATTGACCGGAAACCTGAACCTGAGCTACACCGTCAATATCTTCGAGTGCAGGCTGAATATCCGATTCAACCAGTCGTGTCAATTGTTCCAGGTCACCGCCGTCCTTGTCAGACAGGCTCAGCGATACAACCGGGAAAGAGTTAATGCTGAACTTGGAAATGGTCGGCTTCTGCACGCTGTCAGGCAATTGAACTTCATTCAGTGCCTCACGAACGGTTGCCGTTGCGTTGGTTAGATCTGTTCCATAATCAAATTCGAGTGTGATCGATGCTGCATTCTCCATGGAAGTGGAGGTCACCGTCTTCACGCCATCTACATTACGTAGTTTTACTTCCAGCGGCTTCGTGACATCCTCAACAATTCCCTCCGGTGCAGCCCCCGGATCAATGGCAGTGACATTCAGAAACGGTACGTTGATGTTCGGAATGGTCTCTTGCTTCATCGTCAATCCGCTGTACAAACCTGCGAAAGAGATGATAATCGTCAGAATCCAGATCGCAAACTTGTTGTTCAGGGAAAAATTAATAATACCTTTCATACGATGGTTTCTTCTCCTCTCTGTTTCTCCTGTTTATGTGTGTGACGAGTCAGCAGGGATGAACCGGCTATACATGGCATCCAGAATATGCTGAAGCTCGGAATGCAAGGGTTGAATGGCAGTTACGTTCTCCAGATTGTGCATCATGCCTAGAATAATGGCACGCCGCGGCGTGAATTCCATCATCTCCTGTCTGAGAATGGCAATGGTTTCAAGTGCATCATTCTTCGGTTGCCCTGCGGGCAAATCGGAGACGGCGATATCCTGCATTTGTTTGATGATATGGATTGGATGTCGCATCACCGTGGAATCGGGTTGGGCCTCGGTAATCCAGGCAGGCCATTCCTCCAGAGGAATCAAAGGCTCAGGTCGCTGGTTAAGAAATCCATGTGCGGCATAGTCCATCATTTGCAGCAAGTTTGTTGCCATTTTGGTAACGGTGAGAGATGGCATCTCTGTAAACCAGATTTTTACATAGGAGAGGAACAGTCCGTGTGTCAACAAAATAAGATCAATCGTATATGGTTCAATCTCCCGTCCATACTGCTCTTCCAGCTTATCCTTAAACCAATGTAAGGTACGGATCTCCAGATCTCTTTGCTGTGGATGGCACTGTTCCTTGCGTTGCTGTTCATCATCCATCATCATGCTTCGCAATTGTACCCGCAAAAATTCCTTGAATTCGGCTACATGAATGAGCAGTGTTTCGATCTGCTTGTGCAGGCGTTCTCGCGAGGAGAGGCTGGTTTCATGCTCAATCTGCGTCATCTCGTCCATTAGTGTGTACATGCAGTACTCCAGGGTACTGGCTTCTAATTCCTCTTTGGATTTGAACATGATATAAAGGCTGCCTTTGGACATCCCGCATAGTTCGGCAATCTCTTGCATGGATGTTGCAGCACTGCCTTTGGATGAGAATAACTTGAGTGCTGTAGTAATGATGAGCTTTTTCTTCTCATTCATCTCATGTATAGGGTTCATTAACGATGCATTCACCTCATCAGGGAACTTGTGAGTTCTTGAATTGACTTTAAGGTCAAACCAAGTATAAACGATCTGGTTGAAGGAATTCAAATGGGAGTAAATTGGAAAACTAATATGGAGGAAAGAGGACGATCAAAGGGAAAAACAACAACATGTAACAAAGTGTAGCCTGTATGTACGATAGGGTGTTGCTATCAAGAACGTTTAAGTTAGGCTCCTCCAGTGAAGGCGTACAAGGCGAGTATGATAATGGCGACTAGCGCGAGGAGATAGAAGATGGCCATGCCGATCAGCAGGGCATACCCTGTATAAGAGCCCATGCGTGCCAATAATTTTCTCATGATTACAACATCCTTTCTTACGTGGCAGAGTATAAAGAGGTTCCCTATTTATATCATATCCCAAAAAAGACGACTTCCTGATCGAAGTCGTCTTTTTTATTTTACTAAATTTAATAGATATCCTAATGGAAGCTAAGAAGTACACGATACCGGAGATTGCAGAACCGACTTGAAGAAACGAAGTGGTCGCCTTAAAGCTTTCTGTAAGAAAGCTTCTTCGGAAGCATATGCTATCACCGGATTTATCCCTCTTCAAAGGGAATCAAAGAAATCTGGGGATAACAGCGATCAGAAAGTGGTACTGGAATCGGAGTTATAAAGTGTAATTCAGTTGTTCCATTATGTGATCAGTTTAAGACCAACGGCTGCCACCAAAATCATCGCGATAAACAGGAGACGCTTCGCTTCTTTCCGTTCACCGAACAGGAACATGCCTGTAAGCGTACTGCCGACCGTCCCGATCCCCGTCCACACGGCATACGCTGTGCCCATCGGGATGGACGTCATGGCGTAGGACAGCAGCGAGAAGCTGAACACAAATGATACCAGCATCAGTACGATATATGGCCATCCTTTCTTGGTGGAAGCACCATTAATACCGATTACGCCGAAAATTTCACATATCCCTGCACCTACAATTGCCATCCAAGCCATTATACTGCACCTCCTTTGGCTTCTTGCTGATCCGTAACCAGCTTCAGTCCGATTACGCCGCAGAGCAGCAGCCCGATGAGCAATACTTTGGCCAACCGGAACGGCTCACCGAACAGTACCATCTCCGTAAGGACGGTGCCCGCCGTACCAATTCCCGTAAAGACGGCATACACCGTACCCACAGGCAGCCTTTTGGAAGCGGCAATGATCAGTCCAAAGCTGATCACGATGGCAATCCCCGTCAAAGTCCACTCCCAGGCATTCGAGGCATGTTTCAGCCCGCTTACCCAGACAATCTCAATAATTCCACCAATAAATACATATAACCAGTTGCGGTTCATGTTGTTAAATCTCCTTCCGGCACAACGCTTTGTGCCTCTTCGTTCAAATGATGAATGCCATGCCAAAAGACAGGCCAGGATGCTTCCAACCGTCTCTTGTACCGGCGGGAACTTCCATAGATAATCTCCACGGTAATCCCGTCGAGGAACGTCATAAATGCAATGGCTGCCTGTTCCGCAGGAATGGGCGGAATATCTCCATGACGCATTGCCCGTTGCAGCAAACGAGTCAGCGCACGTTCCATACCATCGATAAACGGATACACTTGATCCATCACTTCGCCATACAGAGAAAGGGGTGGGTAGAAACAATTGCGCAGCATCAAGCGGGCTGACGCATGGGCATTGTATTCTTGTTCGAACCAGATCAGTAAACCCTTCAGCCTCTGCTCCAATGGCAGATCCTCATGATCACGGAAATATTCGAGTGTGTGCCGTGTTACTTCGTGAAATGCAAACGATAGCGTGTGTAAAAACAAGTCATCCTTGCAGCTGAAATGTGCATATATGGACGGTTTTTTAATCCCGACTTCATCAGCAATAGCTCTCAGAGAAGCCCCCTCATAGCCATCTCTGGCAAAATGGAACAGGGCTGCATCCCGAATGGATTGTGCAGTCATCAGATCACCTTCCTAACGGTCGTTAGGTAATTATATTTTCACACTTCACATCCCCTGTCAAGATGAAAATATCCGCCTGCACAGTAGAGTACAGGCGGATATAACAGGTATGAATGTGGTTTTTGATCAAAAGGTTGTAAAACCCAGAATCAGTTGCAGCTTATATAGGATACCTTTCAAAAACGTAGTCTTCTCCTGGAACTCATCCAGGTCTAACGTGAATTCGGCATCATTATTATTCCAAATACGCTCGAAATAATTCGCGATATCAAGCGTGAACTTATTGTCTGGAGGAGCAGCAATCCATAAATCATTTTCCAGATTGTAGTCATTCAGGTTTCGAGGTGTGAAGTTGGTTGAACCCCCGAGGACAATATGATCACCAGTTGCTTTGGCAAGATAGATCATCTTGGTGTGGTATTGCTCCTTGGTGGTGTTATACCAGCGGATCTGAATTTTACCGTCGGATTTATCATGCAATTCAGCAGCGACAGGGCGGTTCGGAATACCGATCTTTTCCTGACCAAAGGCATTTTCATTTGGATCCAGTACAAGCCGGATCTCGGTTCCTCGTTTTGCCGCTTCCAGCAGGGCTTCCAACACTTTCGGAGAGGCCACATAGAACATGCCCATCCATAAGGTGTCACCTTTGCCAGCTTGATTGATCTCATGGAGTACGGCGTCATTAACCTTGCCTTCAGTTAAATAGCGAATTCGTAGGTCTCCCGTGTTTGAATCCGTGGAAGGGTCCGTGTAGGTTGGAACCTGGCCTCCGCCTGAGATATCCAGTACAGCTTGCTCTGACTGAAGAATATCGCCAATGATTGGACCTGTTACTTCAAATGCAATATTCGAGTGGTAGGCACTCGCATCATGGATATTGCCAGAAGAGACAATCGCCGTCTTCTCACTAACCACAACTTTGCGATGATTGGCCTTCACATTGAGCAGCTTGAGATAGGAACGCACAGTGACATCCGGACCATCCGTGGCCATCAGGTTTTTGATCCAGCCATCTCCAGATTGCCCAAACCATTGGAAGAAGGTCCGCCAGACCGCAGAGTATACTGGAGTTGAATCACGCAAAGGGTCCACATCCGTGATGACCACATGAATGCCTGCTTGTTTCATTTGTTCCAGCAACGGATTAGGTGCTGAGTTATAGTTGGTATTTACTTCATCAGTAATAAACCAGATGTCCATATCAGGATGCTGATTTTTTTTGGCGACCAGCGCTTCGGTGAATTCAGTACTCACGGGAGGAAAGTTCTGTCCCTTATGCTGATAATTATTGAACAGGAACATATCCACCAGGACAAATTGCTCTGCTTCCTCCACAATTTGCATCATGCGCTGGAAAATCTGCTGTTCGTGCTGCATCTGTCCGTCGGAGGAAGGATAAGTGAGGTCATGCAGGAACTCGACTTGATCCACCCGATACTCCGGACTTTCGTAGGAAATGCCCGTTGGTAATGGTTTGTAGGTCTGATAGAGCATGACGGCGATGAGCCATAGGACCAATAGGACGAGTCCTGTTCGTATGTATGGAAATTTGCCGCGTGAAGACTTGCGGTCTGATGTATGGCGGCGTAATGAGACCACGGTGGACTCCCCCTTCTGTACTTGCTGACTTCTATTACCACACGGATGATAACGTTGACGCAGGAGAACCCGCCAGCATAACGAATGCAGCGGTAAAATGCATATGGCAAAATTGGCATTATGCAATCGACAGGTGTCTGAGCGTTGTGTATAATGAGTGTATTATTTTTGTAGAATGTTAGGGTTTTCATATGCCTGACAAGGACGGGGAACCAATGATATAACCTGTGAAATCTGGACATTTAGGAAAGAAAGTGGGTAATAAGGTGTATTCCATCAAACAAGTCGCTGCCATGCTCGGTATCCCGACGGTGACGCTCCGGGCTTGGGAGAATCGGTATAGTGCGGTCACCCCTGAGCGGACGGAATCGGGTTATCGAATGTATACCGAAGAGAATGTTTCGGATCTGCGCTGGCTGAAAGAACAGGTTGAGCTACATCAGACCAATATTTCGGAAGCGGTACGGATGTTGAAAGTAAACAAATTAAATCCGCCCGAGGCTGTGCCCACGCCGATCATGGCTCCGGTGCCTACGATGGAAGAAGCCTACGCACGCATGGCAGATCAGATCTATGACTCGCTCTACAACTTTCAGGGTGAACGTGCCAATGGTTTGATTGATTTTGGTTTCACCATGTACGGGTACGACTCGATGTTCTATCATGTGCTGGTGCCCATACTGGTTCGGGTTGGAGATGCATGGGAGCAAGGCAGGGCTTCGGTGGCTCAGGAACACTTCATGACACAGCTGATATCACAGCGGTTTTATCAGTTTTTCCATCTGTTCCCGATCTATCCGCATCTGCCCAAAGTTCTGGCGTTGTGTCCGGAAGGGGAGCACCATCAGGTTGGATTGCTGCTGTTCTCTCTTTTTATGCGTAAAAATGGAGCGGAAGTACTGTATCTCGGTGCGAACACGCCAGAAGAAGGCATCTTCCCGATTATTCGGGAGCAAAAGATCAAGTTGGTCTGCCTTTCGATCACAAGTCCAGGGCTTCTTGAACGGTGTGATCAGCTTATAGAGCGAATTAAAAACGAGTTTCCACATATTCGCTTTGTACTTGGTGGAAAGGGCTATGAGCGTGCAGAACATGCTCGTTACCCGGAATGGATTATGCCAGAGGATTCATCGGATTGGCAGTCATGGATAGAACGTGAGTATCTCGCAAATCGACCACCTGGTGCGAGGTTTGGACAGGTAAATAACTAAACATAATCTCAAATGATATGAATAGGTTAGTGTATACAGGACATCCTTTGACGAAAGTGATCAAGGGGTGTTTTTTTGTGTTTATAAATGGAGTATCCACGTATTTTGACCGACGGGTCATTTTTTGGTTTACAAGGTCGTATAATATTTGTATTATATTTGTATAATGTTTTTGCTGGTTACCGCTTAAAGTGTTCTTGGGCGGTTTAATAATAGGCTAGGGGCTAGAGAACTATAGGAATTCCCTACATAGAGAGGTGAGTGGCATGATACCGAATCAACAACGCAAACGTGCAGCTGTGATTGGCGCGGGTCCGGGTGGACTTGCAGCAGCGATGTTATTGTCCGGTCAGGGGTACGAAGTAGATGTGTATGAGAAACAGCCGGTCATCGGGGGGCGTTCTGCCAGATTGGAACTGGGCGAGTATCGATTCGACCGGGGGGCAACATTTTTGATGATGCCTCAGCTGATTGAAGAGATGTTCGACGTCGTGGGACGCAAGTTATCCGATTATGTGCATATGAAAGAACTAACCCCGCTGTACGCACTGAACTTTGGTGATACGGTGTTCACGCCTTCTCGTAATCGGGAAGATACAGCTGCACAGATTAAGGAATTGTTTCCGGGCAATGAAGACAATTACCTTCGGTTCATGCAAGAAGAGGAAGTGAAGTTTGGCAAAGTCATGCCTTTGCTGCGCCGTCCGTTTGGCAAGCTGACTGACTATCTACGCAAAGACGCGGTAACAGCTCTACCTAAGCTTGATGTCCACAACACCGTCTATGGGATCTTGTCCCGCTATTTTACAGATGAGCGTCTACGCTGGGCATTTACATTCCAATCCAAATATCTTGGTATGTCTGCCTGGGATTGTCCGGGCACCTTTACCATACTATCTTTCATTGAGCATCACTACGGATTGTTCCACCCCATTGGCGGCGTGAATCGGATCTTCCAAGCCATGGCTGATGTCGTGGAAGAATACGGAGGACGCATACATACTTCCACCCCGGTGAAACAGGTCATCGTTCGCAATGGTCGTGCAGAAGGTGTGTTGCTTGAGAACGGTGAACGCATCGACGCGGACCATGTGGTGGTGAACGCTGACTTTGCACATGCGGTGAACCATCTGTTCGAACCGGGCGTACTTAAGAAATATACCCCGGAGAAAATGAAACGCAAAAAGTACTCCTGCTCGACAGCGATGCTGTATCTGGGTGTGGATGGTGGAGTGGATCTGCCGCATCACTCGATCTATTTTCCCGAGGACTACCGGTTGAACGTTGATGAGATCACAAAGCACAAAATGTTGTCAGCCGATCCATCTCTATATATTCATAACCCTTCCAGACTCGATTCGACGCTGGCACCGGAAGGGAAATCCGCTTTATATGTTCTCATGCCTACGCCTAATCTTACCGCAGACATCGATTGGGAAGCAGAACGGGAGAATGTGCAAGAGGCCATGATGAAGCGCATGGAAGGTATTCCTGAGCTGGCAGATATTCGCAGCCGGATCGAAGAATGTATGCTGTTCACTCCACTCGACTGGGAGACTGAACTGGATGTGTACCGCGGAGCAACGTTTAACATGGCGCATAATCTGGGTCAGATGATGTACCTGCGTCCCCATAACCAGTTTGAAGAGTTGAAAAGTGTATGGCTGGTAGGCGGCGGAACACATCCGGGCAGCGGATTGCCCACGATCTTCGAATCGGCACGGATCAGTGTCAGACTGATTCAGGAAGAGGACGCGCGTACAAGCTCCAAACCATCCTCGTATGTGAAGACGGCAGAAGCCGGAGGGCATTCATGAAGCGGGCCGCTATTGTAGGGGCAGGGATTGGTGGACTTACTTCTGCACTGTTATTGAACCGTCAGGGCTGGGATGTCACTGTCTATGAACGGGGTTCTCGCGTTGGCGGACGCATTGGATATGAGCAGGAAGGGGAATACCGGATCGATCAAGGGCCGACGATTGTGCTATTGCCTGAGATGTTGCTTGGCATCATGGAGGAGGCAGGCGTAGATCGTTCGAAGATTGAACTGCTTCGCTGTGATCCGTTATACAGAGTGCATTACCATAGTGGTCGTGTCATGACCAAGATGACGTCACGTGAAGAGCAGACGGCGGAGATTGAACGTTTATTCCCGGGAGAGAGCCGGGGATTCACACGATTCATGAAAGATATGGACACGTTGTTTCCGGCAGGCCGGGCAGCGTTTCTGGAAAGGGCTTTTCCGCGTAAAAGGGATTTCTTCACCCCTTCGCTCATGTCCCTCATGGGCAGATTGCGTGCACACAAAAGTGTTCGGAAAGCGGTAGGCGATTATTTTGAGCATGAGGAATTGCTTGATGCATA
This sequence comes from Paenibacillus sp. 37, assembly GCF_008386395.1. Lineage (NCBI taxonomy): Bacteria > Bacillati > Bacillota > Bacilli > Caryophanales > Paenibacillaceae > Paenibacillus > Paenibacillus sp. 37. The sequence goes on along the minus strand of NZ_CP043761.1, from coordinate 6,413,931 downwards.
CTCTCTGCAAAGTCTATACATCGGTGGATCACCGTTTGGAACGCCAGGTATCTATTCCCTTTTGCCTTACGCAGAGCATGAATATGGTATCTGGATGGTGAAGGGCGGGTATGCAGCATTACCGGCCATTCTGGAACAGGAACTGATCTCACGTGGTGGACGTGTTGTGCTGAATGCGGAAGTTACCGGGCTCACGATTAAAAACGGTGTATGTGAAGGTATAGAAACGGTAGCAGGCGCAGAAAATGTGGATGCAGTTATCTACAATGGCGATTTCCCCCATCTTTCGGGTTTGCTTGGTCAAGCACCAGAGGTAGCGCGTAAAAGAAAGCCATATCGCCCCTCTTCCGGATGTGTATTGCTCTATGTGGGCGTGGATAAAACTTGGGAAGATGCAACGACGCACCAGTTCTTCCTGCCACCGAGTCTGGAAGGTAGTTTACAGGAAGTCTTCAATCAGCGACGCATTCCGGCAAAGTCCTCATTTTACGTATTTAATCCGGTCGCATTGGATGAGACAGCAGCGCCTTCAGGACAGAGTGTATTGTATTTCCTCATTCCCGTGCCCGATGCCGAAGGTGTCGACTGGGATCAGGAGAGCGAAGCATTGGCAGAACGTGTATTGGAAGAAGCGGAGCAACGTGGATTCCCGGGACTTCGTGCAGCGATCAGGTGGAAAAAGGTGCGTACACCCGCTGACGCAGAGCGAGACGGGCTCTATGGGGGCGGAAGCTTCGGTATTGCGCCAGTGTTGTTCCAGTCCGGTGTATACCGACCACAACCCAAACCATTCCCTAATATCAAGGGGTTATATGCCGCAGGAGCATCTGTACATCCTGGAGGGGGAGTGCCGATTGTGATGCAGAGTGCACGTATGGCCGTCAATCAACTCACGAAGGAGATGGGAACATGAATGAAGCGATTTTGAGCAGGTGTGAAGAGTTGATGCAAAAGGGTTCTTCCTCTTTTTATCAGGCCTTTAGAGGGCTGCCAAGTCCACGACGGGAAGCGGTATATGTCATTTATGCCTTCTGCCGCATGATTGATGACAGTGTAGACGAGCCGGAGCATTCGCCCTATACAATTCACGAAATCCATGATTTATTTGGTCAGTTGGACGACGCGGAAGGACATTTTATCTGGCCAGCACTGAGATGGTTGTTCAGCAGTTTTCCTCATCTGGATAAGGGGCCATTCTTCCGCCAGATGGAAGGGCAGCTCACGGATCTTAAAGTAACGCATTATACAACGATGAAGGAACTGGAGCATTATTGTTATCTGGTGGCCGGAACCGTAGGCGAGATGTTGTTGCCTGTATTGCGGGATGATAACGGCGCAGAAGTAGCCGTGAACGGGATTGCTTTGGGTAAAGGGATGCAGATCGTTAATATTATTCGGGATGTTGGTGAAGATCGGGCCAGAGTGCGCCGGTATGTTCCGCTGGAGATCATGGAGAAGCATGGTTACACCGAACAGGACTTTGAAGACGGAATCGTGGACGAACGCTTTATTGCCATTGTTCATGAATTAAAAGCGGCAGCATTGAACTGGTTCCGTATTGGCATGGATCGTCTGGATACGTACCCAACGGAAAGTGCGTTTTCCATCGAGCTGGCAGCAGCCTTTTACTCCACCATTCTACACGCGGTTGAACGCAACGACTATGACGTATATACCAAACGGGCATATGTTAGCGATGAATTGAAACTGGAGATGCTGGGTGCGATTGTGAAACGTTACCCGATGCTGGCCTATCAAGCCTCCCGAACGGCGGTATCCTAATGATCCAGTGGCTTTACTGGGCTTGGTATGTCATTGGAGCAACCTTGATGCTGACGATCGGCGTGCCGGATGTGTTGTCCTTTTCAAATGGATTATTTCTAATCTTCTACGCATTGTATGTGCTGGATCTGATCTACCAGGGGCGCAATCGGACAGGTCTGTCCGACCAGTCAGTCATCTGGTTGAAACCCGGGCTGTGGATCGCTTCCGTGATCATCTGGTTGGGTGGTATGGGCGTGGAGTGGGTAGGGGTGCATACGCATTGGCCCTTTGGTGAGTATGCTTACTCTGACTTTTTCGGGATTCATCTGTTCAGTGTGCCTGTTACGCTGGGTTTCGCCTGGATCGCAGTGGTGGGTAACTCGGCGCTGTTAAGTGGCGGGGGTTCAACCTGGACTGGAAAACTGCTTCGAGCCGTGAAGACCGGGTTCTGGGCGGTGGTTCTTGATCTGGTACTCGATCCTGTCGCGCATGCAAGAGGATTCTGGGAGTGGCAGGCTCCAGGTGGATTCTACGGGGTCCCGTGGACCAATTACATAAGCTGGTTTATCATGGGCGCATTCCTGTCCCTGTTCCTTCCGGCCATGCCTGGTGACCGTAGCTCATTGCTGCGTGCAAAATGGTTGTATCAGCTCTTTATTCTTCTATTCGGCCTACTCGCCCTGAAGGAAGGAATTACAGGCAGCTTTATCATCGCCATTGCAGGAGTGCTTCTTGCCGAAGGGAGCTGGCTGTATGATTCGCGCCGTAAAATCAAAACCGTTTAATCGGATTTTTGCCTTATATAATCATTATTATCTGCTGCGTCGGCGCTTCCGCTCCTTCACGCTCACGGGGTCACTGGACCCGCAGGTGGACATCAGGGACAACTCCCCGATTGATCCGACTCGTCCGGTGATCTATTTCATGAACCACAGCTCCTGGTGGGATGGTCTGCTGCTCTATCATGCGGCCAGGCAGACATCGCGGGGTGATCATTATGTGATGATGGAGGAGCAACAGCTCCAGCAATATGCTTTTTTTCGTAAATTGGGTGCGTATTCGATCAATAAGGAGAGTGCGTCCGGTATTCGGGCCTCTCTACAGTACACCAGTGAATTATTGGATTCGGGGAAAAGGGTCTGGATTTTTCCACAAGGAGAAATTCTCCATCAGGAGGCCAGACCGATTCGGTTCCGTCCAGGCATCGGATTGTTGCTTCGTCGCTCTCCGAATGCCATTGCCGTACCGGTAACCTTGTGCCATGGAATGGTTCAGCATGATCTACCGGAAATATCGATGCAGGCAGGCCCTCCGGTGATGGAAGACTGGAAGACGCTCAAGAGTGAAGAGATTGCCTCCAGACTCGGTCTTGTGCTGGAACAGCAGTTAGACGATCACAGATCAGAACTTATACGGATGGGACAGGGGAGCTTGCCAGATGCGCTGCCACTGATTCGTCATGTACGTTCGACAAGTGAAAAATACGATGCCACGCGAAAGCGGGTGAACCGTTAGGATGAATGCATCTGAAATCTTCTGGATTGTGCTTACAAGCATATTGGGAATACAGTTGCTGTTCGCTCTATGGAACGTCTCCTGTCTGCCCAAAGTACGTTCATTCCGGTCAGACAAGATACAACCCCCAGACCTGATGGTCTCGGTGCTGATTCCGGCCAGAAATGAAAGACTACATATCGAAGGATGTCTGGAAAGTGTGCTCGCGAGCGATACATCGGGATTCCGGATGGAAGTACTGGTGCTGGATGATCGCTCCGAAGATGAGACAGCGGCCATGGTACAAGCGATTGCGGATCACGATGCACGTGTGCGTCTACTGCATGGTGTCGATCTTCCCGAGGGCTGGATGGGGAAATCCCATGCGTGTCACAGGCTGGTTCAGGAGGCCAAGGGAGAATGGTATATGTTTGTGGATGCAGATGTGCGTCTAGAGCCAGGTGCCATTCGGCAGACACTTGCGGCAGGGTGTGAGCAGAGCGGTGGTCTGGTAACTGGTTTTCCTTATCAGGTAACAAAGACGTGGATGGAAAAGCTTGTCGTACCGATGATGGTCTTCACCATCATCAGTCATCTGCCCATTTTCATGATACGCAGATCATCCAGTCCGATGTTTGTGGCCGCTACGGGGGCTTTTTTGCTGATTCATCGCTCCAGTTACGAAGCATCCGGCGGTCATGCTGCCATTCAGGCACATCTGGTGGATGATATGAGTCTCGCCAAAGCAGTCAAGCGTGCAGGTCATCCGGTGATGCTGACCGATGTGCATGATGTAACGAATACCCGCATGTATCAGAACGGTGTTGAAGTATGGAACGGATACAAGAAAAACATGTACGAAGGTATGGGGCGCAAAGACGTACTGCTGCTTGGCACGATGTTAATGTATACGCTGATGTATATTGTGCCTCCCATGGGCTTGATTATAGGATTAATCTCAGGTAGTTCGACGCCCATTCTGTATGGAGTGTTAGGAACATTACTAGGTATGGCTGTGAAAAGAGTAGCGGATCATGCTGGCGGACAGCCCTGGTGGCTTGCCCTTCTGCAACCGGTCAGCATGGCCTGTGTCATTGCCATCGGACTTGCTTCCTGGCAGGCAGGTCGGTCCGGTAAGGGGTATGTATGGAAAGGTAGGCGGTATAATTGAAGGGTCACATGAGAGGTAACGTCACGATTATCGGTGCAGGATTCGGAGGTCTGTCATGTGCGATCCGATTGGCTTCAAAAGGTGTGCAGGTGACCATTCTGGAACGACAGGATCATGTAGGTGGCAAACTGCAACAGATTGAGCGGGACGGGTATCATTTTGACCGGGGACCGAGCACAATCACGATGCCATCCACTTTTCGTTCCGTCTTTGACCATGCGGGTGTAGCGATGGAAGAATACGTACAGCTATATGAGTTAGAGCCGCGCACGCGTAATATATTTGCAGATGGCACAGTGGTCGATTTGTCAGGCAATCGTGGGTGGATGAAGGAGCAGATCGCGGCGTACAGTCCGGAAGATGCGGGTCGCTATGATGCATTTATGGATGAGTCTGCCGCACTGTATGCGGAAGCCAATCGTCATTTTCTCGGTAAGTTGTTGCTGTCTCCTTCTGACAAATACAATCTTCAGATGCTGCGCAGCCTGCTTCGTGTGCGGCCAACGGTGAAGCTGGATAAGTTGCTGCGTTCGTATTTCCAGCATCCGCATACACTCGCTATGTTCGGGCGGTACGCGACCTATGTGGGATCATCGCCGTATCAGTCTCCTTCGATCTTTGCCATGATGGGTCATGTGGAAGCAGAGGTGGGCATCTACGGGGTCAAAGGCGGAACCTATCAACTGATTGAAGGCATGACTCGACTGGCACTGGAAAAAGGCGTACAGATCATTACGGGCATTGAGGTCCGGCAGATTGTTGTTCGGAATGGCAAAGTGGCAGGCGTGGATACGGATCAAGGCTTCCGGGAAGCCGATCAGGTGGTTGCCAATGGAGATGTGCTTAGCGTGAATCGACTACTGCTCGCACCGGAACATCGGAAAGAGATGAGTGATGCCCGCATACGGAAGTATGAACCATCCATTTCGGGATTTGTGACGTTAGCAGGTGTGCGAAAGCAATACGATGCACTGCTGCACCATACCGTCTTTTTCCCGGAGAGGTATGAACCGGAGTTCGACCATATTTTCCGTGACCGTAAAATGCCAGAAGATCCTACGATCTATATCTGTTATTCCGGTTATTCCGAAGCAGGCATGGCCCCGGCGGGAGCCAGCAATCTGTTCATTCTCGTCAATGCCCCCTACTTGTCTGATTCGTGGAATTGGGAGGAACAAACGGAACGTTATGGAGCGTTTGTGCTGGAACAGTTGGCGGCGAGGGGAATTACCGGGTTAAATGAATCCGATGTGTTGATCCGGTACACACCGCGAGATATCGAACGGGATACTTTGGCGCATCAAGGGTCGATCTACGGCATCTCCTCCAACTCCGTGAAGCAGACTTTCATGCGGCCGGGCAACCGAAGCAAAGATGTACAAGGACTCTGGTACGTCGGCGGTACAACACATCCAGGCGGCGGAACCCCGATTGTGACATTGTCCGGGCAGCTTGTCGGTGAACGACTGGCATCGGAAATCTTGAGATAGGTTCGATATGCAGGATGATGGAGTGAGCTGTGTTCTGATGAACCAAGTGCATGTACGTCGTTCGTGCTAACCAACAGCTTTGAAGGTGCGACAGATGATCCGTGCTTTTGAGTAGGCATAAGATAGTGGTGCTCCGAGATTTAACTGAGACATTGGTGTCGGGGCATCCTTTCAATAGGCGGTTTGGAACGTTATACTGGATAGAGTTGAGCTGTATATACATAGAAGCTAGGAACAGGCAGGTTATCCTGTCGATCCGCACGATTCTCACATAGGAGGTCTCATCATGAATGAACAAGAGCGAGCCGGCGAACGGCTGCTTCCCGAAGTGGCTACGGGAGAACGGAAGCTAGAGCACGTGCGCCTCTGTCTTGAGGAGAATGTGGCAGGAGAAGGGGTAACCAGCGGTATGGAGCGGTATGCTTTTCGTCATCACCCACTGCCGGAGCTGGATTTTGAAGAGGTGCATCTGGAGACTTCGTTTATTGGCCAAAAAGTACGCACACCCTTGCTCATCAGTTCGATGACGGGTGGAAGCAAAACAACGGGCGCTATCAATGAGCGCCTCGCCCGAGTAGCGAACGCCAGAGGCTGGGCGCTCGGCGTAGGATCGATCCGGGCTGCCGTGGAACAGCCGGAACTGGCGAGTACCTTCGATGTGCGGCGCTGGGCACCGGACATCCCGGTCATTGCCAACCTGGGCGCGGTGCAGCTGAACTATGGTTTCACCACGGCTGATTTCCAGCGTGCCGTAGATATTGCGGGTGCGGACATGCTCGTGCTTCATCTGAACACGTTGCAGGAAGTTTTCCAGCCGGAAGGTAATACTAACTTCAGCGGATTATTTCAGCGGATTGAGAACTTGTGTCGTGAGTTAGACGTGCCTGTTGGCGTAAAAGAAGTAGGATTTGGCATCGATGGTGTGACGGCCCAACGCTTATATGAAGCTGGTGTTGCATTCATTGATGTGGCCGGTGCAGGTGGTACAAGCTGGGTACAGGTAGAGAAGTACCGCAACAATAACCCGGTACGCCGGGCAGCAGCTGAAGCTTTTGCCGACTGGGGCATTCCGACAGCGGAGTGTATTCAGGAAGTACGAGGGCTGAATCCAGCGGGGGCCCTGATTGGCAGCGGTGGACTGTACACTGGCGTGGATGCAGCCAAAGCCCTCGCTCTCGGTGCGGATCTGGCTGGTTTTGGCCGATCTCTGCTTGAATCTGCGGTCGCTTCGGATGATGCGCTAAATGAGCGGTTGGAACAGGTGGAGTTCGAGTTGCGTACCGTCATGTTCGGCATTGGCTCAGGGCGGATTGAGGATTTGAAGCAGACGTCACGTCTGGTGGAACGGCGGTAGGCCGGGGTTGAAATGATGGTGATATAAGCTTCATTAGGAGTTATTTAATTATATATTTTGAGTCTACTCATATTGCTTGCTAGATAATCTGGAACATAAATAGTGTAGAGGATACTTCTTAAGAAGTATCCTCTACACTATTTATAATATTAAAATTGTTGGGCCCTTATAATCATATCCATTTTATGATCTGTTGAACTATAGATATAAACTTTGACGTTTGTTGTGCCTATAACACCTATTCTTGTTGTTTTTTGAGTCCCTTTCTTGATTGGGATGTCAATGGGGGAAAGATTGCCCACGGTAATTTTGGCATAAATAGTATCCGTACTATTGTTTTGAATCCAAACATCTGCATCTTCTCCATTGTCAGGAACCAATGTGAATGATTTTTCGTACGCATTGTAACTGCTGTAATTGAATGGTCTGATAAGCTGTACATCCATTGGATTGATAATCGAATCCTCAGTGTTCTCCATAGTGATTGGAGAAGTAGTAAGGGCATCTTGCACTCTATCCTCTACATCAACAGCACTAGCTGGATGTGCAGAAAGTAATATGGACAAAGCTACGCTTGCACCTAAAATTATGTTGAATAACAATGTGATTTCCTCCTTATTCATTGTTATGTAATAATGTTTCAATTACTTACATAATCGTTTTGTCGAATTATTACATACATTCATCTTTCACGGTGACATTCTCATTGGTTACAGTAACGTAGGAATTGCCGGACAAGTATTCCGTATAACCGCAGACCGTTTTATTATAGGTTTTTCCGCGGCTGTCCGTAAACGCCAAGGATACGGCCCCCTCCCCAGAGAGTTTCAGCTGTGGGGCGAATTTCATCTTTGCTCCGCTGGAAATATCCTTATCGACTACGTAGGTGGAGCCATTCTCATTGTTGTTTAACGAGTTGTCGCCTTGGACCAGGCTAGCTTGAATATTGGTGAGGTCATAGTCGGACTGATTATGGATTGTGATCCTTAAGTGACGAAAGGGATCGATTGCATTCAGAAAGCTCATAAAAGCGACGATGGCGATTCCGAGTATGATAACAGACAAGATAATAATTTTCTTTTTGGAGAATCGGCGACGTGTGTTCAGTATGATCCACTCCTTTCCTTCATGAGGTATAAACAATGGGTAGAGATCAAAAGTTATAAATTAAATGGATAAATATGAAAACTGAAGTTCGAATCCTCAGAATAACTTCATGCGCTTAATGGGAGAAAAGGATACAATAAGATACTAGTAGTGCAAAAAGGACTGCACAGAGATCATACATAATTAAGATCACTTGAAATAAGGAGGGGAAAAAGTTGAAACTTTCTCCAATGAATCAGGAAGATTATGCGAGTTTTCGCATTCGATCGATTAAAGACTTTGCACAGGAAAAAGTAGAAGCGGGCACCTGGGCTGAGGAAGAGGCGCAGCAACTGGCCGAGGAATCTTATGAACGTTATCTGCCAGAAGGCTTGAACACACCCGGAGCGTATCTCTACAATCTGATGCATCCTGTAGACGGAAATGTGGGGTATATCTGGTTTAACATCACGGATAATCGTCGTGGCAAAGATGCATTTTTGCTAGACATTGTGGTTGAAGAAGCACACCGCGGTAAAGGGTATGGAACAGAGACGATGGAGGCGCTTGAACAGACGGCCTTGAGTCTTGGCGTGGATCGCATTGGCCTGCATGTGTTTGGACATAATGTGCGGGCGAGCAGCCTGTATCGCAAGATGGGATATGAGGTAACGGATCTGACGATGTATAAGGAAATCAAAGGGTAAACCAATAGTGGATGGGACTCTGGTCGAATTGGCGAAGTTCCTTGATGCCTTGAGGTTTGTCATATATAATGTATAGGATTATCCATACCGAACAAGTAATCAATGAGGAGTTGTCATATACATGGCTTTGAAAGCTGGAATCGTAGGTCTGCCTAACGTTGGTAAATCTACATTGTTTAACGCAATTACACAAGCAGGTGCCGAATCGGCAAACTATCCGTTCTGTACAATTGACCCTAACGTGGGGATCGTTGAAGTACCCGATGAGCGTTTGGACAAACTGACAGAACTCGTTGTACCTAAGAAAACAGTACCAACGGCGTTTGAGTTTGTAGATATCGCGGGTCTTGTTCGTGGTGCGAGCAAAGGTGAAGGTCTGGGTAACAAGTTCCTTGCCCACATTCGTGAAGTAGATGCAATTGTACACGTGGTACGTTGCTTTGTTGATGAGAACATCACACACGTCGATGGCAAAATTGACCCGGTGAGCGACATCCAGACGATCAATCTGGAGCTGATCCTGGCCGATATCGAGAGTGTTGAGAAGAAAATCGATCGCTCCAAGAAAAACATGAAGGGCGGCAACAAGACTGCCTCTCAAGAAGTAGAAGTATTGGAGAGAGTGAAGGCTGTTCTGTACGATGACAAGCCGGCACGCAGCATGGAACTTACGGATGATGAGCTTCTGATCGTGCGCGATCTGCACTTGCTTACCCTGAAGCCTGTTCTGTACGCAGCCAATGTAGCTGAGGATGAAATCGGCGACGTGGCGAACAATGCTTACGTGCAAAAAGTAAGAGAATTCGCAGCTGCTGAGAACGCAGAAGTGGTGCCAATCAGTGCGAAGGTTGAAGAAGAGATCTCTGAGCTGGAAGGCGAAGATAAACAAATGTTCCTGGAAGAACTCGGTATCGAGGATTCCGGTCTCAACCTGTTGATCAAAGCAGCTTACAAATTGCTCGGTCTGTACACATACTTTACAGCAGGTGTACAGGAAGTTCGTGCTTGGACAATCCGCAAAGGTACCAAAGCACCTGGCGCAGCAGGTGTCATTCACACCGACTTCGAGCGTGGATTCATCCGTGCAGAGGTGGTTTCCTACGACGATCTGGTTGCAGCGGGTTCCATGAACGGTGCCAAAGAGCGCGGTCAACTTCGTCTTGAAGGTAAAGAGTACGTTGTAAATGACGGCGACGTTATGCACTTCCGTTTCAACGTATAATTCCTAAACCGTTCACTATGGTTTAAAAAATGGTTATAGCAGCCCTGTTATCTTCTTTGGAAGATAACAGGGCTTTTTATGTTTTTGATCGCTATATATTGTGTACAAGCACTGGATTGATCGCGCGTAGTGGATATAATAAAAGGAAAAGACACAATCCGAAATATGTAAATAGAATTATTTTTGTATTGCGCGCCGAACAGTTACTATTCAGAACCATAAGAATATGCTATAATTAAGAGTCGTATACCACGTTAAATTCGCGCTGTAACAGATGAGTTGAAGCGAGTTTCATACAGGGTACACGATTTCTTGATATCAACTTTAAAAGTAAAGGATTTGATGACGTTGTAGCGATGTTATACGTCGATCATACATGAATGTGAATACATGCTGCGGTCAGGGGATTCGTGAGAATCCTGTGCGTTGTGGAATATAGATTATAGATGTAATTAAGATTGAATTGAAATAATTATTGAAAATGTGATGTGCTTGGACAAAATAATGCGTGAGGTGACTATACATGTTGGATAAATTACAGGCGTTAGCCGACCGTTATGACAAGTTGAGCGAGCTTTTGTGTGACCCGGATGTGGCAAGTGACAACAAAAAGTTGCGGGAATACTCCAAAGAACAATCCGATCTGCAACCGACTTATGAAGCGTACAATGAATACAAACAGGTAAGTCAGGATCTCGAAGCTGCAAAGGAAATGCAGGGTGAGAAACTGGATGATGAGATGCGCGAAATGGTCAAAATGGAAATAGACGAACTGAGCACTCGTCAGAAAGAGCTAGACGAATTGATTCGTGTGCTTATGCTACCAAAAGATCCGAATGACGACAAGAACGTTATTGTTGAGATTCGTGGAGCAGCTGGTGGAGATGAAGCAGCATTGTTTGCAGCAGATCTTTATCGGATGTACACGCGTTATGCAGATGCACAAGGCTGGCGTGTAGAACTGATGGACGTTAACACGAATGATCTCGGTGGATTCAAAGAGGTTGTTTTCCTGATCAACGGACGCGGCGCATACAGCAAAATGAAATACGAAAGCGGCGCACACCGTGTGCAGCGTATTCCAACAACTGAGTCTGGCGGACGTATTCATACATCAACTTCAACGGTTGCGGTTATGCCTGAAGCCGAAGATTTTGATATCGAAATTCATGATAAAGACATCCGTGTGGATACGTTCTGTTCCAGTGGTGCCGGTGGACAATCGGTTAATACCACGAAATCCGCAGTACGGGTAACGCACGTTCCAACGGGAATTGTTGCGACATGTCAGGATGGAAAATCACAGAACTCCAACAAGGAAAAAGCGTTGCAGGTTCTGCGTACGCGTATCTTCGATATGAAACGGATGGAAGAGGAAGCGAAGATCTCTGTTGAGCGGAAGAGCAAAGTGGGAACGGGTGACCGCAGTGAGCGGATTCGTACGTACAACTTCCCACAAAGCCGTGTGACTGATCACCGGATCGGCCTGACAATGCACAAGCTGGATCAGGTGATGAACGGAGAGATTGAAGATATTTTGTCTGCACTGACCATTGCTCAGCAGACTGAGATGATGGATAGAGGAGAATAATCTGTGACCCGCGCGCAGTTTGTCATGACGCCGGAACAGAGCTGTCGGGAAGCCTTCGTGGAGGCTTCCTCTTTTTTGGAAAAGTGCGGCGTGTACGAGCCGCAAAACAATGCTCGGCTGCTGCTGGAACATGTACTCGGCGTCTATGGCGCCGCGTACTACATGATGCAGCCGGAGCCTTTTCCCAGCGAGCATCGCAGCCGCTGGGAGGACGCCGTCACGCGCAAGGCTGCGGGTGAGCCGGCGCAATATATTATCGGCAGCCAGGAATTCTATGGGCTGCCGTTCGAGGTCACGCCGGCCGTGCTGATTCCGCGGCCGGAGACCGAGCTGTTGGTCGAGGCTGTGCTGCGCGAAGCCGACCGCGTGTTTCCTGACGGCGCTCCGCTCGCCGTCGATATTGGCACGGGCAGTGGTGCCATCGCGGTGACGATGGCTTCACTACGCCCGCGCTGGCAGGTCGGCGCCGGGGATCTCTCGGCGGCTGCCCTGCAAGTGGCCGCGCGGAACGCGGCCGCGAACGGGGTACAGATCGGCTTCCGTGAAGGCGATCTGCTGGCCCCGTTCGCCGGGGCACGGGTGGACATCTTGGTGTCCAACCCGCCATACATCCCGGCGGCGGATATCGCCGGGTTACAGCAAGAGGTGCGCGATCATGAGCCGCGCATGGCATTGGACGGCGGTCCGGACGGGCTTGCACCGTACCGTATCATGCTGGAGCAACTGTCGCTGCTGCCTGCGCCGCCGCAGATTATTGGTTTTGAGCTGGGTCAGGGGCAGGCTCGCGACATCGCGGCTCTGCTTGAATCGGCGGGACATTGGCGGGAAATTATCATTGTACCGGACCTTGCCGGAATCGAGCGGCATGTCCTGGGTGTTCGTACTTCGGAACAGGTGACGAAAATGTAAGGTTCCGCGGGTTTTCTTTTTACCGTGAAATCCTCTACAATGAGATATACCGAAGATTTCTGAATGCTTGGGGGAACATAATTACATGCTGCACAAATTTAAAAAGATAGACTATTCTATCGTGTTTATACTTGTTATTCTGATGGTTATCAGTATTTTGTCAATTTACAGTACAACGTTTGGTCGTCCGAAGCTGGAGGGACTCCCGAAAAGTGCAGTGATCTTTTATATTTTGGGATTCATCGTCTTTTTTGGAATGTCGATGATAAACTATAAATTCATAATCAAAAATTATTTATATATCTATGGCGTGGGTATGTTACTGCTCATTTTCGTAATGTTTTTTGGTAAAGAGTATTACGGTGCAAAAGGTTGGCTGTCCATCTTCGGGGTCAGTTTGCAACCAGCTGAGTTGTTCAAGCTATGTCTGATTGTGTTTTTATCGGCCTTTTTGGCCCGAAAGAAGAATCGTCCGCTCTATTTCGGACGTGATGTTATTCCGATCTCACTCTGCGTTCTGCCGCCATTACTACTCGTATTGCTTCAAAATGACTTGGGAAATGCGTTAAGTTATGTTGTCATTCTTGTGGGCCTATTATGGATCGGCAACATTAAATTTACGCATGCCCTCATTGGTTTTATTATTGCTGTGGCTACCTTTATCGGTGGTACACAGGCATATATTCATTATCATGATGAGATTGTTAAATTCCTGAATGACATTGGACGTTCGCACTGGGCAGATCGTTTTGACCCCTGGCTTGTACCAGAGTTGACCTCAAGAGATGTACTCTGGCAGACGTATAATGCAAAGCTTGCGATTGGTTCTGGCGGGATTACGGGCAAAGGTTATATGGAAGGCACAACGATTCAGTCGAATCGGGTGCCGCTGGCCTATGCTGACTCCATCTTTGTGCAGATTGGGGAAGAATTTGGTTTCATCGGTGCTTCGGTACTGCTTCTCCTGTACTTTATCCTGATTCACAGGCTGGTGCTGATTGCACTGGAGTGTAAGGATCGAGCGGGGCCTTATCTCATTGTTGGGATTATAGCGATGCTGCTCTACCAGATCTTTGTTAATATTGGCCCATTTATTGGTCTGATGCCACTGACAGGGATCACACTGCCATTTATCAGTTCGGGCGGTACCTCCATTATGCTCAACATGATTAGTATGGGGATTGTGATGAGTATCAAGGTTCACACGGAAGAGAACGAAGATATTCTCGGCTCTTCGGAACAACCGAGTATTACCGATCTGGTGATGAAAGTGCTGAGACGCAAGCCATCCCAGCAGGAGCAATAACGTTCTCGAATCAAACCTTGAAATAGCAACGTCAGATATTCGTATTTAAGCCGCTTAACAATAGAACCCTTAAACAGATCAGCCCTATTCACTTAGGGGTGAATGTTTTGGGGTTTTTATTGTTTTAAGTGTGGGAGACAGGCCGTTGAATGGTTGAATAGTCATCCTGAAAAGATCCAGATTTCCATTTTATTATCCAATTATATACAATGGTAATATTGAGTTCAATTGGAAATGATAGATTGTTAGATTTCAGGGGGATGGACGGAGTCATGTTGAGAATGTTGAAAAAGATGGATGGTGTGATTCTCTTTGTAATGCTGTTGCTCATGATTATTAGTGTATTTGCGATTTATAGCGGAACGCAGACAGATGCCAACTTGGCGAATCACCATGTCAAAACAATTTATTTCTATGTGGCCGGGTTCATTGCGGTGCTTGTGATCGGGCTTGTGAATTACAAGTTATACGTGAAATATGCGTTTTATTTGTATGGCTTGGGAATTATATTGCTGATCCTGGCTAATGTCCTGGGCAGTTCGATCAATAATGCTAACGGCTGGCTGAAGCTGGGCGAGAATTTTTCTTTTCAACCGGCAGAGCTGTTCAAGATGATTCTGATTCTGTTTCTCGCCCATTTGATCGTGAAGAGACAACGAGGCACGCTGAAATTTTGGAGAGATATTGTGCCGATTGGCTGTTGGGCGTTTATTCCGTTTGCCCTTGTTATGGCTCAGAATGATTTGGGGAATGCGCTGGGGTATGTAGTAATTTTGGCTGCGGTATTCTGGATCGGAAATATGAGGCTGAAGCACGCATTGATTGCACTGGCGATCGTGGGGGTAGCGTTCTTTGGTTTTGTTAAAGCCTATACTTTCTACCATGATGAAGTGTTCACCTTTCTTGAAAAGATAAAAAGGGAACATTGGGCAGAACGGATTGATCCTTGGTTGGTACCGGAAAAGGCTACCTCCAAAGCTTCCTGGCATACGAAAAATGCAGGTTTAGCCATCGGTTCTGGGGGCATCATCGGTAAAGGTTACTTGCAAGGAACATCTGTTCAGAGCGGACGAGTCCCCTATACGTATTCTGATTCCATTTTTGTTGTGATCGCAGAGGAGTTTGGCTTTGTTGGTGCATCCGTACTGATTCTGTTGTACTTTATTCTGATTCAACGTATGGTGCTGATTGCTCTGACTTGCAGAGAACGCGCAGGACCCGTCATCATTGTTGGTATTATCGGAATGTTATTGTATCAGGTATTTGAGAACGTGGGAGCGTTCCTCGGACTGATGCCACTCACAGGTATTACGTTACCGTTCATCAGTTACGGCGGCACCTCTTTGCTCATTAATATGGCTTGTATTGGGGTGGTCATGAGCATTAAGTTGTATGGACAGGAAGAGGAGGATGAACTTCTGATGGGGGAGCAGCAACCTCGGTTGTCGGAACGTTTATGGAATATGCTCAAGAAAGAGAAAAGTGTTGTGTAACTGTTGAGTCGGTCTGGGTGAGAAGTAAAACGGTGGAGCGTATAAAATTGATCGTTGGTGGAAATGAAGAGGTTGATTTGCCCTGTAACCAGGTGCGGATCAGCCTTTTTAACATGACTGGTGAGCGAATGTATATCATAGAATCGATTTAGTAGATTTATTACAAATGCTAGGTTTACTTCCGATTCTCCCGGGCATACTGATAGACATGAGAGAGTTGCAGGCAACGTGATCAGAGAGTCGAGGGGGAAAACGGAATGAACAGACGAATTGTTAAGCAAGTTGGACTTATTATTGTATGTCTTATGATGATTATCATGATGTGGGAAGGTCAGAAAACGGATGCAGCTGTGGCGGCCACAGCAATTCCGGAACAATCGATTCGCTTGCGTATTCTAGCAAACTCGGATGCACCGGGAGATCAATTGGTGAAACGCGAGATTCGGGATGCTGTCGTTGCTCAGATGGGCGAGTGGGTAGCCGAACTGGAGAATCCGCAAAGTCTGGATGAAGCGCGCAAGGTTATTCGTGAGCATTTGTCCGAGATTGAGAATAGAGTAGGAGAAGAGTTGCTCAGTCGCGGTTTAAATTATGAGTATCAGGTGGAGTTGGGTTCTGTTCCGTTCCCGACCAAGCTGTATGGGGGCACTGTGTATCCTGCCGGGGATTATGAAGCTGTTCGGATTACGCTTGGCGAAGGCAAAGGTCAGAACTGGTGGTGTGTGTTGTTCCCGCCGCTGTGCTTCATTGACGCAGGGACTGGGGATGCACTGGCGAAACCTTCAACGGTATCAGCCGCAGCGGCTGAACCAGGAGATGCCGAGGCATCTGTGCAGGGAGACACACCGGAAGCGAGATTCTTTCTGTGGGATATGGCCGTGAAACTGTGGAGTTGGGTAACTGGATTGTTCACATAACAACGAATTTATACTATGGTAAAGGGCGACTTCGATTATGGGAGATGCCCTTTTGATATGAATTGGTGGTGAATTTCTGGGCGAAGTTTGAAGGGCATCCGAGTTGGGTCAGGTATGTTATAATTACTTATATTGAATATGGATATGAACTAACCTATTTGAAGTTTAGGAATGATGATATATGAGCAGAGAAAACGAAAAATTGCAACACACCTCTGAGATGAGGGATGGTAGAGAAGACCGTGATACGAAAGCTCCGGTAGAACTGGTCACTGAGATGTGGGATGTACGCGTCTTGGTGAGCGCTGAGAACGATCACGGATTGGGTAATATTGAATTGTTGGATGTGAAAAAGGGGAGCGCCGATCAACAGGCGCTCGCCGACTTGCAGGCTGCCGCAGCCTGCATTCGTCAAGGTCAGACGGTGGCTTTTCCGACCGAGACGGTCTATGGCTTGGGTGCCGATGCGAGTAGCACGGCAGCCGTGGAGGCTGTATTTGTCGCCAAAGGCCGACCTTCCGACAATCCACTGATTGTGCATATTGCGCACCGTGACCAGTTGGATGCTCTGGTCACGGAAGTGAACGAGACAGCCGAAGCTCTGATGGCGGCCTTCTGGCCGGGACCGCTGACACTGGTGCTGCCGGTTAGGGCGGGGGCGGTGTCCCCGCGTGTCACGGCCGGTCTGGACACGGTGGCCGTGCGCATGCCGGACCATCCGGTGGCCTTGCAGTTGATCGCGGCTGCGGCGTGCC
The DNA here is from genome assembly GCF_008386395.1 of Paenibacillus sp. 37. Classification (NCBI taxonomy): domain Bacteria; kingdom Bacillati; phylum Bacillota; class Bacilli; order Caryophanales; family Paenibacillaceae; genus Paenibacillus; species Paenibacillus sp. 37. Next base: position 6,396,672 of record NZ_CP043761.1, on the reverse strand, counting down.
CTGTGGCTGCGCCAAGCGCCAACCGCTCCGGGAGGCCAAGCCCGACACTCGCAGCCCATGTGCGCGAGGATCTGGATGGCCGCATCGGCGGCATTGTGGACGGCGGCCCCACCGGGGTGGGCGTCGAGTCCACGGTTGTGCAGGTCGGTGACGACGGTACCGTCACCATCCTGCGCCCTGGCGGCATAACGGCGGAACAACTGTCCGCCGTTGCCGCCCGTGTCGCCACGGACCCCGCGCTACTCGCGGAGGGGGCCGATGGCGTGGGCAGCCCGGCGCCGCGCTCGCCGGGCATGAAGTACACGCACTACGCACCCGCAGGGGCGCTGTGCGTGGTAGAGGGGCCGCCCGCAGCGGTGGCAGCCTGGATCAGCGCCGCCCTCGCAGAGGCGGCGCGGCGCGGAGAGCGCACCGCCGTACTGGCGTTCGCCGAGCACGCGGAGCAGTACCGCGCCGATGCCGTGTTCTCGCTGGGTGACGCCAGCGAGCTGGAGGAAGCAGCGCGCCGGCTATACGCCGCGCTGCGCAGCTGCGATGAGCAAGGCGCCACATATATTGTGGCTGAAGCCTGCTCACGCGAAGGGCTGGGAGCAGCCGTCATGAATCGGCTGCTCAAGGCCGCGGGTAACCAACTCATCCAAGTTGGCAACCAGCAACCCTCTTAACCTCTCCTGATCACACAGTCAGGAGAGCTACGTAACTTTTTTCCAAAACAAATCAATTAAAACATCGTATCCACCTGCCCTTATGCATCATGGATATGGAGTAGATACGCACCGTTTACCTTGCATCGGTCATGTTCGGGTCCTTGTCCGCATATCGTGTACAAGAACCTTTACGTGACTTGGGGGTATGGGGATGTGGGATGTGTCTGCCCATGTAGGGCAGTTGGTAACCATTTTGATCATGGCTGTTGCGCTTGGCCTCGATGCGTTCTCACTCGGGATCGGAATTGGCATGAAGGGCATTCGGCTGCGGGATGTATTGCGAATCAGTATTGTAACGGCGCTATTTCATATCATCATGCCGCTCATCGGCATGTATATGGGCAAATACGTCAGCTCCCTGCTCGGTGACATTACGACGTATGCGGCAGGTGGATTGCTTGTTCTGTTAGGTGCTCATATGATTCTGAATGCATTCCGTGAAGGTGATACCAAGCTGGTGGACCACCGTTCCCTGCTCGGCGTTATTTTGTTCTCCCTCAGCGTAAGTGTGGATTCGTTCTCCGTTGGCGTTTCCTTAGGGATGTTTAGCGGTGATCTGATCTTGACGGTACTTGCCTTTGGTGTTTGTGGCGGGGTGATGTCGGTTATGGGTCTGCTATTAGGCCGTCGGGTGAGCCAGAATCTTGGGGATTACGGTGAGGCCATTGGTGGCGCAATCTTGCTTGCGTTTGGACTTTTGTTTATATTTTAGAATAAAACTTGAGATATCATATCATTCGCATCATATGTAAAATGGGGAGGCTAACACAATGAAACATATTTTATTCGTATGTACTGGAAATACGTGCCGCAGCCCCATGGCAGAGGGGCTTTTGCGAAAACTGGCATCGGAGCGCGGCATTCAGTTAGAGGTTCGCTCTGCAGGTGTGGCAGCAACGTCGGGGATGCCGATCTCCCGACATGCTGAAGCGGTTTTGAGAGATCATAACGTTGAAGGTCCACCTCATTCCACACAGCTTAGCTCTAACCTGGTAGGTTGGGCCGATCTGGTTCTTACATTAACACGGAGTCATAAGCAGCATGTCATGCAGGTTTTTCCCGACGCAGTCCACAAAACCTATACATTGAAAGAATATGTGGAGGATGATGAACAGGTATTAAGTGATGTTCAGGAGTTGGACAGCCTGTTTGCAACACTTGAGATGAAACGTGCCCTTGGGCAAGAGATCCTGGCATCGGAGCGGGAGCGAGCCATTGAGATTAGACAACGAATTCCAAGTTTCGACATCTCCGATCCGTTTGGGGGAAGTCGTGATGATTACAATATAGCTGCAGCTGAGATTCGGACGGCATTGGACCGGCTTTTGGATAAGCTGGGTTAAATCTGATCCTGCGGGGCAGGTTATAGAAATAGGACACATGATGTAAATTAACCGTTGATTTTAAACGCGTGATGTTTTATGATGAAGGGGAAAACAGGGATCCGGTGTAACTGGCGACGAAGTGGGCATAACCACGATGGAGCACCGGAACAAACGGCCGGTCGCCTGGGCAAAAGAGCAATTCTGCGTTACCCGCAGACTGCTCTTTTTTTCGTCTTTCATCTGATTATTCGCTATAATAGTGCCTGAGATGCCGTTCAAGAATACGAAGGACAGCCAAGAGACAGCGGGCATGATTTTATCGGGAGGCGATGATAGGATGACTATAGAGTTAGATTCGGAACAACCCGGATTGCAGGAACAGACCGCGTCTATTCTGCATGAACTGGCGCTTGCCGGACAGCTTGGGCCTGGACAGATCGTTGTGATCGGTACAAGCACAAGTGAAGTCGCAGGCGCTCGGATTGGTACGAGTGGTGCCATTGAAGTGGCGCAGCAGCTTCTTGCGGGTATACGCGAGGTGCAGGAGGAATTCGGTTTTGACACGGTATTCCAATGTTGTGAGCATCTGAACCGTGCGCTGGTCATGGAACGTTCTGTGCTTACTCGTCTTGGATTGACCGAGGTTGGTGCTATACCCGTGCCCAAGGCCGGAGGTTCAATGGCATCCGCAGCATATCGTTCGCTGACCGATCCATGCCTGGCTGAACATGTGCAGGCCCATGCGGGTCTGGACATTGGGGAGACGATGATTGGGATGCATCTCCGGCATGTAGCCGTACCCTATCGTACAGCGCTCCGTTACGTTGGAGATGCACGTGTGACCACAGCGTTGACCCGTCCGAAGTTGATTGGCGGCGAACGCGCGGTGTATCGTATGGAAGAACAACCAGATTCAACATTTTGTGACTAACATATTCAACCTACTTCACTATACTTGGGAGGAATTTAATCATGGAACAATTGCGCAAGAATGACCCGGCAGTACTGGAAGCGATGAATCTTGAACTGAAACGTCAACAGAACAACATCGAACTGATTGCATCCGAGAACATCGTAAGTGAAGCAGTAATTGAAGCAATGGGATCTGTTCTGACCAACAAGTACGCTGAAGGATATCCAGGTAAACGTTACTATGGCGGTTGTGAGCATGTGGACATCGTTGAAGACATCGCGCGTGATCGTGCAAAAGAATTGTTCGGAGCAGAACACGTGAATGTTCAACCTCACTCCGGTGCACAAGCGAACATGGCAGTATATCTTGCAGCGTTGAAACCTGGTGATACTGTACTTGGTATGAACCTTGCCCATGGTGGACACCTCACACACGGTAGCCCGGTTAACGCCTCCGGTTTGCTGTACAACTTTGTAGCATACGGTGTACAGGAAGATACATTCCTGATTGATTATGATGAAGTACGCAAAGCGGCTTTCAAACACCGCCCTCGTCTGATCGTTGCAGGTGCAAGTGCATATCCGCGTACCATTGATTTTGAAAAGCTGGCTTCCATCGCCAATGATGTAGGTGCTTTGTTCATGGTGGATATGGCTCATATCGCAGGACTGGTAGCTGCTGGTTTGCATCCAAACCCGGTTCCACATGCGCATTTCGTAACAACAACTACACACAAAACGCTGCGTGGACCTCGCGGTGGTATGATTCTGTGCCGCAAAGCGTGGGCAGCAGCGATTGATAAAGCGGTATTCCCAGGTTCCCAAGGTGGACCTCTGATGCACGTGATCGCTTCCAAAGCGGTAGCATTCGGAGAAGCATTGCAACCAGAGTTCAAAACATATGCACAGAACGTCGTGAAAAACGCACAGGTTCTGGCTGAAACACTGATCGCTGAAGGATTGAACATCGTATCCGGTGGTACAGATAACCACTTGATGCTGATCGACACACGCAGTGTGAACATCACAGGTAAGGAAGCTGAGCATGTGCTTGATTCCATCGGTATTACCGTGAACAAAAATGCCATTCCATTCGACCCTACAAGCCCGTTTGTAACGAGTGGTATTCGAATTGGAACACCTGCTGCAACTTCCCGTGGCATGAACGAAGAAGCGATGGTTGCTATTGGTAAGATCATTGCCAAAACGTTGAAAAATCCAAAAGATACGGCGAAGCTGGATGAAGCTCGTGCAGAAGTGACTGCACTGACAGACCAATTCCCACTCTATACCGACCTTAAATACTAAAAAACTTTGCTCGTGTTGTTTTTATTTGAGATGTTCTTAAAATGGGATACAAAAAAACGAAGCAGACAGAATGAGAACGCAGAAGCGAAGCGTTCGCCTTTATCCCCGGATTTTTCCCTTGTTAAAAGGGGAATAAAAAAAATCTGGGGATAACAGCGATCGAAGGATCATTCTGTAGGCGGAGTGCCATTGTATTCATCATTTTCATTTTCTCAACGACATAACAGCAAGAGCAAAACAGGACCGGATGGATCATTTTCCGGTCCTGTTTTTTATAGGATTCGGTAATCTGTAATGATTGGGTGCCCTTTGATGGTGTAATTCGTTGTTGGTGATGATATAATATACAGGATTTATCGAGCCCATGAATGGTGGCTAGGTATATTTGGAAATGCTGAACATGAAGAACTTACCGGAGGGACAAATTAGATGGGAAAATTAGTAATATGTGATCACCCTTTGATTCAACACAAACTGACGTTTATACGCGACATGCGTACGAATACGAAAGATTTTCGTGAATTGGTGGATGAAGTAGCAACGTTGATGGCTTATGAGATTACAAGAGATGTTGAACTGGAGACGATTGATGTACAGACACCTGTAGCTGCAACACAAGGTAAAGTCATCTCTGGACGTATGCTCGGACTCGTGCCAATTCTGCGCGCAGGACTCGGAATGCTGGATGGCGTTGTGAAATTGTTGCCAGCGGCAAAAGTTGGACATGTTGGTCTGTTCCGTGATCCGGAAACACTGCAACCGGTAGAATACTACACCAAACTGCCTACAGACGTGACAGAGCGTCAATTGATCGTAATTGATCCGATGCTGGCAACGGGCGGTTCGGCGATTGCAGCTATTGATGTGCTCAAAAAACGTGGCTGTACCCAAATCAAAATGATGAACCTGGTTGCAGCACCGGAAGGCGTAAAAGCTGTGCAAGATGCACATCCCGATGTGGACATCTATGTAGCAGCATTGGACGACCGTCTGGATGATCATGGTTATATCGTTCCAGGGCTTGGAGATGCAGGAGACCGTCTATACGGCACTAAATAAGCATATCTCATGCTTGTAATCGGAACTTATAGAAAAGGGGCTTTGCTCGAATGTCCAACAAAATTAAAGTCATGACGATCTTCGGGGTGCGTCCGGAAGCCATCAAGATGGCTCCGCTTATTTTGGAATTGCAGAAACACCCTGAGTCTATTGAATCTATTGTTTGCGTAACTGCGCAGCATCGCCAGATGTTGGATCAGGTACTTGAAGTTTTCGACATTCATCCCGATTATGATCTGGATGTAATGAAGGACCGTCAGACATTGAATGAAATCACAATTCGTGTGCTTGGCGGTCTGGAGCCGGTGTTAGCCGAAGCTAAGCCGGATATTGTACTCGTTCACGGGGATACATTAACTACCTTTGTAGCGAGCTACGCAGCATTCTTGCAACAGATTCAGGTAGGACATGTGGAAGCGGGGCTGCGGACGTGGAACAAGCTGTCTCCATATCCGGAAGAGATGAACCGTCAGCTGACGGGAGTACTGGCTGATCTACACTTTGCGCCTACGGATTGGTCTTCTTCCAATCTTGCCAAAGAAAATAAATCGAAGTCTAGTACGTACGTCACAGGCAACACGGTAACAGATGTGTTTCAATATACTGTACGGGAGGACTACACACACCCGGTACTTGATTGGGCCCAAGGCAAACGCCTTGTGCTGATGACAGCTCATCGCCGTGAATCTCAGGGCGAGCCTCACCGCAACATTTTCCAGGCCGTCAAACGGATTGCCGACGAATTCGAAGATATTGCCATCGTGTACCCGGTGCATCCAAGTCCTGCTGTGAAGGAGCCGGCTCACGCGATTTTGGGGAATCATCCCCGTATTCAATTAATTGATCCGCTAGACGTGGTGGATTTGCATAACTTTTACCCGCACACTCACTTGATTTTGACCGATTCAGGCGGTTTGCAGGAAGAAGCTCCTTCGTTTGGTGTGCCTGTGCTCGTATTGCGCGATACAACAGAACGCCCGGAAGGTATTGAAGCCGGAACGCTGGAATTGGTAGGTACCGAAGAGGAACGTGTGTATGAACGGACCAAAGCTCTGCTTACAGACAAAACCCTGTATGCAAGCATGAGCCAGGCTGCCAATCCATACGGTGATGGACATGCTTCGGAAAGAATTGTCAATGCGATTTTGCACCATTTTGGTGTAAATAGTGAGCGTCCGGAATCATTTCACAGAAAATTCAAAAAATAATACATTTTTTCTGACGGATTTATAAAGGGCAAGCATACAGTTAAACTGTACGGTTTACGCGGGTTTATGGGCTTTGAGGGTCTGTATTCCCGTCGTTTCCCCCTTTAAAACGCTAAAATCATTCAATTGACAAAGGCTCTCATCATTCAGTAAAATTAACTGGGATTGCAAGGGTGGCGTGGAAAATGGCCGATTCGAACAAACCAAATTCATCCCGTAACCATGACGATAATGTATGGAAAGCGATGGGGCTCGTGACAGCTTTTGGGATCGAGATTGCCATTCTCGCTGTTGCCGGATATTACGCTGGCTCCTGGTTGGACAAGACCATTGGAGGTAACGGAATATGGATCGCCGTAAGCGTTCTCTTTTTTCTTGCGGCAGGCGGTGTAAGCATCTACTTTATCGCGAAAAAATTCATGGGGGAAAGTGATGAGTGAACTAACCAGATACCGCAGATCGTTGACTGTTTTCATCATGTACTTTCTTATGATTTGTTTTCTCGCAGCGGCCTTTATGCCACGTGTGGAGACAATTGCTTTGGGACTGGCCCTGGGTACAGGAATTAGCTGGATCAATGCATTTTACTTGGGCTACAAAGTAAGGAAAATGTCTGATGATGCGGCAGAAGGTAACTTGAAGCGTGTCAACCTGGGATTTTTGACAAGGGCGGCACTCGCTGTGCTCGGTATATTCATATCGATGCGCTTTCCGCAGTACTTCAATACATATGCGGTTGCAGGCGGTCTCGTCATTGCACAATATTCCTTACTGATTATAGGGATTGTCCATTCCCGCAGAGCAGAATGATGTTAGGTGCTGCAGCTTTCAAGTCGAGAAAGGGGTGAGAAAAATATGCATGAAGCTCCAATTATTATGCTTGGCGGATTTCGACTCGATCTATCGGTTCTGTTGATGCTGGTAGTTACAGGTGCAATTGTTTTTATTTTTGCTGTAGTAGCGACAAGAAGATTATCCGTTGAGAACCCCGGCAAGCTGCAAAATTTTATGGAGTGGGCAGTAGAATTCGTCCGCAATCTGATTTCCAGTACAATGGATATGAAGAAAGGTAAACATTTTATCTCTCTCGCTCTTTCCATGATTATGTTCATTTTTGTAGGGAATATGCTAGGTCTTCCGCTCGTGGCTGTATCTGAAGTAACTGATGTTAATCAGGCTCAGGTATTCGGTCAGCCGATAGTTACAGCGGTGGAGGCATTTGATAAAGCGCATGCCAAGGACCCGGAAGCTCACCCTCACGTTGAACTGGCTTGGTGGAAATCACCGACAGCCGATCTGTCTGTAACAATGGGACTCGCTCTCGTAGCGTTCCTTGTATCTCATGGACTCGGATTGTTCCGTAATACTAAAGGATATCTCCAGCATTACCTTAAGCCATTCGCCTTGTTCTTGCCAATCAACTTGATTGAGACGGCATCCAAGCTATTGACACATGGTATGCGTCTATTCGCGAATATCTTCGCAGGTGAGGTACTGATCGCAACGATCCTGAAACTGACCACATTCAAAGTGTTTGGTGCTATTGCAGCGATTCCGCTGCTCATGGTGTGGCAAGGTTTTAGTATCTTTATCGGTGCGATCCAGGCATTTGTATTTGTTATCTTGATGATGGTGTACATTTCACAGAGCATCGAGACGCACGATGAGCATTAAGTTTCAAGCCCTACGAAGGTTACTTCACAGGCTGAACAATAAAAAATTCGATTTATCATTTTAAGGAGGATATACAAATGGGAGCAATGGCATTAATCGCAGCAGCAATTGTTGCAGGACTGGGCGCGTTTGGCGCAGGTATTGGTAACGGTATGGTAATCAGCAAAACGGTGGAAGGTATTGCCCGTCAACCGGAAGCAAAATCCACTCTTCAAACAACAATGTTTATCGGTGTAGGTTTGATCGAGGTATTGCCGATCATCGGTGTGGTACTCGCGTTCATGTTCTACGGTATGGCTTAATTAAATTTTAAAGGTTTGGCGGGGAAGGCCATAGCCATCCGCGCCTTCTTTTTAGGTGATGTCCGTTCTAACGGATGACGTTTCAAGGATACCTCCAGGAAGGAGTGAACAGATTGAGTTTCATATGGGAAAATACGCTTCTTGCGATTGTAGCATTTGCAATTTTATATTGGCTGCTTAGCCGTTATGCCTTCGGGCCTTTGTTCTCCATTATGGAAAAACGTCGTGAACTCGTGATGACGCAGATGAATGAGGCTGCACAGACTCGGGAACAGGCCATTGCCTATGTGGAGGAACAAAAACAAGCTCTTGAGCAAGCACGTCAAGATGCTTACGACATCATTGAACAGTCCAAACAAACAGGTGGCAAACAAGCTGAATCGATTTTGGCTGATGCAAAAGCTGAAGCTAATCGTCTGAAAGACGACGCAGTACGCGAAATCGAGAGCGAGAAGAACAAAGCAGTCGCAGCACTTCGCAGCGAACTGGGTACAGCTTCCGTTCAGATTGCATCCAAGTTGATCAAAAAAGAAGTTGAGAACGGTCCTGCACAAGAAGAGCTTGTGAACCAATACCTCAATGAGGTAGGAGGCCGACAATGAGCCGCGATACGATTGTTGCCAAACGTTATGCGAAAGCATTGTTCGAAGTTGCACTTCAGCAACAGCAGGTGCTTGAGGTTGAACAGGAACTGGTTGCAGTAGTCAGTGCATTGACCGGAGATGCAGATATCGAGAAATTTATCGTATCCCCTAATATTTCTGATGAAGCCAAGCAGAACGTAATTCACTCAAGTCTTGATGGCAAGGTATCCGATTCAGTCCTTCGTACAGTCTTGTTGTTGATTGAGCGCGGACGCGTTGAATTGCTGGGAGACTTGCTGAATGATTATCGGAAGATCCAAGGTGAGTCGCTGGGCATCGCTGATGCACGTGTCTACTCGACTTATGCATTGAATGATGAAGAAAAAGAAGCGGTAGCCCGTGAATTCGGTGGCCGTGTGAATAAAAAGATTCGTATCGAGAACATTGTTGATCCGACTCTGCTGGGCGGATTGAAAGTCGCCATTGGCGATACGATCTATGACGGCAGCTTGGCTGGCAAGCTCGAACGTCTTGAGCAGTCTTTTAACAGACGAGTACAGTAGATTGGGGTGAGGACACTTGAGTATCAAACCAGAAGAAATCAGTACATTAATTAAGAGCCAAATCGAACAATACAAGACCGATATCGATGTAGTCGAAGTCGGAACGGTAATCGAGGTTGGTGATGGTATCGCTCGTGTTTACGGACTTGAGAACGTCATGTCCAACGAGTTGGTTGAATTCCCAAGCGGTGTTATGGGACTCGCCATGAACGTCGAAGAAAGCAATGTCGGTGTCGTTATCCTGGGACCTTACTACGATATTCGTGAAGGTGACCAAGTGAAACGTACGGGTCAAATCATGCAAGTGCCTGTAGGCGAAGCATTGATTGGACGCGTTGTGAACCCGCTCGGTATTCCTGTAGATGGCAAAGGGCCAATCGCTACAACGGAATTCCGTCCGGTTGAAGGTAAAGCACCAGGCGTAATGGATCGTAAATCGGTTCATGAGCCGATGCAAACAGGGATCAAAGCCATTGATGCAATGGTTCCAATCGGTCGTGGACAACGTGAGTTGATCATCGGTGACCGTCAAACAGGTAAAACATCCATCGCGATTGATGCGATCCTGAACCAAAAAGGTAGCGGCATGAAGTGTATCTATGTGGCTATTGGTCAGAAGCAGTCTACGGTTGCTCAAGTTGTGGAAACTCTTCGTCGTAAAGGCGCAATGGAGTACACAATCGTTGTAACTGCAGCAGCTTCCGATCCATCACCACTCTTGTACATCGCACCGTATTCCGGTTGTTCGATGGGTGAGTACTTCATGTACAAAGGCGAGCACGTTCTGGTTATCTATGATGACTTGACCAAACAAGCCTCTGCATATCGTGAGCTTTCCTTGTTGCTTCGTCGTCCACCGGGCCGTGAGGCTTATCCGGGTGACGTCTTCTACCTGCACTCCCGTTTGCTGGAGCGTGCTGCGAAGCTGAATGATGAACTTGGTGGTGGTTCTTTAACCGCACTGCCGTTTATTGAAACACAAGCTTCCGACGTATCTGCATACATCCCAACGAACGTAATCTCCATCACGGACGGACAAATCTTCCTGGAAGCTGACTTGTTCAATGCTGGACAACGCCCGGCGATCAACGTAGGTATTTCCGTATCCCGTGTCGGTGGTTCTGCTCAGATCAAAGCGATGAAAAAGGTTGCAGGTTCACTGCGTCTCGACCTCGCTCAATATCGTGAGCTTCAAGCGTTCTCCCAGTTCGGTTCCGATCTGGATAAAGCGACTCAGGCCCGCCTGAATCGTGGTGCGCGTATGATGGAAATCCTGAAGCAAGGTGTTAACCAGCCTCTGCCTGTTGAACAACAGGTTGTCAGCTTGTACACTGCGGTTAAAGGATTCCTGGATGAGATTCCAACAGGTGATGTTACTCGTTTCGAGCGTGAGTTCCTCGCGTTCATGGAGAGCAGCCATCCGGAGATTCTTGCATCCATCCGTGATACTAAAGAATTGACTGCAGACAACGAAAATGCACTGAAAGGTGCAATTGAGAAGTTCAGAAAGAGCTTTGCTGTCTCTGTCTAAATAAATGATTGCAGGTGCGGAGTTGTCTAACTGATTCCGCATGTCTGCATGTAATACTTTGACTCTGTCAAAAAAGATGATGCTTACGATGTAGTTTTGACTTTGTCAAAACTTTAAGGTGGTGAAATCATGGCAAAAGGCATGCGCGAAATTAAGCGGCAAATTAAAAGCGTACAAAGCACCAAGCAGATCACCAAAGCAATGGAGATGGTAGCTGCTGCAAAACTGCGTAAAGCGCAGGAAAAAGCGGAAGCAGCCCGTCCTTATTCGGAGAAACTGAAAGAAGTTGTAGCTAGTATTGCATCAAGCACGCAAGGTATACAGCATCCGATGCTGGAGAGCCGTCCGGTCAAAAAGACAGCTTACCTGATCATTACATCGGACCGTGGTCTTGCAGGTGGATACAATGCGAACGTTTTGCGTCAAGTTAATCAGACGCTCAAAGAACGCCACAACTCTCAGGATGATTACGAATTGTTCGTCATTGGACGTAAAGGACGCGATTACTTCAGACGTCGTGAAATTGCGATGGCATCCACAACAACGGATCTGTCGGATTCGCCTTCATTTGCAGACATCAAATCCATCGCACACGAAGCTGTTCATGGGTTTGAACTGGCTGAATTTGATGAATTGTACATTTGTTATAACCGCTTTGTGAATGCGTTGACCCAGATTCCTACGGTAGAGAAACTTCTTCCGATGGAAACACCTGAGGTAACTGCTGCGGAAGGACCAACGGCAAGCTACGAATACGAGCCGTCTGCTGAGGCTGTACTGGAGGTTCTGCTTCCGCGTTACGCGGAAACGCTGATCTATGGTGCACTTCTGAACGGTAAGGCAAGTGAGCTCGGCGCGAAAATGACGGCAATGGGTAATGCAACCAAAAATGCATCCAAACTCATTAACGACTTGTCATTGACATACAACCGTGCCCGTCAAGCGGCGATTACGCAGGAGATTACGGAAATTGTGGCAGGTGCCAACGCAGCACAAGGCTAACCGTTTTTTTATTAATGAAGGCTTGCAGAGCAAAGATAAACGAACGGTACATTATTTTTGCAAAAGTAGCAGGCTTGTAGGAGGGGAACGTTAAGATGAACAAAGGACGCGTTGTGAGCATCATGGGTCCGGTTGTTGACGTCGAGTTTGATCGCGGCGGTCTGCCGGAAATCCTCAATGCCATTACGATCACTACAGTAAGTGAGAGCGGCGTTAGTGTAAACCTTACACTCGAAGCTTCGAAACATCTGGGTGACAACCGAGTACGTTGTATTGCGATGTCCTCCACGGATGGACTTGTTCGTGGTATGGAAGCTTTAGATACAGGAGCACCAATCTCTGTACCCGTTGGAGAAGCAACACTGGGTCGTGTATTTAACGTACTCGGCGAAGCAATTGATACTGGCGGTGCCGTAGCTGCTGAGCACAAGAACCCGATTCACCGTTCAGCACCTGCATTTGATGAACTGACTACCCAAGCAGAGATGCTGGAGACAGGAATCAAAGTTATCGACTTGCTTGCTCCTTACGCTAAAGGTGGTAAAATCGGTCTCTTCGGTGGTGCCGGTGTAGGTAAGACGGTAACCATTCAGGAATTGATCAACAACATCGCACAAGAGCACGGGGGTATCTCCGTATTCGCGGGTGTTGGTGAGCGTACACGTGAAGGTAATGACTTGTATCACGAGATGAGTGATTCTGGCGTTATCAACAAAACAGCAATGGTCTTCGGACAAATGAACGAGCCTCCAGGCGCACGTCTTCGTGTAGCCCTCACAGGTCTGACGATGGCGGAATACTTCCGTGATGAAGAAGGCCGTGACGTGTTGCTCTTTATCGATAATATCTTCCGTTTCACCCAAGCGGGTTCAGAAGTATCTGCCTTGCTTGGACGTATGCCTTCCGCGGTAGGTTACCAACCTACACTGGCAACAGAAATGGGTCAACTGCAAGAACGTATCACATCAACGAAAAAAGGTTCTGTAACATCCATCCAGGCTATCTACGTGCCTGCGGATGACTACACTGACCCGGCTCCTGCAACGACGTTTGCCCACTTGGATGCAACGACGAACCTGGAGCGTAAAATTTCCGAGATGGGTATCTACCCTGCGGTAGATCCACTGGCTTCCAGCTCCCGGATCTTGTCCCCTGAAGTTGTAGGTGAAGAACACTACAGCGTAGCTCAAGGCGTTAAACGTATCTTGGCACGTTACAATGAATTGCAAGATATCATTGCAATCCTGGGTATGGACGAGTTGAGTGAAGAAGACAGAGCGCTTGTATACCGTGCTCGTAAAATCCAACGTTTCTTGTCCCAGCCTTTCCACGTTGCTGAAGCATTTAACGGTATTCCGGGTAAATACGTTCCAGTTAAAGAAACGGTGCGCAGCTTTAAAGAGATTCTCGAAGGTAAGTATGATGATCTTCCGGAAGCAGCTTTCCTCTTTGTTGGTACAATTGAAGAGGCAGTGGAGAAAGCCAAAACACTGGTTTAGTCTGAATCCAGGATTGTCCTTATGAAGCGGGCTATCCTTCGGATATTTCAGGAGGGATGGAATTGAGCACCTTTTTGTTGGAAATCGTAACACCTGAGCGTTTGGTCTATTCAGAACAGGTGAATAGCATTACGGCTCGTGGTATTGAAGGGGAACTGGGCATTCTGCCAGGTCATATTCCTATGGTTACACCTTTGCAGATTGCACCGATCTATATCCATAACGGAAAAGAAAATAAACGAGTTGCTATCGGTGGCGGGTTTATCGAAGTACGTAAAGATAAGGTTGTTGTACTCGCAGAGAGTGCTGAATTCCCGGAAAGCATTGATGTGGATCGTGCGCGTGCGGCGAAAGAGCGGGCAGAACGTCGGCTTGCAAGCCAAAGCAATCAGGACCACTTTGATCACCGTCGTGCAGAGATTGCGCTGCAAAAAGCGGTTAACCGGATTAATGTGTTCGGCAAATAAACGATTCTTTGAAGCCTGGCGGCTTAGTCTGCCGGGCTTTTTTGAGTTTGTTTGATAGAATTGTTTTATCGAATATATCAAAATGGCTGACCACAAATCCATCTTATCCCTCCAGTAATAAGAAGTATTTTAAGCAAAATATTCACCGATTATGAGGATTTGAATAGAATGTAGGACTAAAGTAGTGGGCGCATTTACCACTAAGAGAACCATTTTTTTCATGAGTAAATTTAAATTATTTCCGAGGAAATGACAGAATCGATATCGAAATAGCGCTCTTTTATGTCGTTTTAGTCACAAAATCCCGGCATTTTAAAATTAAAATATTTTAGAAGTGGAAATCAATGTAATTGACAATGTATGATGAAAGAGCCTATATTCCATAGAGTCAGCAGAAGCAGGAAGCTGCGTAGTAGATTCCATAGTCATGCACAGCCGCATTGTTGCTGCTCGGTGATTGGGCATCAGGAGATTCCTGCCTGGCAGGAGTAAATCTGACAGTACGCTCAGCATGTTATCCTCAATACATTCTATGCTAACAAGTTATGGGTGTTGGGCATATGATATGCTGATCGCTGCAACAAATGTGGAGGTAATGAATATATGGATACTGATCTGACGAATCAGGTGAACCAGGCGCTAAGCACCAATGGCTTGGTCTCAATTATCGTCTCCCTGTTATGTATTGCGTTGTCTTGGTGGGCTTTGACAAATCTCAAACTGGATTTAATCATCAGGCAACCACGGGGTGCTCAGGGAAGATTGTTGCATTTGTTGCTCGCCATCATTTTGGGGCATGCCGTTGCTGGCTTTGTCATTGACTACTTGTCCTGGACTCAAATGTTGCGTAATTTGTTTTAATGTTGAGATGGTTGGTTAATCATCTGTTAGGTTCTTCAAGCTGTTCATTGTCGAATAACATCGATTAATTGTGTTAACAATTAGAGTATGAGTTGTCGGTAAAGAAATTAAGAAAAAAATGTGACGTAAAATTGGATGAATTTGAGATGTTTTATGTAAAAATGCTTGTATCGTACAATTCAACAATGTTATGATGGAAGTTAGGGAATTCACAATTGTTCACTTATTTTGTAGTTATAAACGGGATATCCGGTTCATGCCGGCTAATAACCATCCCACTCTGTCTGTTCTGATGCTCTGCTGGCTTGTAAGACACTAATTTTACATGCTGAATAGCAAGATGCACGGCACATGGTATCATTGATATTGATTATAAAAACCAATTCTTTTCTGAACAGACATCTGTGGCAATATGCCAGAATATGTCGAAATTCCACACACAGCAACAGTCCTTTCTACACACAGTGGGGCTTACGTATTCCGGAATGAAGAAAAGGGAATAAAAGCGCGGAGGGAACCATGATGAGCAAATTTATCGTCCGCGGTGGCAAAAGGTTGACCGGAAGTGTCAAAGTTAGCGGCGCTAAAAATTCTGTTCTTCCGATCATCGCTGCCTCTCTCTTAGGGGAAGAAGGACAAAGCGTTATTATTGACGCGCCTCCTCTAGACGATGTGATGACGATTAACAAGGTGTTGGAATCGCTGGGAGCGGGAGTTACATACCGGGACGAAGTGATTACCGTAAATGCGGAGAAACTTACTTCCTGTGAAGCCCCGTATGAATGGGTGAGTAAAATGCGGGCGTCTTTCTTGGTCATGGGACCTTTGTTGACTCGAATGGGTCATACAAGAATCTCACTTCCTGGTGGATGTGCCATCGGTACACGGCCTATTGATCAGCATTTGAAAGGTTTTGAAGCCATGGGCGCAGAGATCAGCTTGGGCCAAGGTTATATCGAAGCTCGTAGCCAAGGACGGTTGCGTGGCGCGAAAATTTATCTGGATGTGGCTTCCGTAGGTGCCACTCAAAATATTATGATGGCTGCAACATTGGCTGAAGGTGTAACTGTTCTGGAGAACGCGGCAAAAGAACCTGAGATTGTGGATCTTGCCAACTTCCTGAATGGAATGGGTGCCATCGTACGTGGTGCTGGTACTGGGGTGATCCGCATTGAAGGTGTGGAGAAACTGACAGGTGTTACACACACCGTTATTCCGGATCGCGTGGAAGCTGGTACGTATATGGCTGCTGCTGCAATTTCTGGTGGTGACGTGTATATCGAAGGTGCAATCTCTGATCATTTAGGCTCCGTTATTGCGAAGCTTGAAGAGATGGGTGTAACAATCCAACCGGATGAGAATGGCGTGCGTGTAATCGCAGACCGTCCTCTTAAGGCTGTGGATGTGAAAACACTACCTTACCCAGGATTCCCGACAGATATGCAATCCCAGATGATGGCACTCTTGCTTGCATCTGAAGGAACAAGTGTGGTGACAGAGACTGTTTTTGAAAACCGATTCATGCATGTGGATGAATTCCAATTGATGAATGCGGAGATCAAAGTTGAAGGACGTTCGTCCATCATCACAGGTAATGCCAAACTGAAGGGTGCCAAAGTAACGGCTACCGATTTGCGTGCGGGTGCCGCACTCATTATTGCAGGTCTTGTTGCTGAAGGTACAACGGAAGTGGGCGGTACTCATCACATAGACCGTGGTTATGTACATCTCGCTGAGAAGCTTAATGGACTTGGCGCTGACATCTATCGGATCTCGGTTGATGAGCCTAAGCTGGAAGCAACCAAAGCACCTAGTGAAAAAGTGGAGAAAGAAGTACCAATGTTTAAGGTGCAACCAACTTTGGCTTAACACTGGATTGATTAGAAAAAATATGATCCCCCTATGATGAGTCACACAGTTGTGTGGATTATGAATGTGAAGGGACGTATATTGTAAAAAATGATAAAGCTAAGCCATCTGGCTTGGCTTTTTTTGTGTTTACTTTTAAGAAGACAACGAGATATTTGATACCTGATTCTATTAATAGCTGGTCCTAACCTTGTATAGCATAACATCGTATTCTGTATCGATTCCGAACCAAATGAAAGAGTGTAATTTATATAGGGTGTCGGTTCCAATTAAACACCGGTATTCAGCCACAGATCAACGTTTCTAAGATGTACATAGCAAAAGAAAACAGGAAATTGAACAGAACGAAAAGGGCCTCGTTTCTCTCAAATCAGGTTCTATCAGATCAAGTCAGCTCATAACCTAAACTATGGATTTGAACAACACGACCGGCACATGACCGGCCATAGATAATGGAGGGTTATATTCGAATGAAAGAAGCTCGTGTACAGGTAAAGGTACCCCTTGTCCCTCGTCCAGGTATGCAAGAGCCGGAGGGGAATACCGTTTCTGGAGTGGAAAAAGACAAGCCTGCCCCATCGAACCAGAGGACTGTTCCATCACAGTCTGCAAAATCATCAAACCCAGGACGGGTGTCGGCAGATGAACTGAACCGAAAGACAACCGAGCATATTCATATACCCGTTATTGAGCTGGACCAGTTCCGACGTGTGAAGCGTCGCCGAATGCGGACATTTGGACGAAAACCCCGATGGGGACGCAATACGAAGCGATGGCAACCCGCTGCCGCTGTATCTGCCTTATTGGCAATGGCGTTGCTGATTCCGGTAATGCTGGTATGGCCGCGGACAAGTGAATCACCAAAACCGATCCCTGCTCCAACAGATTCAAGCAGTACAAGAACCCCGGCTCCTGCGCCAGCAGTTCCTGTTACCTACCCTGAACCTAAAGTGCGCGTATACCTGTCTGCAACGGGCACAACGATGAATCTGCCATTGGAAGACTATGTTACGGGGGTTGTGGCAGCTGAGATGCCGGCGGAATTCAGACTGGAGGCGTTAAAGGCGCAGGCAATCGCTGCTCGTACATTTATCGTGCGTAGGTTAGCAGCGAGGGATACAAGCGGTGTTCCATCGGGTGCGGCGGATGTGACGGATACGGTCAGCCATCAGGTGTTTATTCCGCCAGATCAGGTGAAAGCGGATTGGACGCGTCTAGGGAAGGCGAAGGAATGGGAGAAGCTGCAACAGGCTGTCCGCGAAAGTCGAGATACGGTGATGACATATCAGGGTAAGGCGATCACCGCATCCTTTTTTTCCACAAGTAATGGGTATACCGAGAATGCCGAGGATGTATGGGGGAACGCTGTGCCGTATCTGCAAAGTGTAGACAGTCCGTGGGACAAAAACCTGGCACCAGGATTCAAGCAGACTGTCACTATGAAGCGTAACGAAATTCTACAGAAGTTGAATCTGGATGCCATTCCGGTTACCGCCCAGAAGGGTGGATCGTGGATGGAAGTATTGTCTACAACCAAAGGACATCGGATTAAGGAAATGCAGATTGCAGGTGAAACATTCAGCGGACCCGAAGTTCGCAAACTGCTCGGATTAAGATCCAGCCAGTTCAGTTGGAAGACCACAGGTGACGAAATCCAGATTACAACGTATGGATACGGGCATGGGGTTGGCATGAGCCAATGGGGAGCAAACGGCATGGCGCAGGAGGGACACACGGCCACCCAGATTCTCAAACACTACTATACAGGCATCTCATTCGGACAGGCATCCAAGATGCTGGCATCGAAGTAGGAGAGATGAACACCGATGGATAGATAAATGCTTTGACGCATGAGGACGTCAGGAAAGCCTTAGTCGGCCGGTATCCAGTCACATCCTATATCATTTCGCTTTCTGCTAGTAAACTCACTTCTGAGAAGGATTGGTCATTAAGCCAATTCGCACTTTTTACCAACCGCCCTTTCTGGAGTTTTTAAGACTTGGCTATATATGCGGAGAGTGCTAGCGTATGCAGAGCGCAGGGGGCAGAAAAGACCTGTAGAAGCAAAGCGTCCGCCTTTACTACCGGATTTCACCTTTGAAGAAGGTGATAGAAGAAATCTGGTAGTAATAACCAGCGGTCGAAAGGGTTTCTGGCCCCGAAGCGGTGCACGAACTAACACTCATCTCCAATATATATAGCACTCTCTGAAACCTCCGTGAAAATAATTAGAGTCGCGCGTGTATAAAAGAGTTGCACCCGGTAACACTTGTTACTGAGGTGATTAAGATGAATGAACAAAACAAAAAATCAATCCAAGAAGAAACTCCTAAAACAACTCAAGGAGTACCGGCTAGTCAGCCCTCTTCATGGAAAAGAGCAATGTCCAAACGCTGGGTCTTCCCGGCAGCCTACATCGCAGCAGCAGGCATTATACTAACCTTAGTGTGGGTCTATCAGGGCACAGGCGACAAAACGCTGAACTCGGACCCTGCTAGCGGGGTAGTAGAAACAGGTGCATCGGCGGGTACAGAAGGAACAGCAGTAGGTGGAGAAGAAAGTGTGGAAGTTGTTGCAAAGTCGGAGAATTTTGTGTGGCCGGTAGCGGTACCGTCCGAAATTTCGGTAGTAAAACCTTTCTATGATAGCGAAGCTTCAACCGAGGAACATGAAGCGGCAATGGTGCAGTACAATGATACATTCATCCCGAACACGGGTGTGGATCTGGCACGTGGGGATAACAAAACGTTTGAAGTCAAAGCAGCACTCGCCGGTAAAGTTACCCGGGTTGAGCAAAATCCGCTCACAGGTCAAGTTGTGGAAATCACACACAGCGATAACCTGAAGACGGTATACCAAAGCTTGGCAGACGTCAAAGTGAAACAGGACGACGAAGTGAAACAGGGAGATGCGATTGCATCCGCTGGCGTCAATGAATTGGGTAAAACGCTTGGCAATCACCTTCACTTTGAAGTGTACGAAGACGGACAGCCAGTTAACCCGCAAGGATATCTTCCGGAAAAATAAATGAATTTTACCGCAGCAACATGATGGGCAGAGGGGTTGAACCTCTGCTCTTTTTGTGCTTTTCAGAAAATAATGGGACCTTCGAAGCTTGTCACACCTCTAAACCGCGAATATATAGGCATGCTCCTCATATAATGTACCAAACTATCCACACAGTAGGGAGGCGGGAGCGTGCACGATTACATCAAGGAACGGACCATCAAAATTGGTCGCTGCATTGTTGAGACGAGGAATACGGTCCGTACCATAGCCAAAGAATTCGGCGTGTCAAAGAGTACTGTGCATAAGGATCTGACGGAGCGTCTGCCGGAAATCAACCCTGATCTTGCTGACCAGGTGAAACACATTTTGGAGTATCACAAGTCCATCCGCCATTTGCGGGGCGGTGAAGCGACCAAAATTAAATACAAAAAAACGAGTGGCAAGAAACGTGAGGTGTTGGCTTCCGCCAAATCGTAAGCATCTTCACAAAGACGTAGGCCAAAAAGCTCACACATGCATTGAATCCCTCCCCTGAAGTATGATATGTTAAATGCTGGTACAGGATCGAATTATGACATCTTATCAGCCCGATTTTTACATATATATGTTGCACTTTGTCGAACGAGCGGTGACGTGATAAGGGACTCTTTTTCACAGGATACGCTGACCAAATAATATCACTTTGGGGGCTCTTTTATGTTTAGCAAGGATATCGGTATTGATCTTGGCACGGCCAACGTGCTTATTCACGTGAAAGGAAGTGGGGTTGTCCTCGATGAACCTTCCGTCGTGACCATTGAAAGAGATACGAAGCGTGTCCTTGCTGTTGGGGAAGAAGCGCGTCGTATGGTGGGGCGTACTCCAGGTAACATTGTTGCCATTAGACCGCTGCGTGACGGCGTTATTGCGGACTTCGAGATTACAGAAGCGATGCTCAGACATTTCATTAATCGTGTGGGTGCAAGAAGCTGGTACAGCCACCCTCGAATTTTGATCTGTGCACCAACGAACATTACTTCCGTGGAGCAGAAGGCCATCCGTGAGGCGGCAGAACGCAGCGGTGCCAAAGAAGTGTTTCTGGAAGAAGAGCCGAAAGCGGCAGCGATCGGTGCGGGAATGGATATTTTTCAGCCGAGCGGCAATATGGTCGTGGATATCGGCGGCGGTACGACTGACGTTGCAGTCCTGTCTATGGGCGACGTGGTCACCGCCTCTTCTATTAAAGTCGCAGGGGACAAGTTCGACGAAGCCATTATCAAGTTTATCAAAGCCAAGTACAAGCTCATGATCGGTGAACGGACCGCTGAAGATCTCAAAATTGCGATTGGTTCCGTGCATCCGGATGGAGGCCAAACGGAGATGGATATTCGCGGACGCGATATGGTATCCGGTCTGCCAGTTACCGTAACGGTATCGGGAAAAGAAGTACAGGAAGCGCTGTGGGATTCCGTGCAATCTATCATCGTCGCAGCGAAGTCGGTATTGGAACGTACACCGCCTGAATTGTCAGCGGACATTATCGACCGTGGTGTTGTATTGACTGGTGGAGGTGCATTGCTGAACGGACTGGACGAGCTTTTGTCCAATGAATTGCATGTACCGGTATGGGTTGCGGAAGATCCAATGCACTGTGTCGTGAAGGGGACAGGCATAATGCTTAATAATTTGGATCAGGTGGTTAAGAAAAAGTTCTAATCTGCCGATATAAATAGCAAAGGTTCGCCATGCTCGGAAAGCAGAACGGACAAGCAGCCAACCTGTGATGCAGGTCAAGCGCTTGAGGAGAGGGGTTAATTCATGTTAAGAGGTCTGTACACCGCTACTGCGGGAATGATTACGCAACAACGCCGCCATGACACAGCAACACAGAATATCGTAAATATGAACACCACGGGATACAAACAGGTGAACAGCGTAAGCCGTTCCTTCCCGGAAATGCTCATTACTTTGGTAGGCGGAGATGCAAATCTCCCGACAAAGCGGCTGGGCAAGCTGAACACGGGGGTGTTCGCGGAAGAGAGTTTGTCCATGAATTTGCAGGGGACCATTATGGAGACTGGGCAGAAAAATGATTTTTCCATTTCATCCAATATGACTGTCAATGATCCGCAGACTGGACAACCTGTCCCGTTTGACGCATCAGGCAAATTTGTACGGGCCGACGGCACGGTGACTTACCAGCCTCAGGCGTATTTTACAGTTCAGGATGCAGAAGGTAACACCGGATATACACGCGATGGTCACTTCGAGATTACTGGAACGGGACAATTGCTGAGTTCAACAGGTTCACAAGTGTTGGATAATAATGGACAACCTGCAGTGTTGACAGGTTCCGTAGAGCAATTTAAAGTGGATGAGCAAGGCCGTTTGGTGGATGCAGCAACGGGTGCACCGACAGGGGTTACTCTCGGCATTAGTGTCATTGACCAACCGAATCAACTGGTTCGTCAAGGTAATGGCAATTTCAGTCTTAGTGATGCAAACGGGGCAACGTCCCGGATGATGGCTGCCGGTGATAATGTGCAGATCCGTCAGGGATACCTGGAAGGTTCCAATGTTGATGCCTCACAGGCAACGGTTGATATGAACGCCGCATTCCGTGCGTATGAAGCAAACCAGAAGATCGTACAATTCTACGACCGCAGTCTGGATAAAGCCGTCAATGAAGTCGGGCGTGTATAACGCCGACGTTTAAATATAACCGCGTAGCGGGAGGGTAACCACCGATGAATAATTCCATGATTAGTGCCAAGGTTTCCATGACCGCCATACAGCAACGACTGGATGTCATTGCCGATAATATTGCCAACGTGAATACGGCAGGCTATAAGAGCAAGCAAGCGGCCTTCGAGGATGTGCTGACCCGGGTGCAACAACAACCGGACAAGTACAAATTGGATGGACGCTCCACACCGATGGGATATAACCTCGGTTTTGGCGCTCGTTTGGCGGATGTGACGAAGGATATGTCTCAAGGCCCCTTGAACGAGACCGGCCTTCCGACCGATCTGGCCATTGAAGGAAATGCCATGTTTGCAGTTGAAGCGAACGGGGAGAAAATGTGGACACGTCAGGGTGCATTTCATTTTGTGCCTGATACAAGACCTAAGCCTACTCCGAATTCACCTGATATGATGGTGATGGTCAATGGTGAAGGCCACTTTGCCCTGGATCGTCAAGGTAATCGTATTACGGCACCGAATAATAGCAAAGTTGCTTTTGATGAAAATGGCAACCTGTTAATCCGACGTGGTAATGGGGCGAACGCAACCATTGGGGCACAACTGCAAGTGGTAGACATTGAACGCCCTGAAGGTCTGGTACAATATGCGGATAACCTCTTTGGCTTGGATGCGGGATTAACCGAGGATGATGTATTTGGCGCTAATGCAGCTACACGTCAAGCGGTTGCCATGATTCGTCCAGGATATCTGGAGCAATCCAATGTGGATATGACACAGGAGATGTCTTTGCTTATGCAAGGACAGCGGACATATCAACTGGCGGCAAAGGCGCTAACTTCAAGTGATTCCATGTTGGGTCTTGCCAACAATATGAGAGCGTAAAAGGTGAATGTGATGACAGAAACACAGCAGCAGAACAGTAAGCCGGAGAAAAAGGAAGTCAAGAAGAAGAAGAGTGGATGGCGCATCGCAAGATGGTTCCTGGTTCCGGTCCTGCTTGTTCTTGCCCTTGCTGGCGGAATGGTAGCTGGATATGTGGTACTGGGCAAACAGGATATCGGTTCCGTATGGCAATGGAGTACATGGGAACATGTATATAATCTGGTGTTCGCTCCATAATGTAACGAGTTAAGCGAAAACTCCTGCGCAGGCAGGAGTTTTCTTTTTGACGTTGAAAACAGTATAATGATGGATGACGTTTGACGTCACAAAAGAGGCCTCCCCTGCGAAAGACATTCGTCATCGCGAAGAGAGACCCCTTATCTTAACCTTCACTACTGCAGTCATGAAGGATATAACTAGTGTTAACCGAAAATATGCTTTCCATACAAAAATTTAAAATTAAAAACCCATTTATATGAGCTTCGACTTGATCATAATCAGGTTTTCCATGTTCGCACTAAAGTCAGTGGAGGGAACGGAATCGTTCGAAAGAAGCGAAGCGCTCGCCTTTGTTTCCTAATGTTATCCATCTGAAAATAATTCAGAAACATTAGGAAACAACAGCGATCGAAAGAACGATCCGTAACCGTAACGGTCACCTATGCGCAAATGAAAAATCCATGATGAAGAACGCTCATATAAACATCCTGAGAGGAGATTACACTGTGCTCGATATCAAACAGATTCAAGAAATCATCCCGCACCGCCCCCCGTTTCTGCTGGTGGACAAGATTCTAGAGATTGAGGATGGCAAACGTGCCGTTGGTTTGAAAAACGTAACCATTAACGAACCATTCTTCATTGGTCATTTCCCAGAGTATCCAGTAATGCCGGGTGTACTGATTACAGAAGCACTAGCTCAAGTTGGTGCGGTAGCCATTCTGAATTTGGAAGGCAACAAAGGAAAAATCGGATTTTTGGCGGGACTGGACAACTTCCGATTCCGTGGACAAGTTGTGCCCGGAGATACGTTGATTCTGGAAGTGGAGATTACACGTCTCAAGGGTTCGATTGGTAAAGGTAAAGCAACTGCCCGAGTGAACGACAAAGTGGTCGCTGAAGGCGAGATCATGTTTGCACTGTCTGACCCAAGCTGATTACATACGTGAGCATTGACATCATGCAGGAACGTAGACGGACCGAACGATGCGAGATGCTGAAGTAACTCAGCACACCTGAATTTATATAGACGGAAGGGGTTTATCAGAATGGAACAGTTAAGCACAGCAGCAGCAGAGACGTTGCAGCAATGGTTGGAGGATGCTTCGATTGATGAAGCAACGAAACAGGAGCTTCGTGACTTGCAGGATCAGCCGAAAGAGCTGGAGGAACGTTTTTACAGAAACCTGGAGTTTGGTACAGGTGGATTGCGCGGAGTCATTGGTGCCGGAAGCAACCGGATGAACCGTTACACCGTAGGTCGGGCAACCCAAGGATTTGCGCGTTATTTGCTTGAGCAGCATGGTGACCAAGAAGGTAAACCTTCCGTTGTCATTGCTCATGATTCCCGTCATTTCTCACCTGAATTCACACTGGATGCTGCGCTTGTACTGGCTGGAAACGGCATTGTAGCCAAGCTGTTCCCATCCCTGCGTTCAACTCCAGAGTTGTCATTTGCAGTGCGTAATCAGAAGGCTACTGGCGGAATCGTTGTAACAGCGAGTCATAACCCACCGGAATACAACGGATACAAAGTCTACAATCATGAGGGCGGTCAATTGGTACCAGCTGAAGCGGAAAAAGTCATTCAGTACATCCAGGAAGTTCCTTCCCTTGCTGACGTGAAGAAGCTGACGCAAGAAGAAGCAGAAGCGCAAGGGCTCCTGATCTGGTTGGGTGAAGACCAAGACCAAGCGTTTGTGGATACCGTAGCAAGCCGCAGTCTGAGCCGCGAACTGATCCAATCCGGCGTAGGTCGTGATTTCAAAATCGTATACACACCGCTGCACGGAACAGGGAACATCCCTGTACGTCGCGTGTTGGAGCAGATCGGTTTTGAGCAGGTACACATTGTAGCGGAACAGGAACAGCCGGATGCTGAGTTCTCTACCGTGAAATCCCCTAACCCGGAAGAACGCGAAGCGTTTACGCTTGCAATGAAGCTGGGGGAATCTGTGGGCGCCGATATTCTGATCGGAACAGATCCAGATGCAGACCGTATGGGTGCTGTCGTGAAAGACAATGATGGCAAATATTTCGTCTTGTCTGGTAACCAGTCTGGTGCCATTATGGTACATTACCTGCTCAGTCGCCTGCAAGAGACAGGAACACTGCCAAGCAATGGCGCAGTTGTCAAAACGATCGTAACAAGTGAGATGGGTGCTGTCATTGCTGAACATTACGGTGCAGAAGTGATGAACACACTGACAGGCTTCAAATATATTGGTGAAAAAATGAACCAGTTCGAAGCAACAGGCAGTCATACCTTCTTGTTCGGATATGAAGAGAGTTATGGCTACCTTTCCGGCAACTATGCCCGCGACAAGGATGCTGTCCTTGCCTCGATGCTGATTGCTGAAGCAGCTGCGTATTATAAGAGCCAAGGCAAGACGTTGTATGATGTCTTGCAAGAGCTGTACAACCAATTCGGATACTTCCTGGAGAAGCTGGAGTCCCGTACGCTGAAAGGCAAAGACGGTGTAGCTCAGATTCAGGCCAAAATGACGGACTGGCGTTCCAATCCGCCACAAGAAGTAGCGGGAATTGCTGTACAAGATGTACTGGACTACTCCCTTGGTCTGGACGGTCTTCCGAAGGAGAACGTACTGAAGTTCATTTTGGCAGACGGTTCATGGTTCTGCTTGCGCCCTTCAGGAACTGAACCGAAGATCAAAGTATACTTCGCTGTTCGTGGAGAGAATTTGGAAGATGCGGAAAGCCGGATCGAGCGTCTGGTGACTACAGTGATGTCGCGTGTAGACGCACAATAATACGAATGCAACAATGAGCAAGAACATGAGAAGGCCTCTCCGCACCGTAAGGTTGGTTGGCGGAGGGGTTTTTCTTTGAAATAATATTATAGATGGCTCTATATAAATTGAACTAAACGTTTACACGAGAACGTAGAGGACAGAAATAACCTGAAGAAGTGGAACGTTCGCCTTTATCGCCAGATTTTCACCTTCATAAAATTAATCAAAAGATCGGGGGATAACAGCGATCGGAAGGTTGTTCTGTCATCGAAGTGGCAAGTGTAAATAATGCTTTAGTTCAATCTATATGGCATATATCAGGGCTTGTTGACACAAGCTGTTTGTAACCTATTGTATGAATGTTAAATGAACGAATTACTTGAGCTGAACGTGCATTTGGTTCCAACACTTGAGGAGGTACATGTAGTGCGTCAAAAATGGCTTTATTGGAATAACGCTTCTCGGAAGTGGTTGTGGCTCGTCGTTATTATCGGTCTGGTTGCGTCCATCCCTGTAATCAGTGATCGGGTGCAGACAGAATCTTCTGCCAAAAAGGTGGAGCTTGTCTTCAACTATCGAGGTCTGCTAGATATCTCCGCGTATCAGGCACATCCGCAAGATTTCATGAATGAACAATTGACTCGTCTAAAAGACGCAGGCGTAACAACGATGGCTGTGTTCGAAAGTACATTGGACGAGCTTAGAAAGACACGCCGACTAATGGTATATAACGGCCAGGATCTCGCGAACCTGACTAAAGATGTGATCCCTTCTAATGCAAATTACACGTATGTGTTATTTACATCGGAGGAAAACGCACAGACGTATACCCCTATTATTGAACAAACGTTCGCTGATCGGCAGATTCCGGTGCAACCATGGGAATATGAAGGTCGTAGCGGCTTAATATTGCAGACTCCTCCGGAGAATGCCAACATGCAGCCTTTGCAGCCCGATCCGGTTGCTGTGAAGATGCTGCGTGATAAAGGTTTCTACATTTTGCCGCGGATCTCGGACAGTGTGCCATACAGCCAGGAATCAATGGAGCGCTTGCTTACCTTCTTCGAAGAGAATGGCGTAAAGCGCATCTTGTTTGATGGTGATGCTGTGAAAGGGTACAATGATAATGCAGAGATGAAAAGTCTCGACCAATTCGCACAGTTGCTAAATAAGCACAATATTGGTCTTGCAGCCATTGAAAACTTGAAGAAACCGCAGTCTGGGTTCCAGACCCTTGCTTATAAAACGGATTACAACGTTACGCGTCTGTACTCGCTTAGTGATGGAGATGCCAATCTGGACGTAGACACGATCGCTGACCGTTTTGTTCTCGCAACTAAGGATCGCAACATTCGTATGCTCTATATGAATGCATCACCAAGCCGGAATACAGCAAAGGCCATGATTACAGATCCAATTGAGAATCTGATCAACAGCCTGGGTGAGCCGGGTCATGCCGTAGAACGCATGGCAAAGCATGGATTCGAGCTAGGACAAGCTGAGGCATTTACAGTTAAGGATTCCTCGATTCAGCGTTATGCCAAGCTGGTTGCTCTTGTTGGTGCAATTGCCATGATTGCACTTATGGTTTCTTATTTTATCCCACTACTGACCTTGATCGCATTTGTGGTTACTTTGGTGGGCAGTGCAGGATTGTTCCTCTTGAAACCAACGCTGCTGGAGCAAGGAATTGCCTTGCTTGTGGCCATAGCCGCGCCGACCATAGCGATGGTGCTGGCCGTTCGTACAGTGAACTATCAGCAACAGCGTCAACCCGACGCATCTGCGGGTCGTCGTTTGAAACAGACTATAGTTTTATATGTAAGAACTTCGATTCTGTCGTTCCTGGCCGTACCTTTTGTTATCGCGTTGCTTAACAGCATTACGTACAGTCTGGTGATCAACCAGTTCCGCGGCGTGAGTCTGTTGCACTTTGCACCGATGGCACTGGTAGCGATATATATTGTGTTTTATCGTGGTTCAGGTTCGTTCTCTATTAAGAAAATTAAAGAAATGCTTCGTATGCCAATTAATGTTTTAATGGTTGTTTTGGCATTGGTTGCTGCCGTTGTTGGGTACTATTACTTGAGCCGTACAGGCAACTCGGGTTCAGTAACACCATTCGAGATGTTCCTTCGTACCACGTTGGAAGATACGTTCGGTGTGCGGCCGAGATTCAAAGAATTTATGCTGGGACACCCGCTATTTATCGTTGGCGTGTTCGCCGCTTTAAAATATCGTAAAGTCATCTTTGTGCTCATTATTGCAGCGATTGGACAGTTGTCCATGGTGGATACGTTTGCGCATATCCATACGCCGGCTGTATTGTCACTCATTCGTGGAGTGATGGGATTGGGACTTGGCTTAATCTTCGGTATCATTGCTGTGGGTGTGTGGCAAGTAGCGGAAGGATGTTGGAAAAAATGGTCACCACTTCTCAAAAGTTAGTCATCTCGGGGTATTACGGATTCCGCAATAGCGGAGACGAAGCGGTGCTAAAGTCGATTTTGACAGCGCTGGAAGAGGAAAGCCAAAGGTCGAACATAACGATTGAACCTATTGTTCTCTCGGGTGATCCCGAGTCGACAACCGCCATGTATGGTGTGCGCTCCGTGCATCGTATGAAATTGAAGGAAGTCCGTGAAGCACTCAAGGAGAGCGACGGGTTAATCAGTGGTGGAGGAAGTCTATTGCAGGATGCAACTGGCCTGAAATCCATTCCTTATTATCTGGGTGTAATCAAGCTGGCCCAGTGGCTGAAAAAACCAACGTTTATCTATGCACAGGGGATTGGCCCTGTGAATCGTAAAATTTTTAATCCGATGATTAAATCGGTCTTTAAGGCCTGCACCTATGTATCCGTTCGGGATGAACAATCTGCAGACTACCTGCGTGGGCTCGGGTTACAGTGGAATCAGATCCATGTTGTACCCGACCCCGTAATGGGTTTGCCATTACCTGAAACAAAAGTTGAGAGGGGCGCAGGTGCTGTCTCAGCAAATGCTGCTACTCAAGCTAATCGAGTGGAACCTTCAACTGGAGGACATACCAAGCTTCCTGTGATCGGCGTATCGGTACGTTTTTGGGAATCAGACCGGAAGGAACTTACGGCTATTGCAGCAGGATTGAAAAAGCTGTGCTCCAAAAGAGCGGTGCACTTGCGTTTTCTGCCATTTCATTTGCCGGTTGATGAACAGGCATCACGATTCCTTATGGAAATGCTCGGTGATGTGACCAGCAAAGGCAGCGAGATTAGCATCACACAGGACCTGACCGACCCTCAGCTTATGCTGGAGGAAGTCAGCGAGTGTGATCTTGTTATCGGTATGCGTCTGCACAGTCTGATCTATGCAGCTTCGCAGTATGTGCCACCGGTGGGTATCTCGTATGACCCGAAAATCGATCAATTCTTGCTTCGGCTAGATAGTGAACCAGCAGGGGATACAAGCTCACTCGATGGCGACAAACTCGCCAAGACTGTCGTTGGATTGCTGGATCAACGATCACAGTGGCTGAAGGAACATGAAGATGGCATCACCGAATTGAAGCAGGAAGCCAGAGTGCCTGCACAGCAGATTATTAACTATTTAGGCCGCAAAGGATGAGATAAAGATGAGTCAGACCGGATCCATACCTACCGTTTCGATCTACGGCATTCCTTTTTCCAAACTGACGATGAAAGAAACGGTAAAGGTTCTCCAGGAAGCTGTGCTGTCCAAGCAACCACATCAAGTCATTACAGCCAACCCGATCATGGTTATGGCTGCACTGGAAAATCCCGCAATCATGGAAGTCATGCAATCTGCGGAATTAATTGTTCCTGATGGAACAGGAGTTGTATGGGCGGCAAACTATTGTGGAGATCCAGTAGCTGAGCGAGTGCCGGGATTTGAGCTTTTACATGAATTGCTGCGTGTTGGAGAAAACTATCGATGGGGCGTATATCTGCTTGGTTCCACCCCTGAGGTGATTCAAGAAACGGCAGTTCGGTTACAACAGCAATATCCGGCGATTCGAATTGTGGGTTATCGCGACGGTTATTTTGGTCCGGCTGAGGATGAACAGGTCATCGCTTCCATTCGGGAAGCGGCACCTGATCTGTTGTTTGTAGCACGTGGGGCCGACACACAAGAACCGTGGATTCACAAGCACAAAGATGCACTACAAGTTCCCGTAACCATGGGCGTAGGCGGCAGCTTTGATGTGATTTCGGGCAAAACGAAACGTGCGCCTGTGCTGTTCCAAAAGTTAAGACTGGAATGGTTTTATCGCTTATTACGTGAACCAAGCCGGGCTGGTCGGATGCTTGCGCTTCCGAAATTCGCTGTTAAGGTGATGCGTGACAAAGAAAACGTGACAAAAGTCCGTTAAAAACAGGTAATTAAGAGATAATTGCTTGTTTATGCTAGAAATTGAGGATAGCTTTTCGGGTGTGATGAGCGTATAATTCATTCCGGATTACATGTGTGCCACTCAAATGAAACTTTAAGTTGCACGTTGCCACTTCGATGTCAGAATAACCTTTTGATCGCTGTTATCCCTGGATTTCTTTTTCTAACCTTTTCAAGGTTGAAATCCCGTGATAAAGGCGAACGCTTCGCTTCTACAGGTTATTTCTGCCCTCTCCGTTCTGGTGCAAATGGCATTTTTCATCAAAAGTGACTAACAAATAATTTTTTATATATATAAAAAGAGATCAGGGGATTTATAATTTCGTACAGGTATTATAATTGGGGGTCGAATGTTCAAATGGTAGCGATCTTTATCATTGGATTTATCGTGTCAATGGGACTGGCTCTTGCCCTGACACCACTTGTCAAAAAGTTCGCAGTCCGCATTGGCGCAATGGATACGCCGAATGCACGTAAAGTACACACACGGATCATGCCGCGTCTTGGTGGTCTGGGGATATTCCTGGCCTTTATTATTACAGTTGCTGCATTGCTTCCGTTTGTATCGGCATGGTTCACAACTCGGGATATGAGTTTTGTCAGCGCGTTTCTGATTGGTGGAACAATTATCGTGCTGATCGGAGCACTCGATGATCGGTTTGAACTGTCAGCCAAAGTGAAGTTGCTCGGTCAGATCGTTGCTGCTTCTGTCGTTGTATTTGGATTTAATATCCGGGTAGATTTCGTTAACATCCCGTTTCAGGATTCCTATTCTTCACTTGAAGCTTGGGTATCCATTCCGCTGACGATCTTATGGATCGTTGGTGTAACCAATGCGATTAACCTGATAGATGGTCTGGATGGTCTTGCTGCCGGTGTATCTGGTATTGCAATTGGTACCATCGCCGTGATGTCCTTCTTGATGGGGAACATGATGATCGCCTTGATGTGCCTTGTGTTGCTGGGTAGTATCATCGGATTCCTGTTCTTCAACTTCCACCCGGCCAAGATCTTCATGGGGGATACCGGGTCACTATTCCTTGGTTTCTCTCTGGCAATGCTATCTATGCTCGGATTCAAACAAATTGCTATCGTGTCCTTTATTACCCCGCTGATCATTATCGGTGTGCCGCTCTCGGATACCTTCTTCGCGATTATCCGTCGTGCGGTACAACGGAAACCGATATTTGCACCGGACAAAGGTCACCTGCATCACTGCTTGCGTGAACTTGGATTCAGTCACCGTCAGACGGTACTGATCATATACGGAATTGCCGCATTCTTCGGAGTTCTGGCGATTATCCAATCGTCTGCTGCCATGTTTGAAGCGAACTGGGTAACGTTTGTGGTCATCTGTATCATGATGTTCTTCCTCCAGGTGGGAGCGGAAGTCATCGGGCTTGTTAGCAAAACGAGAAGACCGGTTATTAACTTCCTGATGCGTATGCGCGTCAAGCTGAATCCGGAGACCCGTTCGAAATCATAAATAGATAAATGTAATGGTTACAGCTATTCTTGAATATTATTCCAGACCCAGCCTTATCCCATGTGGATAAGGTTTTTTGTTTATTTTGAGGTTTTTACTAAATAATTGGAACCTTTTGCCGATATATAAAGGTAACTGACTTAAAAGAGGAGAGATGATATTTAATGCAACAAAAGAAACGGCCGTTGGTCTGGATCATGTTGGTCACCATGGTGTTCTCATTGTTCCCACAAGGTCTATTCGGTGGGTCCGTTGCTTCGGCTGCAGATGAGCCTAATCCTAGTACAGCTTCCTACTTCATCCCAGATTTGAAAACCTTGCGAGAGACATCTGATCTTTCGATTGATGCTGCTAATGCAAACAAGGTATTTCTTACAAGAGATAAAGCCTACGTTACCAAAGACTCAAAGGTCACAGTTACAGGAACATTCTCGGGGGTTAGCACTGATAACCTGAAAGCATCGGTGGAACAATTAACTCTATCTAGCAATAACACGAAATGGACGGTTGAGGCAGGACGTACGAGAACAGGCAGTATCATAGCTGATGCTGGTTCTCAAGCTGCCCCTAAGTTCACAGCTACATTAGACTTGTTTCCGGGATTTAACCAGGTTACCCTAACTGGAAGTGGATTAAATAATGTTGAACGCTCTAATACATTTTATATTTTATACGAAGAAACTCCATTAATTGAGAAATTAACCGTAACGACTGATTTCACCACAGGCAATGGACAAGAATTCAATCTGAATGGTGTGTCAGAAACAATTGTAGATACGAAAGATGTTACTTTCGGTTTAACGCTTCAGAATGCAACTAAAGTATCCCTTTCCATCAATGGTGGGACTAAGGTAGATGCTTTTCCTACCCAGAATAATGAGATTAGTCAGAAGTTCTTTACTCCACCATTAGAGCTTGCAAGTGGTAAAAACAAAGTTGTGTTTGACATTGTTGGCCCATCCAGTTCGATGACAGTTGAAAGAACGTTGTATTACTTTGACAAGAATCAGGCATTTGCAGACTTGCAGATTAACATTGCTGGAGAGGAGAAGTCGGTTCTTAATAACAAAGCAAACTTCTCAACCCCGGCAACAACAGCTAAACTGTCGGGTCAACTTATATTGCCTTACTCTACGACTCCATTTGACGGTACTACAGGTATTGAAGTAAATAACATTACCTATCCTGTAACAGTTGATTCTAGTAAAGATATCCTTATTACTGGTGCTAATGGAGTTGACTATCAGTACAGAATGATTACATTTGAAGGTGTTGGAGAATATACTTTGGCCGCTACTGGTGGCGTGCCGATTAAAAACCAGCCGATTAAAGTGGTTGCACAATATGGATCATTTAATACTGGATATACGGGTGAGTTTACTTACTCACCAGACAGCAAAGATATAACGAATGTTTATTATCTGCCTGGTTACACTAGTGGTCCAGTTGATTCGAAAGTTCAGTTGAACAAAACTGACTATACTAAAGTGGCGGAAGATTCATTTTACATCCTGGTTGAGTCAACTCAAACAATCAAGGGTGCAGACATCAATGGTAAATATCTTCCTTCACTAACAGTACCATTAAGTATTACGCCCGTTAATGATAATACTGCAGGGCTTAAAGATACTCAGCAAATATATAAAATCAACAAAATTTCGGGTGGACAACAGAAGATCAGTTTTTATTATGGAGATTCAACTAAAGCGCCTGAGTTACCTTTTGTAGCTTGGATAAGTTACGCATCAAGCAGTTCGATATATATCGAAAACCTTCAAGATGGTCAGACATTTAAGTTTAATTCAGGCAATAAATCTGCGAAATTAGAGGTCATCGGTAAGTATCTTGATTTCCGCAATGTGGATAATTCAACTGGACCCAAAACTGGCTTTAAAGCTGAGTTGCAAGTAAATGGTAAAGTGGAGAAACCAGATACAGGATTTCCAACGTTATCCGGAAATAACTTCAAGTTTGATTTGGGTATAACCAAAGATGGCCCTCTTGGTTATGGGCAAAATATAATTCGTATTACGGCTACAGATGCGGATGAAAAAGGTGCACCAGTAATAATTACGAGAACACTTACGGTGTATATTATTGATGAAAATGTATCTACTATTGATTCATTTATGCCTACAGCTGTACCTAAGTCTTCTAACGCGAGAGCACCGTTTTATGAAAAGGAGATAACAAGTTATACATCAGAAGAGATGAGTAACATCTTCGCTGTAACTCCTGATTTTGCGTATAAAGAGAATAAATACGTAACAAGTGAAGATACCTATGATCTTGTGTTTAGAGGTGGCGGCGCCCAGATTGCTAATGTCTACTTTGGTTCTGAATTGATTTTCCGTCATGAACAGACAGGTACATTGACACTTGATTTGGATAAGGATGGTCCATCGCCTCAGCTCAAAAAGTATGACTTTGCTGGTAATGAGAAACAGTTTATAGCTCGGATCAAGAACTTGAAATTTGATTCGCCAGGTACACAGGTATATACACTTGAGTTAATTAACAGCACAGGTGCCAGAACAACACAAAGGCTGGAGATCGTCCGTGAACCATCTTCTTTCCGTATTGTGGCACCACAACCGACAGTTGGAGATAAAATTGTTGTTAACAAAAACTATATTCGGTTCGATATTGAAGCGGAGGGTGCTTCTCGAGTAGTAATTGATAAGAATGTGGCAACAAAACGTACAGACATGAATAATCGGTATATCTATGATTACGTTGGTTTGAAACCGGACAAGGATAATAAGATCAAAATTTCCATTGAACGAGATGGTAGTACAATTAATGAAACGATCAACGTATTCTATACAGCGGCAGTAACCGTAGACAGTCAGTTTATGGCTCCTAAAGTGGCTAACAAGTATACGGTGTTCAACAAAGGACTGACATTATCTTTCCCTAAGGGGACAATTCTTCAGGCTAAAGTTGATGGAGGCACGAAGTTCTATCCTGACAATAAAATTCTATTCGGTATCGCTGATCCTCTGAACGGTGTACTGGAACGTAAGAATGATTACGGCAATGTAATAAATATTGATCGAGACATGAGAACTGTTCGTGGGGAAAGTGCTATCGCACTTCGAGAGGATTTAATTAGTGCATTCAGCTCAACAAACAACACTGGGAACTTTACCTTAATCTCAGATGTATATTGGATTAACGGTGGACTGGGTGAGTTGAACAATTTACCTTATACGGATGGTATACCACCATATTCGATCTATGGTTATTATCCTGAGTATCCAACTTCAAGAATTCTCACTCCTTCACAGCGAGGAAGTCTGACGCTTCAATATGATCCAAGTATTGTTGATGAAGTTGGCTCAACCATTACCGTATTCCGCTATACTGATGTAAGTGATCAGAAACAGTGGATTCCGATTGGTGGGGTTGTTGATACCAAAGCACACACCATTACTGTGCCTTTCGACGAGTTCGGTTATTATAAAGTTATGAAGCAGAGCAAAAGCTTCCAGGATATAACGAATCACCCTTGGGCTCGTAATATGTTGAACGCTTTGTACTCAAAAGGCATAATGAAAGCACTTCGTACAGGCGAGTTCGGTGCAGATGATCAAACCACACGTGGGGAATTTGCAACATTGCTAGTTAAAGGTCTGAATATCCCCCTTAATTACGATGCTAATAAGCAGACATTTATTGATGTGTCGAAAAGAGCAGAGAAGAACTCTTGGAGCTTTGCTGCCATTGAGACAGCAGCTCGTGCGGGAATTGTACAAGGGTTAAGTGATGGATACTTTGGGGTGGAGGATCGGATAACGCGTGAGCAGGCTGCGGTCATGATTGCTAGAGCGATGAGTAGTAAGCTCGCGATAAATGACAGTAAACTTTCAGCTGCTCTTGCTAAATCATTCCAAGATTCCGGCTCCATTGAGCATTATGCACGACCGGCTGTTCAAGCCGTCACCAAAGCGAAAATCATGGAAGGTAGTCCTGTAACAGTAACAGGTTCTACCAAGCAGCAATTCCAATTCAATCCGAAGGGAAACCTGACTCGTGCAGAGGCTGCTAAGATCGCAGTGGAACTACTCAAAAAGAGTACGAAGCTATTCCCTAAAAACTTGAGTTAATTCTAGTTATGAGATGAAATTTGTTCTATGACCTGCCCCTTTCATTAAAGGGGTAGGTTCTTTTTAATGACGGTCAACAAATTGACAAACAACACATTTATAATAGAAGGAAACTGTTTTTTACCAATAACTATTTTTGTAATTTGCTAGAGTTTAAGATACAATAACGGTAAATACACAATGATCTAGAGGGTGAAGTTAGCTAATGAAACCGATTTATTCGAAAGCCCAGCTGGGCTACATGAAGGCAAAGACACAGTTTGAGAAGCAGGCAGTCATTCTGGAGAAAAAGTTGGAAGATACACGCAAGACTCAGGAGATCTCTCAGGAAGTTATGGAAGGGCTTGTACAGTCCACTGGCTTCCATGATGCTTATAACAATCTGGTTCTGGCTGAGAATGAGTTGATTGAATGGTCTCACACAACGATGAAGCATGAGAAAACGTACCGTGAGAACAGACAACCAATTGACGATATGTATCTGAGATTGAACAGTGATCCAAATATGCGTGCTCAAATTATTGAACTCGCGATGAAGATTAAATAACTTATATTTCCAGAACTGCACCAGAAGCATCCCAATAGGGGTGCTTTTTTATTTTATTTTTTGTGAATTTTGTCGCTTCATAGGTTGAAGTTGCGGGTATAAATAAACGTTGGTAGCACAGACAAACCAGAGATCATAATTCAAAGTTACTACTGTATCAACGGTTTGAAAAGGTTTTGAATGGCTTCAATACCCGCACTGTACCTATACATAAAAAAAATCAAAACTTTTTTTGTGCAATCCGCAACTTTTTGAAATCTACTGCGTTTAAAGTGTAGAGTCGAAAACATTGGGCCTGTTACCAAGAATGACCTCGTGAAGAATCTTGTCTATTTTTTAGAAAAAATTGCTTTACGGCACGAGAGACCCATTGTATAATACGTAAGGTAGGATTAGGAAACTACTCTATTTTCGTGTAAATCTGCGTTACAACCTAGTTTACAAGTTTCTGTGATATGCTCACAGACATCATTTATATTAACTTGCTCACAAACTCTGGAAAGGGGGTGCAACAATATATGAGAAATACGAGCGACCCTATTAAAGAAAATTCAAATGTTATGAACGCCCAAGGAGGAGAAAAAAAGGTTATGAAGAAAATTTTATCCGTAGCATTGTCTACAGCAATGGCATTCTCAATGTTTGCATCTGTAGCATTCGGTGACACAGCAGTTTCCCCGCAACAACAGTTTGATGCATTGAAAGCAAAAGGTATCTTCAACGGTTATCCGGATGGTACAGCAGGTCTTGACAAAGACATGACTCGCGCTGAGTTTGCAAAAGTTATCACTAAATTGCTGGGTCTGAAAGAGATCACTGGAACTCTTTCTTACACTGACAAAAACTACACAGCTAAGAACTGGGCTGTACCTTACATCGAAGCAGTAACTGCTGCGGGTATCATGGAAGGTAAAAACGTAGAGAAAAAAATCTTTGACTTCAACGGTAAAGTGACGGTAGCTGAAATGGCTACAATCTTGACTCGTGCACTTGACCTTGAAATCCCAGCTGAAACTGACAACACTGCAGCAGCATGGGCTAAAGGTTACGCTCAAGCAGCAATCAACGCTGGTCTGATCGATGCTAAAGCTAACTTCGGTGCTAACGCTTCCCGTGAATTGCTTGTAGGCGCTGCTTACGCAATTGACGAAGCACAAAGTTTGAAAGTAACTTCTTACACAGTATCTGAGGCTGGTAAAGTAGTTGAGTTCAAAATCAGCGATGGCGAAACTGTAAAAGTTACTTTGGATAAAGCTCTTGAAGCTAACAAAGAAACTGAAGTGAAATTCACTTACAAAGATAAAGAATTCACTGAGAAAGTTACTTATGTAGTAACTACAGCTACTAAAGTAGAAAAAGTAACTGCAGCTAACCTGAAAGAAGTAACTGTTGCATTTGATGGTACTGTTGATGAAGATACTGCTACTGACATCTCTAACTACTCTTTGAAATCAGGCAAAGCAATCAAAACTGCTACACTGTCTGATGATAAGAAAACAGTTACAGTTGAATTGCAAGGTACTTTGAACAACAATAAAGTTGACTTCTTAAATGTTTCCAACGTTAAAGCTGGTAATGTTGTAGTAAGTGCAAAAGACGTTGAATTCTCAATCGCGGACAATGAGCTTCCTAAAGTTGAATCAGTTAAATCTTTGGGTACTAAATCCGTTAAAGTAGTATTCAGTGAGCCGGTACAATTGCCAGCACAAGGTAACTTCGAACTTGATGGCAAAGCATACTTCGGTAAAATCACTCAACCTACATTGAGAACAGTTGTGTTGACACCTTACAGCACTTCAGCTCTTACTGTTGGAGATCACAAACTGACTGTAGTTGGCGCTAAAGACTATGCTGGTTTTGTATCCCTGACTTCTACACATGACATCACAGTTGTTGAAGACAAAGATGCTCCAACAATTACTGCAGCAACTGCAACTTTGGAAAGTGTAACTCTTACATTCTCTGAAGAAGTTGATCCAGAAACTCTTGATTCAGACAACGTATACTGGAAATCCGGTACTGACAAAATCAAAGCTACTGGAACACCAAAAGCATTGGCTGACAACAAATACAAATTCACTTTTGACAAAGCAAACGCTCTGCCAACAGGTGCTGTATTGATCTATGTTGAAGGAGTGAAAGACTACTCTGGAAACCAAATTGCTAAGGACACTTCAGTTACAGTTAATGCTGAAATTGACCAAACTCGTCCTGAAGTAAGAAAAGCAGAAGCAATCGATTCCAAACACATTCAAGTTACTTTCTCTAAAGCACTTCTTAATGATTCTGTAAAAGAAATTAAGAACTATAGTGTAACTGATAAAGACGGAAAAGTTGTTGCTGTGAAAGATGCAGTAAGAAGTGGTAATGACAATAATGTTATTACAATTGAATTGTACACTGCATTGTCCACAGGCGATAACACAGTGACAATCAAAAACATCAAAGACAACACAAGACTTGGTAACACAATGCTTGACTACAGCGGTAAAGTGAATTTGGCTGATGTAACGACTCCTAAATTGGATTCCAAATTGGTTAGCGTTAGTAACCGTACTGTAATTGTTGGATTTGACAAGAAAATGGATCCAGCAACACTTGCTGACTACTCTAACTATCATGTCCAAATTAACGGAGACAGAGTTACATTGACTCCTGAATTGGCTGATATCACTGTATTGAACGACAGCAAAGCGGTTTCCATTAAATTTGTTGAAACTTACAAAAATCAACCTGTTGTATTTGCAGCTGGGAACTCTACTACACAAAGAAATGTACAAAACTTGTATGTTCTTGGTGTGAAAGATACAGCTGGTAACTTGCTGAAACAATTTGTTGATAACAGCGGATTGAATGTAATTCCTACAACTGCTGATATTACTGTTGGATTGGCTACTTATGATACAGACTATACTGGACATAGCGCAGCTCTGACAGCGAAAAACACAATTCAAGTTAAATTGTCTTCAAGCGTATCATCTGCTCCTAAAGATGCATTTACTGTAACTAATGCTGCGGGTAATCAAGTTGCTATCAAAGAAGTAGTACTTGATGGAACTTCTGTTGTTAAATTGGTTCTTGAGAATGACATTGGTACTGCTACAAGTGGGTTGAACGTTAAGGTTAACGTTAACAGACTGGTAACATTGGCTGGTTCTTCTGCTACAGTTGCAGACCAAACTACTACTGTACTTGATAAAGTAGCTCCAGTTGTTAAACCTAATGTTTCTGGTGGATATCAAAATCTGCAAGTAACTGGTGAAACTATCAAAGTAGAATTCTCTGAGACGCTTAAATTAGACACTGCTGCAAACGAAACGCTGCTTGCTAAAGACTTTGAAGTTGTACGTTATTTCGACAATAAAAAGCTGGTTGCAGGTAATGACTTTACAGTAAGTTTTGTTGCAGGTAATGAATTCGTTACTATTAACCTTAAAGATGGAGCAAGCAGAACTGCTGATACTAAGTATACTGTCAACTTCACAGGATCTAAGTATCTTACAGACGACACTGTTGTGAAAAACGAAGTTGCATCTTTCTCTAACATTCAAACTGATCGTAATGTGTTAGAGGGTGCTACAGGTACAGCAGTAACAACAGCAACAACAGCAGTAGTAAAAGCTGAAACTACTCGAGTACAGGCTGATGTAACAGCAGCTCAAACATTGGTTACTGCACTGCCAACTGGCACTGCAAAAACTGATCTTCAAGCTCGTTTGACTACAGTTCAAAATGCAATTGACGCAGCAACAGCTGCTGATAAAGCAGTAGCTGATGCAACTGCAGCAGTAGTAAAAGCTGAAGGTAGCAAATTGCAAGCTGATGTAACAGCAGCACAACCACTAGTTACAACATTGCCAGCTGGCGCAGCTAAAACTGATCTTCAAACTCGTTTGACTGCAGTTTCAGATTACATTACTGCAAAAGCTGCAGCTCAATCTGCAATCGATGCAGCTACAGTTAAAGCTAATGCAGCAGTGGCTGGTAATGCTACAGGTCAATATCCTGCAAGTGCCATCACTGACTACAAAACTGCTATCACTGCAGCTCAAGCTGTAGTAGACAATGCAAATTCTACAACAGCTAACTTAACTACTGCTGTTTCAACTTTGGGAGCTGCTACAACAGCTTTTGAAGGAACAGTAGCGCCTTAACTAATCGCATCATCTGTTTCGAAATGGTCAACCACTTGTGGTTGACCATTTTTTATTGATTATGATAAGATCTATCGCTTCATCCAATTGTAAGTGACTGTTCAGTTTGAGTAAGAGTATTGTAGCGGTAATGATATTTGAAAGTAAAATTCAAGTATTTGAAGGATAAGGTTCTATCTGTTACTGATGCATTTGAGAATGTATTGAAGCTCTTAAAGAGGAAATGAAGTAGTTATTATGCAAAGAGAAATGTTTTGAAATCCATTCATATATGTAGACATACATAATATTCCTCTAGTGGTATAATACACTTTTGATTCAATCCTTTTTTTGTAACCTATTCAATAGGAGACTCATCATATTGTTCTTAACGTACGCTTCCGAGGTTTTTGCTATATGACTATCGTCACGAAAAGAATACCGTCTCTAACCATCTTTTTTCGCCCAAAACCAACAACATCGTAACTTTCTCCCTCTCTCAAACGTTTATACTATAAAGCATTAAGCAACTTATGGGAGGTTTGGAAGTGGAGCAAAAGATGGTTATAGTGAGTTTTTTGGCGAGTGTATTAGTATTAAGTTCAACTACTGGAATTACAGCTGCGGCGAACAATGATAATATTATGAATAAAACTACTACCAATAGTTCAAATACCACATCTAGTAAAGCAACATCAGAGAACAAGGTAGTACATACTTTAGGGAACTTGTCTCCTGTTAAGGTAACCGCACGTAGCTCAGTTAGGTTAACAGATGTGAATATTTTATCTCAAGATGACGGTAATATTGTTACATACACATTGACCTATAAGAACAATGATAGCAAACCATTAATGATGCTCGATTACTGGAGTAAGGTGAAAACAAAAGGTGGTACGCTGTTCTCACCGAAACTGATTGCCAAGGATCAAGAAAAGAAAACCGTAGCTGCTGGATCAAGCGTAGATCTAACTTACACGATGAAGGTTGGACGTGAAGTAAAGCTGAGTGATTTGAACTTCCTGATTGTGAA
Organism: Paenibacillus sp. 37; assembly: GCF_008386395.1. Lineage (NCBI taxonomy): Bacteria > Bacillati > Bacillota > Bacilli > Caryophanales > Paenibacillaceae > Paenibacillus > Paenibacillus sp. 37. Next base: position 6,354,555 of record NZ_CP043761.1, on the reverse strand, counting down.
GTGGGATTTCAGTAAGCCTAATTATGAAAGTACCTTAGGGAAATTTAATGTTCCTGCATCGTATAGTATTACAACACCTGTAGGGAAGACAAAAACAGTTCGTCTCAGTGACTCGTCTGTGAAGGTTAAGGTGTCAGGTATTAAGGTATTTCCTGGGGAAAATAAGAATCAATATGTCAAAGTCGGCGTGAACCTGAATAATATCAGCTACAAATTGCTTGAGAATCCGAATATCAAATGGATCTTGCGCACTCCAAGCGGTACCAATTATCCCTTAACTCCAGATAAGGATAGTGCAAGCATCAGTATTCAGGCGCAGGCAAACAAGACACTTAGCTTAATGGTGTCCTTACCAACATCGGTAAAGCTATTAAAATCAGAATTGTTACTGGTAGAGGAACAGGGTGAAGAGAAGACAGCACTACCTGTTGCGGCTTTACAATTACCGCAGGCAAGCACATCAAACGTAGAAACGACAGCAAATGAACCTAATATAATTTCTATAGACGGACAACGACTGTCCACTTTACTTGAGTCTGCAAAAATACGTGTAAATGAGAATGAATATGATTTGAATATGCAGTTTGTATTGAAGAATGAGGGCAAAAAGGTGATTAAGGTTCCTACTTATACTTTTGAAGTTCGTACTGCAGATGGTACCATTTATCCTGTTGAAACAAAGGCATTAGATACGTTGAAGTTAAATCCTGGAGATATCAAAACTATTAAACTTAATACCGCAATTCAAGGTAATGGTGACGCAAGTCAGATCAAGTTATATGCGATGAGTCCTTTGGATAAGAGCGAAACTACAGAATCCACGAGTTCCTCCAGTACCTTAGTTTTTTCCTATCCTGTAGGAATCTATGCTATACCAGAATCTGTATCAAGCGGTGATGGTCTAACTACAGAGACTGTAATCAAGAACAATAAAGGTACATTTGGCGTATCTTTGGGTTCATTACAACGCTTGCCGTGGTTAGACAGTGATATTGTGGCAGCTAAAGTCACGATTCGTAATGCGGGAACCAAAACAGTGCAGCTTCCAGAGCTCGAAGCAATGTTCACGATTGATTCAGCTCAGATCGATGGTGACAAGAAACTGATCTACACCCAAAGTGGGAAGCTTCTTGGGGCAGGCATGACCACTGAAGCGTATCTTCTGACCAAAATCCCTTCTGAACTCCTCATGGGGCGTCTTGAAGTGAGTTTGATCGAGAAAGTTAGTGAAGAAGAAACGAATGAGTGGATTACCTTGAACACATCAGGATTGATTCAACCTGTATCTTATGTTGGCTCAGGTAAGACTTATACATCTGGTGCTCTGGATAAAGAGACTGAAATGAGTGTTCGTAGAACGATACGTTATCCTGGAACATCCTCAGATATAGTATATACCGAATTTGAGATGACCAATAAATCACTACGTCAGAACGGACTTGGCAAATTGGTAGGATATTTTAAGACATCGGACGGTCAATATTACAAAGCAACTGCTAAACAATCTGAACGCTCACCTGGCCCAGGTCAGAAGTCAATTGTGACGTTCTCGGCGAAACTTCCGAAGTCAGTTACATTCTCAGATTTGCGTCTGCTTGTGGGTGAGGGCGTTGCAGATAGCAAGTTTGTTACTGGTGAAGGTGAAGCTACCGCTTATGTGAATGCAATGGCATTCGAGGTACCACCAACCTCAATAAGTGTTCAAGGGAACTTCAACAACATTGATCTTTATCCGTATTCATTAACTGCTAACAGTGTTCGAGCGTATCTTGTGGGCAGCAATTCTGTACAAGTTGACATGAATTACACGCTTAATCGTAGTGAAGAGATCGAAATGGCTGAGTATGAACACAAATGGATTCTTGCATTTACAGCTCAGAATGGAAAAGTATTCGAGAAAGAACTGACTCCAGGTACGGATTTGAAAGTAGGAAGTAATCAGACTTTAAGTTGGAGCTTAGAGGACAGCTTCTTTGAAAAATTGAGAGGTGGGTCTTACCGCTTAGCGATATATGATCAGTTCCAAGGACAACGTTTGCTTCTTGCAGAGCAAGCTTATGGATATGATGTATCTAAGTTGCCAAAAGAAGAACCTGAAATTCCTGTGATTCCTGAGGGTGGGGCTGAATAGCCAGATAACAACAATTCAAGAATACGTACTGTATATACTTGCTATTATTTCTTGCTATTTATGAAAGCAAAACCTCGTCTTCGACAATATGGAGACGAGGTTTTGCTTGTCGCATCCCTACTTTTTCTCTATAGTTAAAGTTAATAGATTACCAGAGGAGGAAAATGATTCACATGAAACCTTATATGAAAGTATCCCTCGCTGCGCTCGCCATTGGTGTTGGCGTGTGGGTTGGGTCGGTATACAGCAATACAGCCATTGGAGCAGGTACCAGCCAACCAGGAACAGCGGATGATCCAGTCGTAACGAAGAGTTATGTAGATCAGCAGATCCAACAAGCTTTGGGCGGTAAGATCCCGACTGGAGGAGGTAGTACCAATACGGGAACAGACAGCAATGCAGGAAATGGTAACAACACCGGCTCTGCAGGAACCGGGAACTCAGGTAGCACAGGTGGAGACACATCCCTTCCTCCACTGGTCTCGGGCGCTTCTGATGCCGTTGAGATCGTAACCGTGAAGCCGGGTCAACAGCTGATCGGCAAGTCTGGCGCGGAGTTCATTGTACGTAGCGGTAAAGCTGTGATCGTCAGTGAAGGTACGAACGGAGTAGCTGATCTGACGGACGGGATTGACCTGACGAATGGACAGGCAGCGCCGACCAATCACCTGCTCTCTTTTCCAAGGGATGGACGGGGAATCACGGTATTGGAAGGGAACAAATACAGCTTAACCGTAATGGTTCGTGGTGGATATACTCTGAAATAGGTTTTGTAGCTGTTAAAGGAATTATTCATTCGTCATACATTTCATTTGCTCAGATTACCCAGTTCTAACAAACATTAATACGGCTAGTCAGTCTTGTTCCTGCTCACTCTATAACTGTTGACAATCAATTAATGGAGGTGCAGGAACTATGGCTAGAAGCAATCGCAAAGTGGTACCCGAAAGTCGTCAAATGCTGGATCAGATGAAGTATGAGATTGCTGCAGAGTTTGGTCTCAATGTGGGTTATGGTGGCAGAGGTTTGGCTGGTGCGGATACAGAATTTGGATCTGAACTGGGTGCAGTAAGTGATCACTCTTATGGGCAATACAAAGGGTGGGGACATCTGACTTCCCGCGAGAATGGATCGGTTGGTGGAGAGATCACCAAAAGGCTAATTCGCCAGGCAGAACAGCACTTATAGAGCTTTTTCCTTACCCCAATTCGTTTGACACGTCTTGACAAATACGTTAAGATGGCACTTGAGGTATACAACCTTTTCCACTAGGGAAAGGTTGATTTTCGTTTGAGGCAATTACCTGAAAAATCCTTATCTTCGGTACTGCGGACTCCGCGTCCTTATTCCATTTCGGAAAGCTTCGAGGGTACAGTGAACGAATCGCTGTCATGTTTTGTTCGGGCAATCGCCATACTACTAGTTATGGGAGGTTGAAACTTCATGTCTGTTAAAGGCCGGCATCTATTTACATCGGAGTCTGTAACTGAAGGACATCCGGATAAAATCTGCGATCAGATCTCAGACGCCGTATTGGACGCGTTTCTTGCAAACGACCCCAATGCTCGCGTAGCTTGCGAAGTTTCCGTAGCCACAGGCTTAGTGCTTGTCATCGGTGAAATCAGTTCAGCTTCTGAATACGTGGACATTCCGTCCATCGTTCGTAATACAATTAAGGATATTGGCTACACACGTGCCAAGTTCGGTTTTGATTATAACACTTGTGCAGTTCTGACTTCTCTGAATGAGCAGTCCGCTGATATTGCCCAAGGCGTGAACGCAGCGCTTGAGAACCGTGACCCGGAACAAGTCGCTCGTGAAACAGAAAACATTGGTGCAGGTGACCAAGGTCTAATGTTCGGTTTTGCAACGAACGAAACACCTGAACTCATGCCTTTGCCAATCGCTCTGTCCCACCGTATCGCACGCCGTCTGGCGGAAGTGCGCAAGAACGGTACATTGGAATATCTTCGTCCGGATGGTAAAACGCAAGTAACGATTGAATACGACGGTGACAAGCCGGTACGTGTAGATACAATCGTTGTGTCTACTCAGCACGCTGAAGAGACTACACTGGAACAGATCCAAAAAGACATCAAAGAACATGTAATCTTGCCTGTCGTTCCAGCTGAATTGCTGGATGAGCAGACTAAATATTTCATCAACCCAACAGGACGTTTCGTTATTGGCGGACCTCAGGGAGATGCAGGCCTCACTGGACGTAAAATCATCGTAGATACCTACGGCGGTTATGCACGTCACGGCGGTGGTGCGTTCTCTGGTAAAGATCCGACAAAAGTAGACCGCTCCGCTGCTTATGCGGCTCGTTATGTAGCGAAAAACCTCGTAGCTGCAGGACTTGCAGACAAAGTGGAAATCCAGCTCGCTTACGCGATTGGTGTAGCCAACCCGGTATCGATCAACGTGGATACATACGGAACTGGCAAAGTCAGCGAAGAAAAATTGGTTGAGCTTGTTCGCAACAACTTTGATCTTCGTCCGGCTGGCATCATTCGTATGCTGGATCTGCGTCGCCCCATCTACAAACAAACAGCAGCTTACGGTCACTTCGGCCGTACAGACCTGGATGTTCCTTGGGAGCAAGTGGACAAAGTAGACCTTTTGAAAACTCAAGCAGGTCTGTAATTTAGGTGCAATAGTAATAAAGCCCTTGATTCCAATAAGGAATTAAGGGCTTTTTTGTGCTTCCATCGATTTTACTGCTTGTCATGGACTAAGGAAAAATTATGGAATAAATCCCCAAATAACTAAATGAAATCCCTTCTCTAACCGAAATACATAATGAGGTCTGTACATCAGACAAGAGAAGAAATTCAGATAAGGGGGAAGATCAGTGAAATTGAAGAGAATCGCCAGAAAAGGCATACTTGGACTCTTGATCGTCATGCTAACGGCTCAAGGCTGGCTTACGGGTTGGAGTGGAGTTGAGCGGGAAGCATATGCGGCACACGCATTAAGTGCAAATGGAATAACGAATACTGTTCCTGCGGTGAAAGGAACGAATGTGGATAGTTCAGTACCATTCGTTATTGATTTTGATAAACCTGTTCAGAAGGCAACTGGTACACAAAGTTCAATCGTGATTAAACGTTTGGATGACAATACAGCGATGGGTTCGGTGCTGGTATCCAGTGACCAAGTTGTGATTGATCCCACACCACCGATTACAGACCCTACGACACCCGATGCTGGGGACAACACACCTGTACCAGCTACTGGCCTACGAGTGACGATTACACTGGGTAAGACTCTACCGGGAGCAACATACTACGTAGAGATAGATAATAAATCATTTGTTTACGCTGACAATACTGCATTTCCGGGACTGACTAACAAAGAGTGGACCTTCAGTACTCTGGGGCTAGGCTCAACTTCCCTTGTGAGTAGAGTTCCTGATAACGCAGCAATGGTATCCCTCTCAACTAAGGTAGTAATGACGTTCGATAAGCCGGTAACCGCAGGTAGAGGGAATCTCATTATTTATCAGGGAAGAGTTGGTGGTACAGTATTTGAGCAGATTCCAGTAAACGCAGGAGCACCTCGAATTACAGGTTTTGGAACCAATACGATTACGATCGTTCCAACGAATAACTGGAACAACAACACTACATATTACATCGTAATGCCAGAAGGTTATTTGCGGGATAGTAATGAGAATGATATCAGTGCAATTAGTGGGAATGTTTGGGGATTCAATATCATATCCGATCCGACGTCCCTTATGGTATCTACTGTATCTCCCGCAAACGGTACTACCAATGCACCTTTAACGGGAAATTTAACAGTTACGTTCAACAAGGAACTTGATCCGAATTACATTCAGAATGTAACGCTCAAAAAATCAAATGGAGCAACCGTTGCATCCAAGACAGCCATTAATAGTGCAAACAATAGACAATTGCTTATTACACCTACAAACGCATTGGATAGCAACACAAATTACGTGGTAGACATTCCAGCCAATACGTTTCGTGATAAAGCAGGAAATACATTTACAGGTCTTAATGGGTCTACATCATGGGCCTTTAAAACATTAAGTGCAGATACAACTGCACCTGTGTTGAAAAATGCTAAGATGCATAGCAATAACACCATTCGCCTGACGTATGATGAGTGGCTGTACAGCACTAATTCGCTGAGTAGTACGTATGCTGTAACTGTAAATGGTGAAAAGAGGAATGTCAGTTCCACTTATATCTCAGGCGACAGTGTATATGTTGTCATGGATACGGGTGTAGCGGTAGGGCAAGTTGTGCGGATCGCATATACTCCGGGTACTACGGGTAATCGTCTTACAGATCAGTCTTCCAATGCTGCGGCTGCTTTTGGCGCACGAGATGTGGAGAACGGTTTAGACTCTGTCATGTCCAAGCCGCGAGAAGGTAACGTGTATTACAGTACAATTACGTTGTACTATCCTGAGACGGTATATATCACTTCAAGTGATGCAGCGAGACAGTTCAGCGTAACTGCGGATCAGTCGGCTGTAGGCATCAATAGCATATCGATCAATGGCAGCTCTGTCGTGACATTGAACCTCAGTCGGTCCATTACGGATGGTGAAGTCGTTCGAGTTGCATACACGCCAGGTTCTTGGCCTGTAAAAGATACACGAGGACAGGCTCTTGCTGGATTTAGCGGCTTCTATGTCCGCAATTCCATTGATACCAAACCACCTGAGTTCAAGAGTGCTGAGGTGAGTGGTAACAAGTTATGGATGCGTTACAATGAACCACTGATCACGACGAATAAACCGCTCAATAGCCAATATTCTGTTCTGGTCGATGGCAAGCCAGTCTTCGTTAATGATTCCGAGATCGAAAATGATCTGGTCACGTTAACGCTGGCTTCAGCGGTGAAGGATACACAAAATATATCGTTATCATATGTACCTGGAGCATTGCGATTAACGGATCTGAACAATAACCCGGCAGGATATCTCAATCTGACTCCTGTAACGTACACATATGGAAATGGAAAAATCCTGTCGGCTACGCTTCAAGGAGACACGGTTCAGATTAATTTCCGTGATTCAATCCAGTCCCAGTCGGCACTAACAGCATCTCAGTTCAGTGTAGTGATTGGTAATTCAACCACAACTGTATTGTCTGCTTCAGCTTCTGGCTCTGTGGTGACGTTGAAAGTGGATACTTCAGCAGTAACATCGACAGCAATTCAGACTGGAACGGTGAGTTATGTACCTGGGGCAGTACCGTTACGAGATGCGTCGAATGTCACTGTAGAGGCATTTGGACCACTTACGTTGCAACAGACAAACAATAGTTCTACCAGTAGCCAGACGAAAACCCTGCCAGCCTGGTTAACAGAACTAGATGCATCGAGCTATAGTCAGTCTTTACTTGTGATGAACAATAATACGGCTTCTGCCGAGTCTGCGATGTCACGTAATAATCGCTCTACTCGTCAATTCAATGTGGATGCGACCAAGCTGATCCAGACCTTTGAATACGCATCGGCGGTCGGTAAGACCATGGAGCCTATTGTGTTTGAGGTTCCCGATAGTGAATCTTCTGCGTATGTTGGATTCCCGTTGAATGCACTGACACAGATTGCGGCAAGCTATCGCACAGGTAGCATTGGTGTGAAATATGGAGATCGTCTTTGGACTGTTCCTCTTTCCAATCTGGATTTAACCGCTATGAGTCGAAGTGTAGGAACCACTGGAGCATCAACAGGTGTACGTGAGCCATCCTTCTACGTGCAACTTGAAACGGTACCCGTGCTTGCGTCAGGTACGTTGGATGGAATGCTTATTAACTCAGGCGCACAGAAGCTCGGTAATAACACGGATGTATATCTGTTTGCTTTTAATGGAAACAATAATCAGCGTATGGAACTTGATCTCAAAAGCCAGTTGTCTATGAAATTACCTGCAAATACGCCTACCGCCACATCCGTATATACTTATATCGATCCGGTTACGCTTATGTTATCCAACGTACCTAGTTCGTTTAAAAGTACGGTTGGGGGTATGGTTATAAAAGGCCAGATAAATGGCAATCAGACGGTAGCTCCGGTCACCCATACCGTAAACTATCAGGATACGGCATCACATTGGGCTAGTGCAGTCATTAAAGAGCTCTCTGCGAAATGGATTATTAGTGCACCCAATGGATCTTTCTATAGACCGAATGAAAACATTTCACGTGCGGAATTTGCTGAATTGGTCGCTAGAGGTCTTGGACTGAATGGAGAACCTACTGCAGCAAGTCGTTTCCATGACGTTCGCAGCGGTAGTGTGACAAGTGCCTATATCGGTGCTGCAGCTGAAGCGGGGATCATTACGGGAAATACCGATGGTACCTTTAAACCGGATCGCCCCATTACGCGTGAGCAGATGGCACTTATGATGGTACGTGCGATGAACTACGGTGGGAAAACAGTCTCTCTTCAATCTTCAGCTGCTACCACTCTATCCAAGTTCAAGGACAGCAACAAAATCCAGTCCAAGGATTCTGTTGCCAAAGCGGTGCAGGAGGGAATCATTCAAGGTATGACAGCCAGAACATTTGAACCCCAAGGGAACGCGACTCGCGCACAGGCAGCAGTCATGTTGAAACGGGTTTTGGATAAATTAGGATATCTATAAAAGGCACACCATAACTACATTAGTAATGTCATACATCCAGGGCTATAGGATGAAGGTGTGTAATTAATAGGGACACTTCAAGGAAGCGCATTTCTTGAGGTGTTCTTATTTATTTGAGGACTATAAGGATGTATTTACGTTCGTGAAGAACAGAAAAGAATTAAAATTCTCAATCTCAGAACAGCATCAAATACAGCTTAGACAACTCAGGTGATATTAAAGCTATATTGCAGATTCTCGAAGATGTTATTCAAGGCGGATCATTTAAAGGAGTATATCAGCGTTTTTAGATTTATTAACAAATAATAATTTACAATATATTATTTATGATAAATGAGGTGGAGATATTGTATCCAACTATACAGATTCCATTTGAATTCACTCCTTTTTCGGTGATGTCCAAAACTGAAGCGAAGGAATATTATGAATGGTTCCTTTCGATCATCCCGCAAAGAATTGAATTATTACAGGAATATGTTGAATTATCTGGTTCTCATGTACAGCTGGATTTCAGTCAAGATTCTTTGATTTCTCTGTGGGAATGGTTTATTCCTCGGATTGAACAGAAAAAAAAGACGATAGAAGAAATAAAAGAAGAATTGGATCTAGTACCGGATTGGATGAGACCTGAAGTAGAACAAAATGTATTAAAGTTTAGTAGAGATACAGAAACTCAAATAATAGATATTGGAATTTATTTTAGCAGTGTATTGATACATTCATCCAATAAACTGAAATGGGTGGTAATTAATAAACCACGAAATCATGTTGATGTTAATCAACCCTTACTGGCTGGGACAGGGAAGATACGACTAAATCCAATTCGAGTCGTGGATGTTTGTACGGCAAGGGCTTTAAATGATGTTGGAAATATAAACATGTTAAGTGATCTTTATGTTTGGTGGAGAGAAAAATTATTGAATCATTGAATATGTTATGAGTTGTATAAGTAGAAAATTGATTTAAAATGTAAATAATATGAATTAATGTAATAATTATACCCCCATAGATGAACTTACTTAAAAAGCTCATCTATGGGGGTATTTTTTTGAAATATACATATCTACTGAACTCTTTGTGATTTTCTTACAATTAGATAAGGGGAAATAAAAGTGTCGTTAAAGTAGAAAGGGTAACTTTTATAAACATTACCAAGATATTTATTATGAAAGATTTCGAGAGTTATCATTCATTTATCAAGATTTACATTCAATACTTGAAATTTTGTAAGCTTCAGAACGCTATTTGTGAAAAACTCATTATCCAATATATACCTCAATCTTGGCTAGGGGCGTAACTTTTTCCACAAAAAGCAGTCTATTAATAGAAGAGTATACTAGAGATCTCGCTATCAGCTGCCTACTTGGCAGTGTTCGTGATGTCTAAGATTGATATACAAGATGGGAGAGACGTTTCAGACATGCTGGGGAAACATGGGAAACAGCTAGAAGACGTTAAGGGCAGTAAGGCGAAGAAATGGGCAATTGTGACGCTGGCGGGTGTGATCTGGATTGCACCGGTGATGAGTGCAGGTGGGCAGATGTGGTCAGGCACTTCGTGGCAATCGGTGGCCGCTGCAGCATCTACAAATACAAGCAAGTTGAGTGAAGAAATTCTGACTTCGGGTGCGAAGCTCATGAAATACAGATATACAACAACACGTTCCGGTTCCAAGGTCAACGTACTGGCGGATGTAATCCAGGTGGATCTGCAGAACCCGTATGTGAAGCTGGATGTAATGACAGGCAAGGGCGGTAATCTGAACAGTAAACAGAGCACAGGGGCCATGGCTAAAGAAAATGGTGCAGTAGCTGCTGTGAATGGCGATTACTTCAATGTATCCGGGGAGCTCGCGCCGATTGGTGGACAGGTCTCCGATGGCGTGCTGGTCTCCACACCATCCGAACTGTCGGGCATGTATGCCCTCACGGTGACCAAGGATGGCAAACCGATGATCGACGAGTATTCCTTTGACGGAACAGTGAAGGCGCAGGATGGTTCAACTTTTGCTTTGCGTGGGATAAATAAAGAGGATTATACGGTAGAGTCGGGCGCGGTGAAATATAGTCATGCCAACTCGATGTATATTTATACACCGGCATGGACCTCCTCCAAACGTCCAAATGATCCTTCCACAACGCCGACAGAGGTTCTCGTGCAGAACGGAGTAATTACCCAAATCTCGGATAAAAAAGCGTTAAACATGACGGTGCCGAAGGATGGGTACATTTTGCGTGCGCATGGAACAGCAGCGACATGGATCATGAGCCATCTATCTGTTGGGCAAACCTTGGATGCGGATTACAAGCTGAAAGCTAAAACAACTGGGCAATCGGTCGATCCAAGTAACCTGGAGATGATGATTGGCGGTCATACGATTCTTGTGAACGGTGGCAAGGCAGCTTCCTTTTCCCGTGATATCGCATCTTCCGGCATTGGTGGCATTCGTGCAAGAACGGCAGTAGGATACTCCAAGGATGGTCGGTATGTCTACATCATTGCAGCGGAGAAAAACAGTAACAGCAGCGGGATGTCGCTGACTGAACTGCAATCCTTTATGACCAGTGTGGGTGTCTGGAAAGGCATGAACCTGGACGGAGGCGGCTCTACAACCATGGTAACCCGTCCGTTGGGTGAGCAGACCGCTGATCTGACGTTTAACACAGAGTATGGCACCGAGCAACGTCAGGTTGTAAACACGCTAGGTGTGTTCTCTACGGCTCCTGCAGGTAAACTGAAGGGCTTTGCCGTGAGTGGCAGCCAAACGTTGCTGGTGGGGCAAGAGGGCAAGTACACGGCCAAAGGATATGACACCTACTACAACCCGATTGCAACAGGCGATATCAGCATGTCATGGAAGTCCAGCAACAACAGTATCGTGAGTGTTAGCAACGGAACGATCAAAGGCGTGAAGCCAGGTACAGCAACGCTGACAGCAACGAGCAATGGAGCTTCATCCTCCATTAAAGTATCGGTACTGGGTGGAAGTGAGTTGGCTTCCCTGACAGCAGGATCAGGTCTTGGTTCGCTCAAAGCAGGCACAACGATGTCCATCCCGGTGACAGCAACAACGAAGAGCGGACAAAGTGTCACGGTTCCGGCGGACTCGCTGACATGGGAATTTATCGGATTCAAAGGTAAAGTGACTGCTGACCAATTAACCGTATCTTCCGTTAATTCAGGTGCACAAGTGGGATATGCGATTGGTCGTTATGATGGTTACAGTACAGTCGTAGTACTCTCGGCTTCTGCAAGCGAAACAATCTGGGAGAACTTCGATAATGTGAATTATCCGATCAACTTCACGACAAACGCAGCGGGTGTAACAGGTACGGCAACCGTTACAGCAGGAACTGGTGAAAAAGCCGGCTCGAATGTGCTGCAACTCGATTATGATATGACTGCTGGAACAGGCAAAATGTATGCTTATGCACAACTGAATGGTTCTACCGGCAGAGAAGTATCTGCTGCAGCTACATCGATGTCGATGGATGTTATGGGAGATAAGAGCCTGAATTGGCTGCGTGCCGAATTCACGGATGCCAATGGCAAAACGGTATATGCCGATCTCGCCAAGGCAATTGACTGGAACGGATGGAAGAAGCTGAGCGTGGACCTGAATGGACTGAACATCGCCTATCCGGCGAAGCTGAAGCGGGTCTATGTAGTAAACGTGGAAGAAGGTCAGGATGAGCGTGCGAAATCAGGTACGGTTGCTTTTGACAACATCGCATTCACGATGCCTTCCAAATCCAGTGAAGTTGGATTGCCTACGGGAACAGCCTCGCTGGTGCTTGGACAGAAATCGATGACGATGAATGGAACGAAAAAAGCCATTGATGCAGCACCGGTACTGAAAAATGGTACCACGTATGTGCCAATCAAACATGTTTTGGACGCTTTTGGTGGTCAGGCAAGCTGGGATAGCAAAAATCAGCGGATCACGGTATTACGTGGTGGCAAGCTGATTGATCTGGTTGTAGGGCAGAAAGAATTCATTCTGAATGGTAAAAGACAGAGCGCAACTGTTGCACCATACGTAACGGGTGGTAGGACTTTAGTCCCGCTCAGACTCGTTTCCGAGCAACTTGGTCTGACTGTAAAATGGGAACAGAAAACGAAGACCGTTACCATCTCATCGTGATATGGTATGATATATACCGGAAACGATAGAAATGGAGTCGAACAAACGTGGATTTACAAGCCGATGCCATAGACCGCGTCATTAAAAACGCCATACAAGTCATGGAAAACAGCAAATATCAAATGTTCGAAATTATGGACGCAACTCGCGATGAGCTGAAAACACTCAACGAGGAGTTAAAGTCGGTGCTGAAGGAAACGGCGGAAACGATCGAGAAAGTAGATCAATTGGAGCTGAACTACCGCCGTTCCCGGATCCGGCTGACTGAGGTTAGCCGCGACTTTGTCCGTTATTCCGAGCATGATATCAAGCAGGCGTATGAGAAAGCAACACAGCTGCAGCTGGATCTGATGATTTATCGTGAGAAGGAAATGTATCTGAAGGCCCGTCGGGATGATCTGCAGAAGCGTGCCAAAAATGTGGAAGCTTCTGTGGAGCGTGCCGAGACCATCGGTTCGCAGATGGGTGTTGTACTCGAGTACCTGTCAGGTGAACTGGGTCAAGTGACCCGGATCATCGAATCTGCCAAAAATCGACAAATGATTGGTTTGAAAATAATTTTGGCCCAGGAAGAAGAGCGGAAACGTATTGCTCGTGAGATTCATGACGGGCCTGCGCAGATGCTCGCCAATCTAGTGCTTAGGACGGAAATTGTAGAAAGAATGCTCATTAAGCAGGATTTTAAGATGGTCCAGGCCGAAATAGTAGATTTGAAAGGCCAGGTTCGTTCCAGTCTTGAAGAAATGAGAAAAGTTATTTTCAATCTGCGTCCTATGGCACTGGATGATCTGGGACTGATTCCAACGCTTCGGAAGTATGTGCAGGATTTTGAGGTAAAAACGAAAATCCGGTCGCTTTTTGAAACAAGAGGTAAAGAACATCGTTTATCTTCAGCCATGGAGGCTGCAATCTACCGCCTCGTGCAGGAAGGTCTGTCGAATGCTGCAAAGCATGCTTATCCCACATATGTTGTAGTGGAAATTACATACCAGGCTCAGCTCGTCAAAATTGTCGTTCAGGACAATGGGCTTGGGTTCAAACCGGAGCTTCTTGCGAAGAAAAGCAAGGATCATACCCACTTCGGTCTGATTGGGATGAGAGAACGGGTTGAACTGTTAGAAGGAAGAATAGAGATTGAATCCGGAGAAAATCAAGGAACCAAAATAGTGATTCATATCCCGACAAACGTGGATAAGGGAAAGGAGTAGCAGGATGATGGAAAACCGTGATACTGGTAAAGCATCGATTAAAGTTCTATTGGCTGATGATCATCAGCTGTTCCGTGAGGGACTGAAACGCATTTTAAATATGGAGGACGACATTGAGGTCATCGGCGAATGCGGCGATGGTATTCAAGTGCTCGAATTCTGCAATCAGGATAAACCTGATATCGTATTGATGGATATCAACATGCCAATCGAAAACGGGGTTGAAGCAACGGAGAAATTGCGTGAGCTGTTCCCTGATGTCAAAGTCATTATCTTGTCCATTCATGATGATGAAAGTTATGTATTTGAGACGCTTCGTAAAGGGGCTAACGGATACTTGCTGAAGGATATGGAGGCAGAGTCTCTGATCAATGCGATTCGTTCCGTGCATGAAGGACATGCGTTCATACATCCGAAAGTAACAGGCAAACTGATCATGCAGCTGCGTCGTATGACGTATCTTAATGAAACAGGGGCAATGAGTGAAGGGGCTTCGAAGGAAGCGGGTGTTAAATTTGTTGCTGGTGACAATAACCCGCTTACACGTCGTGAGGCTGAAGTACTTCGTTTGATGGCAGAAGGTAAGAGCAACAAAATGATTGGTGAATTCTTGTTCATCAGTGAAAAAACAGTAAAAAACCATGTCAGCAGTATTCTGCAGAAGATGGAAGTGGACGACCGTACTCAAGCTGTTATTAATTCGATCAAATATGGTTGGGTTACGCTCTAATACCTTATGTTTTTCGTAAAGCAGTATTCTTACGGTAAGTCAGTCCATTGGTTGATTCAACCTAGACGAAGTATAGATTGGTGTTCACTCGCGCCCTTTCCAGAATGTTGGATTGGTCTGCGGGTTAATGGACTTTATCACTGCAAATGAGCAAAGTGTAAGGTTGTGCGGAACATATGTTCAAGCTTAGGCGTGAATGAATGACCTGGCCTGTCTTTCTTCGTCCGGTGTCGATCAGCGTGGAATATGAGTGATAGGAAATGCAAGTGTAACCCTTCAGGAAGTGCAGCATATACTTGTTGTATACAGGGATGTTCGCCATGGGTGAGCATGACCTTCCGAGGAGGTGCAGTTGCCATGGTTGCTCATCTGACTATGATTCTGCTCATATACTTCCTGGCGGCAATGGCCGTTCATGCCATGCACCAGCGCCATCTTTCCCGTCCGGAATCTGAAGGTTTCGAGCAGATTCTGCTCATCCCTTCCAATCAGGCAGGGCGGATCGAAGGCATTGTAAGAGAACTTTGCCGGGAATTATTATACCGTGGTAAGAGCTTCAGATTAACCGTTGTTGCTGATCGTACAGAAGCGGAAACGATTACGATTATTGAAAAGCTTATGCAAAGGCAAGGCATGGAGACATCTTATCTGCCTGCTGTCCCTGCTGATATTGAACGGGTAGCACAGACCGATCACACGTTTCGCCTGATTGATTTGCGTGAGTCAGAACAATAAATCATCATGTGAACGGGAAATGGGATTATCATTTCGCAGATTTACAGTGAAAAGATTACAGCAGAAGCTGTAGTCTTTTTTTGTAATTGTAGCCAAGTCTGCTTTTAAATTAAAAATGGGTTTTTATGCAATCTATGGTTATTGTCTGGGTATGGTGAGTTCATGAGCACTAAAATAAACTTTTCGAAGTCAGAACTCTTAATTTAAAAGTATAGACGATTCAGATTGGAAAAAGTTTCGCAATTTTAAAGAAAGATTCTGGTTATTAGCAGAATTGTATGATGGATTCATATTGTGTGACTAACCTTGTGATGTAGAGATTCAATTGGTATAGTGATAAGTAGATTGATCATAAGAAGATGGAATATGGACATGAAGCACATGCTCCGGCGAACAGCCGGCTTGGCATGTGCTTTTTTTGCGTTCAGGAGTAAGTACGATGGGGGAGGAGAGAAAATGAAGGTTGCCTTATATGTGTGCCGTGTAGGGGAAGGGTGGAGCTTGGTGTTATCACTCGACATTCGTGTGGATGTGACTTGGTGGCTAGAGGGAGGAAGCGGGCGACATGTGCTGCGCTGGTTGCTTTTAGATCAGGCGTTGCCGTTAAGTCAGGCATCCTGGTTGGTTGAACATTTTGAGAGGGAGCGAGATATGGACAAGTGGGGCCAGCACGAATGGCAGAGTTATCTTGCGCGGAAGCTGGATGTATATGAACTGACCTCGGGGGAAGTTGAGGCGAGAAAAGGTGTAGCAGGCAAAGCAGGGAGTGTCGCTGTGCGTCGCATTCAGGTAGGCGGGATACCAGAGCCGTATCCCGCCGGGCAGTGGGCTCACCTGGAGCAGGACGCGGCCCTGCTGGCTGAGCGGATCAGCGGCCGCCAACTGCTGGCGGCCGAGGCGGAGGCGTTGCTGGCGGATACCGCCCAGCCGCCAAGGGAGTGGCGCGCGGCTGCGCAGCTCGCGCGCTTGCACGGGAGGCTGAGTATCACAGCCGCCCTCGAAGGGCCTGCCACGCGCCGTCGGCACGCGTGGCTTGGACGCGCGCGGAGCGCGCCCCGCTGCCACCGTTGTGGCAGCGAAGCCAGGCAGCGCGTGCCCTGCGCTGCCTGCGGCCTGGCGGCGTGCGCCTACTGCGAGGCTTGCCTCGCGCTGGGGCGCAGCCGTGCCTGTGCGCTGCTGCTACGCAGTGCAGCGCAAGGGGCCGTGCCACGACGCGGCGAAGCACCGCGTGGCACGGCCTTGGCCCCCACCGGCGGCGGGCTCGCCCGGTGGGGGCTTAGCGCAGCGCAGAGCGCGGCAGCAGCCGCGGCGCTTGCGTTTTTGGCCCGGCCACCCGCAGGGGATGGGCCGGGACGGTTCTTGCTGTGGGCCGTGACCGGGGCCGGCAAGACCGAGATGATTTTTCCACTGCTCCAACATACACTGGATCGCGGAGGACGAGCGCTGGTCGCTACGCCGCGCAGAGACGTTGTACTGGAACTGGCTCCGCGTCTGGCCAAAGCCTTTCCGGACACCTCGCTCGCTACCCTTTACGGAGGCAGTGACGAACGTTGGAAAGACGCTCAACTGACGCTCGCGACCACACATCAACTGATGCGTTTTTATCAGGGGTTTGACCTCGTGATCATCGATGAACTGGATGCTTTCCCGTACCATAACGATCCCATGCTCGCTCACGCGGCTGCATCTTCCTGTAAACCGGATGGCAATTTCGTCTATTTGTCTGCTACACCACCAGCTCGGCTACAGAGGGAAGCAGCGCAGGGAAAACTCACTCATGCCAAAGTGCCGGTACGTTTCCACCGTCATCCTTTGCCCGTGCCAAGATTGATCAAAATGGTTACCGTTGCTGAATGTATTAAGAAACGAAATCTCCCTTCTGCCTTGAGGACTAACATCCAAATCTCATTGAAGCGTGACGCTCAGGTATTTGTCTTTGTAACACGCATTGCCCAGATTGAGGCGTTTGTGAACTTGATGCGCCGTACCTTTCCCGGAATTCATATCGAAGGAACTTCATCTCAGGACCCTGATCGCGCTAGCAAAGTTATAGCCTTTCGTGAACGCACAATTCGTCTGCTCGTAACCACCACAATTCTGGAGCGTGGCGTTACCATTCCGCGCAGTGATGTTTTTATATTGGATGCAGACAATGGTCTCTTTGATGAAGCGTCGCTGGTCCAGATGGCGGGTAGAGCAGGGCGTTCCATGGATGACCCGGCGGGTAGAGTGGTTTTTGCATCATCTCGTCGGACACGTTCACAGGTGAAGGCCGTTGCCCAGATTCGGAAAATGAACACCATCGCTCGTCGCAAAGGCTACCTGCATCCACCATCCCAGACATAATAGTTAATTGTTATCTGTCTAAATATATGAATTAATATCCATATTTCAAAGTACACACAGCGTATAGTTCCCTACATACCATTAGATTCCCCAGACCAGATTGGAGGTTTGCACCATTATGTTTAACTGGCTCAGCAACATAACCGATCACGCGCAGCACCTTACCCAACGCCTCCATCATCTGCTCGCCCCACCTGGAGCGACTTGTCTGACATGCGGCACTCGGTCGATCCTTTCCTCGCTCTATCCGGGCATATGCCCACGTTGTGTGAAGCAGATTCCATGGATTCGTTCCATCCGCTGTCTGCGGTGTGGTCGGGGTGTCGGATGCCCGGACTGTGCTCGTCCACATATGCAAAACCGTTCTTTTATCCTCAACCGCAGCGCCGTACAGTACAACCCTCTTATGAGAGAATGGATTGGCATGTACAAATTCAGAGGTCATGAACGATACGCGCCGCTCTTAACCGCGCTGTTGATTCAAGCCTTTCAAGCGATGAGCGAGGAACAAATTTCTGCTTTGGCAAAAGAACCCCCAGCCCCCGTGGCTCATCCCGCCACATTTGCTCAACAACCGAAGCCGCAATGGCGGCCTGACGCGGTCACCTATGTCCCGGTGAGCAGCGAGCGCCTGGCCGAGCGCGGCTTCAATCAGGCGGAGCGGCTGGCTGATGGGCTCGCCACCGCCTGCCGCCTGCCCATCGTTGATCTGTTGCAGCGCCAGATCAACACTACCAAACAAAGCTTTAAATCTCGCGGTGAGCGTATCGAAACGATGAAGAACGCTTTTTCCATCAACCCGGATGGCATGCATCTAATTGAAGAGCTATACAGAGAATCTTATCTGCCAACACAAACGGGCATGTCATATGCCAGAGCCATAAAGATATTGCTGATTGATGACATATACACAACAGGTAGCACCTTGAACGCTTGTGGACAGGCCATCTTGAATGCTGGCTTCTCCGTGGAAATTCGGGTTGAGATCTACACACTAACACTGGCAAGATCCTAATAGGCAAATCAGTCTATTGAGCTAATGTTTACATATTCTTCAAGTCTCCCTGCATACACAACCTACGCTTTACTTTCTAATAGATAGGAAAATTTGTCCATAATGGAGTACTTGGTGGCACCATTCATAAATATCGTATTCGTGCCCTGACTGACACCAATGTGAGTGCATGGACAGCGATATTGTCGCAAACTACATTACCTGCGAGTGTCTCAGGTTTGAGTATTAACTCAGCAACCACAGCGGCTATTGCACTGAGATGGACTACTGTAACTGGAGCTACCGGGTATGATCTGGAGATTGATGGTACGGTGGTTGCCGTGAGTGGAGTTGCTTATACGAAGAGTGGACTTGCACCGAATACAGAGCATACATTCCGGATTCGTGCTAAAAATGCTTCTGGTGCAGGAGCTTGGAGTGAGATTATAGCGGGAATGACTCAATTAACTACACCTGTGCTCAAGGGAACTTCGGACAGAACAAACGTTATTCTGACATGGGACGCGGCTATGGGTGCTTCGTCTTACGAAATTGAAGCCGATGGGCAAATCGTGGCGACGGTCAGTGATACAACGTTTATTCATTCTGACCTGTTACCGTCCAGTTTGCATAAATATCGTATTCGGGCGTTCAACGATCAGAACACAAGTGCATGGTCTTCTGTTCTAAGTATGAGGACATTAAATTAGTGATTTATAATGGGGAGCGGGGTTGCATATATGTGCATCCTGTTCCCCTCATTTGTTTTGCAAATAGACTATGGCTTCATCAGAGAAAATAAGGTAATCTATAGTTATTATCTATTCGGAAATGGAAGTTTGAGAGGGGCGTTTTAGCGATGAATCTAGGCAATTGTCCTCGCTGTGGTAAATTATATGCGTTGAATTTTCGAGATGTATGCTCGAATTGTATTAAGGAAATGGAACAGGAATATCAGATCTGTGTAGATTATTTGCGCGAAAACAGAGGCACCAATATACAGGAACTATCTGATGCAACAGAAGTTTCGATCAAAACCATTACCAAGTTCATCCGTGAGGGACGGATTTCCATCGAAAATGCCCCGAATATGATGTATCCTTGTGAAGTATGCGGAACATTGATTCGTGAAGGTCATATGTGTGACTCTTGTCGTCATCGCTTGACGAAAGACTTGGCTAGTGCAGCTCGCGATGTAGGTCAGAAGGATAACAACAATGTAGGCGGACGAACCTACAATGCTGTCGACAAACTACGCGATTCATAGGAACGAGGTCTTAAATACAGATCTTGCTATAACAAATGTTTTGAAACGTACCGATAAACTTATTAAAGATTATCGGTTTTTTTTATTTTCCTAATCATTTTGATAACATAAAGATAAAGTAAGAAAAACGTATATCGTCGTTAAAAACCCTATTTGGAAGGAAGTGCAAGTTAAATGAAAATCAATGAACCGAGTAGAATTGGCGCCATCAATTCATATCAAAGGAACGTTGAATCCAATCAGCAGGCTGATGCCAAGAAGAGCCGCCGTAAGGACGAAGTATCCATTTCTCCGGAGGCGATGAAGATGCTTGAAGAACAAAGTCGTACACAGGATGCAGGACGCATACAACGGATACAGGAACTGAAGGAACAGGTGAGTTCGGGAACGTATCAGGTAGATAGTAGCAAGCTTGCTGACAAATTGCTACCGTATTTTAAGTCTTTTGATAAGGAATAGGTGATCACGTAATGGCAGCACTGGACAGATTAATTGCAGTTTTGCAGCAAATGGAACAAAGTCACCGCGATATGCTGGCACTCAGCGAGGTCAAGAGACAGGTCATTGTCAAAAACGATGTGGATGAACTCATTGCCGTTCTGAACAAAGAATCCCGTTTCATGAAACAACAGGAGCCATTGGAGATCGAGCGGCAGAGCGCAGTTCACGAATTGCTTCAGGAGCGTGGGATCAAGTCCATGCTGAACCTGAACATTACAGAGATCTCCAAACTGATTTTTGATCCGGCTGACAAACAGCGATTGCTCGAAGTCCAGAAGAAGCTGGCGGGAACACTGCAGGAGTTAAAAGAAATCAATCAACTGAATCAAAAGCTGATCGAGCAATCGTTGATGTTTATTGATCTTTCAATGGATATCTTTGCTTCTCGGCCAGAACAGGATGCCACATATCAGCATCCTGCTGATAAGAACGGCAATCCAGGGCGAATCGGTCTGTTTGACACGCGTGCCTGATTAATTAGGGGGAAACCAGGTGACATCTACATTTCATTCAATCGAAACGGCTAAACGCAGTTTGTTCACACAGACGACAGCTCTTAGCACAACAGGCCATAACGTAGCCAATGCCAACACGGAAGGCTATTCACGTCAAAAGGTAAACATGCAGGCATCCATTCCAATGGAGCCATTTGCATTTTTGCATAGCACAACACCAGGACAGCTTGGTACAGGGGTAGAGTTCGACTCCATTACCCGTGTGCGTGAGAAATTCTTGGATGACCAGTATCGTAATGAAAACACCAACTTCGGGAGTTGGTCCATTCAACGAGATACACTTGAGAAACTTGAAGCTATTGTCAACGAACCTTCTGACACGGGATTTCGGACGGTTATGGATAACTTCTACAAATCATGGTCAGATCTGAGTAAAAACCCTGAGGACGTTACGGCACGCCGGATTGTCAAGGAAACTACACTCGCGCTTACGGATGCAATGAATCAGATTAGCCGCCAATTGGATGCGCTTAGTCAGGATTTGGACAGTAACATCGCTGTGAAAAGTAATGAGATCCAGGGTTACCTGGGTAACATTGCAAACCTCAATAGTGCAATCGTGAAAATTGAGTCTCTTGGCGACAATGCCAACGATTTACGTGACCAAAGGGATTTAATGACGGACAAGCTGTCCAAAATCATGAATGTTACCGTTACGGATTCCCCGCAAGGATATGCTATCCAGATGAATGGACAGGCACTAGTCACTGGCGGGGCGGTACAAGTGGCGGTCGATCCTGCTTTTCTGAATACAGCATATACAGCGGGAACACTCACTAATGGTGAGGTTCATGGCATGATTAAGTCGAGAGACACGTTGGTAAGTGATTATAAGAAGCAGATGGATGAACTTGCTAACACGCTTGCAAATGGTGATATTGAAATCACACTTCCAGCAGGATCGGTTATCCCTGCTACGAATGCCTTAGGACTTGCAGGGGGGGCATTAGCAACAGACACGAAGGTAACCGTAAAGGGACTCAATGGTCTGCATCAGCTGGGGTATACGATGGATGGTACAACCACCCCAGGTCTACCTTTCTTCACAGCAGCAGGTGGGGGAACAGCCATTACAGCTGGCAATATCTCATTGAACGCAGAAATTTTGGCTGATCCGAATAAAATTGCTACTTCTTTGCGTACTACGGATGCGTCCGGCACAGAGACTGTAATCAAAGGTAATAATACACTTGCCATCTTGCTCGCCAATCTGAAAGATACACCAATGAAGTCTGCCGACGGCATGCGTAATGCAGCTATTGGCGCACAGTTTAGCGCCATTGTTGGACAGCTGGGTGTGCAGTCTCAGGAAGCCGCACGTCAGACATCCAACTCGGAATTTTTGGTGGAGCAGGTGGAGACACGTCGCCAATCGGTTAGCGGAGTATCTTTGGATGAAGAGATGTCCAATATGATCAAGTTTCAGCATGCTTATAACGCATCCGCTCGATTTATGACCACTTATGATGAATTACTTGATAAATTAATTAACTCTACTGGGACAGTAGGCAGATAATAGAAGGGAGTGACATAACAGACCATGAGAATAACAAATAATATGCTCAGTTCACAGCTACTGTTAAACCTGAACCGGAACGCACAACAGATGAATAACACCCAGACCCAATTAGCTACAGGTCGGAAGATTAACAAACCTTCAGATGATCCGGTAGGAATAACGTACTCCCTTCGTTATCGTGCAGAGCTATCCTCCAATGAGCAGTATCAGAAAAACGTAGACAGTGCTATTTCTTGGTTGGAATTCAATGATACCGTTATGAATCAAGCTGGGAACGTTGTTCAACGCCTACGTGAACTGGTAGTTCAGGGATCGACAGGCACTAATCCTCAATCTGCACTAGACAGCATTAACGAGGAAGTAAAACAGTTGAATGAACAACTAATTGATGTATCTAATAGTAAACTGAACGGCAAGTATATCTTCAACGGTGAAACCTATGACGTAAAACCTTATGAGTTTCCTACCAATCCAGATGGGTCCTTTGATACTTCGAATGCTGCATCTATTGTAACGGACAAGGGTAAAATTAACTTTATTGTTGGTGAGAGTGTACAGTTACCCATCAATGTGAATGGCAATGAGGTATTTGGTACTGGAACGGAAGAGGATAATCTATTCGTAACGGTTAATAACATTATGAAGGCTCTAACAGAAGGGGATACCGAGGCGTTATCCAAACAACTGGATAATATAGATGCCCGAATGAACAAGATGCTAGCAATTCGTTCGGAGCTTGGGGCAAAAACCAACCGTGTTGATCTGATGATGGGACGTCTCGATGACCTTAATATCAATTTGACAGATCTGCAAGCCAAAGTAGAGGATGCCGACTATGCTGAACTGGCAATGAAATCTAAAATACAGGAAAACATCTATAATGCTTCCTTGTCTGCAGGTGCCAAAATCATCTCTCCTTCTCTGGTAGACTTCCTGAGATAAAAAGGAGGACTTAACTAGTGAACACTCTTCCTGTTGTCCAGATTCGAACAACGCCGTCCATTCTCAATATGGATGCTGATCCTGGTCAGTACTCTATTCGTCAGCCTAAGGCAGAAGTACAGCTAAACACCAGACCTGCCAAGCTAACGGTAGAGAGTCATCCTATCACGCTTCATGTAGATCAAAGTAAGGCTTTCTCGGCTTACAATGGCGGGAATATGATCGATATGAACGCACGAATATATTCTGGAATACAGCAACAATTTCTGCAAAACATGGCTGAACGCGTTCAACAAGGGAATCAATTGGCAGCGATCCATGAGTCGGGTAATACGATTGCCAATATAGTGGGCATGGACTGGAAACCACAGCCATTCCCTGAAACGCGGACTCCGGCTTCATTTGACAATGTTGACACACGTGTTGATACAAGGCCACCGGATATTAACTTTCAACCCGCCGTTTCTGAAATGAACGTTATTGTTAACAAACCCGAGATAGCATATCAACGGGGGAAGCTTGATATTTATGTGAAACAGTATGCGTCAGTTCAATATACTCCACCTGCCATAGATGTGGGATTGTAAGTTATAATGTAGAGCTATAGACGGTCTCGTATGCAGCCATCTATGGCTCTTTTTGTATAAAATCTTCGCCAAGGAGGCGTTTGTTATTCTTATTCAGACAAGCATGTGGGGAGAATTAGAGGTCAATGAGGAAGATTTGTATCAATTTTCCAAAGGGTTACCAGGATTTGAGGAAGAGACGGAGTACGCGTTAATTCCATGGGAAGATACGCCATTCAGTTATTTACAATCAGTAAAAGAACCTGGATTATCGTTCTTGTTGGTTAGTCCATTTATGTTTGTACCTGATTATAGTTTTGAATTGGGCGAGGTGGATAAGGAAGAGTTAGGGATTGAAGAGCAGGTGTCGGTTTTCTCTCTGGTAACTATTCATTCTGACACAAATAAATCTACCATGAATTTACTGGCTCCCGTTGTACTTAATCCAGAGCAACGTTTGGGGAAACAAGTGGTACTCCATCAATCCAGCTATGAGACACGCCATCTCATTTGGGCTGAAGACAAAGCAAATTCAGTGAAGGGTGGAGTCTGATATGCTGGTATTATCTCGTAAAAAAGGCGAATCCATTGTGATTCAGGATCATATTGAGGTGACCGTACTTGCTGTAGAAGGAGATACCGTACGAATCGGTATTTCTGCACCTAAGCATATAGATATCTTTCGGCAGGAGATCTACGCGTCCATTCAGGAAGCGAATCGGGAGTCAGCTACACCTCTCGCAGCCAATATTGAAGCGTTTATGGAACGTTTAAGAAAAACAGAAAATAAAAAAGATTAAAAATATTCCAATTTGCTATAAACAGTTGCTCACCTTCCGTCGATATATAATTTAGACGCTGCTTCGGCAGGGCGGCCGACCTTAATGTCGCGGCGTTTACCACATGGATGTGGAACTAATTTATCTTCAGGGAGGAAACACTCTAATGATTATCAACCATAACGTACCGGCGTTGAACACTCACCGCCAATTGTCCATCAACACAGGTAACACTAATAAAAACATCGAAAAATTGTCTTCCGGTCTTCGTATCAACCGTGCTGGTGACGATGCTGCAGGTTTGGCAATTTCCGAAAAAATGCGCGGTCAAATCCGCGGTTTGGACCAAGCTTCCCGTAATGCTCAAGATGGTATCTCTTTGATCCAAACAGCTGAGGGTGCTTTGAACGAAACTCACTCCATCCTGCAACGTCAACGCGAGATTGCTAACCAATCTGCTAACGGAACAAACACAGATTCCGATCGTCAAGCGCTGCAAGATGAAATGAACGCTCTGACTTCCGAAATCAACCGTATCGGTAACACAACTGAGTTCAATACTCAAAAATTGTTGCAAGGTGACGGTAAATCTAACCTTACAGGTACTGGAGTAGCGAAAGACGGATTCTTGGCTAATGGTGTTACAAACAACGCAGCAGCTACACAAGCATTGACAGCAACTGCAAATGCTGCAGCTGGTGACACAGCTACGTTTACATTGAATGGTGAAGATCTGAAGATCAGCTTTACTGCATCTGGATCTAATGGTACTGCTGCAACTTTTGATTCAAAGGGTTATGATGTTACCTCTAATTCCGCGAATGTAGCAATAGCTGCTACACCTAGCGCTGTAACTACTGGTACTGCAATTGCAGATGCCCTGCAAAAAGTTATTGACAGCAATGAGAAATTGAAAGGTAGTTACACTGCAACTGCTGATGGAACAGGTAAAGTTACTATCACTGCTGTAGATAAAGAAAATGGTGGGAAGTTTGACGGTTCTGCTGGTAACATTGCAAAAGCGACAAGCACTGGAACATTGGCTTGGGCCGCAACTGATGGAGTAGCTTCTGTAGGTACTACAACTTACACTGATGCTAAAGGAACTCTTGACTTTACAAGTGTAAATTCTCCAGCTGCAGCAGAGAAATTGCTTGGTACTGGTTTAACAATTAACGGTCAACAAGTTGAGTTCTACGATGCAACAAAAGGTGAGTACAAAGGAAGCGCATTAGGAGTTAACATTAGTGCTTTGACTAAAACTGGTGCTACTGTAGGTGCTGGTGACGTTGCTCAAGCGATTGTAGACACTCTTGCTACCAAAATTGAAGGTGTAACACTTTCAGTAGGTACAGCAGGTGCTGATACCAATAAATTGGTAATCACAGCAAACGCTAAAGGCGAAGCTGGAAACGGAATCACTTTGAAAGATGGCGGAGTTCAAAAGAACTTCGAAACTTCTTTCCAAATCGGTGCTAACACTGGTCAATCCATGAGCCTGTCCATTGGCGACATGCGTTCTTCCGCTCTGGGTATCACTGGTAAAGCTGGCGATGCTGGTTTCACTAAAGATAATACAGTTACTGATGGAACGAATGATGTTAAAGGCGAAGCTGCTTTGAACATCTCTACGAAAGAAGGCGCTGCTGCTGCAATCGCAGTTCTGGATAAAGCAACTGCAACTGTATCCAGCGAACGTTCTAAACTGGGTGCTACTCAAAACCGTCTGGAGCACACAATCAACAACTTGGGAACAGCTTCTGAGAACCTGACAGCTGCTGAATCCCGTATCCGTGACGTTGACATGGCGAAAGAAATGATGCAACAAACGAAAAACAACATTTTGGCTCAAGCAGCTCAAGCGATGTTGGCACAAGCAAACCAAGCGCCACAAGGTGTTCTGCAATTGCTTCGTTAATTTTATCAAGCTCTATACTAAACCTTGGATCTTTGATCCAAGGTTTTTTTATTAGATTTTACATATTTCCTAAAGCTGGTGAGAGTATACGCCGATATATATTATAAATGCGAAAAGGTTGGAGGTCGTTCAAGGGTGAATATTCAATTTTCCTTATCTGCTGCCTCATCTGTAACAAACCCTGCTACTGAGGTGCAGCACCCAGCAGGCGCTTCTCAAGCGGTAACCGACACAGCAAACATCAGGACAGCGAAGGAAGCTTATGCCAAAGAAAAACAAGGTGTACACTTATCTGTAGGGGAAGAACTGCTGATCCGCAACATTGATCGAGCGGTGAAAGCCTTGCAAGGTCCGGAAACGACATTAGATATTAGTATTCATGAGAAGACACATGATATCATGGTCAAAGTTTTAAATAAGGAAACTGGGGAATTGCTCCGTGAGATACCACCGGAGAAAACGTTGGATTTAGTAGCCAAGATGATGGAAATTGCGGGTATCTTAATTGATGAGAAAATATAGATTACGGAGGTGGCAAAATGGTTACACGTATTAATGGATTTTCCGGTATGGATATTGAAAGTATGGTTAAGAGTATGATGGCGACGAAGCGTGTGCCTTTAGATAAACTCAATCAGGAAAAGCAACTTCTGCAATGGCAACGGGAAAGCTATCGTGAATTGAGCAGTAAACTATATGATTTCGGAACGAATAAGTTAATTACAAAATACGGAAATTCCACGGCGTTGAATGCCAACAAAGCAACAGTCACCGGAAACACTGATGCGGTCAAAGCTGAAGCGTCAGCAACCGCTAGTGGAGTTGAAATGAGGATTAGTGTTGAAAAGCTGGCCGAAAGTGCAACCATCACAACATCTGGGCTTGGCCAAGGGGTTAGTGGTTCCACATCACTGGCGGCTTTGGAAGGCGTAGACCTATCTAAGATGGGTTCAGCGGATTTGGCCAAATACCTCCAAAAGGGTTTTGATATCAAGATTAATGGTGTAAGCTTCACAGATAAAGATGGAAAATCGTTGTTTAATGGAATGACTTCGATCTCTACACTGGTCTCGACCATAAATTCCAATGCTCAGGCAAATGCAGTTGCAACTTATGATGAAATCACAGGTAAGTTGTCTATTGCTTCTAAAACAGGTGGAGAAGGTAATACGGTTACGGTGGAAACGCCTAGCGGTGGGAATTCCATAATGGCTCTATTTTCTAAAAAGACTTTGATTGAAACAAACGGTCCAGGTACCGGTGTTACAGCCGACAAAACACTGGCTGATCTCTACAAGTTGAATGGTGGTAAAGATCCAGAACCAGGTGCACCTGCCAAAACGTACAGTTTCGTTCTAAATGGTAAAACTCTAAACTTTAGTGAAACTGATAAGATATCTGATGTGCTAGATAAAATCAATGGTTCTGGTTCTGATGCAATAGCAAAATTCGAGGATGGGAGATTAAGCATTACTGCTCAAGTGGATAAGGAGCTTAAGATGAGCGGTGGATCCTACGAATTTATGAGTTTGTTCAAAGGAATTAAGTCTTATGAGGATGGTGCTCCATATACTGCTACTGTAGGTAAAGATGCAATTGTTACGGTGAATGGTGAAGCTATAAAGGGGATCAAGAGCAATTCTTTTTCTCTCAACGGAGTACAAATCACTTTGTTGGGTGTTACTAAGACGGGCACAACTGATAATTTAGCTGTAATCAAAAATCAAAGTGATCCAGATAAGGCACTGGAATCTATTAAGAGCTTTATCGAAGATTATAATAGCCTGATAAAGGCTCTAAACTCAAAGGTTGAGGAGACGAAGTATCGTGACTTTAAACCTCTAACAGATGAGCAGAAGAAAGAATTGAAAGAAACCGAGATCAATACTTGGACTGAAAAGGCAAAAAGTGGTTTGCTTAAAAATGACGATATCATTAAAACTGTATTGTCCGAAATGCGTCAAGTGATCACGGAGAAACTCGGTCCATTGAGTGCCTTGGGTATTACAACAGGAAACTATTCAGAGAATGGTAAGTTAGTTATATTGGATGAAACAAAGCTTAAAGGTATGATTAGTTCTAATCCACAGCTTGCACTCGATCTATTTCAGGGGCCAGCAAACGCTCCTAAAGAAGGCTTGTTCGACAAATTGGCAGACAAGGTATCTAACGCAATTGAGAAAGTCTACCAACGCGCCGGGACCAACAGATATACAACAGATGTAACAAGCGCATTCCGTGATGAAAACATCATGGGTCGTAAAATGAAAGATTATAATAATCGAATTCTGATGATGCAAACCAACTTGCAACGAACAGAAGACAGATACTACAAACAATTTGCTGCGATGGAAGCGGCAATGAACAAGATGCAAACACAGTCGTCCAGTCTCTTTTCCAGTTTAGGACAATCTTAATATAAAGGGTGAGACTTTTGATTACATCTCCTTATGATAAATACCGTCAATCCTCAGTTCAGACTTCAAATCCGGCGCAATTGGTCATTATGTTGTATGATGGAGCAATTCGTTTTGTAAAGACAGCTATTGATGGATTGACCCAGAAGGATAATGAGAAGACAAGTCTGAATTTGGGGAAAGCCCAGACCATTATTAGTGAATTGATGAGTACCTTGGACCGTTCTTACGATATTTCTAAGAGTCTGCATTCATTATATGAATACACAAATCATCTGCTTGTGGAGGCAAACGTTCGCAAAGATGTAACCAAAGCTAAAGAAGCAGTAGGATATTTAACGGATCTTCGTGAAACGTGGCTACAAGCTTCTAAGATTGTTGCAGGTCAGGAAGCACCACCTGTTACTACTGAAAGTGCTCATGGATAAATCGTCATATCTGACTCAGTTACAGCAGCTGACAAGTAATATCATGGACGTGTTATATGAAGCTGAGTATGAGCAACTCGAAGCTTTCGTTGAAGAGCGCCAAGTTATTATTAATGGACTTGTGGAGCAGTTTTCTCTCCAGCCCGCAAGTGTAACTGAGAAGATAGAGATCGAACAGCTCTTGGGCAACGACAACGAAATTGTAGCACGTATGAATGTTCTGCGATTAGAAGCTCAGGACTGGTTGCATAAACGAGGACAAGCCAAAACACAGCGAAATGCTTATGAGTCAGGTTATACACCAGATAGTTTTTTAATGGACAAAAAGAAATGATTATTTTACTAAACCTGTATGCGTTGCTTGACTTAATTAGTCGATCAATGCATACAGGTTTTCTTTTATTTGTTTTTATTTGTAATAAAAAGAAGGGAATGTATCTGATTTTGTCGAATATATAATTGTTATGAAAATACATAAAAGGAGAATTGCTATGAAAAAAGTATTATTAGTAGTTTCTAAATGTTTACTAGGCTTCACATTAATAAGCGGATCATGGAGTGGAACAACATGGGCAGAATCTGCTGAAATCAATGAAGAGAGTCCGAAGCCTGTCCAGCTTGAACTGCCTAACAATGTCTCCAAGTTAGAATTTCCTGAAGGAAGTTTTTCAACTAAAGGGTTTGCTAGAGGTAAAAAGATTGAGGTTGATCGTCCTGAGATTTCTATTCTGTCCAATTTTAACGTGACGGGCGATCGAATAAGTTTTAGTGACAGTTTGACTGCAGCTGACCCAGCAGATTTTTGGTTTTTTAGTGTGCCAACTGATCGCACAATCCTGACACAGTTAAGATCTGCTAATGCTAATTACAGAGTTGATTTGTATTCAATTGATTGGCATACAGGAACTGCAACTCCAACACCATTTTGGGGCAAGGCAGGCGAGATCAGATTTGCAACGGATTTAGCTGCAGGTGACTGGGGCCTCCGAGTTACGTCTACAGGCAGTGTAGGGGACTCGTACAGCATCCATGCCAATATGGCGAATCCTTCTGTGGTTCCTGATCCGAGTAACCCTGCCAATACGGCGAAGCTTACTTCGTACTCTGAGAACCTAATCTCGGCAGTGATGGAGTATCCTAATGGTGATATTACTGTAAATGGAGAAAAGATTGGGAATACCTCGGCTTTAAGTAATATCAATGCTCATCTCACATGGGCAAGGGAATATACCTTTACAAGCGGTGGAGCGCATTCGTCCATAAATCATGATATTGATGATGTACGGATTAAAAGTGTCACAATTCCACTTAAGTATACATCTCAATATGCGCAGTCTGATAATGCTGTTTTCATAACTCTAGATAAAGGAACTTTATTTACCTCATTCCGTTCTAATTTCGTTTCTGGGGTTCCTACTTCCAGCTGGAGTACATTTGAAGATGTTCAAGGCAGAACAACACCTCGCAGACTTGATGAAATTGATATGCTTGGTGATCCCGACCTCTTGGTTTATGACTTGGATAAGAAAAAGGTTATTGATTTCGCGAGTAGCTTGAACTATTGGTATGCCAAGGGGATAGAGGCATTCCCTTCTGTTGTTTATTATAGATAATTTAAGACATTTAAAAGTACTGGATTCGAATATTGGAAAAGTTGACTCAAATAATAAAAGCTCATCGTAGAATTTTACGATGAGCTTTTATTAATTTTTTCTGTGTAAAGTTACATGTTATTAGCGTTAGATTCCACTGACTCTATGTCTTACAATCAGTTTCCTACAACTTCGAATTCGTGAAGTTTGATTAAGTTTTGTAATCCAACGATTCCCGGTCTGGCTTAACTAGTAGATGGAAATCAGATGAATTTGTTCATCTTCTTCGAGATAATGAAGGATAGTGTGCGGGAACCATATTTATAGATCATGTCATATCCGCCTTCTGCTTCATTTAAATATTCTGTCTGAGGGCTTACCTAGCCACAACTTAACCATTTCGGGATAGAGATTACGTTGCTCTGAGAACAGGTTGAAGACTTTAACTTTTGAATCATTATTCAGTTCATGTAAATAGGATTAAAACCGATCGCGTATTGCGAATAAACGTAATATGCTCCCCATTCGCCGTTCTCTCTGAGTTTAGCTTTTTTTAATGTATTAAGCAGAGATTTGTGGGTCATGCCCAGCTTGATATTGGGCTGATTCGGCAGAGTTCCTTTCATTACAGATGTCTTCAGATTTTCAAGATAGGCACGATCCCCGATTCCTGAATTAGGCCAGTTAGGCTGATTAAAATTAACATAGCGAGTGTCACTTAAACACAACTCCAATTTACTAATATTGAGTTTGAAGGTTTCTATCTCATATTTAAATACAGTGTTATTATAGAACTTGAATTGCACTCGGGAACCAGATAACATACGTATGCCGTCATCTCTGCCAGCAGGGTAGAAATCAAAATCATTTAACTTTTTACCTTTGTTATCTACGAATTTTAAGGGTTGCAATATGCCTGAACGTATGATGAATGGTTTAGCTAGATTGAAGTTGGACGATCCCCACTCTGTGATGAGTAGCATATCGGGTGTACCCGTATCCTTTGCTCTTAATGGTGTAATGCCAGGTTTGAGGTAATGTTATAAAATGAAGATCAAGGTCCGCGGATTGTACTGTACCGTAAGAGTCTCCTTTCTTCAACAAAGCTGCGCGATAAGTGCCTGTATATGTAATGTCACCGGGTTTGTTATTGGTCCAGAAATCTTCCTCCTTTAGAGTTGATTTTTTTTCATCTTAAGCAAAAATATAGACTGTATATTGCGTTTGGTATGCATCGCGAAGTGTGAAGGATAAGCGACTGGTTTTTTTTAGTTCTTCTGCTTAATCGTTCACCATCAAATCCTACTTTTTGTAATTGGTAGCTAAGGAGTTGTGTTAACGAAATCTATTAATGATCATAATAAATAGCTGAAAATAGACTTACCAACCCGCCAATTTCCTGATATATTCAAGTCATCCCACCTTTCAACACAATCCCCAATTAATCTACAAAAAATTCCAAGAAAACATTTACTTTTCCAATTGACAATAGATAACTTTGGATGGTATTATCTGAATTGTGGGCAGAGGTTAAGGCCGAAAGCTTCACTTCATTTGATGACGAAGGGAATGTTAGTGCATGCAAGGTAAAGTAAAATGGTTCAACGCAGAAAAAGGTTACGGTTTCATTGAGACTGAAGATGGCGGCGACGTATTCGTACATTTCTCCGCAATTCAAACCGAAGGATTCAAAACTTTGGAAGAAGGTCAATCCGTAGAATTCGACATCGTCGAAGGCGCGCGTGGACCGCAAGCAGCTAACGTAATCAAATTATAATCATCCGGACAATCCGACCTACATATATGGTTAGATGGTTACCAAATTGAATTATCGCTAGCATCAGACTCCGGTACTTTCCGGGGTCTTTTTTTGATTAAATAGATTAGAGATTTGAGAATCATCCCAGGAACATTTTTCTATTGAATTTAATAGATTCAAGAGTTCATTTTACATATTAGATTGAGGTAGCTCAAAAACGGTTAAATACATCATCAAGCGCCTAATAAAACATACCATGTAAATATTCGATTATGGCTGAATATGATGAAATATCGCGAAATATGGCGCTATGCCTACGTTGGCAGATGTGGCTTGAACAGATGTCATTATTCGGTCACCGGGAGTTTTTACATGGCGCTTACATTCGTGTTATAATGAAGTGGCAAAGGAAAAAGGAGGAGTGCCCTATGAATTTAAGTATTCGAGGTCAACAAATCGAGGTTACTGATGCTTTGAAGGATTATGTCGACAAAAAGTTGAGTAGACTCGAGAAGTATTTCGATGCACCCCTTAACTCTGACGGTGCTGTTACATTGAGCACGACGAGAGGTTTGCATACGGTAGAGGTGACGATCCCTTTGAAAGGCATTGTGCTCCGCGCTGAGGATGAGAGCGATGATATGTATGCATCCATTGACTCCGTGGTGGACAAGCTGGAACGTCAGATCCGCAAACACAAAACAAAAATTAACCGTAAGTTCCGCCAGGAAGGCAGCCTGAAAACACTCTTCGTTGAAGATCCAACAGGTACGGTAGCTACAGCTGAACTGGATGCGGACACGGATGACGATGATTTTGAAGTTGTACGGACGAAACGTTTTATGTTGAAACCAATGGACGTGGAAGAGGCTATCCTCCAAATGAACATGGTTGGACACAATTTCTTCGTATTCTCCAACATCGACAGTGAAGAAGTGAGTGTTGTTTACAAACGGAACGATGGTAAGTACGGATTGATCGAACAAGGTTAATCTTAACGTACAGGATCATCGGATCGGATTTGCGTTTAATATCTAATAATAATGAAGACAGGGACTGTATTTTCCTGGATTAGACTTAACAAGAGCTTCCATCCCGTAGGGGATGGGGCTCTTTTGTGCGTAGAGGAGCTGGGAAATCACCTTTGGAAATAAAATGGTGAAACTATTCCCTATGCTGCTGCGTCTAATAGATAGTAAGAAGAAGCACAAACTGTAAAAGTTTACTGCCAGATTCCGATGCTTGCGAAAATATTTGTACGCCTACATTCGAGAACTGGATATTGAGATTTCCATCCAAATTTTCCATCAAAATTTGTTGACAGGGCTGTCTATCCCGCAAAACGAAACATGACAATCGAACGCTTCCGCTAACGACTATGATTTTTTGCACTTAAACTCCATTTGATATGTCTCAGAAGTTCAAAGAAGTGTGCCGTGGCGTGTTGCGGCGGCCCTTACAAACTGTTACAATTTATGCAAAGAGAATCATTGTCCTGATGAGGAATTGTCAACGAATGATCGCTAATCATAATCAATGACAGGCACAGCACCATGAACATGATTCGCAAGGCTCGGGCTTCGGCTAGTTTTTAATAACCGAATCCGTTTGAATACCGAATCAGCTTCATGAGGAACCCTTGGCAAGCCTGGAGTTGATTCATCCATATTACTTTTTATATTGTTTGTCACCCCCGGGCAAGTGGATGCAACATCCATCCGATGGTGTCGCGTGGCGGCAACAGGGGGTCTATTCTGTTTTGCACGAAAGGGGTATACCATGCTAGGACTTGTCAAAAAGATCTTCGGCGACATGAATGAACGTGATGTTAAACGTCTGATGAAGACGGTCGATGTGATCAATAAACTGGAACCACAATTTCAGGCGTTGTCTGATGAACAACTGAAAGGTAAAACGGACGAATACCGTGCTCGTATTGAAAAGGGAGAAACAACAGATGAGCTTCTTCCAGAGGCATTTGCAACCGTACGTGAGGCATCGCGCCGTGTACTGGGCAAACGTCACTACGATGTACAGATGCTGGGCGGGATCGCTCTGCATGAAGGCCGTATTTCCGAGATGAAAACGGGTGAAGGTAAAACGCTGGTAGGAACACTTCCGGTATATCTGAACGCGTTGATGTCCAAAGGTGTTCACGTGGTCACGGTCAATGATTATTTGGCACAGCGGGATAGCCAGGAAATGGGACAAATCTATGAATTCATGGGCATGACGGTAGGGGTTAACCTGAGCGGTATGGACCATGCTTTGAAACAGCATGCGTATGCATGTGATATTACGTACGGAACGAACAACGAGTTTGGTTTTGACTATCTGCGTGACAACATGGTTCTGTACAAAGAGCAAATGGTACAACGTCCATTGTTCTTCTGTATCATTGATGAAGTGGACTCCATCCTGGTCGATGAGGCGCGTACGCCACTCATTATCTCTGGACAAGCTCAGAAGTCGACGGATCTATACTATGCAGCAGATCGTTTTGTGAAACGTTTGGTGCCAGAAGAAGACTTTACAGTAGACATTAAAGTGAAATCCGTAGCGTTGACTGAGGCGGGCGTGGCAAAAGCAGAGAAAGCATTTGGTATCGAGAACTTGTATGATCATGCCAATGTAACTCTCAACCATCACATTGTACAGGGTTTGAAAGCGAACGTAATCATGCGTCGTGACGTGGATTATGTGGTCAGTGATGAGGAAGTCATGATCGTTGATGAATTCACAGGTCGTCTGATGTCTGGACGTCGTTACAGTGATGGATTGCACCAAGCAATTGAAGCCAAAGAAGGCATTGAAGTACAAAACGAGAGCATGACGCTTGCTACGATTACCTTCCAGAACTATTTCCGGATGTACCGTAAACTTGCGGGTATGACGGGTACAGCGAAAACCGAGGAAGAAGAGTTCAAAAAAATCTACGGTCTCGAAGTACTCCAGATTCCAACCAACCGTCCTAACAAACGGGATGACATGGCTGACGTTGTGTACAAGAGCATAGATGGCAAGTTCAACGCGGTTGTGGAAGAAATCGTGGCACGCCACAGCAAGAATCAACCGGTTCTGGTAGGTACAGTATCGATCGAGAACTCGGAGCGCCTGTCAGACATGCTTAAACGCCGTGGGGTAAAACACCAGGTACTGAACGCCAAGTACC
Organism: Paenibacillus sp. 37; assembly: GCF_008386395.1. NCBI lineage: Bacteria > Bacillati > Bacillota > Bacilli > Caryophanales > Paenibacillaceae > Paenibacillus > Paenibacillus sp. 37. Next base: position 6,318,261 of record NZ_CP043761.1, on the reverse strand, counting down.
ATGCGGAAGAAGCAGAGATCATCTCAGGAGCTGGTCAAGCGGGTGCAGTAACGATTGCAACCAACATGGCTGGACGGGGTACAGATATTATCTTGGGTGAAGGTGTAGCTGAAGTAGGCGGCCTTCATATCATCGGTACAGAGCGTCACGAATCACGGCGGATTGATAATCAGCTGCGTGGTCGTGCTGGACGTCAGGGTGACCCGGGTTCAACACAATTCTACCTTTCACTGGGTGATGAATTGATGAGACGTTTCGGTGCAGACAATGTACTGAACATGATGGAGCGCCTTGGTTTTGAAGAAGACCAACCGATTGAGAGCCGAATGATTACCCGTGCAGTAGAATCGGCGCAGAAGCGTGTTGAAGGTAACAACTTTGACGTACGTAAAGTCGTCCTCCAATATGATGATGTTATGAACCAACAACGTGAAATTATATATAAACAGCGCCGCGAGGTACTGGAGTCCGAAAATATTAAACAAATCGTTATGGATATGATCAAACCTTCCATTGAACGTATCGTTGAAGCACATTGTGGTGACGATATTCCGGAAAACTGGGAGCTGCAGGAAGTTGCCGATTACATGAACAGCAAATTGCTGGACGATGGTTCGATAACAAAAGATGATCTGTGGGGTAAGGAAGCAGAAGAGATTATCGAGTTCCTGTTCACGAAAGTTCAAAACAAGTACAATGCACGTGAAGAGCGAATTGGCGAAGAGATGGTTCGTGAGTTCGAGAAAGTGGTTGTGCTCCGTGCAGTAGACAGCAAGTGGATGGATCATATTGATGCAATGGATCAATTGCGTCAAGGTATCCACCTTCGCGCCTACGGTGGTACAGATCCACTGCGTGAATACCAGTTCGAAGGCTTCGAGATGTTCCATCAAATGATCGCTTCGATTCAAGAAGAAGTAGCGACTTATGTGATGAGAGCACAGATCGAGAGCAATCAGGAGCGTCAAGCGGTTGTTGAGGAAAGTCAGATCTCGACAAGCGGTGAACCTGCTGAGAAACGTCCAGTGAAGGTTTCTGACCAAATCGGACGTAACGATCCATGCCCATGCGGTAGTGGCAAGAAGTTCAAACACTGCCACGGTCAAGAGTAGATCGATGGTTTTTATATACACTATAGTGTAATAAGTTGAACCTTGATTTTACACCATAACGGAGAGTGCAGAAGCAATCTGAAGAAGCGGAGCGTTCGCCTAAAAGCTTTCTGCAAGAAAGCTACATCGGAAGCATACGCTATCCCCGGATTTTTCCCTTGTAAGAGGGAATCAAGAAAATCTGGGGATAAGAGCGATCGGAAGATGCTGCTGTAATCGGAGTAACAGGTGTAACATGCATGAGGTCAACTTAGATAGCATGACATGAACGGCTCCTCGCAGCCGGGTATCCCATAGAATGAAGTGAAGGATGCAAAACCGATTAATGGTGCATAGTTATAATCATATGACCATGATCACGGGGAAGAGATATACTGATATAACAGTAGTCTCAACACCAGGGTGGCGCATCACTTACTTGATCTGGAGGAATGCCCTGGATGCGGGGAGTTTATCTTAATGAAAAGAGGAATTGCACATGATCGATCCAAATGTGAAGCATGACCTGCGTGAAATAGGCAAAAAACTAACAAACCTTAGGGGGTCTCTTTGACTTAGATCTGAAGCAAGAGATGATCGGCAACTTCGAAGTGAAGATGTCTGCCCCCGATTTCTGGGACGATAGTGACAAGGCGCAATCCGTAATTGCTGAGCTAAATGCGGTGAAGGGTTCTGTGGATCAATACACCAAACTCCAACAGGATTATGATGATGCGGTGATGATGGTAGAACTGGCTGACGAGGAAGGCGACGAAGACCTCGCTGCAGAGATCGGTAGAAGCGTCACAGCGATCGTGAGCAAGGTGGCAGAGTTCGAACTTCAACTTCTCCTGAACCAGCCGTATGATAAGATGGATGCCATTCTAGAGCTTCATCCGGGGGCAGGTGGTACCGAGTCACAGGACTGGGGACAGATGTTGCTCCGGATGTACACACGTTGGTCTGAGAAGCGGGGCTTCAAGGTTGAGGTATTGGATTATCTGCCAGGTGATGAGGCGGGGATCAAGAGTGTTACGTTGTCGATCAAGGGGCACAATGCTTATGGTTATCTGAAAGCCGAGAAGGGTGTACACCGACTGGTGCGAATCTCTCCTTTTGACTCCTCGGGCCGTAGGCATACTTCCTTCGTATCATGTGATGTGGTTCCTGAGATTGATGATACGATTGAATTGGACATTCGAACAGAGGATCTCAAGATTGATACCTACCGTGCGAGTGGCGCGGGTGGACAGCATATCAATACCACCGACTCAGCCGTGCGGATTACCCACCTTCCAACAGGTGTAGTTGTAACGTGTCAGAATGAACGTTCACAGATCAAGAACCGTGAGCGGGCGATGAAGATGCTTCGTTCGAAATTGTATGAGCGTAAAATTGAAGAGCAAAAACAACAGCTGGATGAAATCCGAGGAGATCAGTCGGATATTTCATGGGGTAGCCAGATTCGCTCCTATGTGTTCCATCCCTATAGTATGGTAAAGGATCACCGTACAAGCGTAGAGACTGGAAATACAGGGGCAGTAATGGACGGCGACCTCGATGCATTCATCGATGGTTATTTGCGTAGCCAGATTAAAGTAGAAACCGATTAATATAAGTTCCTGTATGGACCCATACGTGTAGGCGTATGCTGGTGTATACAGGAGCTTTTTTTTGAATCATTTTATAAGATATAGAGAATATGAACAAACAACTGATCAGTCCCAACAAAGGAGAGCACGAGAACATGCAACAACGATCACAACTTCACAACAGCCGCAAAAAGAGGATAACTAGCCTCATTCCACTCAATGGTCCATGGAGAAACGTCGTGGACACGGTATCTATCATTTTAGGTTCGTTTTTAATTGCAGTGGCCTTTAATTTATTTTTATTACCGAATCAGATCGCTTCAGGTGGGGTGTCCGGGTTATCGATCCTGGGCAAGGAATGGCTTAATTGGGAACCGGCATATACCCAATGGGCGATTAACATCCCACTTCTAATCGCGGGTTTTCTGCTTATTGGTAAGCAGTATGGTATTCGTTCAGTCCTGGGCAGTATTGTCCTGCCGCTCTTAGTCTATCTCACAAAGGATTGGGCCATCCCAACAACGAATCCACTCCTTGGTTCACTGTATGGTGGGATTGGTGTTGGTTTAGGGATTGGAATTGTATACCGAGGTAGAGGATCAACAGGTGGCATGAGCATTCTTGCCCGAATCGTACAGAAATACAGTGGACTGAGTTATTCTCTGTGTGTCGTAATTATGGATGCTACAGTTATTATTATGGCTGCTTTTGTATTGTCATTGGAGCAATCCCTCTATGCGCTGATTGGGTTGTATGTTACCGGTAAAGTGATCGATGCCGTTGAGATGGGGTTGGGTTTCTCCAAGGTGGCTTATATTATCTCCAACCAGACGGAAGCGATTAGCAAAGTGATTCTGGATGACTTGGATCGCGGATTAACGAAGCTGGAAGCCAAGGGCGGTTACACCGACGATCAACGAACCGTACTGATGGTCGTGGTTGGGCAAAATGAGGTACCAAGACTCAAAGCATTAATCCGGTCTGTGGACCCGGGAGCTTTTGTCATTATCAGTAACGCGCACGAAGTGCTCGGCGAAGGTTTTAAGCGGGGAGAACATGTGTGAACGGGTGTAGAAACTGGTGATTGAGCCGTGTAGGCTCATAAGTTTGGAAGTTCAAGACAAGAAAAAACAGGCATATCCTTCTCCGAAATGACGGGAGAGGATATGCCTGTTTTTTTACTATTACTATAATTTTAATTAAACATCACGATAACGGAGAGGACAGAAATAGCCTGAAGAAGCGAAGCGTGCGCCTAAAAGCTTTCTGAAAGAAAGCTACTTCGGAAGGCGATTCTGTCATTAGAGTGCCACCGCTACAGAATTGGAGATAACAGACGGGAAATCGCTTCTTTGAAGCGAATGATCAGACTTCGTTTTTGGTATTCATCAAGCGTCATTTCCCGCGATACATGCAGGTCATGCTCAAAGGTTTGTACAAGTGCTGTCGCAATCGCTTCATCGTACATAAAGGCATTAACCTCAAAGTTCAACCGGAAACTGCGGTAGTCAATATTGGCGGTTCCCACGGATGCAACCAAACTGTCAATGATAAGTGTTTTGGCATGAATGAAGCCATTATCATATATAAATACTTTGGCGCCCACCTTCAACAACTCACCAATATAAGATAACGTAGCCCAATATACAAAGGCGTGGTCGGGTTTATTTGGAATCATGATGCGAACATCTATGCCGGACAGACACGCGAGACGAATAGCTTCGAATACACTGGCATCCGGGATAAAATAAGGCGTTTGAATCAGAATCGATTGTTTGGCCCCGTTAATCATCTTGAGATAACTGTTCTTGATATGTTCAGTCTCTGCATCCGGTCCACTGGAGACAATCTGCATGGCGATCTTTCCTGTGCCCTCGATATGAGGGAAATGCGCCGGAACGTAAGGTGTGTCGTGTTGTTTGGACGCTTCATTCCAATCCAGAAGGAAACGGGTCTGCAGCGCATGAACGGCGTTCCCTTGAATACGCAGATGTGTGTCACGCCAGTAACCGAATTTCGAGTTCAAGCCGAGATACTCATCTCCAACGTTAAACCCGCCTGTGTACCCCAAGTTACCATCGATGATGACAATCTTACGGTGGTTCCGGTAGTTCATACGCAAGTTGATCAGACTGAATTTGGATGGGAAAAAGACTTCAACCAAACCGCCTGCTTCGCGCAATTCTTTGAAAAAGCGTTTGGAAACCCGCCGTGATCCGAGCGCGTCATACAGTAGACGAACTTTGATGCCTTCCCGCGCTTTGCGGATAAGTGCATCCCGAATTCTTTTGCCCAGACGGTCGCCTCTATAAATGTAGTATTGTACGTGCACGTGATCCTGAGCCGCTTCGATGTCGTCCAAGAGCCGTTGGAACTTGTCTGTTCCGTCTGTAATGATCTCAACCGCATTATCCTCCGTTAACAGAGCGCCGTTCTGCTTCAGGTTCATATAGATCATGTCCTGGCTACTCTCGGTTGCTTGGTTGCGGAAAGGTGTGCGGTTGTCGTGCAACTGTGTGAGCTGGGCTTCAATACGTTCCTCTAGCCCGAGCTTCTTGCGTTCCTTCCACTGGAAAAGCCGGTATCGGGTCAGGTTCTGACCGGTTAAAAGATAAAGTACAAACCCAAACACCGGAATAAAGTTCAAGACGAGCAGCCAAGCCCAGGAAGCGCTGGCATCCTTCCGTTCGAAGAAAACGACTGCTGCCGCAAAAATAATATTCAGGCCCAGGAGTACAATAAGTAAAATGGATTCGATATGCACTATAGTCCCCCACGTCTCATAATGACCATCATGAATCTATTCATATGTCCTTGATTAGCAGGTTAGTTATGAATGAGACCCTGATTGTAATGTTTCCTACTAATACGTATTTTAACAGATGTATACCTATTCGTCCCGGATAGTAAAAAAGATATGTTCGGGTTGGATGGAAATCCATGTGAAATTGATGATAGAGTGTTGTATTTATATAACCAGAGTCGTATAATAATACACAAATATGCATATAAGCGACGGAATTGCTGTGTTCAAGTATCCTTCAGGCAAGGACATAGCACAAGTAGCGCATACATCGAGATTGGGGGAGCGAGAGTGAATAACAAATTAAAAGTAGCAATCGTCGGTTCCACCGGCTACGGCGGGGTGGAGCTGATTCGTTTTTTCCAGAACCATCCGCAGGTTGAAATCACATCGGTGATCTCATCATCGAGCAGTGGTGAATCCATCGCAGATGGATTTCCGCATTTGACGGACGTGATTCACAGGCCACTCGACGGTGTAGATCCGGCTGAAATTGCGAGTCGTGCAGATCTGGTATTCACAGCAACCCCGTCCGGCGTAAGTGCAAAGCTCGTACCAAGCTTGCTGGCAGCAGGGCTTAAGGTCATTGATCTGTCTGGCGATTTCAGACTCAAGGATGGAACGGTGTATGAAGAGTGGTACAAACATCCGGCGCCTTCATCTGATTTGCTGGAACAAGCGGTATACGGCATGGCTGAGGTGTACGGTGAAAAGGTGAAGGGACAGAATTTCATATCCAACCCGGGCTGTTATCCAACGGCTACACTTCTTGGACTGATCCCTGCAGTAGAGGCAGGCTGGATTGATCCTTCTACTATTATTATTGATGCCAAATCAGGCGTGTCCGGGGCAGGACGCGGAACAAGTCTGACAAACCATTATGCAGAGATGAATGAAAATCTCAAAGCCTATAAACTGAACAAACACCAACATATTCCCGAGATCGAACAAGTGCTTGGTGATCTAACGGGAACGCCTGTTACGGTTACCTTTACAACACATCTGGTGCCTATGACACGTGGAATCATGAGTACGATGTATGCAAAACTCGTTGGGGAACACAGCGATCGGGAGATCGTAGATTTATACCGCAAATATTATGAGAACAGACCTTTCGTACGTGTACGTGAACCGGGCATCTGGCCTTCTACCAAAGAAGTGTACGGATCCAACTATTGTGATATCGGATTTGCGGTAGATCCTCGCACAGGGCGTTTGACGATTATTTCGGTCATCGACAACCTGGTGAAGGGTGCATCCGGGCAAGCGATTCAAAATATGAACCTGATGATGGGATGGGAGGAGAACCTCGGGCTGAACATGACACCGGTATATCCATAAGAGCTGGAATTCAGGAGGAGTACTGGAACATTCAGTGTAAAGTGCTTTCTCGGGGTCATTTATGGAGATTGGATCAGGTTAAGCAGGCGGATCATCGGCATATAGCTGAACGCATACGGGGGATATGATATGGGAACGAATGTGGAGCAACAGAGTTTTACCGTGGTTGAGAACGGAACAATTGTAACCCCTGGGGGATTCACTGCTGGTGGACTTCACTGCGGGTTGAAAAAGACATCCCGGAATGACATCGGAGCGATCCGATGTGATGTACCGGCTACAGCTGCGGCTGTATATACAACGAATGTGTTTCAAGCTGCACCACTTAAAGTAACGCGCGAAAGCTTAAACAATGGACGTCTTCAGGCTGTTATCGTTAACAGCGGTAACGCTAATGCATGCACAGGGCAACAAGGGGAAGAAGATGCTTATGCGATGCGTTCGGCTGCTGCGCGTGAGTTGGCTGTGGCAGAAGAGGACGTGGCGGTGGCTTCCACAGGTGTCATTGGGGAATTGCTCAAAATGGATGCTGTGCATTCAGGCATTACCGGCCTTCCGGCGCATATGGGCAAGGAGTCGAATGAGGCGGAACAATTTTCACAAGCGATTCTGACAACGGATTTGGTGAAAAAGGAAGCCTGTGTCTCCGTTCTGGTTAACGGCAAGACGGTTACGATTGCGGGTGCCGCCAAAGGCTCGGGAATGATTCATCCGAATATGGCGACAATGCTCGCTTTCATGACCTCTGACGCGGTCATTGGTGCAGAAGCGTTGCAGCGCCTGCTGCGCCAGGCAACAAATCATACATTCAACATGATTACCGTCGATGGGGATACAAGTACGAACGACATGCTGGTAGCCATGTCCAGTGGATATGCAGGCAATGAAGAGCTGACCACAGATCATCCGGATTGGGACGCTTTTGCAGCCGGCTTCACCTATGTATGCCAAGTGCTGGCCAAAGCCATTGCTCGCGATGGTGAAGGAGCAACCAAACTGGTTGAGGTAGAAGTGACTGGTGCGGTAAGTGATGAATCCGCGCAAGCCATTGCCAAAACCGTCATCGGGTCCAGTCTGGTCAAATCAGCCATGTTTGGCGCTGACGCTAACTGGGGACGGATTATTGCAGCCGTAGGGCGTGCAGGACAGCCAGTGAACCCGGATACGGTAAATATTCGGTTGGGAGAGATCTCGGTACTTGAACAATCCCGTCCAGTCGTTTTCGACGAAGAATTGGCATTGGCGTATTTACAGACCGATACAGTTCGCATTGTGGTGGATCTGCACCACGGCGAAGGAACAGCAACAGCCTGGGGCTGTGACCTGACGTATGACTACGTCCGAATTAACGCCGCATACCGAACGTAATAAGCCTTTGGGACAAAATGTTTACGAAACAGCTATCTTCTATTGTGAAGCTGATTTGAAATATTTCAAAAATCATCAATGAAATTTAAACTTGTTATTTAATGTTTGATATATAGCGATAGTAATGGAGAAGACGGAATTGATTCTGAAGAAGCGGAGCGTTCGCCTTTGTCTCCGGATTTCCCCCTATAATAGGGATAATTCAAGAAATCTGGGAGACAACAGCGATCGAAAGAACAATCCGAATTTGGAATGGACTCCTACGACAATGTCATCTTTTAAAAGTGTTGAATTTTATTGAATGTGATTTTTACTAAGAAAGGAGCTTGCCCTCATGAATTCAACAATGCCAAACAACAGTACCGCAACGGAAGCGAGCACAGAGAAACAGATGTTTGTCATGAAATGTGGAGGCAGCACGCTGGCGGCATTGCCAGAGTCCTTCTTTGCGGATCTGCGTGATTTGCAATCTCAGGGCACGCAGCCAGTAATCGTGCATGGCGGAGGTCCTGCGATCTCGGATAACTTGGCGAAGCTTGGTATCGAAACTGAATTCGTTAATGGCCTGCGCAAAACAACTGAACCTGTGCTGGACGTAGTGGAGATGGTGCTTGCGGGCAGTATCAACAAACAGATCGTGCGCCTGATCCAACGTGTGGGCGGTCGTGCACTAGGCTTGTCTGGCGTGGACGGTGGCCTGATTCAGGCTAAACCTGTTAAAAACCACGCAGAGATCGGTTGGGTAGGCGATGTCACGGGTGTGAACGCAGAAATTATCCAAGGCATCGTGAACATGGGTTACATGCCGGTTATCGCGCCAGTTGGTGTGGATGCCACCGGACAACGCTACAACATCAACGCAGATACAGCTGCGGGTGCTGTGGCGTCTCATCTTGGCGTAAGTCGGATGATTGTCGTGACCGACGTTCCTGGCATCATGAAGAACGTAGGCGGCGAGAAAAAAGTACTGCCATCCGTATCTGTACAAGAGATCGAGGATATGATCCAAACCGGAGAAATCTATGGCGGCATGATTCCCAAAGTGCGTGCAGCAATCGCATGTATTCATGGTCAAGTACGTGAGGTCATCATCGTAGACGGAAGCGAACCACAGATCCTGAGCCGAGTGCTTGGTGGAGAAATCATCGGAACAAAAATTATCCGTATGCAATAATTATTCTCAGTGCGCTAGGGTCTTCATGGTTTGATAGTAAATAAAAAATATGTGCACGGCTTTTTTATGTGAAGATTGAACATCACACAATAACGTAGAGGACAGAAATAACCTGAAGAAGCGAAGCGTGCGCCTAAAAGCTTTCTGAAAGAAAGCTACTTCGGAAGCATACACTATCCCCGGATTTCCACCTTTAAGGGACAATCAAAAAAATCCGGGGATAACAGCGATCGGAAGGTTGTTCTGTCATCGAAGTGACAAGTGTAAAGTTAAGGTGTTCTCATAATGAGTGCCGTTGCACCAACCAATAGGAGTGATATGGTCATGGCAAAAGGCAACGAACAGCCAGGTTCTGGCACAGCGGTAGCGGGCGCAACAGCAACAAGTGCAGCGGCACAGACGGAAAGCTCGCTTTTCCAAACGTATGCACGTTATCCAATCAGTCTGGTCAAAGGTAAAGGCAGCTGGCTGTGGGATGATCAGGGCAACCGTTATCTCGATTTCATGTGCGGACTCGCTGTAACTAGCCTGGGCCATGCACCGGAGAAAGTTGGAGCCAAGCTGAAAGCTCAGATTGATGAGTTGTGGCATGTGTCCAACCTGTTCCAGATTCCGGGCCAGGAGAAGGCAGCAGCATTGTTGACAGCCAATACATGCGCTGACGCAGTGTTCTTCTGTAACAGTGGTGCCGAAGCGAACGAAGCAGCTATCAAAGTTGCGCGTCGTTATCACCAGAAGGTGAAAGGCACAGATCGTTATGAAGTGATCACATTTGCCCAGTCCTTCCATGGACGGACACTCGCTACACTGACAGCAACCGGACAAGATAAGGTGAAAGAAGGATTTTTGCCATTGCCAGCCGGATTTGTAACCGTACCTTTGCATGATATCCCTGCCCTTGAAGCGGCAATTGGACCCAACACAGCAGCTATTATGCTGGAAATGGTTCAGGCCGAGGGTGGTGTATATCCCGTTGAACCAGAATTCGTCAAACATGTACGGAAATTGTGTGACGAGCATGGATTGTTGCTCATTGTTGATGAAGTCCAAACAGGAATGGGACGTACAGGCAAACTGTTCGCACACGAACATTATGGTATTGAGCCGGATGTGTTCACCGTTGCCAAAGGTATTGGTAGTGGTTTCCCTGTAGGGGCGATGCTGGGTAAAGGCTTCCTGCGGGATGCGTTCACGCCAGGTAGCCATGCGACAACATTTGGAGGAACACCACTAGCTTCATCCGTTGTGATTGCAACCATCGAAACGATGCTGGAAGATCGTTTGCCAGAACGTGCAGCGGAGATGGGCGAATACCTGATGAGCTCCCTGCGAAATCGTTTGGCAGGCAATTCCTTTGTGAAGGAAGTACGTGGCATGGGATTGCTCGTCGGTATTGAATGTGCTGAGCCGGTAGGTGATATTGTACTTGCTGGGCAAAAACGCGGTATTTTGTTCGTCTCTGCAGGACCAAATGTGATTCGTTTGCTTCCGAACCTGTATGTGAGCAAAGAAGAGATCGACGAGGCCGTATCGCTGGTAGCCACACTGATTGAAGAGCACGTAGCGGCGAAAGCCTAATATAAAAATGAGAACCTTTCTGTCTCGGGGCCCTAACTGGCCTCGAAGCAGAATGAGATGATGAATCCCTGTAGCCGCGCGGTGAACTCGCAGAAGGTGGAAATGAATAAATTTGAGAAGCACGAAGCCAACGTGTCAACGTTGCTCTCTCTTCTGCCCATGCGGGTGCAGGGAACCGGAAATAAGGAGGACATTATAGATGACAGCACAACAGACGGAAAAGATTCAGAAGATTGATCTGAGAGGCCGGGATTTTATCGAATTCACGGACTACACGGCAGAGGAGATTCGTTATCTGCTTGATCTCGCGATTGAGATTAAAGGCAAGCAAAAAAGCGGTGTACCGTTTCAACCGTTGAAAGGCAAAACGATCGGACTTATTTTTGAAAAATCATCCACACGTACGCGTGTATCCTTTGAAGTGGGCATGTTCCAATTGGGTGGGCACGCGCTCTTCCTGAGCAAAAATGATATCCAGCTAGGGCGCGGGGAAACAACACATGATACAGCCAAAGTATTGTCCCGCTACCTGGACGGCATCATGATCCGTACCTTTGGACACCATAATGTAACTGAACTGGCAGAGCATGCTGATGTTCCAGTCATTAACGGCCTGAGCGATGCAGCGCATCCTTGTCAGGTACTGGCAGACTTCCAAACGGTGCTGGAACACAAAGGCAAGCTCGCAGGTCTGAAAATGGCCTACATCGGAGATGGCAACAATATGGCGCACTCCCTGATGCTCGGTGCAGCGAAGATGGGTATGCATGTTGCTGTAGCAACGCCAGAAGGTTATGAGCCGGATAGCGCAGTTGTGGAGCAGGCGCGCATTATCGCACAGGAGAGCGGTTCTGAAGTAACTGTAACGTACAGTGCACAGGAAGCTGCGAAAGATGCAGATATCGTGTATACGGATGTATGGGCGAGCATGGGCTTTGAGGAAGAGCAGAAGATTCGTGAGCAGGCATTTGCGGCATACCAAGTGGACGAGGAACTGATGAAAGGCGCGAAGCCGGACTACATGTTCCTGCATTGTCTGCCAGCACACCGCGGCGAAGAAGTGAGTGCCGGAGTAATTGACGGACCGAACTCCCTGATCTTTGATCAGGCGGAGAATCGCTTGCATGCACAGAAAGCATTGATGGCTGCGTTAATGAGCGAATAGCTGCTATTTCATTGAATGGGTTGATTTTAGGCGCAGATTTCGCGATGATAGATTAAAGTTTATAGTAACTGATCTTGGGGAGGACCACTGAACATGGCTAAGGAAAAAATTGTGCTCGCGTATTCAGGCGGGTTGGACACATCTGTAATTTTGAAATGGTTGAAAGAAACATATGATGCTGAGATTATCGCTTTCACTGCGGATATCGGACAAAAGGATGAATTGGATGGCTTGGAGGAAAAAGCACTGGCAACAGGCGCTTCCAAAGTATACATTGACGATCTACGCGATGAATTCGCAAAAGATTTCATCTATCCGATGTTCCAGGCGGGTGCCCTCTATGAAGGACAATACCTGCTTGGCACAAGTATTGCTCGTCCACTGATCGCTAAACGCATGGTGGATATCGCTCGTGCAGAAGGCGCTACAGCCATCGCTCACGGCGCTACGGGTAAAGGAAATGACCAAGTTCGCTTTGAGTTGAACGCGGCTGCGCTGACACCAGACATTAACGTCATTGCACCTTGGCGTCTGGAAGAATTCCGTAACCAATTCCCGGGACGTGCGGAGATGATTGCTTACGCTGAGAAACATGGTATTCCGGTAACGGCATCTGCGGCTAAACCATACTCCACAGACCGTAACTTGCTGCATATCAGCTATGAGAGCGGTGTGCTAGAAGATCCTTGGTTCGATCCAAGCGCGGACGAGAACAAAGATATGTTCCTGCTGAGCAGTGCACCTGAAGATGCACCAGATCAAGCGGAATATGTTGAGCTTGAATTCGAACAAGGCGACTGTGTTGCTCTGAACGGTGAGCGCTTGAGCCCGCTGCAAGTAATGGAGCAACTGAACGAGCTGGGTGGCAAACATGGCATTGGTCGTGTAGATATGGTTGAGAACCGTTTTGTTGGTATGAAGAGCCGTGGCGTGTACGAAACACCAGGTGGAACAATCTTGTTCACTGCTCATCGCAAAATGGAATCCATCACGATGGACCGTGAAGTGATGAACCTGCGTGATAGCCTGATCACACGTTACAGCACACTGGTATACAACGGTTTCTGGTTCGCACCGGAACGTCTGGCGCTGCAAGCGCTGGTGACTGAAAGCCAGAAGAACGTAACAGGTACCGTTCGTGTGAAATTGTATAAAGGCAACATCATCGGCGCAGGTGTGAAAAGTCCTGTCAGCCTCTACAATCCGGACATCGCAACGATGGAAGCTGATCCAACGCAAGCTTACGATCAAGGCGATGCAACAGGCTTTATCCGCCTGAATGCACTGCGTTTGAAAGTAAACTCCGGTGTGGAGCAAAACAAAAACTAACTTCAACCCGCATACTAGAGCGACACTAATATAATTGACAAGACAGGCCGTTCTTGCACATCTGGCAGGAGCGGCTTTGTCCATGAGCGAAAGGGGAGTACTCACTGTGAGCAAGCTGTGGGGAGGACGTTTTACAAAACAAACCAATCATTTGGTTGAGGAATATACGGCATCGATTAACTTTGACAAAGCTTTGGCTGAGGAAGACATTCAAGGAAGTCTGGCCCATGTGACGATGCTGGGCAAATGTGGTATTCTTCCGGCGGAAGATGTAGAGACCATCAAAGAAGGACTGATCACCGTTCTGCACAAAATCCGTGCGGGTGAAGTGGAATTCTCCGTATCGGACGAAGACATCCACATGAATATTGAGAAAAACCTGATCGAGACGATTGGCCCTGTAGGTGGCAAGTTACATACAGGCCGTAGCCGGAACGACCAAGTTGCAACGGATATGCACCTATACTTGCGTGAGCGCGTGGTTGGATTTGTAGGCATGCTGCATTCCTTACAGGAAGCACTGATTGGACAAGCAAAAGATAACCTCGATACCATTGTACCGGGTTATACGCATCTTCAACGGGCACAGCCGATTCTGTTCGCCCATCACCTGATGGCGTATGTCTCCATGTTCCAACGGGATGCGGAGCGTCTGATGGACAGCTACAAACGCATTAACATCCTGCCACTGGGCGCAGGTGCGCTTGCAGGCACAACATTCCCGATTGACCGTCATTTTGTGGCGGAACAACTGGGCTTTGATGGCGTGTACGAGAACAGTCTGGACGCAGTAAGTGACCGTGACTTTATCGTTGAGTTCCTGGCAGCCGCTTCCCTCATCATGACTCACTTGTCCCGTCTGAGTGAAGAGCTGGTACTGTGGAGCAGCACGGAGTTTGGGTTTGTTGAACTGGACGATGCGTTCTGCACAGGCAGCAGCATTATGCCTCAGAAGAAAAACCCGGATGTTCCTGAACTCGTTCGTGGTAAAACAGGACGTGTGTACGGCAACCTGATCGGTTTGCTGACGGTATTGAAATCTCTTCCACTGGCATACAACAAAGACATGCAGGAAGACAAAGAAGGCATGTTTGACACAGTAGCGACGCTGGAGGGTGCGCTGCAACTGTTTGCTCCAATGATCGCAACAATGACAGTGAACAAGGATCGGATGCGTCAAGCGGTCAACCAGGATTTCTCCAACGCTACGGATATTGCCGACTTCCTCGTGGGCGAAGGCTTGCCTTTCCGTCAGGCGCATGAAGTGATTGGTAAAACGGTACTGTACTGCATCCAGAACAGCAAGTATTTGCTGGATCTGACGATTGATGAATTCCGTCAGTTCTCACCACTGTTTGATGAACGCATCTATGATGTGCTGCAACCGGAAGCAGTAGTGAACGCTCGTAATGTTTACGGCGGGACAGCTTCGGGTCAAGTTGCTGAAGCGATTGGACGCAGTGAGAAGGTACTGGAAATTACCGAGCAATGGATTACGAACCGCGGTTAATACCACGGTCACTATAGGTATTTGTACAGATACGACAGGACAATAAAGAAGCAGGCCAGAGAACTTTGTTCTCCATGGCCTGCTTTTTTGTGTTTTACAGCGATGTGCTCTAGATATATTGAACTCAACCGCGAACGGAAGGTAGGTTGTTCTACTATCGGAGTACCAGTTTAGTTACTCGCGGTAGCTCGATTGCAATTCTCTACTAATCGCGCTTTTGTAAAGGCAACCATTTCAATACATCCTGAATCTTGGTATCCCAATAGCCCCACTCATGTTCGCCAGGCCCTTCCTCGTATGTTAATTCGAAGTTCGTTTGTTCACAGGCTTGACGGAAAGTTTGATTATCCTCATACAGGAAATCTTCCGTTCCGCAACATTGGTAGAGCAAAGGTCGAGGACTTTCGCCAGATTGATTTTCTTTTAACAGATGAATCAGATCATTCTCAGTGCCTGCCACCTCTGGTCCAAAAATCCGTTGTAACTCCGTCTGTTGTAATGCGGAGGATGCGTTTCTATCCATATGTGCAGACATATCGAGTGCTCCGGACAAACTTGCAGCTGCCGCGTATTGATCCGGTTTACGAAGGGCCAGCTTGAATGCGCCATAACCACCCATGGATAATCCAGCAACGAAGTTATCTTCACGCTTTGGTGATAGAGGGAAGAAAGAACGAGCAAGTGAGGGCAGTTCTTCGCTGATAAACGTCCAGTATTGTCCGCCTTCGACCATATCCGTATAGAAGCTGCGATGTACCTGCGGCATTACAACGGCGATTCCAAGGTTCGCTACATAACGTTCAATCGATGTGCGGCGCAGCCAGATGGAATCATCATCCGATAGACCGTGTAACAGGTACAGGGTTGGATGAAGTCCTTTGCCTGTCACGTTCTCCATACCGATCTGATTGTGGGTTTGTTGCGGCAGAATGACATGCATGCTGGTACTCAGCCCAAGTGTATCGGAGTAAAAATCACATTTAATAAGTGCCATGAGTATAAGAAACCCCTTTCATAAGTTCGTTAACCACGTGTTTTTGACTTGAGAGGATGAGCCGGGATTGCTCCCTAATAGCTTTTAAGTGTCCATATTTAACAGGTTATACGCATTGCTCGTGCAATGCAATAACAAGATGCACATTAAAAAATCATGCAGGAGTATCTCTAAATTGTAAGGTTTCAACAGGCTAAGTTAGATGAGTGGAATGGAGGGAAGATCAACATTGTTACGACGTTGTTTACAACGTAACAATGTTATGTTACACTCATTTCAATAAAAAGGGGGACCATATATGACGGAAGATTTGATCTCCAAGAAAGAATTGTTGGACCTGACAGGAATCTCATACGGCCAGTTATACCGTTGGAAGCGGAAAAATCTCATTCCGGAAGAATGGTTCATTCGGAAGTCGTCCTACACCGGACAAGAGACCTTTTTTCCAAAACAACAGATTTTACTGCGCATTGACAAGATTCTCAATATGAAAGACGGATTATCACTGGATGAGCTGGCAGACGTGTTCTCACCTACGTTGGGTGAAGTGGAGATGTCTGCAGAGCAACTGTTAGAGCGAAACATTGTTTCACAAATCTCGCTGGATCTATTGAAAGAAGCAGGTCGGGAACAACAGTTGTATGCTTTGGAGCAGATTATGATGCTCTACGTCCTTGATAAGCTGTTAATGAGCGGAGATATTACTCGGCAAGAGGGTGCGTTGCTGATCGATGTGATGTCTGAACATTATTATCGTTTTACAGGCAAACCCAGCGAACTCGTGCTTATTCGTAAGATGGGTGTTCCTTCATTCATGCTGGTAACAGCAGGAACGGAGTTTTATTTTGACAATGGTGTGAAAGTGGTTCTTAGGCAGCCGATGGGAACATTTATGGAAGAATTAAAACTCAAATTGGGATAAGGAGAGGATCATCTATGGAAGAGCGGAATAAGCGGAATGATCTGAATGTGGCGGGCATAAGTCAAACGGCAGGCGGGAATTTTCACCGTGTATCTATTGATGGCATGGCTAAGGTGAACGGTAACCTGGACTGCACCTCTATGGAAGTGAATGGAACATTGAAGATGCACGGCGCTTTAAGCTCCGAGAGTGCAACGATTAACGGCATGTGTACGTTGAACGGCCCCTTGACCAGTTCGCGTGTTCGTGTGGATGGTATGACAACAATTAACGGAGATCTTCATAGCCCTGAGCTTGAAGTGAACGGGAAATGCACCGTACGGGGAAGAGTGGATGGGGAACGTATTGATATTGGCGGTGTGATTGATATTGAAGGGGATGTGCAATGCGAGTCCCTGAATGTACGAGGCAATATTAAGATCAGTGGCTTTTTGAATGCAGGAACGGTGGAGATCCGACTTCACACATCTTCTTCGGCTAAAGAGATTGGCGGAGAGCGTATCGATATTCGTCGCAAGGAACAACAGAATGGATTTTGGAAAAGTATTGGCCTGGGCGGGACTCCATCGTTTAAGACATCCTTAATTGAAGGTGATGAGATTGTGCTGGAAGATACCGAAGCTGATATTGTTCGGGGGAGTAACATTTTTATCGGTCGCGGCTGTAACATCAGGCTGGTCGAGTATTCAGGTGAACTTGAGGTAGATCAGGATGCCAAGGTGGGCAGCAGTCAGCGAATTTAAATTTTGGATATGGAGAGAAAGGGATGGGATCGACATGAATAACAATCCTGGGCGTTCTTTGGACAGAAAAATGGATATCAGCATCGTTGGTGATGGCAGTTCTGCTGGGGGCGTGTACGGCAAGGTCAAGGTCGTAGGGGATGCATCCTTCAACGACAATCTATCTTGTGATCGCTTCAAATGTACGGGTACATCGGTCATATACGGATCGCTTGAATCCACAGATATTAAAATTACCGGAACCCTGACTCTAACAGAGCGAGAGACCAGCAACGATGGTGAGGATGGAATCCAGGCATCTGGCCTGCATGCCAAAGCTGAGCATATAAAAGTGGTAGGTGAACTTCATCTGTCCGGGGATTGTCAGGCGGAAAATATCAAGCTGAACGGACGGTTGACGATAGCGGGGATGCTCAGCGCTGAACACATGTCACTCAAAATCATGGGTCCATCAGAGGTCAAGGAAATGGGCGGTGCCATCATCTCGGTGAAGAGTGGCCGGTTGAATGACTTGTTTACGGGGAATAAGTCAATTCTCAAGGCACAGATTATCGAAGGTGATGATATTGAATTAGAAAATACGGAGGCCGAGATTGTGCGTGGCGATAAAATAAAAATCGGTCCTGGCTGCCGGATCGGTACAGTGGAATACCGTTCATCTCTGCAAATTCATCCGCAATCGGAAGTTTTGCTGCAAAGCAATCGGTCCTTGGACTGATTAACGTAAACTTCTTTTCGGATATACTAATGCAGTCATATGAATAGAGCGTGAATGGAGAGATTGAGTACAATGGTTGCACGTAAAAACAGTATTGGATTGGTGCTGGCAGGGTTACTGCTCAGCATACTAATGGCTTCGATGGATAATACCATCGTGGCAACGGCTATGGGGGATATTGTCGGGAAACTGGGTGGGCTCGACAAGTTCGTCTGGGTTACCTCCGCGTACATGGTGGCTGAGATGGCAGGGATGCCGATCTTCGGTAAGTTATCCGATATGTATGGACGAAAGAAGTTTTTTGTATTTGGTATTATTGTGTTTATGCTCGGCTCAGCACTGTGCGGAACGGCAACGTCTATTGTGGAATTGACGATGTACAGAGCGATTCAGGGTATTGGTGCGGGTGCCTTGGTGCCGATTGCCTTTACGATTATGTTTGATGTCGTTGCACCAGAATCTCGTGGTAAATTGGGTGGGTTGTTTGGAGCGGTCTTTGGTCTGTCCAGCGTCTTTGGACCATTGCTTGGTGCTTATATTACTCAGTATGCGACATGGGAATGGGTATTCTATATCAACCTGCCACTCGGCTTGATTGCATTTGTGTTTATTGCATTCTTCTACAAAGAGTCTCATCAGCATCAATCCCAACAGATCGACTGGCTGGGTGCTGTAACGCTGATCGGTGCTGTTGTGTGCCTGATCTTTGGTCTGGAACTGGGCGGCAAAACGTTTGCCTGGGGTTCCTGGCAGATTCTTGGCTTGTTTGCCGGATTTGTAGCATTAGCGCTGCTTTTCCTGTTTGCAGAAACCAAAGCCAAAGAACCAATCATCTCCTTCAGCATGTTCCGCAACCGGGTCTACTGGTCCAGTAACGTTATTGGTATGTTCAGTGGTGCGGCGTTCATTACAGCATCCGTGTACATTCCGATCTTTATACAGGGGGTACTTGGTGGTAAAGCGACCAACTCCGGTCTCGTACTTTTACCGATGATGCTGGGGTCCGTTGTGACGGCGTCCCTGGGCGGTGTGCTCATGACCAAAATCAAATATCGCAATATCATGATTCCTACGTTGGCCTTACTTGTCATTGGACTCGGATTGCTGACTACGTTGGATGAGAGTTCTTCCCTCTGGACGATACGTATCTACATGGTGATGGTTGGTCTGGGTGTCGGTGCTTCGTTCTCCGTACTTAGCAATGCAGCCATGAATGCATTTGAACCGCAAAGACGCGGAGCCGCAAGCTCCACACTTAACTTTTTGCGGTCACTCGGTATGACAATGGGGATTACGATCTTTGGTATCGTCCAGAGCCAGGTGTTTACACGCAAAATGAATGATGCCCTCGCTGGTTCAGCTGCGGAAGCAGGTGGTACTTCAGCGGGTGGCGTGCCGCAGGGAGTGGATCTGACCGATCCACATGCGTTGCTCTCACCAGAGCTCAGACAGGCGATTCCGCCTCAGGTGCTGGATACCATCACACATGCTCTATCTTCTTCCATCGTGCAGTTATTTGCCTGGGCTGTGATTCCGGCTGCACTCGCGTTGGTCGCTTCCTTCTTCATGGGAAAAGAGAAGATGGTTGTAGGCGAAGAGCAAGGCGAATACACCGGCGGTCACTAAACCGTAATGCAGTAAATCGTGAGTTACGGTAGTAAAGTTAATCTTAGATTGGTAAAACTCGATTAACTTATCTTGAAAATGTAGAGACACACTTCTCGCTTATCCTCAAAAGGGACGTGAAGTGTGTCTTTTTGTTTTCGTGTGATCAGCTTATGCTTATCCATGAATTACGGCAGGACCTTGTTTGTACCATTCCGTGATCTGTAAGTTGTCGGTTGCTTTGAACAAAATTAAGGCTGCTTTGTATCGCTGATCCCGTCCTCGACCACAGAAGGCCCTTGCGGGTCAGGTAGGCTGCTATGACCGGAGCGGGCAATGAGGCGATTCTGAGCTTTGTACGTGTCCCGTGTAATCGTTTTGGATTCGACCACTTTGCCGTCCAGCCTCTTGGTTCTTACCGTCTCCACAATATATCCAGGCTGTCCGTCTTGCAGCACCTGCTGTGCACCATCAGGCAGTACCGTACTAGACACATATTTTACTGGAACACTTAATGTTTCAATGGTCCGAGATTCAAGTGCATAGCTGACGTTCTCCGGGAAGGTGCCGAAAAATTTCACCATCAATTGGTGATTCTTCACCTCTGCATGAATGAGTAAGGATTTTCCAGTATTATTTTTGAAGCGAAAGTTGATGGCTCCCGACGCAAAGGTGGCATCCAGTCCTTTGGGCAAATATTTGACCGGCAGGGAATGGTTGCGACGCTCAATAATATCAAGACCCGTCAATAGCGCTGCATTATACACTGTACTTGATACCTGGCAGATTCCCCCGCCAATTCCGGGGGTTAGTCTTCCATTGACAATGACCGGGGCCTCACGAAACCCATAATCTTTTTCAGCCTTACGGATGACTTTCTCATAATCGAATGTGGCATCCGGTGGTAAAATCATGCCGTTAATCGCTTCCGCCGCTGCGCTGACATTATGTATGCGGCCTTCACTACTATTACCCAGACCCGTGGAGAACTGGATGATCTTTCGGTCAATGCCTTCCTGGCGCAGCGAATCAAGGGTTACTTCAGGCTTCAGCGTATACAGTGGTACATGTATTAGCAATGGGGCAGGTTTCTCATCCGGGTTCAGTACACTGAAATCCCTGTGCAGCTTCGTTTGTATGAGATTTGTGAGTGTATTCCAATCAATGCGGCGGACGCCCTTTTCCGGGATATACTGGACTTTGTCACTTGTGGTAATGCGGCGAACAGCGTCCGCAGGTGTACCGAAGGTTTCTTTTTCCCAGGCAGGGCTGAGATGTTCTTGGAGTGGTCTGGAGTCGTAGTTCATATCGAGAGAGAACTCTTTCGGAAAATGATAACGTGCATAAGCGCGTTCCCACAGGTTACCTTCCTCCAGCTGCTGTATCGCGGTTTTCAAGCTGTTAACGTTGTAGCTCACCCCCACCTGAGCTGCGGTATACGACATCGTCTGGGGGGTGGGTTCAGTCACTTCAAAGGTGACAGGCCAGTCCTCCAGCTTTTGGATCTGTTCATCCAATTCATGCAATACGTTCTTGCGATTCTTCCCCTCCACCAGCATGCCGCCAACATGAACATCTTTGGGCAGGGCAGGTTGATTCACGTACATATACAGCAATCCATAAGACGCGGAGCCGATCAAGAGGATGGAGAATAGAACAATGACCGTCAAATGTATTTTTTTCATAACCGTACGCTCCTTTATACTTCAGTTGTTCCCGACTTTGTAACACTTTCTATATATATGATCCAATGCAGGAAAACTTTCGGGTACTCAATAGGTAACAAATTTGTTACAATAAACTTCATATGAATCCATGCTTCACCATTGAAACAGGAACGAAGTGGATTTTTCCCTGATGAAATTCAGGTCTTTTTAAAGGAAATGCCGGGATTGTGTCGAAATGATAATGGCTAACTATGCGAGCAGGAAGTGATGATGTGATAGAAATGCAGGACGTGTGGAAGACCTACGCCAATGGGACCCACGCATTACAAGGGGTGTCGGTGAAGATCGACCGCAATGAATTTGTCTATATCGTCGGTCCGTCCGGCGCAGGTAAATCGACATTTATGAAATTGATGTACAGAGAAGAAGTTCCGACAAAAGGACAAATATCCATTAACGGATTTAATATTGGTAAGTTGAAGCCAAGAAAGATTCCTTATGTGCGTCGTAACATCGGCGTTGTGTTCCAAGATTTTCGTCTGCTGCCACGGATGACAGCATTTGAGAATGTGGCATTTGCGATGGAAGTTATTGAAGCGCCGAAACGTCATATCAAAAAACGGGTGATGGAAGTGCTCGACTTGGTGGGACTGCGGAGTAAGGCAAATCGCGAACCTTCACAGCTCTCGGGTGGAGAACAGCAACGTATTGCCATTGCACGGGCTATCGTCAATAACCCGTCGGTTATTATCGCGGACGAGCCTACGGGGAACCTCGATCCGGAGACGTCATGGGGGATTATGCAACTGCTGGATGAGATTAATTTCCGGGGGACAACCATTGTTATGGCGACCCACAACAAAGATATCGTAAACACGATGCGTAAACGGGTAATCGCCATTGAACGTGGACAGATTGTACGGGATCAGATGAGAGGGGAATACGGTTATGAATTTTAGTACTCTCTTGCGCCATCTGCGGGAGGGATTCAAAAACGTATTCCGCAACGGCTGGATGTCTGTGGCCTCCATCATGTCCATCATTGTGTCGCTATTGATTCTTGGTGTGTTTATGCTACTGGTGCTCAATGTGAACTCCATGGCGAATCAGGTTGATAGCCAAGTGGAGATCAGCACGTTCCTCGAGCTGAATGTGGACGAGAACCTGCGTAACACACTGGAGCAAGAAATCAGCGCGATGCCTGAAGTAAGTGAGATTCGTTTTGTTTCCAAGGAAGAAGGACTCAAGGAGTTCCGTGAGCGTCTTGGAGAGAGTGCAGATAACGTGCTTAGCGGTTTCGATGTGGACAACAACCCACTGCCGGAGACCATTGAAGTTGAGGTCATTGAACCGGAAACCGTCACTTTTGTGGCGCAAAAAATCGAAGCTTTGAACGAAAAACACCCGGAGAAGCCGATCATGAAAGTGAACTACGGCAAGGAAACGGTGGAAGTGTTGTTCAAATTTACGAAACTTGTTCGTAACATCGGATTTATTTTTGTCGGGGGACTGGGTCTGATGTCCATGTTCCTGATCTCGAATACGATTCGCGTAACGATTCTGGCACGTCGCCGGGAGATCGGAATTATGAAGCTTGTTGGTGCAACCAATACCTTTATTCGCTGGCCTTTCTTTATTGAAGGTGCACTCATTGGATTTATTGGATCGGTCATTACGGTTGGGGTGCTGTTCGTTGGATACAGCCAGTTGATGAAGACGATTGGTCAGGATGTCTTCATGCAGATGCTTAACTTGATTCCGCTCGGCGAAATCTGGTTGCTGTTTGGAACACTGTTGATTGGACTCGGTGTGCTGGTAGGTATTTTGGGAAGTACACTGTCCATTCGGAAATCACTCAATGTTTAATTTTGTTTTCAACGGTCGAATTGCAGAATATGTCGAAAAGAATGGTAAAGCAGGTTCATTAATGGACGCTGTTTGACGATATGTAGGAAAGACGGAGTCTTTTAAGATTGAAGAAAGCAAAGAACATGCTGTTCACCACCTGTGCAGGTTGCTTTCTTGTGAAATCATAGGATGGGGGATCATCATTTTGAAAAAAACCGCTTCGCTGCTGGCCTTTACGTTATTGGCCAGTTTGACGCTTCAACCTTCTGACGGATATGCCAAGAGTAGCATCAGCGATATTGACCAACAGATTCAGCAACTGGAGAGCAAGGCGGCTTCTGCCAAGCAGGAGCAAAAAAAAGCGGCTTCCAACAAAAAGGAAGCACAGCATTACAAGAACAAAACCAACGCTTATCTGAAGGTTGTCATGGAACAGATCAATGTCGTTAGTGATGAACTGGCGAGTGTATCCTTGCAGATCGAGAACACGGAGGAAGATCTCCGTACAACGAAAAAAGATCTGCAAGCGGCAGAAGAACGCATTGTTGCAAGGGAAAAATTGTTGGAGTCACGCGTGCGCCTGATGTATACGGACGGTGCTGTATCCTATCTGGATGTATTGTTGTCCTCTACTAGCTTCACTGACTTCCTGACCCGTGCGGATTCACTCAAAACGATTGTGGACCAGGATCAGCATCTGCTGGATGAGCACAAAGCGGACAAGCAACTGGTCGTGGACAAAAAGGCAGAATTGGATGTGCAATATGCGGAAGCCAAGAGCCTGTATGCACAGAAGAAACAGCGCAAGTCCCAATTGAATGAAAAAGAAGCGGAAAAGCAAGTGCTTCTCGCTTCATATGATGCTAAAATTGAAGAGTCAGAAGAGCTGACACAAGAGCAGGAAGATGTGTTAATGCAGATTGCCAGCAAACGTTCGGCCCTTCTTCAAGAGAAAAATAAATTGCGTGAACAGCAGGCAGCCGCAGCGGCTAAAGCAAAAGCCGCAGCTGCTGCCCGGGCGAAAGCTGCAGCCAAGGCACCAACCAGAGTCAGCTCGGATAGCAGCAGTGAGGTTACCTATTCATCCGGTAATGGTATCTTCTCAAAACCAGTATCTGGAGGACGTATTTCTTCTGGATTCGGCCCCCGTACCCATCCAATTACGGGCGTAGTTGGTAAGATGCATGCAGGTGTCGATTTTGCTGTTCCTCAGGGAACTTCGGTTCACGCTGCTTCTGGCGGAATCGTGATCATGGCTGAATGGTATAGCGGTTATGGCTATACGGTTATTGTGGACCACGGCGGTGGACTATGGACGTTATATGGTCACTTGCGCGAAGGTGGATTCAAAGTCAGCAAGGGAGACACAGTAAGCAAAGGGGATACCATTGCTGAGTCAGGAAATACAGGGAACTCTACTGGACCTCATTTGCACTTTGAAGTGAGAGATAACGGTACCGCTGTAAATCCGATGAACTATTTGTAATTATTGCTCCATCGTTCGAATGGAAAAAACATATTCCGTACAAGCTAGACATATAATAAGCTGGCATGTTCAGGGAATGGATTCTGGCAACAATGGAATCGGACACGCTTCAAAACTAAAGGCGGTGACAAACGGATGATGAAGAAAAGATCGGCGCTACTGCTTGTCATTGTGGGTCTCCTGGGTGGTAGTTTGCTAACCCTGGTACTAATGACTTACCCGGGAATAGCAAACCAAACCACAGCTGGCGAAGGTTTGCTGGCTAGTGTAACCGGCAATACACAGCAGAAGAACGATTTGAAAAAGATTGAAACTGCGATGGATTTGATCTCAAGCAACTATTATAAAGACGTGGATCAGACCAAATTGATTGACGGTGCGATCAACGGCATGATGGAATCGCTTGGTGATCCGTACTCCAACTATATGGGGCAGGAAACGGCTGCTCAGTTTGAAGAGTCGATCGAAGGTTCATTTACCGGTATTGGCGCAGAGGTATCCTCACAGGATGGAAACGTTGTTGTTGTTTCCCCAATCAAAGGATCACCTGCCGAGAAAGCGGGTATTCGTGCCAAAGACATGATTATGTCAGTCAACGGCGAATCCCTGCAAGGTTTGGAACTGAACAAGGCTGTCAACAAAATCAGAGGTCCCAAGGGCAGTGAAGCGAAGGTACAGGTCAAACGTGCCGGATCTTCCGAGCTGATTGAATTTGTGATTGTACGGGATGACATTGATCTGGAAACCGTATATGCTCACATGGAAGATGGCGGAATTGGCGTTATTGCCATTACTCAATTCTCTTTGAATACAGGCGATCGCTTCAAGGAAGAGTTGGCGAAGCTCGAGAAGCAGAACATGAAAGGTCTGGTCATCGACGTACGGAATGACCCAGGCGGTGTATTGCAAGTCGTTATTGATATTGCTGAACAGTTTGTTCCTAAAGGCAAGGTTATTGTGCAAGTTGAAGACAAGAACGGCAAAAAGGAACAAAGTAAATCCAATGGATCAGCTAAAGCTTATCCAGTCACAGTCCTGATGAACAAAGGTAGCGCGAGCGCGTCGGAGATTCTGGCCGGTGCATTACAACAGTCAGCAGGTGCGAAGTTGATTGGTGAGAACTCCTTTGGTAAAGGAACCGTGCAGACGAGTTATGACAAGCAAATGGGTGACGGCAGCTTGCTGAAGATCACCATTGCCAAATGGCTCACTCCGAACGGAGACTGGATTCATGAAAAAGGAATCAAACCGGATATTGCGGTAGACCAGCCGGATTATTTCTCGGTGGCACCGATTAACAAAGAGAAGTTACCACTTAAATATGACAGCAATAGCACGGATGTGAAAAGTGCGCAGACGATGCTGAGAGGACTCGATTTCAAACCGGATCGTGTGGATGGATACTACGACCAGAAGACAGAAGAAGCGGTCAAGGCATTCCAGAAGCAAAAAGGCATTCAGGCTACAGGCCAGATTGACGAGAAAACCGCTGAATCACTGGAAGCGGCTCTGATTGAACGTATTGCCAATCCTCAATATGATGCACAGCTGAAACGCGCGATCGAAAATGTCTCAAAGGATATTTCGTCCGCTGTGTCGAAGCCATAAAGAAGGCTGATTTTCAGCCTTCTTTTTTTCTGAATCGGCTGAAAGAGAGGGGTGACCGACCACAATGGAATGGGTATGGCCGTGGTTAACTACATTAGGGGAAGCTTTGTTGCAGTTGTTTATTCAGCCGTTTTATTATATTGCGGTGATCCTGATTGCGCTGATCTATCATCGTCAGTTACTGCAGGAGCGTAAATTGTTTCATGTCCGTTTGCAAAGCTCGATAACACAGACGATTCGTGCGGTGCTCGGAGGCATACTCATCGGTACCATTGTCTCGATCTTGTCCCTATTCCTTGGTGCACATCTTACACTGGGAAGTCTCATATGCATATGGGCTGCAACATTAATTCTATCCTTGTTCCGTATCCGGTATCTGTGCTTTGCCTACGCGGCCGGGTTGCTGGGTGTGGTGCAATTTGGTTTGAATCTGGCTTCAGGCTGGCAACCATCCGGTTGGATGGGCACTATCACGGAAACGCTTCGTGCCCTGGATATGCCTGCACTGCTTGTCCTAGCGGCGCTTCTACATATGGGTGAAGCCCTGTTGGTACGCATGCAGGGGGTATCGATGGCATCACCACTTCTCTTCGAGGGGAAACGTGGGAAACTGGTTGGTGGATATCAACTGCAACAGTTCTGGGCCATTCCTCTACTGATTCTTGTTCCCGTCACAGGAGGTGGCGCGGAGCTGGCATGGAATCCACTGATGAATGCAGGACATAGTTATATGCTGGTTGCATTGCCCATCATGCTCGGATTTGGTGAGATAACGCAGAGTATGCTTCCGGGACAAAAGGTGCAGATCTCATCAAAGCGGTTGATGATATACGGGGCAACTTTGCTCGTGTTCAGCTTGCTTGCTGCATGGTGGTCTCCACTCATGGTGGTTGCTGCGCTAATTGCATTTATTGGACATGAATTTCTGGTATGGTACAGCGCGTTTGAAGAGCAAAACCGGAGTCCGGTATTTGTCCATCCGCAGCATGGGCTGAAGGTATTGGCTGTTATTCCGGAGAGTCCTGCTGCAGATTTGGGGATTGAAGCAGGAGAGACCTTGTACAAGGTGAACGGTAAGTTGGTTCATTCACCAGAAGAGTTACATCGTGCCCTGCGGATGAACCCGGCTTTTTGCAAACTTGAGGTGCGAAATCACCAAGGAGAAAGCAAGTTCATGCAACGAGCGATCTATGAAGGGGAGCATCATCAGCTTGGGGTCATTATGGCACCGGACAATCACGAGGTCTGGGCGATTCGGTTACGTCCACTGACGCTGTTCCATATCATCAATCTCAAATTGTTTGCCCGCTTGAAAAAACCACAAAGGGACGAAGCCCCATTGGCGTTACCGCCAGCCCCTGTGGCCAGTGATAAAGGATCCATAGAGATGTAACTAAGCATACGTGATGAAGTATGTTGCATACATCAAGCAATGAAAAAGGTATTTCCGAGCGCCGTCGCAGGCAAGGGAAATACCTTTTTTGTTATTGTTTTAGCATAAAGATGGCGATTTGAGTCCGATCACGCAAGCTCAGCTTGCCGAGAATATCTGTGACGTAGTTTTTGACCGTGCCTTCACTGAGGAACAATTTGGCGGCAATTTCCTTATTGGATAAACCCTCCGATATGGCCTCGGCAACCGCCAGCTCCATACGTGTCAGTCCATAGGCTTCGATTGGATTCTGTGTCAGGGGAGTCGTAGCAGGACGAAGAAGTCCTGTTAGCTTGCGAGCAATATCTGGATGAATTAACATATCACCATTATGTACGGTCTTGATGCCTTGAATGATCCGCTCGGGTGGAACATTTTTGAGCAAATAACCGCTTGCTCCATCCTGTAATGCCTGAATAATATACTCATCGTCGTCAAACGTAGTCAGCATGAGCACCTGGATTTCAGGAAAACGTGACTTGATGCGTTTGGTACCTTCAACTCCATCACATTCCGGCATCCGAATATCCATTAAAACCACGTCCGCAGGCGTCCCTGCTTCAAGCAATTCCAACGCTTCCTGTCCATTTGAGGCTGTACCTGTAACGCGAATGCCGGAGTCCAGTCCGAGCAGCACTTTCAGGCTCTCACGAATGAAGTAATCATCGTCTGCGAGAATCAGCCGAATAAGTGGGAGCTGGCCTGAATCATTCTTGTTGTTCACATCATTACGTTCGGACATGAGAACATTCACTTCCTTTTTTCAGAGTATATCCATCTGGTTCGTTAATGGAATGCGTGTAATCACTGTATACGGATAAGCAGATTGAATCTCCAGGACTCCTCCCACCATTTGTGTGCGCAGAAGCATGCCTTCCTGTCCTATGCCATTTCGCTTGGAAGAATGGGGATTGATTTTGCCATCATTACTTACACTCATACAGACTTCCTGATCCCCGAATACCAACTCCACAGTGATCGAAGAAGCATTTCCGTGTCGCAGGGCATTGGTCAAGGCTTCTTTGGCATTTTTGAACAGAACGATTTGTATGCTGGGATACAGCACATGGGATGGGCCATGAACTTCATAATTTGTCTTCACGCCAGTATCTCTACCCACTTCCTCGAGAAGACGATCCAGGGCGTAGGCTTCGGATGCATAGGAATTCGGTTGCAGTTTGTGTAGTGTGTTGCGCAAATCATCCATACTATCGGCCAATTGATCGCGAATCTGTCTCACCATTTCCGTTCCTTGTTCCATATCGAGAGGTAGGGTCAACAGGGCGGCTTCCGACATCATTTTGGTGCGAATCAGTCGATGCCCGATATCGTCATGAAGCTGTCTGGAGATACGGGTACGTTCCTCTGCCTGAGCCACTCCTTCAAGTTGCTTTGTAAATAACAGCAGCTGCGCACGCGCTTCTTGGAGCTCGTAATGTTTGCTGCGAAGTTCGTCATAGATTTGTTCCAGTTGTCCGCGGCTGCTCGCCGTTCTTGATCCCTGCCGGGACAGAGCCGCTGTGATAAGTAGAAGCAGGTTGCCAAGAACCATCGCAGTTGTCTCTGTGGAGAGTAAGGTAATGTCGGTTGTATTTAGTGTGGTTAACCCTGGCTGCGGCGCCTGTGAGTCAGAATAATGCCAATGCAAAGCGACATTGTTAGCGACAAGCTGAATGGCAAACATCAACCATCTCCGATTTCCCTCCAGTCTGTATATATACACGTAGAGCACGGAGAGAGAGAGGAAAAACATAAATGGTCCATATGAAGCAATCAGCCAGCAGCTCCAGAGTATTTCGGCCAGAAGCAACAGCCATTGCTGTGTACTTGAACGGTTGAAATCTTTCCACACGGAGAGTCCAAGCGCGATGATGATATACAGGGTGTAGACGGCTTCGTTTTCCAAGGGCAGCATCAACAGGTACAGTACGGCTGGAACGATAATTAATCCGTATTGCAGAAACCGCATTGGCATATGTAAATGACATCCTTTATATAAAAAATGGAGTTAGAAAATCTCTCGGTAATGCGCCCTTGATTATACCATAAGCAGCATTCGAATCAGGAGATGACTTAAGTCACCTTCGATTCATGACTTTTCGTACCTTCGCTACAGAGTGCGATCCGTTACAATAAAATTATGAAATCCAGCGGCGAAGGCCGAAACGGAAAAGGGGCGTAAAAGGGATGGGCATACTTGAAGTAGATCATGTAGTAAAACGATACGGCAGCAAGCTGTCCGTGGATCATTTGAACCTTAGTGTTGGCAAAGGCGAAATTTTTGGATTGCTTGGTCCCAATGGAGCAGGAAAAAGTACCACCATCAGCATGATTGCAGGGCTCCTGAATATGGATCAGGGTGAAATCAGATTAGATGGGATATCGGTCAAGGAGCAACCACTTGAAGTAAAGCGCAAGATCGGACTCGTTCCGCAGGATCTGGCTTTATACGAAACCATGTCTGCTGCGGAGAATGTGACTTTTTTTGCCAGACTGTATGGACTGCGTGGAAAATTGCTTAAGGAAAGAGTGCAGGAGTCTCTTGAATTTGTAGGGTTGCAGGATAAAGCAAAGGATGCCCCCTCGACCTTCTCTGGCGGTATGAAACGCAGGTTAAACATCGCATGTGCGATTACACATCGCCCGGATCTCATTATCATGGATGAACCGACAGTTGGCATTGATCCGCAATCTCGAAATCATATTCTTGAATCGGTACGCACACTTAACAAGATGGGTTCAACGATCATATATACAAGTCATTACATGGAGGAAGTGGCGGCGATTAGTCACCGGGTTGCGATTATGGATCAGGGGCGAATTATTGCCTGTGGGACTGAAGCAGAGCTGAGAGAACGGGTAGCATCGGAGGAAAAAGTAGTGCTCTCCACTTCCGGTATCGGTCCCGACGTTGTGGAAGAACTGAAACTTCACCCCCGCGTGCGGATGGTAGACGTTTCAGAGAATACACTGACCATTACGCTGCCTTCGGCACAGCAGGATCTCCAGGATCTGCTCTTCATTTGCAGCAAACATGAAGTATCCATTCAGTCTCTCAAGGTCGAAGAGCCGGATCTGGAAACGTTGTTCCTCAATCTGACCGGGCGTACGCTTCGGGACTAGGGGGAACAAGAGATGAATATATGGCATATTTGCATCTTTGAATTAAGGCGTATTCTTAAGATTCGATCTGTGGTGTTAAACCTGTTTATTTTGCCATTGTTACTGATTTTTATATTGGGCACGGCACTTTCCAGTACGATGGGTACGGCGGAGGATGTTATTCCGGATACTGTACGTGTGGGAATCATCCATTTGAGCACTGATTCAGGCGGAGGATCAAGTACGGTTAATCAAGCGCTGGATACATTCGTTGAATCCCCGGAAGTGGCTGAGATGGTCAAGGTGCAGAACTTTACGACTGAAGAAGAGGCCGTTCATTCGCTGCGTACCGACAAGCTGGACTTTGCTGTAATGATTCCTTCGGATTTTGAGCAAAACGTGATGATGGGGAAAGAGGCCAGGTTACAGTGGATACGGGGAAAGGACAACACACTTAATACCTTGGGTGAAACTTTGTTCACACGTTTTACGGATGAATGGAACCGACAGATGGCGATTACCAAAGTGCTCGGTCCGGAAGTGATTGCTGCCATGGCCTCTGCTTCGGAGTCTGGTATGGTGAATTCCACCTCCATTGCTGTCACTAATCCCGGTAAGACAGGTACGGCGTATAGTGCCTCCCAATACTATGCAGCTTCCATGCTGGCAATGTTCATGTTGTACTCAGGCATGACAACCAGCACCAGCCTTTTCGGAGAACGGGATAACCGAACGTTAATCCGCCTTCAGGCTGCGCCGATAGGTAACGGAGTCATTTTCGCTGGCAAAATTGCAGGTAATAGTCTGCTCGCTTTCTTACAAGCAACAACGATTATCCTTATGACATATTGGCTCTACGGTGTGGATTGGGGAACCCATCCTTGGTATATTGTGCTGACTTGTGTATTCATTACACTGGCATCCATGACTCTTGGCGTGATTGTGGCATTGGTATGCAAAACCACGGCATCGGCCAGTGCAACCTTACAAGGTATCATCGTTGCCATGACATTCATCAGTGGTGGGTTCATGCCCATTCCGATTGATTTTGTACAACGGCTTAGCCAATTTACGGTTAACCACTGGGCGCTTCAAACTTTCCTGAGAATGATGCTGGATGCACCTGTAGCAGAGATTGTGTATAACATTTTAATGTTAGGCGTGGTATGCGCTGTATTACTGCTTATCTCAGGAATGATCTATAGAAAGGCAGGATACCGATATGAATAGTCTGCACATCGCCTGGTTGATGATTAGACGTACACTTGGCCGTAAAATGGGCTTCATTACGTTTCTGCTTCTGCCTTGCTTGGTGGTTACAGGAGCGGTTGCTCTCTTTGGAAGCGAGCAGATTACACGTACTGTTATTCCCTATGTCAATGAGGATGGAGGGTCAGCAGGAGCGTGGATGATTCAAGAACTTGCTGGCAACGAGCAGTACCTGCTCAAGCCGATGACAAATGAAGCAGAAGTGAAGGAAGACATCGCTCAGCAAAAAGGAAGTTCTGGCATCATCATTCCGGCACATTATACGGAGGATCTGTTACAAGGAAAGCCAACCGAAATTCAATTGGTGGAACTGCGTATAAGTGAAAGTTCCTATACCCTACGAGAAGCAGTTGAAGGTTTGACGAGCGGATTGTTACAATCTGCTTCAGCTGTTAAGGTGGCGGCAGGTCCTGTCTCAAGTGAGACGGACATACTATCGAGTATACAGAAGCCCTTTGAACAACTTTTACAGGAGATAGGAGAACATCAGGTTGCTGGTGAAGTCACCGATCTGCAGATCTATCCCAAGCCAGGCCTGAACAATGTGACTGGATTTACAATCATGTTTATGATGGGACTGCTGACCAGTGCAGTGGCTATGATCATGGAAGATCGCAGGAAACGTACGATGGCCAGAGTATATACGGCACCCGTCCGTGCATATGAGATTGCGCTTGGTAATTTCCTCGGAAGCTTTGTCATTGGCATGATTCAGATTGTTATGGTTTTGGGAGTCAGCAGGTGGCTGCTGCATTATGATGCCGGTATTCCTTTTGGCATTCATTTCATCATCTTGGCCGCATTCATGCTGGTCTCCATGGGGATCGCAAGTACCGTGGCCGGATTAATCCGTAATCCTAAAAATGCCAACATGCTGAATTCACTTGTCATTATGCCAACTTGCATGATAGGTGGTTGTTTCTGGCCGATCTCGTTGATGCCAGATTATATGCAAAAGCTCGCCAACTTTGTTCCGCAGAAATGGGCGATTCAGGCGGTGGAAACGATCTCTGCTGGTGGTACATTGTCGGATATCACATTGCCACTATTGATTTTGTTTGGCATGGCTGCCATTTTGCTGACGGTTGGTTCTGCGATTCTACGCCCTAGCCAGCCAGGAGTAGAGGCATAAGGTAAATACTAATTTTGAAGAAGCCGAATGCATAAGGGGGCATTCGGTTCTTTTATATTAAGGGCTCAGTGAAACAGATGATTTGACTGAATTTATTTATACACTAGACTTGTACTTCATTGTATGGAGTTATACCTATGTTCTGTTGCTTTAAATCTATGGTAGATTATTTGTGTAGGGCTGAACTAGACAGGTTACGATCTGTCACGTATGATATGTTGCAGTCGGCGCATAACAGCGCGCGGTCTCTTCTATAGCAAGTGTAGATGTTAAACAGAAAGAGGGTTAGAAGCTTTATGACAATAATAGGAATAGATCTTGGAACAACAAATAGTTTGGTATCATGCTGGGTCAACGGGGAATCCGTTATTATCCCGAATGCTCTTGGGAATCGTTTGACACCTTCAGTGGTGAGTGTGGACGACAATGGGGAAATTTTAGTAGGGGAGATTGCCAAAGAGCGATTAATCACGCATCCAGAAAAAACAGCATCTGTATTTAAAAGATACATGGGAACAAACAGAACGTTTAGTTTGGGTACATATCAATTTTTGCCTGAAGAGTTATCCTCCTTTGTCTTGAAATCTTTGAAAGCGGATGCCGAAGCCTATTTAGGTGTTGAAGTAACAGAGGCTGTTATCAGTGTGCCAGCATATTTCAATGATACTCAGCGAAAATCGACCAAACGTGCTGGACAACTGGCAGGAATTAAAGTGGATCGACTGCTCAGTGAACCAACCGCCGCAGCGATTGCGTATGGCCTGCATCAACAGAAACCAGAGACAAAATTCCTCATTTTTGACCTTGGAGGTGGAACCTTTGATGTATCCATCCTGGAATTGTTTGACGGAATTATGGAAGTGAAGTCAGTAGCAGGGGATAACTTTCTGGGAGGGGAGGATTTTACCGAACTGATTACGCATTGGTTTTTGAATCATCACCAAATTCAGCAGAATGATCTGTCTGACAAGACACAGATGGCGCTTTGGAAACAGGCAGAGCTATGCAAGCAGGCATTGAGCGAAGGGCGTGAAGGAACGATAACCTTGACACTTGAAGATGGTGTGAAAGAGGTGAGCATTGATCGCACCCAATTTGAACAGTTAGCGAAGCCGCTGCTTGCCAGGTTGCAAAAGCCTGTGGAACGTGCGCTCCGTGATGCCGCCGTGCAACTCGATGAATTGGATGCCGTTATTCTTGTTGGAGGAGCAACCCGCATGCCTGTAATCTACTCGTTTACGGGTAAATTATTTGGCAGACTGCCAGCAAATTACTTGCATCCGGATGAAGCCATCGCCATTGGCGTGGGAATTCAAGCTGCTATGAAAGCTCGCCATGCGGATGTGCAGGAAGTTATTCTGACAGATGTATGTCCATATACTTTAGGGATTTCCATCTCGAAACCTTTAGGTGAAGGTCGATATGAATCGGGTATTTTTGACCCAATCATCGAACGGAATACGGTTGTTCCGGTAAGCAGGGTTCAACGTTACTGTACATTAAGGCACAATCAAACTAAAATTACAGCTGATGTGTATCAAGGCGAAAGTCGCCTGGTCGAAAACAATATTAAACTTGGTGAACTGACGATTAATGTACCACCTGCACCGGAGGGGGAACAGGCAATAGATGTTCGCTTTACTTACGATATTAATGGCATCTTGGAAGTGGAAGTGTCTTCCGTGGATACGGGTGAAAAGAAAGTGGCGATCATAGAAGAGAAAGAAAGCGGTTTGTCCCACGAAGAGATTGCCCAACGTTTCAAAGAGTTGGAGTCTATCAAAATACATCCTCGTGAGCGGATGGAAAACCGGCATTTAGTGGCGCGTGGAGAACGCTTATACGAAGAATCTCTGGCAGAGCAACGTTTGGTAATCTTAGATGCCATGTTGAAGTTTGAAGAGAAGTTAAAACAGCAAGAAGATCGTGAAATTAAGAAGGAAGCAGAAAAATTGAAAGTGACGTTGGATGAGATTGAAAACAGTCACCGATTATGGTGAGAAGTGTAACATCATAACGAAAAGCACGGTCTTGTTCGAAGAGGAACAGAGATCGTGCTTTTTCGATAGTTATAAAAGATGAGATAACATTAGACCATTTTAAGAAGTGAAGATTAAGGTTGGAGTTGACGCAAGACAGTTATTTCGACCCGACGGTTCTTTTGTCTTCCGGCCGCTGTGGTGTTGTCACCCGTTGGGCGAGTATCCGCATATCCAGCATACTGGAAGCTGTCCGGGTTAAGTTTCTCTGTATCCAGAAAAAATCGTAAAACAGACAGTGCACGTTCCCCGGAAAGCTGCCAGTTATCGGTATAGGCGGAGTTTGCTCCGACAGGAACGTTATCGGTATGACCCTCAATGCTGACAACGGTATTTAGATCACGGAACAAGCTGGCAAGCTTACTGAGTGTTGGTGCTGCACCGTCCTTCAGAGCGGCCTGTCCCTGATCAAACAGGAAGCGGTCACTAAGTGTAATGGATAGGCCCTGTGGCTTGTCCGCAACAAAAATCTGATTTTCCAGTTTATTATCCTCGATATATTGGGTAATCACATTGAACAGATTTTGCAATTCCTGCTCCTGTGATCTGAATTGTTCTTCCCGTTCTGTGAGAGGCTTGTCATCATCATCTGGCGTTACAGTCCCGGAGTCGGAAGGGTTTCCTTCACCTTTTGAAGAATCTTCACCTTGAATTCCGGATGGTGGAGTCTCTGTAATCGTCTGTCCGGGTTTCTCACTGAGTCCCTCACCAAGCTCAAGGACAGAGTCAGATGCATTGAATGTATTTTGTAACGACTGGGTAACGACGTCATATTTACCGGAATCCAGATTGCTCATGGCGTACATGATGACAAAAAAGATCAGAAGCAGC
Source organism: Paenibacillus sp. 37 (assembly GCF_008386395.1). Lineage (NCBI taxonomy): Bacteria > Bacillati > Bacillota > Bacilli > Caryophanales > Paenibacillaceae > Paenibacillus > Paenibacillus sp. 37. Next base: position 6,281,914 of record NZ_CP043761.1, on the reverse strand, counting down.
GTTATGAGATCGGCATAAGTAATCATCCAGCGATCCCGATGATCGATAGTTTCACGTTTTCCGCGCCGTTTACTGCGCCGACTCATCCAATCCCTCCTTTGCTAGGGGGCGTATAGACTGACGATGCGTAAGGGTGAAGGACTCCAGTCTTTTGCGTACAAGCTGGGGATTCTCACCGTTCTGAATGGCAAGTACACCTTCAAGAAGCATTTCCATGGTCTGCACTTCGTCGGCACCTCTGGATTTGATCTTGGAGGCAATGGGCAAAAAGATAAGATTGGCACTGGCGACCCCATACAGGGTTGCGGTAAAGGCAACAGCAATGGCAGGTCCGAGTCCGGTTGGATCGGTTAAACTGCCAAGTACCTGAATAAGTCCCATCACGGTTCCGATAATGCCCATGGTTGGGGCGTAACCACCAGCAGATTCGAATATTTTGGCGTAGCCCTCATGTTTTTGTTCAATTGAATCAATCTCCATCTCCAGGATCTGGCGAACCACATCCTGATCGGTACCATCAACAACCATCTGAATACCGTCTTGCAAAAATGGATGCGGATGATCCATAACCTTGCGTTCCAATGCAAGTACACCTGAGCGGCGTGCGATAGAAGACATCTCCACCAATTCTTCAACCCACAAGCCTGATTCGTTATTGTTACGTCCAAAAGCCATACGCAGGGCAGCTGGAATCGTACGAAGGCGATGCGCCGGGAAACTGGCAACCACAGCAGCAATCGTTCCACCGAATACAATTAAAGCAGCCGTTTTTTGCAGGAGACCAGACAATTGACCGCCTTCCCACAAAAAACCGCTAATGACTGCGGCAATTCCGGCAATAATACCGATAAGTGTCGCAATATCCATAAATTAACCCACTCCTATCTTCATTTCACGTTTGCATCACTAAAACGAACGAGGTATAATTAAACGGGAACAAATATTCCTATTACTATAAGTTTTCCCATATGAAAATTCGGGGAACTTCGACAATATATAGTGACTATTATTTTAGACGATAGGGTGAGATACGGCAATGAGCGATATTATAATGAGCGACAAAACGTTCGAAATCGAGTCAGAGTTTTCTCCCCAAGGTGATCAGCCTGCAGCCATTAAAGAATTGGTGAAGGGTGTTCAGGAGGGGAAGAGGTACCAGACACTGCTGGGTGCAACGGGTACGGGTAAGACGTTTACGATCGCCCAGACGATAGCCCAACTGCAACGTCCGACGCTGATTATTGCACACAACAAAACGTTGGCAGCGCAGCTTGCAAGTGAGTTCAAAGATTTTTTTCCGAATAACATGGTTGAGTATTTCGTCAGTTATTACGATTATTTTCAGCCAGAAGCATATATCCCGTCCTCCGATACGTATATCGAGAAGGATTCAAGTATTAATGAAGAGATCGACAAACTGCGGCACGCAGCGACAAGTTCGTTGTTTGAGCGCAGGGACGTTATCATTGTAGCGAGTGTTTCCTGCATTTATGGCTTGGGTTCACCGCACTCGTATTCAAGCATGTTGCTGTCACTTCGGGTAGGCATGGAGAAACCCCGCAATCAGATTTTGTCCCGTCTGGTAGAGATCCAGTATCAGCGGAACGATATTAACTTTGTGCGGGGGACGTTCCGTGTTCGTGGGGATGTTGTTGAGATTTTCCCAGCTTCCAAGGGTGAACATGCAATTCGGGTTGAATTGTTCGGTGATGAGATCGAGAAAATTACGGAGATTGATGTGTTAACCGGAGAACTGATTGGCGAACGTGAACATATTGCCATCTTCCCGGCGTCTCACTTCGTAACGCAAGAAGAGACAATGAAGGTTGCGCTGGTGAACATTGAGCGTGAACTGGAGGAGCGTCTAGAAGTGTTGCGTGAACAGGGAAAACTGCTGGAGGCTCAGCGACTGGAGCAGCGCACACGGTACGATATCGAGATGATGAAGGAAGTTGGATTCTGTTCGGGAATTGAGAACTATTCCGGTCCGCTGACTTTCCGCGAACGCGGCGATACCCCATATACACTGATGGATTACTTCCCGGATGATATGTTGATTGTGGTCGATGAGTCTCACGTGACACTCCCACAGATCCGTGCGATGTACAATGGTGACCAAGCACGGAAGACGGTATTGGTTGAGCATGGTTTCCGCCTGCCGTCAGCGCTGGATAATCGTCCGCTCAAATTCGAAGAGTTCGAAGGCAAGATGGATCAGATTATTTATGTATCAGCCACACCGGGTCCGTATGAGATTGAGCATACCGATACGATGGTGCAACAGATTATCCGTCCAACCGGTCTGCTTGATCCAATTATTGAACTGCGTCCAACCAAGGGGCAGATTGATGACTTGATCGGTGAGATTAACGACCGGATTGCCAAAGACGAGCGTGTATTGATTACAACATTAACGAAGAAGATGTCTGAGGACCTGACGGATTATCTGAAGGAAGTTGGAATCAAGGTTCGTTATCTGCACTCCGAGATCAAAACATTGGAACGGATGGCGATTTTACGTGATTTAAGGTTGGGCGTTTTCCATGTCCTGATCGGAATCAACTTGCTCCGGGAAGGTCTCGATTTGCCCGAAGTATCCTTGGTAGCCATATTGGATGCCGATAAGGAAGGATTCCTGCGTTCCGAACGCTCACTGATCCAAACGATTGGTCGTGCAGCACGGAACAGCGAGGGTCGTGTTATTCTATACGGTGACAAAGTGACGGATTCGATGGATAAGGCGATAAAGGAAACAGAACGCCGTCGTGCAATTCAGATCGAGTACAACGAGAAGCATGGAATTACACCACAGACAATTCGCAAAAAAGTGCGTGATGTGATTGAGGCAACCAAAGTTGCCGAATCCAAGAAAGACTATCTCACAGGCGCAGCCGAGAAGATGTCGAAGAAAGATCGCCAGGCGCTTATTCAGCGCTTAGAGGTAGAGATGAAAGATGCAGCCAAAAACCTGCAGTTCGAGCGTGCCGCCGAGCTTCGTGATGCGTTGCTGGAACTTCGCGCTGAATAAGATACTGCTCATTCATATGCTCCAGTAAAGATGGATCTGTAACAAGAGAACGGCCAATTGGCCGTTCTCTTGTTGAGTAAGGAAATCGTTGATATCTACCGATAATAAGAGATGTTGAAATCTTGAAATCAAGTCTATACTGATAGAAATGTTGAAATTGGTTAAAAGGTTTATAGGAAAGCAATTGGGAGTCGTGTCCCCCTGAGAGCCAAGAAGCGCCTGGTAGACCTTGGAGCCGAGCCCAAAGGCAATGGCGACCTGTCGCGACCAAGGCGAAGCCGAGAGCGTCCCGCTCTTGATCTTGGAGCCGAGCCAAAGGCAATGACGACCTTGTCGCGACCAAGGCGAAGCCGAGAGCGTCCCGCTCTTGATCTTGGAGCCGAGCCAAAGGCAATGGCGACCTTGTCGCGATCAAGGCGAAGCCGAGAGCGTCCCGCTCTTGACCTTGGAGCCGAGCCAAAGGCAATGGCGACTTTGCCGCGACCAAGGCGAAGCCGAGAGCGTCACCTCGCAGTAGAGTGGTCTGATAAGGTTCCGGCAATAGGCTGGAATCTTATCAGAAACCGCGGGCACACGACAACCCTTCACATAGCAAGACCCGACCCCTCACCGTTGCACCGCTTGTTTCGGGTGTCCAGAGGGCTGCGCCCTCTGGGGCCCTCCCTTGGAAGGGAGGGTTTGGGAGGGATCGAAAAGCCTTTTAAAAGGTTGGATAGTAAATTTGAGAGGATGAATACTATTGGCGAGCGATAACATTGTCATTAAAGGCGCACGAGCGCATAACCTGAAAAATATCGACATTACCATCCCGCGTGATCGCTTTGTTGTATTGACCGGCCTGAGTGGCTCAGGCAAGTCCTCGCTGGCTTTTGACACGATCTATGCCGAAGGACAGCGCCGGTATGTAGAATCATTGTCAGCTTACGCACGGCAGTTTCTGGGACAGATGGAGAAACCGGATGTGGATTCCATCGAAGGATTATCTCCTGCCATTTCAATAGATCAAAAAACAACAAGCCGTAACCCACGTTCCACGGTTGGAACTGTGACCGAAATCTATGATTATCTGCGTCTGTTATTTGCACGTGTGGGCCATCCGCATTGTCCGGATCATGGCGTGGAGATCAGCTCCCAGACCGTAGAACAAATGGTTGACCGCATTATGCAATATCCAGAGCGTACCCGGTTGCAGATTTTGGCACCCATTATCTCGGGTCGTAAGGGTGAGCACAAGAGTGTGTTTGCTGATGTGTCCAAGCAGGGCTTTGTCCGTGTACGGGTGAATGGGGAACTTCGTGACCTCTCAGAAGATATTCAACTGGAGAAAAATAAAAAGCATACGATTGAAGTCGTTGTTGACCGGATCGTTGTTAAGGATGATGTACAGGCACGTCTGGCCGACTCTATTGAAACAGCACTTAATTTGTCCGGTGGACAACTCCTGGTGGACATTATGGGTGAAGAAGAGCTGCGATTCAGTTCCAACTTTGCCTGCCCGGTGTGTGGATTCAGTATTGAAGAGCTTGCACCACGGATGTTCTCATTTAACAGTCCCTTCGGCGCTTGCCCGGATTGTGATGGGTTAGGTGTCAAAATGATCGTTGACCCTGATCTGCTCGTACCGGATCGGACTAAGACCATCGAAGATGGAGCTTTTGATGCCTGGACAGGTGGCACATCCACTTATTATCCGCAGTTCCTGAAGTCAGTATGTGAGCACTTCAACATTCCGCAAAATGTACCTGTCGAAGATCTGCCAGCTGAGCAGATGAACAAGTTGTTGCAGGGTACAGGTACGGAGAAAATCCGTTTCCGCTATGAGAATGATTTTGGACAACGGAAGGAAGCACTGGTTACCTTTGAAGGTATCGTGAATAACTTAGAGCGTAGATATCGTGATACAGCATCTGAAGGTATCCGTGAATTTATTGAGGGTTACATGAGTGCGAAGCCTTGTGGTACATGTAAAGGTCAGCGTCTGAAACGCGAGAGTCTTGCGGTTACGATTAATGATCACAACATGGCCTATGTGACTAGTTTGTCCATTGGTGAGGCTGGCCGATTCTTCGATACATTGGAATTGTCGGAGAAGGAGCAGACGATTGCCAAACTGATTTTGAAAGAAATCAACAGCCGCCTCGGCTTCCTGGTGAATGTTGGTCTGGATTACCTTACACTGAGTCGTGCTGCCGGAACATTGTCCGGTGGGGAAGCGCAGCGGATCAGACTGGCTACACAGATCGGTTCCAGCCTGATGGGTGTGCTATATATTCTGGATGAGCCAAGTATTGGCTTGCATCAACGGGATAATGACCGTCTGATCTCAACACTTGCGCATATGCGAGATATTGGTAACACCTTGATCGTGGTTGAACATGATGAGGATACGATGATGGCTGCCGACTATATAATTGACATTGGCCCAGGTGCAGGTATCCACGGAGGTACCATCATGTCACAGGGTACACCGGAGGAGATCATGAACGATGAGAACTCCTTGACCGGTCAATATCTGAGTGGACGCAAATTCATTCCGATTCGTACAGAACGTAGAAGTGTAGGAGACCGTTGGTTGGAAGTACGTGGAGCCAAAGAAAATAACCTGAAGAATCTCAATGTGAAGATCCCAGTAGGTGTATTTACTGCGGTAACGGGCGTGTCCGGATCAGGTAAATCCACATTGATCAATGAGATCCTGTACAAAACGCTGGCTCGTGATCTGAACCGTGCTCGGGTACGTCCGGGTCAACATAAAGAGATTCGTGGTCTGGAGCATATCGATAAAGTTATCGATATTGACCAATCACCGATCGGGCGGACACCACGTTCTAACCCGGCTACGTATACAGGAGTCTTTGATGATATCCGGGATCTGTTTGCTCAGACGAATGAAGCCAAAGTCCGTGGATACAAGAAAGGCCGGTTCAGCTTTAATATCAAAGGTGGACGTTGTGAAGCCTGCCGTGGAGACGGTATTATCAAAATCGAGATGCACTTCTTGCCGGACGTTTATGTTCCTTGTGAAGTCTGCAAAGGCAAACGATACAACCGGGAAACACTTGAAGTGAAATATAAAAACAGAAATATTTCCGATGTGCTGGAAATGACGGTTGAAGATGCTACCCAATTCTTCGAGAACATTCCGAAGATCCATCGTAAAATGCAGACACTGATGGATGTGGGTCTGGGTTATATCAATCTGGGACAACCTGCAACCACATTGTCTGGTGGTGAAGCCCAGCGTGTGAAGCTCGCTTCCGAGCTGTATCGCCGCAGTACCGGGAAAACCATTTACATCCTCGATGAGCCGACTACGGGCTTGCATGTCGATGATATCGACCGTTTGCTGAACGTATTACACCGTCTGGTTGATTCTGGGGAATCGGTATTAGTGATTGAGCATAACCTGGATGTGATCAAAACGGCAGACTATGTTGTTGATCTGGGTCCAGAAGGCGGTAGCGGTGGAGGAACCATTGTTGCAACCGGAACACCTGAGGATATCGTTAAAGTGGAAGCTTCCTATACCGGCAAGTACTTGAAGCCGGTTCTGGAGCGGGATACCGAGCGGAGCAAGGCACTGCAATTAGTAGACTAAGGTCCTCTAACCAGTAGTTATATCAATATGAAGTGGCAGTATTGGCCCTTCTTTTCGAAAAGTTAAAGACGTTGGATTATGATCTGATGTGCTCTGCTTCCGAGAAGAAGGGCTTTTCATTTTGAGTTATGCACAGTGTTTTCCTCGGACTAAGGTTATTTCGTGAAAGTGTTTACATATGCATTATGACGAGCGTTACAGGAATATTCGGCCAAATTGTCTTTTTTTCATTTTTATGGATGATAGGGCTTGCATTACAAGCAGGGTACAGATAACATAGAGGAAGATATTAGGGTATGCGTTAGCTGTTCAACTATGGTAAGGAGGTCTGTCTATCCATGCTGTTTGCAGAAGCTGCCACGGCGAGTACGTCGAATTTTAATGCATTTGATATTTTTGTCATCTTATTTACGATCCTGATTTTCATCGGAGTTGTTCGGCTTCTTCGGGCACCGAAGAAAAATCTGTTTGCGATCGGATTTGCAGTAGTCAGCCTACTGGTATTTCTGATGACAGACTATGCGATGATAACGGGTTGGTTTGCTCAGTAGGAATGCCACTGAAGTGAATGGAATTTAAGCCAAAAGAGGTACAGACGAACACTTTCCAGAGAGACATGGAGGGTGTTTTTTTCATTTATACTGAAACGATTGAACAAGATTCTACCTTCTCTACTAAAATAGGACTTAAAACAATTGTATATCCAGATTCTGTATGATACATTGAGGGATACCGGAATTGCAGATGAGAGAAAGAGCGAATAGATTCAGCGATGAATCCGATGTCGAGTCGCGCAAGAAGGATGTATAGAGAGGGTCAGGTGAGAATATGAGCGTGTTGGGTAAAAAGGGGATAGCCATACTGATGGCTGCTGTACTCTCGATTAGTGTAGCGGCAACGGCCGGTGCAGCTGAATCCAAAGCGGCGATGCAAGCGAAAGTGGTAGACGGTCAAGTCTATGTGAACACCAAAGATTTGCTCAAGGCAGTTGGTGGAAGTGGACAATATGATGCCAAATCCGGAACGTACACGTACAAGGGAAGTGAAGCCATTCCCAAAGTGATCGAAAAGGTATCTCCTTCGGTCGTAGGCATTATTGGGAAATCTACCGAAGTGCAGGACGGTGCAACATCAGACGACCGTTATAATCTTGCACATGGTACAGGTGTCATTATCCGGTCGAACGGATGGATCGTAACAAATGCACATGTGGTCGACGGATTAACGAATCCGGTTGTCGTAACGACGGATGGCAATACATACAAAATTACGAAAACATACAGTGATGCACTCAGTGATCTGGCGCTAATCAAAATCAATGCCAAATCACTCAAACCGGCGAGCTTTGCCAAAGCCTCACAAACTACTGTTGGAGAAACGGTGATCGCCTTGGGTACGCCGATTTCCTTTTCTTTGCGCAACTCGGCAACGGTAGGGGTAATTAGCGGCTTGAATCGTGGTGTTGAGGCGACTTACCGGTTGATTCAGACCGACACAGCCATTAACCCAGGAAATAGCGGAGGACCACTGGTCAACCTGAAAGGTGAAGTGGTTGGTATCAATTCCATGAAATTCTCTGCGGTAGGCGTAGAGAGTTTGGGATTTTCGATTCCAGTGGATACCGTTCAATATATCATCGATCAGTTTTTTAAATATGGCAAAATAAAACGTGCAAGTCTGGGACTACAGCTGGAAGAAAGCTGGTCTGCAATTGTGGGCCTGCCTACAGATGATCCCTTAACGATTACGGGCGTACTGTCTCCTGAAGCCAAGAAAGCCAAAATCAAAGAGGGCGATGTCCTTTACAGTGTCGCGGGCACACGTGTCTCTTCAGTAGTGGATATCAATGAGTTGCTCAAAAAGTATCTGCCTGGGCAAAAGGTAAAGCTGTTAATGCAAACGGATGGTGATATCGTCACCCGCACGTTGGTGCTTGCTGATCGCGCAGACATCGTAGACGAGGAAGATGAAGCGTTCCTTGCAGATGAAGAACAATAAAGCCCGGCGATCAGCCCGGATGGAGAGAGGACGAAAGAACGGAATGAAAAAGTCATGGATACGTGTGCTAAGCACAGGTGTATTAACCGGGATGCTGACCATTGGCGCGGCATTGCCTGTATGGGCATCTGATCTGACGACAAGTGAACTACGGGTCAAAGCGGGTAGCACGAGCGCCTACATTAACGGTGATAAGCAGGCCATAGCCAAACCTTACAAATTCAAGGGTGTTACGATGGTGCCTGTTGGTGTGTTCAAGAAAGCATTTGGCAGTGAAATCCGGCTGGAGAAAAATGATGTCGTCAAAATCAAGGAAGGTCCGCACACGGTTACCCTAACGATTGGAAGTCCAATTGCCTGGGTGGATGGTGTGAAACATGAGATGGGTGCCGCTCCCAAGATGGTGAATGGCGTACTCATGGTCCCACTTCGTCCGGTTGCTGCCGGTATCGGAGCGACGCTAGCTCCAACCAGCTCTGGAGAAATGGTCATTCGTCTGTTGCAAACCGATGATTCGGTGGATGACGAGGATGGCATTCATCCGGATGAAGGCAAAACCAGAATCGGCAACAGTTTTTACGGCTGGTCCATTAACTACCCGGCAGACCTTATGGTTTTCCAGACCGGTGAGCAGGAGCGCATGATGACTTTCGGCGCTGCAGACAACAGTTATTATCTTGAGGTGTACGTCAGCGATCAGGATGTGGCTCTGGATGCGGATGATTTGTTGCAGCAACTCGTCCAGGAGGCCAAACAATCGGGAGATACGGTGCTGGATCGTGAAGCGGTGTCGAAAGGCAAAACGCCTTATGCACGGATTATCGTGAAAGATGTAGACGGTATGTTATGGGAGATGCGTCAGTATCTGAGCGAAGGTCGTCAATATGATGTGTATCTCGCGGATTACGAAGCATTGAATTATAAAGATCTGGGCAAACGTGCAGCGCTACTCAATTCATTCCAGCCAACCTATGCGGAATCGGATCGAACGATCAAGGATCTGTCTACCGTAGATAATGGCATGCGCTCCGCGTGGAACGATGACTATGGTATTGAGTTGATGATTCCTGCCGGCTGGTCGATTGACAACAATCAGATGATCTATGAAGCCAAGGATGGTGCATATCTGCAATGGCGTGTCACATCGGCGAAGGCAGGTACTACGGTAAAAGACTGGAGCGGCCAACTGGATAAGTGGATGCGTGAGACATTTACACCAGAGAGTTACGAGCCAATTGGTTCATATACGATGGATATCTCGGGAGAGACTGCCGAGGTGAATGAATTCCGTTATAACTTTGGCGGGGGCTGGCAGACCGAGTTTGATGTTCTTTTGCAGAAGAATGGGTATCGCTATTATGCAGAGTATACGTTTCCTGAGGAGCAGATTGCAGATCGGGCATGGTTTGAACGGATTATGAAGAGTGTGGAGATTGATTTTGATACGGTTGCCGATAATTTCGGTCAGCTGGATGAAGATCCTTATCTGACAGACAAAACGAAGACACTTACACGTACGTCCAAACGTTATAAATACAGTGTAGATATTCCGCGTTACTGGACACCTTACAGTGATCGATTCGAATATTCACCTGTAGTGTACACCTTTACCGGCGGAGAATTCTCCATTGCGGCGAGCGAAGACAAGTCGATCGAAATGACGGTCAGCCAACTGAGAGAAGCTTATGCCGAAGCCACCAAAACCCGTAAGAACTTCAAGTTGCTTGGCAGTGAGGAGCTGACGTTTGCGGGTGTGCCTGCATTTTCCTTTACGTATCATGAACTGGACAAAGGCGTGCCATATGCGGGTCGCCAGATCGTGTTTGAAAAGGACGGAACAACCTATACGATTACAAGTGGCCTGAATGATGCCAACAAGACAGAAGTTCAGGCGGCAGCCTTGGAAAAAGCAGTGAACTCATTTACTTTTATTAAATAATTGTAGCGGAGCCGGAGGGTCAAAAGACCTTCCGGCTTATTTGTTGTCTGTATAAGATAAATTAAATATTTACACTGTAATCGGAGTGCCTAGTGTAAATCTTAATGGAAATGAAAATGGTAAACGGTTTTTTCAGGAAAACGTAGAAGAGTCGGTGCAGAAGTGGTACACTATACTAGTTCAGGAGTTATGACTGCTGATCTGGTGAATATGAATGACTGTAAGCTTGGAGTTCAGGCAATACAGACATAATAGATAGATATTGTAATACCGTGACAATGCAGGTGTACCCGATAAGGTGCAGTCTTAGGCTTGGTATGTTCAGGCGTTTAAGGATATAGGGATGAAATCCGGCGGATAGCCGGTTATGGGGAGGATCTACATGAAAACAGCAACAATACGAAGAGAAGACGTTGAACTTCTGGCACCTGCTGGTGACTGGGATTGTATGCGTTCGGCGGTAGCCAATGGCGCAGATGCAATTTTCTTCGGAGTCGAAAAGTTTAATGCACGGGCACGAGCGAACAATTTCCGCATGGACGAGCTGCCGGAGATTATGGCGTTTTTGCACAGTTATGGCGTAAAAGGTTTCTTGACCTTTAATATATTGATTTTTGAAAATGAATTGACGGATGCCAAAGAACTGATTGATGCATGTGTCGATGCAGGTGTGGACGCTGTAATTGTTCAGGATTTGGGTTTGGTGAAGATGATCCGCGAGATCTCGCCGGATTTCCCGATTCACGGTTCAACACAGATGACGATTACGTCACCGGAAGCGGTCGAGTTCACGAAGCCGTTTGATATGGAACGTGTCGTTCTGGGACGGGAGAACAACCTGAAGCAGATCCAGAAGATCGGTGAACAGGCGAAGCTTCCAATGGAAGTGTTCGTTCACGGTGCGTTGTGTGTATCCTACTCGGGGCAGTGTCTGACTTCTGAAATGTGGGGAGGACGTTCGGCGAACCGCGGGGAGTGCGCACAAGCTTGTCGTCTTCCATACGATCTAATGGTGGATGGAGTGCACAAACCGATGGGTGATGTAGCCTATCTGTTGTCTCCGAAGGATCTGGCAGCGATTGATCTGATGCCGGAACTGATCGAAGCAGGAGTGACTTCTTTCAAAATAGAAGGACGTCTCAAAACGCCGGAATACGTAGCGAACGTGGTAAGCAAATATCGTAAAGCGATTGACCGTTATTTTGATGGAGATAACACACCGCCAAGCAAGGAAGAAGTTCGCGAATTGCAGCAAAGCTTCTCCCGTGGATTCACGCATGGATTCCTCAGTGGTACGAACAACAAAGAACTGGTGGATGGAACGTTCCCGAAAAGCCGTGGCGTCTACCTTGGTCGTGTAGATCAAGTGTTGCGCGATGGTGTGGTCCTGAAGCTGGATGCACCCGTGAAACGTGGAGACGGAATTGTATTTGACGCCGGAGACCCGACTCAGAAGGAAGAGGGCGGACGTGTATACGATGTACGTCGCAAAGGCGTAAAACTCGAAGGCGAAGCCGAAGAGGGTTGGATCGTTGATGTCGTACCAGGCCGCAGTGATGTGGATCTGCGACGCGTGAAAGTTGGCGACAAAGTGTGGAAAACGAATGATCCGGCGCTGGACAAACGTCTGCGTCAAAGCTTCGAAACCGAGAAACCGTACCGTGTATTCCCGGTGAAGGTGAAGGTCATCGGCAGCCCAGGCCAGCCGCTTAGCACATGGTGGACAGACGTGCAGAAGGGCACAACCGTCCGTATTGATTCCGAGATGGAACTGGACATTGCGCAGAAGCGTCCAATGACGCATGAATTGCTCGAAGAGCAGTTCGGACGTCTGGGAGGCACCGTGTTCCAGTTGGAGGGAATGGACGTCAATCTTCACGGTGACGTCATCATCCCGATGCGCGAGTTGAATAACATTCGCCGTCAGGCGGTAGAACAACTTGCGGGCGAACGTCCTAAACCACCTGTCTACGTGAAACGGGCGGTCGATGTGTACGGCGATTCGGTTAAACCGGCATCGCCAGTCGCTCGCGGTCAAGCAGAGCTGACTGCGCTCTGTCGCAGCCTGCCACAAGTGGAGGCAGCGATTGAAGCGGGCATCGGCATGATCTATGCCGACTTCGAGTTTATCAAGCAGTTCCCGGCAGCCGTGGAAGCTGTGCATGCCGCTGGTCGCAAGATCGCGCTGGCAACACCGCGTATTCACATGCCTGGGGAGAACGGATATCATAACAACATCCTGCGTCTGAAGCCGGATGCGGTATTGGTACGTAATACAGGCGCACTGTACTTCTACCTTCGCCACCGGATGGAAAACCCGGATGCAACGCACCCGGAACTGATCGGCGACTTCTCATTGAACATCGCCAATCACAAAGCCGTTGAATTGTTCCTGGAAGCCGGATGTGACTGGATTACGCCATCCTATGACCTGAACATTCAACAAATGGTTGATTTGCTGGGCCACTCCCGTACAAGTCAGACCGAAGTGGTTATCCATCAGCATCTGCCAATGTTCCACACCGAGCACTGTGTGTATTGTACGTTTATGAGTGAAGGAACGGACTATACGAACTGTGGTCGTCCTTGTGAGGAACAGCGTGCATCACTGCAAGACCGGATCGGCATGTCCCACCCAGTACGTGTGGATGAAGGCTGCCGTAATACGGTATACAACGCAGTGGAGCAGTCAGGTGCCGAGTATCTGACCAACTTCATGGATCTGGGTGTATCCCGTTACCGTGTGGAATTCCTGGAAGAGACAACGGAGCAGGTACGCGAAGTCATTGATCTGTACAACCGTGCATTGCGCGGCGAGATCAGTGGTACACAAGTGTGGAAAACACTCAAAGCAACGAACCAACTGGGCGTTACACGTGGTCAATTGGTGAAATAATTAGATTGTATGGTACAACAACAGTTACAAGTATGAAGGAACCCCAATCTCTGCTTCAAGGAGCTCTTGGGGTTTTTTTACATCATGATACAGGAGGCGAAGAAGCGTGGCGCCATTCACAATTATGGATATCAAATTGCTGTGCGGGGTCACGGCATTCAAGCGCGGAGAAGATTATAACCAATCTGGCAGGGTGACCAATCTGGTGGTCAGTAACGATCAGCTTCATTATGAAGCACAGGTGCGTGGATCGGAGCGCTATCAGGTGACGGTGGATATAGATGAAGCTGGAGAGGTTGTGGCAGGCTGCAGTTGTCCGGGTGACGGCAGACACTATGACTACTGTAAACATGTTGCTGCTGTCCTGTTGGCTATTCATGAATGGGGTGAGCAGCAGGAACGGAATGCCACAGTTGCCTCTGGGAAGCCTCCTCAACCTGCTACAGGCCAAGGAGCCAGTACCAGTTCCAGCATAGGTTCCAAGTCCAGGGTCGGGACGTTAGTGGAAGAGAGCAGGTGGGAGCGACCACAGTCTGATTCACAACGAGAGCAACCGAATGATGTTCCAGAGCGTCCTCCGGTTCATTTTGCCCAAGCAGGTCGGCCAAGCTCAGCTTCGGGGTGGGGCCGCTCGGCAGATAAACCTTCTTACCGTACGGCGGATCAGATTCTGTCCATGTTTGCCAAGGATCGGAGACCGCTGCATGGAAATGATCGTAAATACACTGCCCCTGTCAGCCGTTCCTTCCTGCGGGAAGAATTGCAGGTTCAGTTTATATGTAAGCTGACACAGGTTCACAAGGGTGGTGGGAAACTTGCTCTTGAATTGAAAGTGGGTAACAAACGTCTGTATGTGGTGCAGAAAGTGAAACAATTCCTGAACTGTATCGAGAAGGGCGAGCCAATGTCATTTACCAAGCTGTTCCACTATGATCCATTGATGCATGTTTTCACTCCGCAGGATCAGGCCATTCTCTCGATGCTTATTCGAATGAGACAGAGTGAAGAGGCATACCGCGAATCCATCTCCGGTTATTTGGGAGCGTCGGACGGACGGGATATACTGATTGCTCCGCTCGTATGGAAGCCATTGCTGGAATTGCTACTACAGGCCGACAGTCGGATGGAGGGTACAGGATTTGCCAATGGACCACTCACGCTCGGTGAGGGAGTATTGCCTTTGTTTTACCGGATTGCCCAGGGAACGAATGAAGGGTATCAGCTTGAAATTTCGGGACTGCGTGAACTGATTCTTCTCCCTGCTTATGATGCCGCTGTGGTGGAAGGACAGTTGCATATGTTGGAGCCGATGCAGATGCGAAGTCTGGAGGACTTGAGTGGTGCACTCACTTCATATGGAATCAAGGAAAGCATCGATATTTCGCCCCAGCAGGTGGACGAGTTTGTACAACATGTGGTGCCAGAACTGCGTACGCTTGGACATCTGTCCATTGATTCGCAGGTGCGTGAACAGATTGCGGAACCGGAACTTTCACCGAAACTATACATCGACTTCTATCGTGAACGCATTACAGCACGTCTGGAATTCGACTATGAGGTCATGGTTATTAATCCGCTGGCAGAGTACTTGATTGATGAAGAAGAGAAAAAGGTTATTTTGGTGCGTGATCGATACAAAGAGCGAAACTTGATTGAACGGCTTGATCGATCCTTTCTCGAAAGAGACGGTAGTGTTTGGGCGAGCGAACGCGAAGATGCCATCTATGATGTCATGTATCATCTGTTGCCTGAGCTTGAGAAACAGGCAGATATTTATATGCCAAACGCCGTGAAGGCGATGGTGCAATCCTATCCAACACCGCCGAAAGTACGAGCAGATTTGGGAAGGGGTTTGGACTGGCTGGAGATTTCATTTGAGATGGAAGGTGTGGACGAGCAGGAACTTCAGGAACTCATGCGCCGCATTGTGGAAAAGAAACCATATTTCCGTCTCAAGAGCGGTGTCTTTCTTTCGCTTGAAAATGAAGGTGCAGACAGCTTCGCTCACATGGCTGATTCGCTTGGACTTGGAGCAGATGACATCAAGAGCAGCCATATCCGGCTGCCAGCTGTTCGGGCGTTACAGTTGCCGGGCAGGGATGAAGTTTCCGGTCATGTGAAGTGGGGAGGCTCCCTGAAACGTTTCCTTGATGATCTGCGCGATCCTGAACGGATGGATTTTGCATTACCAAAAGCATTGACCCCCATCCTGCGGGATTATCAAAACAGCGGATATCAGTGGCTGCGTACCCTCGCTTATTATCGTTTTGGCGGCATTCTCGCGGATGATATGGGACTTGGCAAAACGTTGCAAAGCATCGCCTATATCACAGCGGTTCTTCAGGAGAAACCCGAGTACAACATCGACCATACGGGCGTTGATAAATACCGGGAGAGCGGATCATTATGGGACGTTGAAACGCTGGTGACTTCCGACATCGATCTAGAAACTGGACTCCCATTGAATAAGATGACTTCAGAGAATAAGGATGGTTTATGGTCCACGATGCAGCAGGATGGACTGACAATCCGAACGAGGGTCATTCATCCCCCGGTACTTGTCGTGGCGCCTGCCTCGCTGACCTACAACTGGGCTAATGAGTTTGCGCGGTTCGCCCCGCATCTGAAAGTCCTGATCGCAGCCGGTCAGAAAGAAGAACGAGCCAGCATGCTTTCTGGAATGGATGAGGCAGATGTGATTGTGACGTCTTATCCTCTGTTGCGCCGGGATTTGGACACCTACCTGGGCCGAACCTTCCATACGCTCATTCTGGATGAAGCTCAGGCAATCAAAAATGCTTCTTCCCAGACCGCCCAGGCAGTGAAACAAATTCAGGCCCCGCGTCGTTTTGCACTTACAGGAACGCCTGTAGAGAACTCGCTGGATGAATTGTGGTCCATTTTTGAAGCCGTATTCCCTGGGTTATTTCCAAGTTACAGAAGATTCCGCGACCTTCCTCCGGAACGGATCTCGCGGATGGTGCGTCCGTTTATTCTGCGCCGCCTGAAGAAGGATGTGTTGGAAGAATTGCCTGATCGAATTGAAACGGTACAGCGCTCAGAGCTTACGGTTGAACAGAAGAAACTGTACGCCGCATACCTTTCCCAGCTTCAGGATGAAGCATCGAAGGACATGGAGGATAACGGATTCCAGAAGAATCGTATCAAAATTCTGGCTGGCATCACGCGTTTGCGTCAGTTGTGTTGTCATCCGGCCCTCTTTGTCGAAGGATATCAAGGCGATTCCGGGAAAATGGAACAGTTGCTTGAAACGGTCGAGGATTGTTTGGCTGCAGGCAAACGAATTCTCATCTTCTCCCAATTTGCGAGCATGTTGAACCTGATTCGTCAGACCCTTGCGGCAAAGGGAAGAAACCTGTTTTACCTCGATGGTCAGACCCCTGCACAGAGCCGGGTCGAGATGTGCCACAGATTTAACGAAGGTGAAGCTGAACTGTTCTTAATCTCCCTGAAAGCTGGCGGGACCGGACTCAACTTAACAGGGGCAGATACCGTTATATTATATGATCTGTGGTGGAATCCCGCGGTGGAAGAACAGGCGATTGGCCGTGCCCATCGCATGGGACAGAAACAAGTGGTACAAGTCATTCGCTTGGTTACCGAAGGTACGATCGAAGAGAAGATTCTGGAACTCCAGCAGAGGAAAAAGGACTTGATTGCCGAAGTGATCGAACCGGGAGACGGAGGATCAACGACCTTATCGGAACAGGATATCCGCGAATTGTTGATGGTATAATGGAGTCCAAGCATCGTAGCAATAAGAATCATTAAATATATGAATCTATACAAGTTGGACTAATCATTTACACGAGAAACGTAAAGGACAGAAAAAAACTGGAGAAGCGGAGCGCTCGCCTAAAAGCTTTCTGAAAGAAAGCTGCATCGGAAGCATACGCTATCCCCAGATTTTCACCTTTGTAAAAGTGAATTAAAAATCTGGGGATAACAGCGATCGGAAGGTTGTTCTGTCACCCGGAGTGGTAAGTGTAAATATGCTTTAGTTCAACTTGTTTAACAAAAGGAGTGGGTTCGTGTGCGTATTCGCAAAGCGATTATTCCAGCTGCGGGGCTGGGTACCCGGTTTTTGCCTGCGACCAAGGCAATGCCTAAGGAAATGCTGCCGATCGTGGACAAGCCAACGATTCAGTACATTATTGAAGAAGCCGTAGCTTCAGGAATTGAAGATATCATTATTGTGACAGGTAAAGGGAAGCGCGCCATTGAAGATCACTTCGACTACTCTTTTGAGCTGGAGCAGAATCTAGCGGATAAACAGAAGTGGGACTTGCTGAATGAGGTTCGCAAACCCTCCGAGATGGCAGATATCCATTATATCCGTCAAAAGGAACCGAAGGGACTTGGTCACGCCATCTGGTGCGCACGCAAGTTTATCGGTAATGAGCCTTTTGCCGTCCTGTTAGGGGATGATATTGTGGAAGCGGACCATCCCTGCCTGAAGCAGATGATCGAAGTCTACGATGAGCTGCAGTCTCCAATCGTTGGTGTACAGCCTGTTGATTGGAGCGAGGTGTACCGCTACGGGATTGTGGACGGAGAGTTGCTGACCCCTACCGATGATCGTGTCTTTCGTGCCCGCCGCTTAATTGAGAAACCGAAGACCGAGGATTCGCCTTCAAACTTGGCCATTATGGGACGTTATATTCTTACGCCGGATATCTTTGAGATCCTGGGTCAGCAATCGGCTGGCGTCGGAGGAGAAATTCAACTTACGGATGCCTTGTCCCGATTGAATGAGCAACGTCAGATTCTCGCCTATCACTTTGATGGATTGCGTCATGATGTTGGTGAGAAGTTGGGTTTTATTGAGACATCGATTCACTACGCATTGCAGCGCCCGGATCTACGGAAAGATCTCTTAAAGTATTTGGAACAGGTCGTAAAGGATCAATAAATGGTTTCTCGCATGCCTTGAAGTCCAGCCGAAGAATGATATCGCGGCTGGGCTTTAATTTATTTTATGGAAGAGTAAATATGAGTGTTATACAGGCCAATGAACAAACACATACTCGACACTTTACATATACATAGTCAATATGAAGAAATAATGTCAACAGCAAAACGGAGGGATGTCATGAAGGTACTTCCGCTGTTTATGGATGGCGCTGCCATCTTGGAACCCCAGGTTTATGGTGATCACCGTGGATATTTTATGGAGAGTTATAATGAGCAGGTTCTTCATGAACAGGGGATAAAGCACATCTTTATTCAGGACAATCAATCCTTGTCGGCTGAAGCAGGTGTTGTGCGTGGGCTTCATTACCAGCTTCACCCCAAAGCACAGACTAAATTGGTGAGGGTTATATCAGGGGCTATATATGATGTGATCGTGGACGTCCGCACTTCATCCCCGACTTTTGGTCAATGGAAAAGTGTCATTCTAAGTGAGTATAACCAGCGGCAGCTGCTTGTTCCTCAAGGATTTGCTCATGGATTCTGTACCTTGGTGCCTCATTCTCAGGTAACTTATAAGGTAGACGCCTATTATTCTCCTGAACATGACCGTGGAATTCTGTGGAACGATCCGGCGCTCGCCATTGATTGGCCTGTGACGAAACCTATATTATCGGAGAAGGATCAGAAGCATCCTTTACTGAAAGATGCTGAACTGAACTTCGACTAATTAATCAGACTATTCAGATACTTCTGTATCTGGAGGTAGAGGGAGAGTGACAGCATGAAACTACTGGTTACGGGTGGGGCCGGATTTATAGGCAGCAACTTTGTGCTATATATGCTTCGTGAACATCCGAGTTATGAGATTATCAATGTGGATGCATTAACGTATGCGGGGAACTTGGAGAACTTGCATACGGTAGAGTCCAATCCCCGATATACCTTCATCCAAGCAGATATTGCAGATGTACAGCAGATGGAAGCTGTTTTTTCCGAAGGCATCGATGTGGTTGTGAATTTCGCTGCCGAGTCTCATGTGGATCGAAGTATTCTGTCCCCGGATATCTTTGTACGTACCAATGTGATGGGTACTCAGGTTCTGCTGGATGCGGCAAAGAAGTATCAAGTCACCAAATTTGTTCAGGTATCGACGGATGAGGTATATGGATCTCTAGGTACAACGGGTTTATTTACTGAAGATACACCTCTGATGCCAAACAGTCCTTACTCTGCAAGTAAAGCTGGCGGGGATCTGCTTGTAAGAGCCTATCATGAAACCTATGGACTTCCCGTAAATATTACACGTTGCTCCAATAACTACGGGCCTTTTCAATTCCCGGAGAAACTGATTCCGCTGATTATATCCCGTGCATTGAATGATGAAGCCATCCCGGTATATGGTGACGGGCTCAATATTCGTGACTGGCTTTATGTCGAGGATCACTGCAGCGCGATTGATCTGGTGATTCATAATGGACAATCTGGAGAGGTATACAACATTGGTGGTAATAATGAACGTACTAATATATACATTGTGGAGAGCGTATTGGAGCAACTGGGTAAGCCAGCGAGTTTGATACAATATGTACAAGATCGGTTGGGACATGACCGACGTTACGGTATAGATCCTACCAAGATACGTACAGAGCTTGGCTGGCAACCTGCACACAATTTTGAGACAGGGATCAAGGAGACGATCCAATGGTATCTGAAACATCAAGATTGGTGGACGAGAATTCAATCAGGCACATATCAGGACTATGTTCAGCTTCAGTACGGTAAGCGGATGGGTGATTCGTCCAAATGAAATATAGAGTTATGGTGACTGGTGCAGCCGGACAGCTGGGTTATGATGTGGTGAAGACCTTCGAAGCAGAGGGTCATCAGGTATTGGCCTGTGACAAGAACCAGATGGATATTACCGATCAACAGCAGTGCACAGATAGGATTACAACGTTCCGACCTCACATCATTATTCACTGCGCTGCTTACACGGCGGTCGATCAAGCTGAGGTAGATGAAGATACAGCATACGCAATCAATGCATCAGGTACTAGAAATATCGCTGTTGCCGCCGAGAAAGTGAAAGCAAAACTGGTATATATCAGCACCGATTATGTATTTGATGGGAGCGGGAGTGCACCATACCGAGAGTACGATGTAACGAATCCGCAGAGTGTTTATGGCAAGTCGAAGCTTGCCGGGGAAAGGCTGGTTCAAAGTTTGTGTACGCAATGGTTCATCATTCGAACATCATGGGTGTTTGGCGTGCATGGCAGTAATTTTGTCAAAACCATACTGGAACTTATGGCGAAGCGTCCACAACTGCAAGTTGTTCATGACCAACAAGGTTCGCCTACCTATACGGTGGATCTTGCACGATTCATCTATCTCCTTTCCGTAAGTGAAAAGTATGGCATCTATCATGCTTCCAATTCAGGAACTTGCACATGGTACGAGTTTGCAGAGGCAATAAGAGAGGAGGCCGGTAAGCAGAGTGGGTTCGAGCCGACAGCCGAACTTACACCATGCACAACCGATCAGTTTCCGCGTCCAGCCCCTCGTCCTGCATACTCGGTGATGGATCATATGGCGATTCGAACGAACGGTCTGGAACCTCTGAGACCTTGGCGTGAGGCGCTGATTGCATTTTTGAAAGAGTTAAGTGTACAGCAAAAGAACTGAGCATCTTGATGGTCCGCGCTTTATCCTAAAAGTCTATCCACCATTTAACAGCCGCCTCCGGGCGGCTATTTTGTTTTACACCTAATTAATTCGGGTAGTTAGCTAACAAAAAGGTACTGAGGATGTGAATGTGATATGAAACGCATTGCCGCCGTGTTAATACTACTGATCGTCACCGTGGGCACACTCTTTTTCGCCTATGAAAGCGAGAGTGAGGAACAACGGGACGGATTTACCGCTTATAGATTAATCGCCCATGCGATGGGCAGCATCAGGGATCAACCATATACCAACGCCTATGAAGCGATGATTGCCAATTACGAGAAAGGCACACGTGTCTTTGAGATCGACTTTATGCTGACCTCGGATCGCATAGCTGTAGCCAGACATGAATGGACCGCTAATATGAGCAAAATGCTAGAACAGGACCAAGAGCTTCCCGAGGAAAAACAAGCCGGGGCGCTGACACATGATGAGTTCATGAATACGCCCATTCTGGGCATGTATCAACCCATGGATGCCGACGGCATTATAGATGTACTGGCTCAGTACCCGGATATGTATATCGTAACCGACACCAAGGAACAGAAGGATGAGGATATTCAGCAGGTGTTAAGGTCCCTCGTGGATGCAGCCAAAGAACATGATCCATCCGTGCTGGATCGAGTGGTTGTACAAATCTATAACGAACCGATGCTCGAAACGGTGAAAGAAGTCTATGCATTCCCTTCCATTATCTATACGTTATATGCCACACAGGATACAGAAGATCAGGTCGTTGATTTTGTGCAAAAGAATGATATTGATGCCGTGACTATGCCGGAATATAAAGTAAACCAGAATTTCGTCGCCAAGCTGAATAGTGCAGGCTCAGTCACCTACGTGCATACCATCAACGATACTGAACAGGTGGCTAACTATGAGAAGTGGGGCGTGTACGGAGTATACTCAGACGTGCTGACGGAGCAAGAGTTGGATGAGATGAATACACGGTTTGCCTGGAGACCGTAAAATGTCGTAATTATAATTATGCAAATTCCAAATCATAGGCTTTTCCCTACCAGGACCGGGAAATGTCTGTGATTTTCTGTTCCCCTTTTTATACGAACATTGACACTCACTGCCTGCTGACTTAGACTTAGTTTACAAGCTTTCTAGGATGCAGAAGAACCTCTGGAGGAATGTTCGTTGATAGACATGATTAAGCAGTGGAGACATGTGTTTAAGCTTGACCCGGACCGGGAGATTACAGACGAAGAACTCGATCTGGTCTGCATGTCGGGGACCGATGCAATTATCGTCGGTGGATCTTCGGGAATTACTTACGAGAACACGGTAGACCTGATGTCCCGTGTGCGTCGTTATGAGTTGCCATGTGTGCTTGAAGTATCCGATCTGGAGGCTGTTGTTCCCGGCTTTGATGGATATCTGATCCCAATGGTCCTGAATGCAACGGACAGCAAATGGGTGATTGGGCACCACCAGCAAGCTATAGAGCGTTACGGTTATCTTATCCCTTGGGATCTCCTGATTGCCGAGGGTTATATTGTGCTTAATGCAAACTCCACGGTAGCGCGGTTGACTGGGGCAGATACGGATCTGACGACAGGAGCTGCGGTGGCATATGCCCAGGCTGCGGAGCGTCTGCTCAATCTTCCAATTGTATACATGGAGTACAGCGGAACGTTCGGAGATATGGAGCTTGTTGGTGAGACACACAGACAATTGGAGCGGGCACATCTCATCTACGGCGGCGGAATTGATGATCTGGAGAAAGCCACGCAAGCTGCCCAGGTTGCAGATACCATCGTGGTAGGCAACATTGTGTATAGTGATCTGAACAAAGCACTTGAGACGGTGTTGGCCGTAAAAGAAACCATTTAATCGGTTTAGTTTACCATTCCCCCATTTTCCCCTTATGATCTGTTAAAATAGAACTTTGCCCTTACTAAGTAAAGAAGTTATATGAGCGTAATGTCGTTTACACGAGTACGAATAGGATCGAAATAAGCTAGAGAAGCGAAGCATTCGTTATAAGCTTTCTGTACAAAAGCTAAATTCTAAGCAATCTCTTATTATCCGATATTGTTCTTTTACTAAGCAATTCGTATACAGGAACTATGTTTCCACAAAAACGGAGAGTCCCAGAAGCAATCTGAAGAAACGAAGTGTTCTCTCTTGTGAATTCAACTACCCTTAAATATAAGCTAAACTAATTTTTACACGAGAACGAGAACGCAGAGGACAGAAATAAGCTGGAGAAGCGGAGCGTTCGCCTTTATTACCGGATTGTTACCTTTGAAAAAGTAGATCGAAAAATCCGGGAATAACAGCGATCGGAAGATTATTCTGTCATCGGAGTGGCGAGTGTAACCTATTAATTTTGCTTTATAGACCAACCAACGAAAGGAGCATGCATGCATGCAACCTGTAAATATACATGATGCCGTTGCACGGCTTAACACCCCTCAACGGCAAGCCGTCGAGGCGACGGATGGCCCGCTGCTGATTATGGCCGGAGCGGGCTCTGGCAAGACGCGGGTGCTGACACACCGGATTGCCTATCTCATTGCAACACGGAAGGCACCCCCGTGGGGCATTTTAGCGATTACATTTACGAACAAAGCCGCGCGTGAGATGCAAGATCGTGTATCCCAACTCGTAGGTGGATCTCAGGGCCGCGACATTTGGGTATCCACATTCCACTCCATGTGTGTGCGTATTTTGCGCCGTGACATTGAACGTATTGGCTTTACCTCCAACTTCAGTATTTTGGACTCATCGGACCAATTATCTGTAATTCGTAGCTGTATGAAAGATCAGAATATTGATACCAAGAAATTTGAGCCCAAAGCAGTTCAATCGATGATGAGCACGGCCAAGAATGAACTGATCAGTCCGGAGCAATATGAGAAGCAGTCGGGAGATTATTTCGAAGGTATTGTGGCGAAGGTATATAAGATGTACCAGAAACGGTTAAGAGCCAACAACTCACTTGATTTCGACGATCTCATTATGCAGACCATTCAACTGTTCAAGGAAGTGCCGGAAGTCCTCGACTTTTACCAAAAGAAATTCCAGTACATTCACGTGGACGAGTATCAGGATACGAACCGTGCACAGTACATGTTGTGCCGCATGCTCGCGGACAGTCACCACCACATCTGCGTTGTAGGGGATAGTGACCAGTCGATCTATCGCTGGCGTGGGGCGGATATCAGTAATATCCTGAACTTTGAGAAAGATTACCCTGAAGCAAATACGATTTTGCTGGAGCAGAACTACCGTTCTACTTCCAATATCCTGAATGCAGCGAACGAAGTGATCGGCCTGAATACAGGGCGTAAACCGAAGAAACTGTGGACGGACAAAGAGGGTGGTTCAAAAATCAAGGTGTACCGTGCGGATTCCGAACATGATGAGGGGTATTTTGTAACCTCCGAGATTAGTAAAAATGTGAAGAACGGCAAATCCTATCAGAACCATGCCATTTTGTACCGTACCAATGCCCAGTCCCGGGTTATAGAGGAAATTCTGATCAAGTCTGATATTCCGTATCAGATTGTCGGCGGCATCAAGTTCTATGATCGTAAAGAGATCAAGGACATTCTGGCGTATCTGCGCCTGTTATCCAACCCTGACGATGATATCAGCCTTACCCGGATCATTAATGTACCAAAGCGTAGTATCGGTGATACAACGGTAGGGAAGCTGGCGGCTGCGGCTGGAGAGCGTGGAATTTCCATTTTCCGAGTGCTACAGGTCGTGGATGATCTTGGTTTTGCTGGCCGTACGCGGAATGCGCTGGTGGAGTTCTATGACATGATTGCTGCGTTGCATCAGATGGTAGAATATCTGTCTGTAACTGAATTAACCGAGAAGATCCTTGAGATGAGCCAATATCGTCTTGAGATGCAAAATGAAAACACACTCGAATCTCGTGCACGGCTCGAGAACATTGATGAGTTCCTGTCCGTAACCATGGAATTTGAGAAAAATAATGAAGACAAAACGCTCGTATCGTTCCTCACTGATCTTGCATTGATTGCGGACATCGACAGCATGAACGATGATGAAGAGGACCAGAGCGATGCGGTTACCCTGATGACCATGCACAGTGCCAAAGGACTGGAGTTCCCGGTTGTCTTTATCGTGGGTATGGAGGAAGGCGTCTTCCCGCACAGCCGTGCCTTTATGGACAATGAAGAACTGGAAGAAGAACGCCGACTTGCTTATGTTGGGATCACTCGTGCGGAAGAGCAACTTTTCCTGTCGTGTGCCCAGATGCGTACCTTGTTTGGACGTACCACAGCGAACCCACCTTCCCGCTTCCTGGATGAAATTCCGGATGAGCTGAAGGAAGACACTTCCATGGCTCGTGATCGTTACCGTCGCGGAAGTAGCGGAGGCGGCTCATATGGCGGACGGGGACTGGGGTCCAGTGGAGGAAGTAACTTCGGTGGTGGCACCAAGCTCTTTGATCACCAAAGCAAGAGCGGTTCATCTGCTACCTCATCCACGCCAACTTCGCGTGTGACCACAAGTACCTCCCGCCCAACATACTCTACGCCATCGTCTGCTTCCAAGCCGGTAGCTTCTGATGGTGAAACAGGATTCAAGGCAGGAGATAAAGTACAGCATGGCAAATGGGGGACAGGCACCATTGTTGCGGTCAAAGGGACGGGTAATGATACCGAACTGCAGATTGCCTTCCCGGCTCCGGTGGGTGTGAAACGTTTGCTTGCCGGGTTTGCTCCAATTACGAAAGTGGAATAATTTTTGAACGAAACTTCCTTTTGCACGATAACAGAAATAACTTCCATAAGGAAAACTGCTTTTTAAGCATCTTCCTCGTTTTGTAACGGGTTTTCTAACCTTGATTGATATGAATAGAAATCTATATAAGTTCAATCTAACATCCACACGATAACGGAGAGAGCAGAAATAACTTGAAGAAGCATAGCGTTCGCCTTTATCCCCGGATTTCCACCTTTTAAAATGGATTAAAAGAAATCCGGGGATAACAGCGATCGGAATGTTATTCTGTTATCGGAGTGTCAGTGTGGATATTCATTCATTAAAATTATGTAGTGATATCAACGATGGAAAGTTATACTGTTATCGGAGTTCACGTGCAATAGGAGTGTTCGTTCTACATAGATCAAATTAACGGAGGGATGGCCCTGTATGGACCCGATGCACCGGATGGAGCAACTCGTTACCGAGCTGAACCAGCATAATTATCAGTACTACACGATGGATCAGCCACAGATTAGCGACAAGGAGTATGATCTTCTGTACGATGAACTGGTTACGCTGGAACAGGAAAGCGGCATGGTTCTGCCTGATTCTCCAACACAGCGTGTGGGCGGCGAACTGCTCAAAGGGTTTACCCCACATCGCCATTTATCTTCATTATGGAGTCTGGACAAAGCGCAAAATATTGAGCAGCTGCGCAGCTGGAATACCCGTGTACTGAAACTGATTAACGACTATAACAGTAAAAATCCCGATACGCCTTTACCGGAACCAGGTTATGTCATTGAGTTAAAGTTTGACGGATTGACGCTGAACCTGACATACACCAACGGTGAGTTGGTACAAGCCTCTACAAGAGGGAACGGTACCGTAGGCGAAGGGATTTTAGCACAGGTAAAAACGATCAGATCGGTTCCGCTCAAAATTCCATACACAAGCGGTACGATTGAAGTACAAGGTGAAGGTATCATGAACCTGTCTGTCCTGGAGCGATACAACGAGACAGCGGCTGAACCGCTCAAGAATGCGCGGAATGCAGCAGCGGGAGCACTGCGTAACCTGAATCCGAAGGCGACGGCTGAGCGTCGACTGAATGCTTACTTTTATAACGTAGGTTATTCAGATGAGATTCAGTTCGCCAATCATCAGCAGATGATGGACTTCCTGCGTGAGAACCGCTTCAAGGTGAATCCATCCATTACTTATTTCCATGAGTTTGATGATGTGATGGAACAATTGGCTGCAATTCAGGAGAACCGGGGTCAGTTGGACTATCTGATTGATGGGGCGGTTATCAAAATTACAGACATGCGCACCCGCGAGGTGTTGGGTTATACCGATAAATTCCCTCGCTGGGCGGTGGCATATAAATTTGAGGCAGAAGAGACCACGACGGTTCTTAATGCTGTGGTATGGAATGTAGGTCGTACCGGCAAAGTCACTCCACTGGCACGCGTAGAACCGGTTGAACTTGCCGGGGTAACGGTACAGAACTGTACGCTGAACAATGTCGGCGATATTGAACGCAAAAATCTGAAGTTTGCTCTGGGCACTCGGGTCTTTATCCGTCGCTCCAATGATGTCATTCCAGAAATTCTGGGTAAAGTGACGGAGGAAAGTGATGGCGAGGAGATCGTCTTCCCTGAGCAGTGTCCGGCATGTGGATTCCCACTGGAGCAACGCGGAGCGCATCTGTTCTGTAACAATAGACTTGCGTGTAAACCACAAACGGTGGCACGTATTTCCCATTTTGCTTCCCGTGATGCCATGGACATCGAGACGTTCAGTGAGAAAACGGCGATTCAGTTGTATGATGAATTGAACGTACGTGAGCCTGCCGACCTGTATACGTTACAGTTTGATGATCTGGTGAAGCTGGAGCGGTTTGGGGAAAAGAAAGCGAACAACCTTATCGCTGCGCTGGAGCTTAGTAAAGATAGAGACTTGGCTTCCTTCTTATACTCACTGGGTATTCCGAACACAGGTAAATCGACAACGCGCATGCTCGCTGATCATTATCGAGATCTGCACGCCATTATGAATGCAACCGTGGAAGAACTGGTTGAACTACCCGATGTCGGTGGTATTGTGGCAGAGAGCATCGTAACTTTCTTTGCAGATCCGTTTACACAGGCTGCGATTGAGAAAATGCTTAACTTGGGTGTGAAAGCACAGGCACCTGAGGCACCAACCGTTGCTGTTGTGGAAGATTCCTTCTTCAGTGGTAAAACGGTCGTCTTGACCGGAACGCTGCACCAATTGACGCGGGAAGAAGCAACGCAAAGACTGGAAGCGCTCGGAGCGAAGGTGACTGGCAGTGTGTCGAAAAAGACAGATTTGGTTATTGCCGGAGAGAAGGCAGGTAGTAAACTAACCAAAGCCCATGATCTCGGTATTCCTACGATTGAGGATGAGGACGAACTTGTACGTCTTTTGAACCCACAGGGTTAAAGTGTAATCAGAGAGTTCATAATGAGGAAAAAGAAAAAGGCCCCCGAAGACACGAATATGTGATCGGGGGCTTTTGCTGTTTATTGAATTATTTGATACAACGAAAGAACGCTCATCAATCTTATCTTATCTGATCATGATCCACTTAAATTGTTAGGGATGCGCTGAGATGCGCCTGTAAGCCATGCATCCTTGTCATATCCTCGCTCTTCCCAGTAACCGATATGTTCGCTGTCGATGAGTTCAATGCGATTTAACCATTTTACCGATTTATAGGCATACATCTGAGGAATGACGAGCCGTACCGGACCGCCAAGATCAGCTGGGATGGGTTTGCCATCATGCATGACAGCCACCATAATATCCTCCATTTGTGCTTGATCCATCGTAATCGCATCTGTATACACACCATCACCGGAATAAAACTTCACACTATGAGCCTCTGGTTTGACCCCGGCTTGCTTCAAAAGCTGTGCAAGTGAGATGCCTTCCCAGGTATTTTTATATACAGACCACCCTGTCACACAGTGGAAATCACTAACCTGTACGGTACGCGCGAGCTTCACGAACTGTTCCCAGTTCCAGACCTGTGCCCGTTCAACCAATCCATCAATACGGAAAGACCAGTTAGCATTGGAGAAGGTCGGTATGGGCGTAACCGTATATACGCGGAAATGACCTTCAGCCCCGCCTCCAAGGGGAGGTGAAGAGGCGGACAGCGGTTGTGGCAGAGGAACCATACGGTTAGGATCGTTCTCCAGCATGCTATCAATACTATTATCGATCTTGAGATTTCGTCCTACCCAGGATATAAAAGTAGGACCAAGAGTCACGGCGAGACCAACCCCCACAGCAGAGCGGATAAAAGCTCGTCGTGTATACAACGGTTGAGGTCGCTCCACAGATTTGAGGGGATCTCTCTCGGAACTGCGATCAAACTGGGAAGAAGATACAGCAGCTGGAGTTTCTTTTTCATCCGATATTGAATCAGATGGATCAGCTGTATTTTGAGTTCGTGTTGAAGCTGTAGTGGTTTTAACCGCACGACGTGCAGGGTCCTTTAACCATTTGGTCCGAGTGATGGAGTGATAGATAATATAAGGTAAGCCCACCCAAGTCAGCAGGTCATGGATCAAAAGTGCAGCATTCGACCATCGAGGTCCAGCCAGCTTGAACTGCCATAATACAATACCCGAGAGGAGCCAGCCTACCAGCAGAGCAAGAACAAAGATGGTGTTCACCCTCTGCCATGGTCTGTTACGAAGCTGTTTCCAGTGCTTTCCGGCCAAAATCAAGTAATATACTACGGGTGCCAGCATAGCTAGCCCAACGATGATATGTAGCCATTTTAACCAGACACGTCCAATTCCGAGTATCTCGCGCCAAAAGCCGCCTACCAGCATAAGACCTGTTATAGCAAGGATCACAACAATCCAGGCATTCCAAGCATGGATGGAAACCAATTTTTTGCCGTAACCTTTGCGTCTGTTCTTTAACCATTGCTTCAAGTGCGATCACCCCATATAGGTTAGTAATGAGTTTATTCAGAACTTTAATATGTAATAGCTAGCTGTGAATGGAGTACGTGATCTGTGTAAAGGTGCAATGCGAGATGGTTATACGATTGTTCATGGGCTACTTATGAAAGTAGTACACTTGACTGCTAAACCTTATCTCTATATCTATATACCTTATTATAGAGTTTTTGGATCACTTTCTTCAAACGAACAGAAGGGAGGGGATCGTTATCCCATCTTGGGTTCAGAGAATGTGCTAATCTGTCGAATTCAGGTTGGAGACAAGACACCGTAGATGAAGATATCATGATATCAAAAGGTTGATTAAAAATGCTTGCTAAATAAATCATGACATGATATATTATTTCTTGTCGCTTCAAACGAATGATTGTCATAATCATTTTAAAGGTGATGAAAACAAAGTGTTGACAGTAAGTTAGTTAACATGATACGATAAGATTCCTGTCCGGTTGACAAACGTCAACATAAACGGACATACAAGTTCCTTGAAAACTGAACAAATGGATAGTAACTTTTGATTCACAATGAATCGTCAGATTCAAAATGAGCTTATCGCTCTTTTCAATACTTTATTGGAGAGTTTGATCCTGGCTCAGGACGAACGCTGGCGGCATGCCTAATACATGCAAGTCGAGCGGACTTGATGAGAAGCTTGCTTCTCTGATGGTTAGCGGCGGACGGGTGAGTAACACGTAGGCAACCTGCCCTCAAGTTTGGGACAACTACCGGAAACGGTAGCTAATACCGAATAATTGTTTTCTTCGCCTGAAGGGAACTGGAAAGACGGAGCAATCTGTCACTTGGGGATGGGCCTGCGGCGCATTAGCTAGTTGGTGAGGTAACGGCTCACCAAGGCGACGATGCGTAGCCGACCTGAGAGGGTGATCGGCCACACTGGGACTGAGACACGGCCCAGACTCCTACGGGAGGCAGCAGTAGGGAATCTTCCGCAATGGGCGAAAGCCTGACGGAGCAATGCCGCGTGAGTGATGAAGGTTTTCGGATCGTAAAGCTCTGTTGCCAGGGAAGAACGCTTGGGAGAGTAACTGCTCTCAAGGTGACGGTACCTGAGAAGAAAGCCCCGGCTAACTACGTGCCAGCAGCCGCGGTAATACGTAGGGGGCAAGCGTTGTCCGGAATTATTGGGCGTAAAGCGCGCGCAGGCGGTCATTTAAGTCTGGTGTTTAATCCCGGGGCTCAACCCCGGATCGCACTGGAAACTGGGTGACTTGAGTGCAGAAGAGGAGAGTGGAATTCCACGTGTAGCGGTGAAATGCGTAGATATGTGGAGGAACACCAGTGGCGAAGGCGACTCTCTGGGCTGTAACTGACGCTGAGGCGCGAAAGCGTGGGGAGCAAACAGGATTAGATACCCTGGTAGTCCACGCCGTAAACGATGAGTGCTAGGTGTTAGGGGTTTCGATACCCTTGGTGCCGAAGTTAACACATTAAGCACTCCGCCTGGGGAGTACGGTCGCAAGACTGAAACTCAAAGGAATTGACGGGGACCCGCACAAGCAGTGGAGTATGTGGTTTAATTCGAAGCAACGCGAAGAACCTTACCAGGTCTTGACATCCCTCTGACCGGTACAGAGATGTACCTTTCCTTCGGGACAGAGGAGACAGGTGGTGCATGGTTGTCGTCAGCTCGTGTCGTGAGATGTTGGGTTAAGTCCCGCAACGAGCGCAACCCTTATATTTAGTTGCCAGCACTTCGGGTGGGCACTCTAGATAGACTGCCGGTGACAAACCGGAGGAAGGTG
Organism: Paenibacillus sp. 37; assembly: GCF_008386395.1. Taxonomy (NCBI): domain Bacteria; kingdom Bacillati; phylum Bacillota; class Bacilli; order Caryophanales; family Paenibacillaceae; genus Paenibacillus; species Paenibacillus sp. 37. The sequence goes on along the minus strand of NZ_CP043761.1, from coordinate 6,250,325 downwards.
GGGATGACGTCAAATCATCATGCCCCTTATGACCTGGGCTACACACGTACTACAATGGCCGGTACAACGGGCTGCGAAATCGCGAGATGGAGCCAATCCCAACAAAGCCGGTCTCAGTTCGGATTGCAGGCTGCAACTCGCCTGCATGAAGTCGGAATTGCTAGTAATCGCGGATCAGCATGCCGCGGTGAATACGTTCCCGGGTCTTGTACACACCGCCCGTCACACCACGAGAGTTTATAACACCCGAAGTCGGTGGGGTAACCGCAAGGAGCCAGCCGCCGAAGGTGGGATAGATGATTGGGGTGAAGTCGTAACAAGGTAGCCGTATCGGAAGGTGCGGCTGGATCACCTCCTTTCTATGGAGAATCGTTTCCTGCAACGGAAACATTCAAATACGCAGGTTCTTAGAACCTGCACCAGCAACACAGTTACTTATCCATTTGTTCAGTTTTGATGGAATTTGAGGGGCCATAGCTCAGCTGGGAGAGCGCCTGCCTTGCAAGCAGGAGGTCAGCGGTTCGATCCCGCTTGGCTCCACCAAACAATTTCATCTATTTGGCTTGTTCTTTGAAAACTAGATATCGAAACGAAACAAACGCGAATTAGAACATTCCTTTAAGCTGATCTTGTGTAAACAAGTGAAGTGTTTATAAGGTAGATTGCTGGAGCGAGTGATCGAAATGGAGTGACTTTTGGCTTTGGACGTAGTCCAAAACAAGGGAAGCGACAGCTCGAACACAAGCGCAATGGTTAAGCTACTAAGAGCACACGGAGGATGCCTAGGCGCTAGGAGCCGATGAAGGACGTGGCGAACAACGAAACTGCCTCGGGGAGCTGTAAGCAAGCTTTGATCCGGGGGTGTCCGAATGGGGAAACCCAGCTGGGGTAATTTCCAGTTACTCACAACTGAATACATAGGTTGTGTAGAGGCATACCAGGGGAACTGAAACATCTAAGTACCCTGAGGAAGAGAAAACAATAGTGATTCCGTCAGTAGCGGCGAGCGAACGCGGAGAAGCCCAAACCAGAGAGCTTGCTCTTTGGGGTTGTGGGACGTCTCACATGGAGTTACAAAGGAACCGGTTAAGCGAAGAGGTCTGGAAAGGCCCGCCAAAGAAGGTAAAAGCCCTGTAGTTGAAAGTCTGTTCCCTCCGAGACGGATCCCGAGTAGTGCGGGGCACGTGAAACCCCGTATGAATCCGGCAGGACCATCTGCCAAGGCTAAATACTTCCTAGCGACCGATAGTGAAGCAGTACCGTGAGGGAAAGGTGAAAAGCACCCCGGAAGGGGAGTGAAATAGAACCTGAAACCGTGTGCTTACAAAAAGTCAGAGCCCGTTTTAGGGGTGATGGCGTGCCTTTTGTAGAATGAACCGGCGAGTTACGTTCCCGTGCAAGGTTAAGGTGAAGAGCCGGAGCCGCAGCGAAAGCGAGTCTGAATAGGGCGACATAGTACGTGGACGTAGACCCGAAACCGGGTGATCTACCCCTGTCCAGGGTGAAGGTGCGGTAACACGCACTGGAGGCCCGAACCCACGCATGTTGAAAAATGCGGGGATGAGGTGGGGGTAGCGGAGAAATTCCAATCGAACTCGGAGATAGCTGGTTCTCCCCGAAATAGCTTTAGGGCTAGCCTCGGAAAACAGAGTCGTGGAGGTAGAGCACTGATTGGGTGCGGGGCCCGCAAGGGTTACCAAGCTCAGTCAAACTCCGAATGCCATAGACTTACTTCCGGGAGTCAGACAGTGAGTGCTAAGATCCATTGTCAAAAGGGAAACAGCCCAGACCATCAGCTAAGGTCCCCAAGTGTGTGTTAAGTGGGAAAGGATGTGGAGTTGCACAGACAACCAGGATGTTGGCTTAGAAGCAGCCACCATTGAAAGAGTGCGTAATAGCTCACTGGTCGAGTGACTCTGCGCCGAAAATGTAACGGGGCTAAACACACCACCGAAGCTATGGCTTGGATCGACTTCACTGCTTCTTTGAGGCGGTGTTTACCACAAGGACATTTTTGTCTGACAAGAGACTCTATCTTGGATGACCAAATGCTTCCCAGGGGATAAACACAGGACTTCGAAGCTGGAGTGAAGTCGATCCAGGGGTAGGGGAGCGTTGTATAAGGGTTGAAGGTGTACCGTAAGGAGCGCTGGACATTATACAAGTGAGAATGCCGGTATGAGTAACGAAAAGATCAGTGAGAATCTGATCCGCCGAAAGCCTAAGGGTTCCTGAGGAAGGCTCGTCCGCTCAGGGTAAGTCGGGACCTAAGGCGAGGCCGAAAGGCGTAGTCGAAGGACAACAGGTCGAAATTCCTGTACCACCGTAAGCCGTTATGAGCAATGGGGGGACGCAGTAGGGTAGTGACGCGGACTGATGGATGTCCGTCTAAGCAGTAAGGCTGATGTGTAGGCAAATCCGCACATTGTAAGGCTGAGCTGTGATGGGGAGCGAAAATTATAGTAGCGAAGGTCATGATCTCACACTGCCAAGAAAAGCCTCTAGCCAGGTGATGGTGCCCGTACCGCAAACCGACACAGGTAGGCGAGAAGAGTATTCTAAGGCGCGCGGAAGAACTCTCGTTAAGGAACTCGGCAAAATGACCCCGTAACTTCGGGAGAAGGGGTGCCCCGGTAGTGTGAATAGCACGAGGGGGCCGCAGTGAAAAGGCCCAAGCGACTGTTTAGCAAAAACACAGGTCTGTGCGAAGCCGTAAGGCGAAGTATACGGGCTGACGCCTGCCCGGTGCTGGAAGGTTAAGGGGAGTGGTTAGGGAGTAATCCCGAAGCTGTGAACCGAAGCCCCAGTAAACGGCGGCCGTAACTATAACGGTCCTAAGGTAGCGAAATTCCTTGTCAGGTAAATTCTGACCCGCACGAATGGCGTAACGACTTGGGCGCTGTCTCAACGAGAGATCCGGTGAAATTTTAATACCTGTGAAGATGCAGGTTACCCGCGACAAGACGGAAAGACCCCATGGAGCTTTACTGCAGCTTGATATTGAATTTGGGTACGATCTGTACAGGATAGGTGGGAGCCTTTGAAGCATGAGCGCCAGCTTGTGTGGAGGCAACGTTGGGATACCACCCTGATCGTATCTAGGTTCTAACCTGGTACCGTAATCCGGTGCGGGGACAGTGTCAGGTGGGCAGTTTGACTGGGGCGGTCGCCTCCTAAAGAGTAACGGAGGCGCCCAAAGGTTCCCTCAGAATGGTTGGAAATCATTCGAAGAGTGCAAAGGCATAAGGGAGCTTGACTGCGAGACCTACAAGTCGAGCAGGGACGAAAGTCGGGCTTAGTGATCCGGTGGTACCGCATGGAAGGGCCATCGCTCAACGGATAAAAGCTACCCTGGGGATAACAGGCTTATCTCCCCCAAGAGTCCACATCGACGGGGAGGTTTGGCACCTCGATGTCGGCTCATCGCATCCTGGGGCTGAAGTAGGTCCCAAGGGTTGGGCTGTTCGCCCATTAAAGCGGTACGCGAGCTGGGTTCAGAACGTCGTGAGACAGTTCGGTCCCTATCTGTCGTGGGCGTAGGAAATTTGAGAGGAGCTGTCCTTAGTACGAGAGGACCGGGATGGACGTACCGCTGGTGTACCAGTTGTTCCGCCAGGAGCACCGCTGGGTAGCTATGTACGGACGGGATAAACGCTGAAAGCATCTAAGCGTGAAGCCCCCCTCAAGATGAGATTTCCCAGTATGTAAGACCCCTTGAAGACGACGAGGTAGATAGGCTGGGGGTGGAAGTGCAGCAATGCATGGAGCTGACCAGTACTAATCGGTCGAGGGCTTATCCAAATATGCAAGTGACAATTCGCGTGTTTCGTTTCGAATCTAGTTTTCAGAGAACAACAACTCTGAAATGTTAGTTAAGCTATGCGTTTGGTGGCGATGGCGGAGGGGTTCCACACGTACCCATCCCGAACACGACCGTTAAGCCCTCTAGCGCCGATGGTACTTGGACCGCAGGGTCCTGGGAGAGTAGGACGCCGCCAAGCGAAGAACCACTGCCGATGTTATTCGGTGGTGGTTTTTATTTGTTTATTTAAGGGGATGCGAAAGCATCTCTTATTTGACTTTGTAAGAATCCTCTGACACACTCTAAGGGGTACATATATCACATATCAGGCTATGATTTGGATTGATAATAACTCTAGCGAATGGGGTGTAGGACAACATGGAAATTCAGAAATTGACGGTAGATGATTTTGAACCAGCGATGGCACTCTCCGAATATGCTTTTCAGGTGGTAATGAATGATGAACAAAAAGAAAAGCGGCGGAGTCAGTTTTCGTCACAAGATATATGGGGTGTATATGAGGACGGGCAGCTAGGAGCCAAACTTCACATCATTCCTTTTCACACCTATATTCATGGCAGAGCGTTCGAGATGGGCGGTATTGCGGGTGTAGCCACCTGGCCAGAGTATAGACGCAAAGGCTGGGTAGCGGGTCTACTGAAGCATGCGTTGGAAGAAATGAATCGCAACAAACAGAGCATATCATTCTTGCATCCATTCTCTTTTGGTTTCTATCGGAAGTATGGATGGGAGACGTATGTTGAATTTAAACGTTATAAAGTACCTACAGCTCATTTGCCTATGAAAAAAGCGACACCTGGAACAATTCGGCGTGGGGATCCGGGCCTCAGCATATTAAAGGAAGTATACAGTGCTTATGCTGAGCGTTATAACGGAACTCTGGTTCGGGATGATGCAAGGTGGGAGAATTCAGTTCTGGTTAATGGAAGCAGCCAGAAGGCTGTATATTACGATGAAGCTGATGCAGCACAAGGTTATCTTTTATATGAGGTTAAGGAAAATAAGTTTACTATTAAAGAGATCATCTATCTGAACGAAGAGGCTAGGCAAGGACTGTGGACCTTCATTGCTAACCATGATTCCATGATCGAGGAAGTTACGTTGCAGGCACCTGCCAGTGATACACTTGCCTTCCAATTGGATAACCCGAGGATTCAGCAGGAGATTGTACCTTATTTTATGGCGCGTATCGTTAGTGTGGAGCAGTTTATATCCCAGTATCCCTTTGCAAATCAGGACTCACCGTTGCAGATTGTTCTTCAGGTAGAAGATGCACACGCTCCATGGAATGAAGGGGTATGGCAATTAAACGTGGCAATGAACGGAACAGCGTCCATATGGAAAACTTCGGAACCAATTACTGATGATCAGACCATTAAGGTGGATATTCAATCCCTTACCGCAGTGCTGATGGGGTATCGCAGACCAACGGAAATGGCACGGATCGGAAGAATTCACGGACCAGAAGCAGCAATCAAGGCTTTGGAACAAGTGATTCCTGAACGGGAAACCTATTTGCTCGATTTCTTCTGATGACTATTCCCACTGCTCCATTTAACTTGATTAGCTTATATAGAAATACGGCGTGATTGAAAGACAAATGGACTTCTCCAGCAATTTTGGGGAGGTTTTTTTGTGTCTGGGGAATATTTCGTGTAAAATCGTAAAAAATGAATAGTGACCCCACTTGGCAAAACCACAAAATATGCTATAATGGTTATAAAGTCAAAGAAAGTCAAAGTCAACTAAAGGTTTAATACTTAAGTAGCTTTCTTTCTACAATCTGATGCATGATCGCCAATATACGGGATTCATCTCATCGGAGGATCAAGGGAATATTAAAGGACCTTCGTGCTTCCTTCGCTCTCCTATTGACACCTGTGGAAGCAAGATTCGCTGTTTCCCTGATTGGTTAAATGGGTAGAGAAGGTGTACTCTGTGGGGGCGTGTGGGTCCTTATTGACTTAACGTTTCAGACAGTGGAGGATGATTGGATGCGTAATATCTCTGATATTATCGAACGATATCTGAAGAGTATTTTGCATGAAAGTCCCGAAGGAATGGTTGAAATTCAGCGTAATGATCTGGCAGATCAATTCTCATGTGTACCTTCCCAGATCAATTATGTCATCAGCACACGTTTTACACTCGAGAAGGGATACCTGGTAGAGAGTAAACGCGGCGGTGGTGGTTATGTTCGCATACAGCGTATTGAATTACCGGCCCAATCAGCTCTGCATAATCATTTGCACCATAGTATTGGTGAAGAGATCGGGCAGACAGCTGCCGAAGGTCTGATCTATCAATTGGAAGAAGCGCGCTTCTTGAGCAAGCGGGAAGCCGGGTTGATGCGAGCTGCTGTATCTAGAGAGGTTATATTAGTCAAACTTCCTTACCGGGATCAAATTCGTGCCAGAATGTTGAAGGCGATGTTAATATCTTTGCTCGGTAAATGAAAACTATCGGGGTCAAAGGAGGTACATCAATATGCTGTGCCAAGAATGCAATAAACGTCCGGCGACACTTCATTTCACGAAAATCGTAAATGGGGAGAAGACGGAATTCCATATTTGTGAGTCATGTGCCCGTGAAAAAGGGGAAATGATCCCTGGAACAGCAGGTGGGTTTTCCATTCACAACTTGTTGTCCGGATTGCTTGATTTTGATCCAGCCAGCAAAAGTGGATCGGCAGGAACACCACCTGCAAAAGCACTTCAATGTGAAGAGTGTGGTATGACGTACGCACAATTTAGCAAGATAGGCCGGTTCGGCTGCAGTTCATGTTATAAATATTTTGACAGCCGTCTGGATCCTTTGTTCAAGCGGGTTCACGGTAATACGTCCCATGTAGGCAAAGTGCCTGCACGAGCTGGTGGTCGCATCAAGGTGAAACGGCAAATCGCTGATCTGAAGCGGGAGCTCCAGGAGAGTATCGCGCAAGAGGAATTTGAAGAGGCGGCCCAGATCCGTGACCAGATCAGAGGACTTGAAAAAGGAATAGCTCAGGAGTAAAGTTTGTCATGAGTAGGAGGGATGCGTAATGCCTAATCTGCGCTTTACAGAGAAGGCGCTCAGCGACTGGATGCGCAGTGATGCGGCTGATTCCGAAATCGTCATTAGCAGCCGTGTCCGGATTGCACGCAACCTTCAGCATGTTCCGTTTCCGATGCTGGCTTCCAATGAGCAATCGGAAGAGGTGCTGAATAAGCTGAGCGAAGTACTTCAATACGATGACGTTCATGCCTTTGGGGATTTTCATACGTTGGATCTGATCGATATTGACGAACTCGACAAACGGGTGCTGGTGGAGAAACACCTCATCAGTCCAAGTCTTGCGAATGAATCCAGGAATGGTGCGGTTATTCTCAGTGAGGATGAGTCTGTCAGTATTATGATTAACGAAGAGGATCATCTTCGTATCCAGTGCCTCTATCCGGGGTTCCAGGTGAAGGAAGCCTGGGAGAAAGCTTCCGCAATAGATGATGCTTTTGAAGCGCACGTGGATTATGCTTTTGATGACCGCAGAGGATACTTAACCAGCTGTCCTACTAATGTAGGTACAGGTGTAAGAGCATCGGTTATGATGCACTTGCCTGCCCTGGTGATGACACAGCAGATTGGCCGCATTTTAACCGCAGTTTCCCAAGTAGGATTAACTGTAAGGGGGATATACGGTGAAGGTAGCGAGGCGATGGGTAACCTGTTCCAGATCTCGAACCAGATTACATTGGGACAGACCGAACAGGAAGTCATCGAGAACCTGCATGGTGTTGTGTTACAGATGATAGGTCATGAGCGTACAGCCAGAGAACGGTTAATGACCGACTCCAGACTTCGGATTACGGATCGGGTCATGCGTTCTTACGGCATATTGTCTCATGCAGCTATTGTTGATTCCAAGGAAGCTGCACAGCGCTTATCGGATGTACGCCTTGGCGTGGATCTCGGCTTGTTGGATGGACTGTCCATCACGGTAATGAATGAGTTGAATGTGATGACACAGCCGGGATTTTTGCAGAAAACATTCGGGGAAGATATGCGCACAGATGAGCGAGATATCTACCGAGCTCAGTTGATTCGTGATACGATCAATGCAGCGAAGCAGTCCTAGTTTAGCCTGATTTTGTATTGAAATATGGTTTCATGCCGCATTGCGGCTTTTATATAATAAGGCATGTACAAATGCCAAATGACTTTATTCGCAGCACGGCTGCAAACAAAAATGATATGAAGAATACGACGGTTATTTCATTACATGACCTCGTTTTATCCAAAACCATGGAGGTGCAGGAGATATGATGTTTGGAAGATTTACGGAACGGGCCCAAAAGGTGCTCGCACTCGCGCAGGAAGAAGCTGTCCGTCTCGGTCATAATAACATCGGTACTGAGCATATTTTGCTCGGCCTCATTCGTGAAGGCGAAGGTATCGCAGCCAAAGCACTGATCGGCCTGGGACTCGGATTGGAAAAAATTCAGGATGAAGTAGAAACGCTGATTGGCCGTGGCCAAGAGCAACCTACCAACATTGCATATACGCCACGTGCGAAAAAAGTAATTGAACTATCTATGGATGAAGCTCGAAAATTGGGCCATACCTATGTAGGCACAGAGCATATCCTGCTCGGATTGATTCGTGAAGGCGAGGGTGTTGCAGCACGTGTGCTCAATAACCTGGGAATTAGCCTGAACAAAGCACGTCAACAAGTGCTGCAATTGCTTGGCAGCAGTGAAGCTGTATCCAGCCATAATGGCACACCTGCCAATGTAAGCACACCAACGCTAGACAGTCTGGCACGTGACCTCACGGCTTATGCGAGAGAGAACAACCTGGACCCAGTCATTGGGCGTAGTAAAGAAATTGAACGTGTCATCCAGGTGCTCAGCCGTCGTACCAAGAACAACCCGGTATTGATCGGTGAGCCAGGTGTAGGTAAAACAGCGATTGCTGAAGGCCTTGCACAAAAAATCATTGCAAATGAGATTCCGGAAACATTGCGCGACAAACGTGTAATGACCCTAGATATGGGTTCTGTAGTCGCTGGAACCAAATATCGTGGTGAGTTCGAAGATCGTCTGAAAAAAATCATGGATGAGATTCGCCAAGCAGGTAACATTGTCCTGTTTATCGACGAATTGCATACCTTGATTGGCGCAGGCGGAGCTGAAGGTGCCATCGATGCTTCTAACATTTTGAAACCGGCTCTGGCTCGTGGAGAATTGCAATGTATCGGTGCGACAACACTGGATGAATATCGTAAATACATCGAGAAGGATGCAGCGCTTGAGCGTCGATTCCAACCGATTACTGTAGATCAGCCTTCTCCGGAAGAAGCGATTCAAATCTTACATGGCTTGCGTGACCGTTATGAGGCGCATCACCGTGTGAAAATTACGGACGAAGCAATTGTGCAGGCGGTTAAACTGTCTGACCGTTACATTACAGACCGTTTCTTGCCAGACAAAGCGATTGATCTGATTGATGAAGCGGGTTCCAAAGTAAGATTGAACTCTTACACGATCCCACCAAACCTGAAACAACTGGAAAGCCGTCTGGAAGATATCCGTAAGGAAAAAGACGCTGCAGTTCAAAGTCAGGAGTTCGAAAAAGCAGCAGCTCTGCGTGATACGGAACAAAAAATTCGTGAAGAGCTGGATGTAACGAAGAACCAGTGGAAAGAGAAACAAGGTCGCACCGATTCCGAGGTTACTCCTGAGGATATCGCACAAGTGGTAGCCAGCTGGACAGGAATCCCTGTGAACCAACTGAAAGAAGAAGAGACACAGCGTCTGATGAATCTGGAGTCTATTCTACATGAACGTGTCATCGGTCAGGATGAGGCAGTGAAGTCTGTCAGCCGTGCGGTTCGTCGTGCTCGTGCAGGACTTAAAGATCCGAAACGTCCGATGGGTTCATTCATTTTCCTCGGTCCTACAGGGGTAGGTAAAACAGAACTTGCTCGTGCTCTGGCTGAAGCGATGTTCGGCGATGAAAATGCAGTAATCCGGATTGATATGTCCGAGTATGGTGAGAAGCACTCGACTTCCCGACTTGTCGGAGCGCCTCCAGGATATGTTGGGTACGAAGAAGGTGGCCAGCTGACAGAGAAAGTTCGTCGCAAACCATATTCCGTAGTCCTGCTCGATGAAATCGAGAAAGCACATCCAGAAGTATTCAATATCTTGTTACAAGTGCTTGAGGATGGTCGACTGACGGATTCCAAAGGTCGCGTCGTTGACTTCCGCAATACGCTGATCATTCTAACATCCAACGTGGGTGCCGAAGCGATCAAACGTAACTCTACACTGGGCTTCACTGCAGTTGTAGATGCAGGAGCGGATTATGACAACATGAAGGGGAAAGTGATGGATGAGCTGAAGAAAAGCTTCCGTCCAGAGTTCCTTAACCGGATTGATGAAATTATCGTGTTCCACTCACTCGAAGAAAAACACATCGCTGAAATTGTTACGCTTATGAGTGAAGAACTTCGTAAACGACTGCTCGAACATGAGGTCGATTTCGAACTCACTGATAATGCCAAGTCTTTCCTTGCGAAGTCAGGCTTTGATCCAGCTTACGGTGCGCGTCCGCTTCGTCGGGCGATCCAAAAGCATATTGAGGACAAATTGTCCGAAGAGTTGCTCACAGGTAACGTAACCAAAGGGGATTCATTGCTCATCGACGAAGAGAACGGTGCACTGTCTGTTACGAAAAAAGACGTGGTCGTTCCGTCCAATGAGGAAATCGAAACCAAATAATATACATCAAGCTTTGGAGTGAGCTTCAGCTTGTATTAATCCTTATTCCATAATCAAATCCTTCTCGGCTTCGGCCGGGGAGGATTTTTTGCACTTTGGACAGAAGACGGACATGATTATGTCAGGAACATGTGTAAAGTTTGCGATAATCCTTTACGAAAAATCTCAAACAATGGTAAACTTTTAGTAACCCTGCACGTCAGGGAGTTTGGGTGAAATTCGTCGAATAATGCAAAATGCTGTTATAAAACTAAATTATAGGAGTGCTGAAGTGGCCAAAGTTAAAACCAAGTTTCAATGTACGGAATGCGGCTATGAAGCCCCCAAGTGGTACGGTAAGTGTCCGGGTTGTCAGTCATGGAATTCAATGGTGGAAGAAACAGAGACGGTGGTCAAAACACAAGGGAGAAATTCTCCTCTGTTTGACAGTAAAGATAAACCGCTTCCTATCATAGATATAGATAGCGGTCAGGAACCGCGTGTACAGACTGGAATCGGAGAGTTGAACCGGGTATTGGGTGGCGGAATTGTTCCGGGTTCACTCGTTCTGGTGGGCGGAGATCCGGGTATCGGTAAATCAACGTTGATGTTGCAGACGTCCCATGCTTTGACGCATTCGGGTTTGCGTGTGTTATATGTTTCCGGTGAGGAATCAGTCAAGCAGACTAAATTGCGGGCAGACCGCCTCGGGGCACTCTCTGCCGAGTTGTATGTATTGTGTGAAACCAATATGGAACGCGTAGAGGAAGCGGTGGATCAGATCCAGCCGCATTTTCTGGTCATCGACTCCATTCAGACGGTATATCTTCCCGAAGTTACCAGTGCGCCGGGTAGTGTAGCACAGGTAAGGGAATGTACGTCAAGGTTCATGCGGATTGCCAAAGGCAGAGGCATTGCAACGGTTCTTGTGGGGCATGTTACCAAAGAAGGTGCCATTGCCGGTCCACGTATGTTAGAACATATGGTGGATTGCGTGCTTTATTTTGAAGGAGAACGGCATCATACGTATCGCCTGCTGCGTGCGGTGAAGAACCGTTTTGGTTCCACCAATGAGATTGGTATTTTTGAAATGGGTGAGGATGGACTTCGTGAGGTGGGCAATCCGTCCGAACTCTTTTTGTCAGAACGTCCACTGGGTGTAGCAGGTTCAACGGTAGTTGCCAGTATGGAGGGTACACGCCCTCTGCTCGTGGAATTGCAGGCGTTGATCTCAACCACCCATTTCCCTTCTCCCCGCCGTATGGCAACAGGGGTAGATCTGCATCGATTAAATCTGATCATTGCAGTGCTGGAGAAACGGATGGGTATGTTCTTACAGACCCAGGATGCGTATCTGAACGTGGCTGGTGGAGTACGATTGGATGAGCCCGCTGTAGATTTGGCGGTTGCCGTCAGCATTGCATCCAGTTTGAGAGATGTACCGACCAAGCCGGACGACGTCATCTTTGGCGAGATCGGTCTGACAGGTGAAGTTCGAGCCGTATCACGGGCCGAACAACGAGTGAAGGAAGCCGCAAAGTTGGGCTTCAAACGAGTCATTTTACCGGAAAAAAGCTTAAAGGGCTGGAAACATCCTCGCGGGATACAACTGATCGGTGTGAATACCGTGGCAGATGCACTAGCGGTTGCTTTAGATTAGGGGGCATAACAAGATGAAAGATATGAGCCAACTGGATAATATGAATGAGTTGTTAAGGCTGATCGCACCAGGTACACCTTTCCGCGAAGGTCTGGAAAATGTGCTGCGCGCCAAGACGGGCGCACTGCTTGTTGTAGGATACAGCCCTGAAGTCATGGAAGTGGTGGACGGGGGATTCTCGATTAACTGTGATTTCTCCCCAAACTACCTGTACGAACTCGCCAAGATGGATGGTGCCATTATTCTTAGCGAAGATTTGAAGCGTATTCTTTACGCCAATACCCAGTTAATCCCGGATTCATCTATCTCTTCATCAGAGACGGGGATTCGTCACCGGACGGCAGAGCGTGTAGCAAAGCAAACGGGTAAATTGGTCGTATCCATATCACAGCGTCGGAATATCATTACCTTGTATCAGGGAACACTTCGTTATTCCCTCAAGGAAATTGGGGTTATTTTGACCAAAGCGAATCAAGCGATTCAAACCCTGGAGAAATACAAAGCGGTATTAACACAGTCTCTTACGAATCTGAGTGCCTCTGAATTTGAGGAACTGGTGACGATTCCTGAAGTGGTTAATGTGATTCAGCGTACCGAAATGGTGATGCGGATCAAAACGGAGATCAAACGATATATTCATGAACTCGGGAATGAGGGACGACTCATCTCCATGCAAATGGAAGAGCTCGTGGGTACAACGGAAGAAGAAGCCTGGTTATTGTATAAAGACTATGCCCGTGACGACAGTGATGACAAAATCCGTGAAATTATTGTGGGACTGAAAAGATTGTCGGACGATGAGTTGTTGGATGCACATCATATTGTCCGTCTGCTCGGTTATCCTTCATCGGCGGCCACTTCAGAGGATTCGGTTGCACCTCGCGGATACCGGGTATTAAATAAGATCCCCCGCCTGCCCAATGTCATTATCCATAACCTGGTGGATCAATTCGAACAATTGCCTCATGTTATTATGGCTACAATTGAAGAACTGGACGAAGTGGATGGTATTGGTGAAGTTCGTGCCCGGACCATTAAGGAAGGCCTCAAACGTTTGCAGGAGCAAATGTTTATCGACAGACAGATGTAAGGGTTTGCCTATATAAAGGCTTGAAATGGATGAGGTGAAACAACGATGCTAACCAGATTCATTCCGAATCTCTTTACCCTGGGTAATCTGTTTCTTGGAATGATGGCAATTTTGCTTGCGATTGATGGAAATTACAGTTTGGCTGCCATTATGGTCATTGTAGCGATGCTGCTTGATGGTCTGGATGGCCGAGTGGCACGTGCACTTAATGCCCAAAGTGAATTCGGTAAGGAACTTGATTCCTTGTCTGACATGGTTTCCTTTGGTGCAGCACCAGCTCTGATCATATTTATGGTGTCGTTTCAAGAGTCGATGCCGATCCTCGCCTGGATTGCAACAGCGGCTTTTCCGATCTGTGGAGCCATTCGTCTTGCACGGTTTAACGTTCGTCCGGGTATTCCTGGATACTTCACAGGTCTGCCGATACCGGCAGCCGGCGGGGTACTGGCCACACTGTCCTTGTTCAATAAGGATATTGGCCCGGTTAGCATGATGATTGCTACATTGCTGTTATCGTATCTGATGGTGAGTTCGCTTAAATATCCCAATTTCAAAAAGGTCGGTTTGCCACGAAAGGCAATCTGGATTGCACCATGGGTTGTGTTATTTGCCATAGCCGTAGCCGTTATTTTCCCGGAGCAGTTATCCAAATTGATCTTTATTCCGTTGGTGTTATACGCCCTGTATGGAATGAAGCATAATGTGCGAACAGCGGCCTCACGTAGTCGGGCGAAAAAGCGCAAGGATGAGAAATCTTCCCGTCCTTCCGATCGTTAAGTCGCCTCGGGGACAGACACTATATAAAGAAAGCACGTACTCTCCTGAACTGGAGAATGCGTGCTTTTTGTTTATTCAGATCTATTTACGGTAAAAGAAACCCTTGCGAACGACATACATATCTTCTTACGACAGATTAAACATCCCTAACGTTGAACACTTCTGTGATTCGTGATTTACGACCTCTTCCATGTTAATGTCCAGCAGATTGCAGAGAGCCGACATGTAGAACAGGTTCCGCCCTAGCTCAGAGCTGATGACCTCTCTGCAGTTCTCACACAACTCACCTTCCACATGCGTTTCCAGCAGGCCCTTGGTTTGAGCGATATCGCTCTCCGGGGCATATTTCTGCTTGGTGGCGTGCAGCTCAATGCAGCCGCATTCGGTAATGGCTTTGGACACGGCACGGTTAACAGACGCTCCGGCTTGTCCCGTTTTGGACAGTACATCAATCAGGCTGCGATGACGCAACAACAGTTCAGAAACTTGATCCTGGAAAGCCTGTAAACTTAGCGTACTCATTTTGCCACTCACCTCGGGATATGAATTGAATTCATTATATGCCAATAATTTACCTACTTTCAACTGACGATTGCAACATTTCCAAAAAGTTCTTCCAGATGGGATTAGCAATTCAGGAATTGGATCATACTGGATATAAAGATCAAGATACATTGAAGGAGGTGCAGGGACTAATGTGGAAAAAAGGCATTTTAACTTTTACAGGATTGTGCGGTGCATGGTTCGGCTACACGGCATATCATCTGGCAGGAAAATCGGTCCCATGGATGGCGGAGTGGATTCAGTCAGCAGGATTACTGGGAGCTGGTATATCAACGCTGCTGGGAGCTGTAATGTTTATGGCTGTATGTAATATTGGTGGAACATTGATGGCAGACAGGTTGCATAGTGGAATTGACTCATTGGCAAAAGTACCTATGAACGAATTGGCTGCAGGTGCCGCAGGTACAGTTGCAGGATTGCTCGTGGCCTTGTTACTTTACCCTGTTGTGGGATGGATGGGGACGGCAGGAGAAGTGCTGCAAGTGGCGCTGACGGTGATTAGTGCTTATTCCGGTTATACCCTTGCCATGGCGAAGAAAGACGATCTGGGGGCCTTCTGGATGTCTGGACGATGGGGTCATCCCGAGGTGGACGAGGACAGACGGATGGAAGAACATAAAATTCTGGATACCAGTGTTATTATCGATGGGCGTATCGCTGATATATGCAAAACCGGATTTATTGAAGGCACGATCGTAATTCCGGAATTTGTTCTGGAGGAGTTACAGCATATTGCTGATTCATCGGATCTGCTCAAGCGGAACAGAGGACGGCGTGGACTGGACATTTTGAACAAAATCCAGAAGGAACTTGATGTAAAAGTCCTGATCTACGAGGGGGATTTCGAGGAAATCTCCGAGGTGGACAGCAAACTGGTTAAACTGGCAAAAGTGCTTCAGGGAAAAGTGGTCACCAATGACTTTAACCTGAACAAAGTGTGCGAACTCCAGGGTGTATCTGTGTTGAACATTAATGATCTCGCCAATGCGGTTAAGCCGGTTGTTCTGCCAGGTGAGGAGATCATGGTGCAGATCATCAAGGATGGCAAGGAGCATGGTCAAGGTGTAGCTTATCTGGATGATGGCACAATGATCGTTGTGGAAGGCGGACGCGAGTATATCGGCATGATGATGGAAGTGCTGGTGACCAGTGTGTTGCAGACTTCAGCAGGACGAATGATTTTTGCCAAGCCGAAACTGTTGGAAAAAGCCCAATAAAGCGGTATGATGGGTAGTGTATCGTTGAATGATATTGTATATCTTTGGACGATAAACTGACAGACAAGGCAGGGATTGCAGCATGGATAAAGGGTGGGGCGTTGTCATTGTGGCAGCAGGTCGCGGAACCCGGATGGGGACGACCGAGAGCAAACAGTTTCTGTTGCTGCAGGACAAGCCCGTTTTCATACATACGCTTGAGGTATTTGCTGCGCTGGACGAGATCCGCGAGATGGTGCTGGTCACAGGAACCGTAGATGTTGAACGTTGCCAGGATTGGGTAAAAGAATACCAACTGGATTCACGTGTCCGTGTTATCCCGGGAGGGAAAGAGAGACAACATTCTGTCCATAAAGGCCTTGAGGCACTTGGGACGGATTGGGTTCTCGTTCACGACGGGGTACGTCCTTTTGTAAACCATGAGCAGATCAAGGGATGCATGGCGGCCGCCATAGCCGGTGGTGGAGCAGCTGTACTTGCGGTTCCCGTGAAGGATACGATCAAACAAGTGAATGCGGAAGGAGTCGTTACGGCGACGCCAGACCGCAGCAGTCTGTGGAGCATTCAAACCCCGCAGGCTTTTCGTCTTTCTTCCCTGCTCTCCGCCTACGAATCAGCCGAGCAGGACGGATTTCTGGGGACAGATGATGCCATGCTGGCTGAACGTCAGGGAATGTCGGTCAAGGTTGTGGAAGGCAATTATACCAATATCAAATTAACAACGCCGGAAGATTTGCAATATGCTGCGTTTTTGCTGGGGGGAGAGAAGAAGCGATGATACGTGTAGGACAGGGATTTGATGTACATCAGCTGGTAGAGGGACGCCCGTGTATTATTGGCGGAGTAACGATTCCTTATGAAAAAGGACTGCTGGGTCACTCGGACGCAGACGTGCTGTTGCACGCGATTAGTGATGCTATTTTGGGTGCGCTGGCACTCGGGGATATTGGCAAGCATTTCCCGGATACCGATCCGGAATTCAAAGATGCCGACAGCCTGAAATTGCTGGAGCATGTATGGCAGCTTGTGAAGGATCGCGGTTATAAGTTGGGGAATATTGACTCAACGATTATTGCCCAAAAGCCGAAGATGGCTCCTTACATCCCACAGATGGCTGAGGTTATTGCCAAGGCACTGGAAGCGGATGTAACACAGGTGAACGTGAAAGCAACCACAACAGAGCAACTGGGATTCCCTGGACGGGGAGAGGGCATTGCCGCTCAGTCCGTTGTTTGCCTTGTACGTGTGTGATATCATCAATAAATTAGTGACGGAGGGGATCATATGAGCACGGATATTCGTGTGCGTTACGCGCCGAGCCCAACGGGACACCTGCATATCGGGAATGCCCGTACGGCGCTGTTTAACTATTTATATGCCAAACATAATAACGGTAAATTCATTATTCGTATTGAAGATACGGACGTGAAACGGAATATTGCCGGTGGTGAAGAAAGCCAACTGAAATACCTGAAATGGCTCGGAATTGAGTGGGACGAAAGTATTGACGTGGGCGGAGAATACGGACCATA
This sequence comes from Paenibacillus sp. 37, assembly GCF_008386395.1. Lineage (NCBI taxonomy): Bacteria > Bacillati > Bacillota > Bacilli > Caryophanales > Paenibacillaceae > Paenibacillus > Paenibacillus sp. 37. The sequence goes on along the minus strand of NZ_CP043761.1, from coordinate 6,232,925 downwards.
CCGTCAAACGGAACGTCTGGACCTCTATCGTAAATATACGCAGGAATTGCTGGATAAAGGTCTGGCTTACCGTTGCTTCTGCACGGAAGAAGAATTGGAGCAAGAGCGCGAGGAACAGTCAGCACGTGGAGAAACACCGCGTTATTCTGGCAAACACCGTGACCTGACTCCAGAGCAAATTAGTGCGTTTGAAGCGGAAGGCCGTGTAGCGAGTATTCGTTTCCGTGTGCCGGAAGAGCGCACATATACGTTTGATGATATGGTTAAAGGCACAATCTCGTTCAACAGCAAGGAATCCGGTGACTTCGTCATTGTGAAAAAAGACGGCATTCCCACATACAACTATGCCGTTGCTGTGGATGATCACTTGATGAAGATCTCCCACGTCCTGCGTGGGGAAGATCACATCTCGAACACGCCGCGTCAACTGATGATCTATGAAGCGCTTGGCTGGGAGCCGCCGCAATTCGGCCATATGACGCTGATCGTGAATGAAAATCACAAGAAGCTGAGTAAACGGGATGAATCCGTTATTCAGTTTATTGAGCAGTATGATCAGCTCGGCTATTTGCCTGAAGCGATGTTTAACTTCATTTCCCTGCTTGGCTGGTCGCCGGAAGGGGAAGAAGAGATCTTCTCGCAAGAGCAGCTGATCTCCATTTTTGATACGAAACGCCTGTCCAAGAGCCCTGCGGTATTTGATACCCACAAGCTGGCTCACTTGAACAACCACTATATCAAACATGCTGACCCGGAACGGATTGCCGAAATGGCCATTCCGCATCTGCAAAAGGCTGGACGTATTTCTTCCGAGCTGTCTGCTGAACAAAAAGAATGGGCTTATACTCTGGTACACCTGTACCAGGAGCAAATGAATTCTGCCTCTGATATTGTCGAATTGTCGGAAGTATTCTTCCGTTCCAATCTGGAGCTTGAAAGTGAAGGAGAAGCAGTGCTTGCGGAGGAGCAGGTGCCAACCGTACTGAAGGCATTTGCGGATAAAGTACAGGCAAGCGAAGAGTTTACTCCGAGCAAAATGGCTGCATTGATCAAGGAAGTACAGAAAGAAACCGGCTTTAAGGGCAAACAGCTCTTTATGCCAATTCGTGTAGCCTTGACTGGACAGACACATGGACGGGATCTGAACCAAACGATCGTACTTCTGGGTCGGGATACGGTGATCGAACGTTTGCTTGCACAAGTAAAATAATCTTAGTTGAGGACATTCCATTTATTTGGAATCTGAACGCAGTCTATGAAGTATGGATTACGTAGGAGGCTGTTGTCAGTCTGAGGCCTTTTCGCTATAATAACAACACAACGAATAATTGATATGATTTATCTAATAGAACAGCAAAGATCGGGAGAAGTAGACTGACCCGGACAGATTCAGAGAGGATGGTCCCGTGGCAAAGAAAGATTTCTTTGGTTGCGGTGGCTGTGAGCCATCCACTGTCCATCAGTCGAAATGCACCCGTGAGCTGCATAGCCGAATCCAGCCCCGCCTTTGTCGATCATGACATGGGAAAACGTTAGGATAGGTTGTGACGATTGGTTTCCGTTACCAAACCGCTTGAGGGCTCATTCTATTTAAGAATGGACCGAGCAGAGTGGGACCGCGATAAACGCCTCTGCAGCTAAATGCTGCAGGGGCGTTTTTTGTTTAGGCGAGTGTGCAGTACACTACCAAGGAACGCGCCGTCCGGTAAGCCGGAGGACGGGAACCTGAACAAGAGGGGAACGAGCATGTTCAAGAAGATCAGATCAGATATCCAGGCGGTGTTTGAGAACGATCCGGCAGCCCGGGGATGGTTTGAAGTGGTATTTACCTACTCAGGGCTGCACGCGATATGGGCACACCGGATTGCACATTTTTTATACAAACGAAGATGGTTCTCGTTCGCCAGGTTCATTTCACAGGTAAGTCGATTCATGACAGGAATTGAGATACATCCTGGAGCTACGATCGGAAATCGGTTGTTTATTGACCATGGAATGGGCGTCGTTATTGGGGAAACATGTGAGATTGGCGATGATGTTGTTATCTATCAGGGGGTTACCCTGGGCGGAACAGGGAAAGAAAAAGGAAAGAGACATCCGACCATTGGCAATAATGTGGTTATCTCATCTGGAGCCAAAGTGCTGGGTTCATTTAGCGTGGGGGATCAAAGCAACATTGGAGCAAACTCCGTTGTGCTTAAGGAGGTCCCTTCCAATAGCACCGTGGTAGGTATACCGGGCAGAATTGTTAAACAGGATGGCCGACGGGTAGATCGCCTCAGTCAGCAATTGCCCGATCCGGTCGTTGACTCCTTGCGCAGTATGCAAAAAGAACTTGAACGATTGCAGAAAGAAGTACGTACACTACAGAATGCCCGTGAAAATGAGACTGTGCGTGATACGTGATACAATAAAATAAGGCAGTATAGGATGAAAGGATAAGTGACCATGACGCTTCAGATTTATAATACGATGAGTCGTACCAAAGAGGAATTTGTTCCCCAAGAGTCAGGGAAAGTGAAAATGTATGTTTGCGGACCAACGGTATATGACTACATTCATATCGGGAATGCACGCCCGGTTATCTTTTTCGACACAGTTCGCGGATACCTGGAACAGACAGGACATGATGTGAACTATGTGGTGAACTTCACGGATGTGGACGATAAGCTGATTCGCAAAGCAGAACAACTTGGAACAGATGTTCCTCACGTGGCTGAGAAATTTATTGCTGCCTATTATGAAGACCTTGAGGGACTGGGTATTCCAAAGGCAAGCAGCAATCCGAGAGTAACGGAAAACATGCCGCTGATCATTGATTTTATCCGTGAGCTCGTTGAAAAAGGCTTTGCGTATGAAAATGGCGGTGACGTCTATTATCGCACAGGCAAATTCAGCGAATATGGCAAACTTTCAAAACAAAACCTGCAGGAGCTGCAATTTGGAATCCGTGTGGGTGTGGATGAGCGCAAAGAGCATCCCGAAGATTTTGTGCTCTGGAAGGCTGCCAAACCAGGTGAGATCTATTGGTCCAGTCCTTGGGGCGATGGTCGACCAGGCTGGCATATTGAGTGCTCCGCCATGGCTAGGGAGTACCTTGGGGATACACTGGACATTCACGGGGGTGGACAGGATTTGCAGTTCCCGCACCATGAGTGCGAATGCGCCCAATCCGAAGTATTAACAGGTAAACCACTTGCGAACTACTGGATGCATAATGGATTCATCCGGATTGATAACGAGAAGATGTCAAAATCACTCGGTAATGGTGTTTTGGTTAAAGACTTGCGGAATCAATATAAACGCGAAGCGATTCGTTATTTCATGTTGTCTACCCACTATCGTAACCCATTGAACTTCACGGATGATACGATGGAGCAGGCACAGAACAGTGTGGACCGGATTGCGAATGCGGTAGGTAACTTGAACCATCGTCTGAATGCAGTAACTGTTGATCAGGATATCACAGCAGAGTTTGCGGCAAGACTCGACCAAATTCGTCAGCAGTATCACGAGAAGATGCAGGATGATTTCAATACTCCTGATGCAATTACTGCGATGTTTGAGTGGGCAGGGGAAGCCAACCAACTGTTGCAGCAAGAAGTAGTTAATGCGGCAGACATTCGTGCGCTCCTCGAGTTGTTCAGTGAATTGAATGCTGTGCTGCGCATCTATACTGACGCAGAGCCGGAACTTCTGGATGAGGAAGTGGAACGTCTGATTGAAGAGCGTGTAGAAGCGCGTAAGTCGAAAAACTGGGCAAGAGCGGATGAAATTCGTGATGAATTGTCTGCACGTGGCATTCTGCTTGAAGATACGGCGCAGGGCATGAGATGGCGGCGCAAATGAGCGAAGGACATCCAAATACACCAAAACAACAGGAGCAGGTCACAGACGGAGGATGGTTCCCATATCCTCCTTCCAGACCTGCGAGGTTGATTCCACCTATTGCACTGGCCTATATTGGTGATGCGGTATATGAGGTAGCTGTTCGTCAATATCTGTTGTCGAAGGCCAACATGCGTCCCAATCATTTGCACCGTAGTGCAACCGGGTTGGTATCAGCGAAGGCACAGAGCCGCATACTTACAACGATTGAGGCTGAACTGACAGAGGAAGAACGTGATATTGTCCGGCAAGGGCGGAATGCCAAGTCGGGTAGTGTACCCAAAAATGCAGATGTGTTGGAATACAGACATGCCACGGCTTTTGAATGTCTCATTGGTTACCTCTACAGCAGTGGTCATCACGACCGCATGATTGAACTGATCGGGCTTGGCATTGAGCACGCGGAGCAACAATCACCGACACAAAAATAGAAATTTCAACAAAACAACGCATTACAGAGAGGATCGAACAACGATGGAAGAAGAATGGATCGCCGGTAAACACTCCGTGACGGAGGCGCTGCGTTCAGGCCGGACCATTAATAAAATATGGATTGCCGATACAGCACAGAAACATCTGACTCAACCTATTATCTCGGAAGCTAAAAAGCTAGGTATTGTCATTCAACACGTGGACAAGCGTAAGCTGGATCAAACGGTACCAGGCATTCAGCATCAGGGTGTAGTTGCTCAAGCGGCACCTTACGCTTATGTGGAGGTAGAAGACATTCTTGCCGCAGCAAAAGCGAAGAATGAGCATCCTTTCCTGATTCTGCTGGATGAGATTGAAGATCCTCATAACCTGGGGTCAATTTTGCGGACAGCAGATTGCACGGGTGCGCATGGCGTCATTGTACCCAAACGTCGCTCGGCAGCGGTAACCGTGACAGTATCCAAAACATCAGCAGGCGCTGTGGAGTACGTGCCAGTGGCTCGAGTAAGTAATCTTGGACAGACCATTGATCGCCTCAAAGAGGAAGGTGTATGGGTTGTAGGGACAGATGTCACGGCTCATGAAGGTGTCTTTGGTAATGGAGTCTTTACTGGCCCTGTGGCATTGGTAATCGGAAATGAGAACAAGGGAATGGGACGACTTATTCGTGAGAAATGCGATGTACTGATCAAATTACCAATGCAAGGTCAGATTAATTCCCTGAATGCTTCCGTGGCAGCCGGGGTTGTCATGTATGAAGTGCTCCGTTCGCGTCAAGCGCAGGAATAGAAGGTATGGCTGATTCCCGTGATGTGCTTCTTGTAGACGGGTACAACATGATTGGCGACTGGCCGGAATTAACCAAACTGGCGGAAAGTGGGCTCGAAGAGGCACGTAACAGGCTTCTCTTTCGTCTAGCAGACTACCAGGCTTTCTCCGGCCGGCGAGTCATTGTTGTGTTTGACGCCTACCTCGTGCCTGGACTCGGTAAATCCTTTACTCAGAGCAAAGTGCAGATCTATTTTACAAAGGAAAAAGAGACGGCAGACGAATGCATTGAGAGACTCGTTCGGGAACTAAGCATGCGAAGACGCCAAATCTATGTGGCTACGAGCGATATGGTAGAGCAACATGTTATATTTGGACAGGGAGCGCTACGTGTATCTGCGAGGGAGTTGCTAATTGAAGTTGAGCAGAACGAAAAAGATTTAAAAAAACGGCTGGAAGAAGATCAGGCGAGGACCACGCGTAACACACTCGGTGGCAAGTTGAGTCCCGATGTATTAAAAGAGTTTGAGCGATGGCGCCGGGAATAACAGCACGTTTTTACAGAATTTAGAATATTGAAACTCTTGACATTTATGTTATTGATGTTCTTTTTTAGGCAGAGCGTGGTTGACGGTGTGAGGTACCATCATATATACTGATCCTATATTTCATAGAGTAGAGTAACGGGGTACCTTGCGTTGCAGCCGGAGGGATTGTCTGTGAGTGTCGACCTCAAAGATATCATGTTATCCAAGTATGATTACCAAAGTGACGAAGACATTGTCGAAGCTTTCCGTGAAGGCGAAAGCGAAGCGTTAGAGTTTCTAATTAACAAATATCGCAACTTTGTACGCGCCAAGGCAAGATCTTATTTTCTGATTGGGGCAGACCGGGAAGATATTATTCAAGAAGGAATGATTGGCCTCTACAAATCCATTCGAGATTTTAAAGGGGACAAGCTGGCTTCGTTCAAGGCTTTTGCCGAACTGTGTATTACAAGACAGATCATCACGGCGATTAAGACAGCAACACGTCAGAAGCATATTCCGCTTAATTCTTATGTATCTCTGGACAAGCCTATTTATGACGAAGAGTCTGATCGTACGTTACTCGATGTGATTTGTGGAACCCAGGTCAGTGATCCGGAAGAACTTATCATCAATCAGGAAGAGTTTGTGGGCCTGGAAGATAAAATGTCCGAGATTCTGAGTGATCTGGAACGTAAAGTATTGATGTTGTATCTGGACGGGAGATCTTATCAAGAGATTGCAGTTGATTTGGACAGACATGTGAAGTCCATTGATAATGCACTTCAGCGCGTCAAGCGCAAACTTGAAAAGTACCTGGAAGTTCGAGATAATTAAACACATGTTGTCGTTGACGGAAAAGGCTCGGTGTTTGAGTCTTTTTTTAGTGTCTCAAGTTTATAAAATCTAAGAATGTTCATACTAGTAATCGCTCGGTCCATGCAGGAGAAGAGAAAAACAGAGATGAGAAACGAATGTACGTTGTACGGAAGTAATACCCAATGAATGAAAGGCTATTCTTTCATTGACATGGTTATACCCTTGTGATAAAGTGTTTTAGGTAGGCCTAAATTTATGGCTTTTTTTCAGGATCAATTTAGAGACTCTGCTTGAATGTGGAAGTCTTCGGGAGGTGTACATCATGCGGGTAATTATTACTTTGGCTTGTACTAACTGCAAACAAAGAAATTACACTACGACAAAAAACAAGCGTAATCACCCCGACCGCATGGAGATGAAGAAATTTTGCAAGTTTTGTAACGAGCAGACTTCTCATCGCGAAACCAGATAGTTTTTGGAGGTGTCGGCGTGAAACGAAGTTTCAAATCTCTGATTTCCTTTTTCTCAGAAAGCTGGGCTGAACTTAAAAAAGTTCGCTGGCCTAATCGTAAAGAGCTGACCAACTACACATTGATCGTACTTGGTACTGTTGTGGTTATGACGCTGTTTTTTTGGGTCATTGACATTGGCATCTCCTTTGTGATCGAAGCGATTATTTAAGAAGGGTTCCGGTGGCTTGATATGGAAAAAAGATGGTACGTCGTTCATACCTATTCAGGGTATGAGAACAAGGTCAAAGCCAATTTGGAAAAACGCGTAGAGTCTATGGGCATGGAAGACAAGATATTCCGCGTTCTTGTTCCTATGGAAGAAGAAGTGGTAAACAAGGACGGTAAGAAAAAAACCGTTATGCGTAAAGTTTACCCCGGTTATGTCTTGGTGGAAATGGTACAGACGGATGATTCTTGGTATGTTGTTCGCAACACACCAGGTGTTACAGGATTTGTCGGTTCGACAGGTTCTGGGTCCAAACCAACTGCATTGTTGCCTGAAGAAGTGGAACAAATTCTGAAGCACATGGGTATGGTTGAACCTAAGCCGAAAATTGAGTTCGATATTAAGGAATCCGTACGTATTAAAGTCGGCCCTTTTGCGAATTTCGTAGGCTCCGTGGAAGAGATTTTGGTAGACAAAAGCAAGTTGAAAGTGCACGTGAACATGTTTGGACGGGAAACACCGCTTGAGTTGGAATACACACAAGTGGAGAAGATATAGTCTCTTCAAGTTTCTTGTGGGAGGGTTGAAAAACCCGTTAACCACTATTTTGCAAGGAGGTGTCAATCATGGCGAAAAAAGTTATTAAAATGGTAAAACTGCAGATTCCAGCAGGTAAAGCAAACCCAGCACCACCAGTAGGTCCGGCTTTGGGTCAAGCAGGTGTCAACATCATGGCATTCTGTAAAGAATTCAACGCTCGTACAGCTGATCAAGCGGGATTGATTATTCCAGTTGAAATTTCTGTATTCGAGGACCGTTCCTTTACTTTCATCACTAAAACTCCACCAGCAGCAGTTCTGTTGAAAGTGGCAGCTAAAGTTGAAAAAGGATCCGGCGAACCGAACAAGAAAAAAGTTGCTACAGTTAAACGTGATGCGGTACGTCAAATCGCAGAAACAAAAATGCCTGACCTGAATGCAGCAGACGTTGAGTCCGCTATGCGTATGGTCGAAGGTACTGCCCGCAGCATGGGTATCACCATCGAAGACTAATTTTCATAAGAAACATGGCTTCGTAAAACCGGTCGATTCGCGACCGGTTGATGTGGGAGGTATATCCGCTAACACCACAAAGGAGGAATAAAACATGGCTAAACACGGTAAAAAATACCTGGAAGCTGCTAAGCTGATTGACAGCGAAGCAACTTACGAGCCTTCAGAAGCTGTAGAGCTTGTGAAAAAGGCAGCTACTGCAAAATTCGATGAAACAATCGAAGCAGCAGTTCGTTTGGGTGTAGACCCTCGTAAGCAAGACCAGGCTGTACGTGGTGTTGTTGTCTTGCCACACGGCACAGGTAAAACACAACGCGTATTGGTATTTGCGAAAGGTGACAAAGCGAAAGAAGCGGAAGCGGCTGGCGCGGACTATGTTGGTGATGCAGACATGATCAACAAAATCCAACAAGGCTGGTTCGAATTCGACGTCTGCGTAGCGACACCGGATATGATGAGTGAAGTAGGTAAATTGGGCCGACTGCTCGGCGGTAAAGGTCTGATGCCTAACCCTAAAGCCGGAACGGTAACTTTCGATGTAACTAAGGCTGTTCAAGAAATTAAAGCCGGTAAAATCGAATATCGTCTGGATCGTGCAGGTCAAATTCATGCACCGATTGGTAAAGCTTCTTTCTCTTCTGAGCAACTTAATGAGAACTTCAAAGCTCTCATGGAAGCTCTGAATCGTGCTAAACCAGCGGCAGCAAAAGGTGTTTATCTGAAGAATGTTAGTCTTTCTTCCACGATGGGACCTGGCGCACGCGTGAACGCAGCAGCTTTTAGATAATATCTCTTGACAGGCTTGTCCTGTTTTTGATAAGATATAAAAGTTGTGAGTCCGAGTGACTGACCGTTGACATTTGAATATGCTTGCCGTAGACAGTAGGTGCCATTTGGCTTAATTTCCTGCCGAGGTGTGATTATAGAACTTAGAACGATGCAAATCGATGATGAGTATATATCAAGCCTTCGTGATTCTACGGAGGCTTTTCTTAATGGGATAAATTTGATCAGGAGGTGTACAGATTGGCAAACGCAAAAGTGATTCAAGCAAAACAAGAATCCGTTGATGCAGTAACAGCTAAATTGCGCGAGAGCGTTACAACTGTTGTTGTTGACTATCGCGGATTGAACGTTGCCCAAGTAACTGAGTTGCGTAAGCAACTTCGTGAAGCAGGCATCGAATTCCAAGTGCTGAAAAACTCGTTGCTTCGCCGTGCAGCTGCAGCAGCAGAACTGACAGAACTCGATAGTGTTCTTACAGGTCCTACTGCAATTGCATTCAGCGTAAATGACGTTGTGGCTCCAGCTAAAATTCTGAACGACTTCGCGAAAAAGAACGATGCACTGGAATTGAAAGGTGCAGTCGTAGAAGGTCGCGTAATCGGAGTAGAAGAAGTTAAGGCATTGGCAGAACTGCCATCCCGCGATGGACTCCTCTCCATGCTCCTCAGCGTGCTTCAAGCGCCAGTGCGCAACTTCGCGCTTGCGGTTAAAGCAGTTGCAGAAAAAGAAGAACAAGGCGCGTAAGCAACTTGATCTGAATGCTGCTTAGGCGGCAAATGAATTTAAAAAAAATAATATTATATATGGAGGTTCACTCATGAGTAAAGAGCAAATCTTGGAAGCAATCAAAGGCATGACTGTACTGGAATTGAACGATCTTGTTAAAGCAATCGAAGAAGAATTCGGCGTAACTGCTGCAGCTCCAGTAGCTGCTGCAGGTGCAGTAGCTTCTGCTGAAGCTGAGCAATCCGAGTTCGACGTAATCTTGACTAGCGCTGGTGCTTCCAAAATCAACGTTATCAAAGCAGTTCGCGAAATCACAGGTCTTGGCCTGAAAGAAGCAAAAGAATTGGTTGACAACGCTCCAAAAGCATTGAAAGAAAAAGTTGCTAAAGAAGAAGCAGAAGCGGTTAAAGCTAAGCTTGAAGAAGCAGGCGCTTCAGTTGAAGTTAAATAATTTAGCTATTACAAGCTAAATGAACAAAACAACAAACCCCTTGACTTATATCAAGGGGTTTGTTGCTGTAATTGTAAATGGAAAGTGAGTGAGGGCATGTCCAATCATTATTTTTCGGACAAACCGCAAGTGGCGCATGATCGCAGAGCAACTGAAGCGGTTCTTCGCGGATTCAGTCTGCGATTCGTGACGGATGCCGGTGTGTTTTCCAAAAACGGAATCGATTATGGCAGCAGAGTGTTGATTGATGCGATAGAGTTGCCATCAGGGGCTCATGTTCTCGATGTGGGCTGTGGATACGGGCCAATGGGTCTTACAGCAGCCAAACTTGTACCGGATGGGCATGTCACCATGATCGATATCAACGAGAGAGCCGTTGAACTTTCCAGGGAAAATGCAAAAGCGAACGGAATTAACAATGTTACGGTATTGCAAAGTAATCTACTGGCTGAAGTGAAAAAGCAAGATTTTGACGTTATCCTAACCAACCCGCCTATACGGGCTGGGAAAGAGACGGTTCATACTATTTTCGAACAGGCACATCGCCATCTGAAGGTAGGCGGTTCGTTGTGGATTGTCATTCAGAAAAAACAAGGAGCCCCGTCAGCGAAAGCGAAATTGGAATCTTTGTTTGGAAGAGTGGAAGAAGTGACGAAGGATAAAGGCTATCGGATTTTCAAAGCGGTGAAAACGGAAGAGGTATCTACTAAAAGCTGAATCCGAGTTTGTAAAGTAAGCAGGGGATCATTTTTTTTGCAATAGGACTATTGACTTGAAATTCAGTTCGTGGTATAGTTGTAAAATGTCAGTATTAAGATGCCCTACTTGGCTTTAGCTAACTAAAAATGTCAACCTTTTTTACGCCGAACGGGCTTATTATGCCTACGTTTGGCGTATAATATGTACATTTTGGGCAAACTGGGGATAAGAATGATTTGGAAAGACATCCGCCGATCAAAGTTGCTCTTTTTTCGAACGACATTTCGAGTAAGGGCTTTTCTTTATTTGTGGATGCATTGCTTTGCTCTGTATGTGTACCATTATAAGGTTACAAACAGAGGTTCGCAACGAAATTTTTAAAGTGAGTAGACATTGAGGGGTGAGTTTAAGTTGGCAGGACATCTTGTTCAATATGGTCGACGCACTCGGCGCAGTTATGCACGAATTAACGAGATACTCGAAGTTCCAAACCTGATTGAAATCCAACAAAAATCCTATGATTGGTTTTTGGAGGAAGGGTTGCGCGAAATGTTCCAGGATATCTCGCCGATCCAGGATTTTACAGGTAACTTGATTTTGGAATTTATCGATTACAGTCTCGGTGAACCGAAGTATACAGTAGACGATGCGAAAGAGCGTGACGTTACGTATGCAGCACCGCTTCGGGTCAAAGTCCGGCTCATTAATAAGGAAACCGGCGAAGTCAAAGAGCAGGAAGTATTCATGGGAGATTTCCCGCTGATGACCAACACGGGCACATTTATTATTAATGGTGCGGAACGGGTTATTGTCAGCCAGTTGGTTCGCTCTCCTAGCGTTTACTTCAGTACCAAAGTAGATAAAAACGCCAAAAAAACGTATACCGCTACAGTTATTCCTAACCGCGGCGCTTGGTTGGAACTGGAGATGGACGCGAAGGATGTTGTTTACGTCCGGATCGACCGTACACGTAAAATACCGGTTACGGTTCTCCTGCGTTCACTTGGTTTTGGCACAGATGCTGAGATTCTGGATCTGCTCGGTAATGACGAATATATCCGAAACACTCTGGACAAAGACAACACGGATTCCACGGAGAAAGCACTCATTGAGATCTATGAGCGTCTTCGTCCGGGCGAGCCGCCGACGCTGGATAATGCGAAAAGCTTGCTCGTAGCACGTTTCTTTGATCCAAAACGTTATGACCTGGCTAATGTAGGTCGTTACAAAATGAATAAAAAACTGCACATCAAAAACCGTTTGTTTAACCAGCGCTTGGCTGAGTCACTTGTTGACGCTGAGACTGGTGAAATCATTGCTGAAGCAGGTCAAATGGTTGATCGTCGTTTGTTGGATGAAATCATGCCGTATCTGGAGAAGAGCGTTGGATTCCGCACGTATCACGTGGGTAACGGCGTTTTGGATGCCAATGATATCCCTATGCAAACGATTGATGTGTTCTCACCAACTGAAGATGGTAAAGTGGTTAAACTGATTGCCAATGCAAACATTGACAAGTCCGTTAAAAACGTGACACCGGCGGATATCATTTCGTCCATCAGTTATTTCCTTAACCTTCTGCAGGGAATTGGTAGCACGGATGATATCGATCATCTGGGTAACCGTCGTTTGCGTTCGGTGGGTGAACTCCTGCAGAACCAGTTCCGTATCGGTTTGTCCCGTATGGAGCGTGTGGTTCGTGAGAGAATGTCCATTCAGGATGCTAACGTAATTACACCACAGGCTTTGATTAACATACGTCCTGTTATTGCGTCGATTAAAGAGTTCTTTGGTAGCTCTCAGTTGTCACAGTTTATGGATCAAACAAACCCGCTGGGTGAGCTGACACATAAACGTCGTTTGTCCGCACTCGGACCCGGTGGTTTGACGCGTGAGCGCGCAGGTATGGAAGTGCGTGACGTCCATCCATCCCACTATGGCCGTATGTGTCCAATCGAGACTCCAGAGGGACCAAACATTGGTTTGATCAACTCCTTGTCTACATTCGCTCGTGTGAATGAATATGGCTTCATTGAAGCTCCATATCGTTGGGTTGATCCGAAGACAGGTATTGTAACCGAGCAAATTGATTACCTGACAGCGGACGAAGAGGACAACTATGTTATCGCGCAAGCGAATGCGAAGTTGAACGAAGACGGTACATTTGAAGAAGAAGCGATCATTGTACGTTACAACAAACAGTCGGATAACATCCTTACGATGCCGAGTGAACGAGTTGACTACATGGACGTATCTCCTAAACAGGTTGTATCCGTCGCGACAGCGCTGATCCCGTTCCTTGAGAACGATGACTCCAACCGTGCACTCATGGGATCTAACATGCAGCGGCAGGCGGTTCCACTCTTGATTCCTAAAGCACCACTTGTAGGTACAGGTATGGAACACAAAGCTGCAAAAGATTCTGGTGTATGTATTGTCTCCGATTATGACGGAATTATCGAACGTTCTTCTGCGAACGAGATTTGGGTCCGTCGTGTTGAAGAAGTGGACGGTCAGGAAGTTAAAGGCGATATCGTTAAATATAAATTACACAAATTTATGCGTTCGAACCAAGGAACATGCATTAACCAGCGTCCGATTGTCAAAAGAGGTGCCGCTGTCAAAGCTGGTGATATCCTCGCTGATGGTCCTTCAACGGAAATGGGTGAATTGGCTCTGGGACGTAACGTTGTTGTTGCCTTCATGACTTGGGAAGGTTACAACTACGAGGATGCGATCTTGCTCAGTGAAAAACTCGTTAAGGAAGATGTATACACATCCATCCATATCGAGGAGTATGAGTCAGAAGCACGTGATACCAAGCTTGGACCTGAAGAGATCACACGTGACATCCCTAACGTTGGGGAAGAAGCGTTGCGTAACTTGGATGAGCGCGGTATTATCCGCATCGGTGCTGAGATCAGTGCTGGCGACATTCTGGTTGGTAAAGTAACACCTAAGGGTGTAACAGAGCTGACAGCAGAAGAACGTCTCTTGCATGCGATCTTTGGTGAGAAAGCACGTGAAGTACGTGATACTTCCTTGCGTGTACCACATGGTACTGACGGTATCGTAGTAGACGTGAAAGTATTTACCCGTGAAAACGGTGATGAGCTACCTCCAGGTGTTAACCAACTCGTTCGTGTATATATTGCTCAAAAACGGAAAATTTCCGAGGGTGATAAAATGGCCGGACGTCACGGTAACAAAGGGGTCGTGGCCCGCATCTTGCCGGAAGAAGATATGCCTTTCCTGCCAGACGGTACACCGGTTCAGATCGTTCTTAACCCACTGGGCGTACCTTCCCGGATGAATATCGGTCAAGTACTCGAGGTTCACTTGGGTATGGCGGCGATGCAACTGGGTATTCACGTTGCAACTCCTGTATTCGACGGAGCGAAGGAGTATGACGTCTTCGATACGATGGAAGAAGCAGGTATGCAACGTAATGGTAAAACTGTCCTGTATGATGGTCGTACAGGTGAAGAGTTTGAACGTGAAGTTACCGTAGGTGTCATGCACATGATCAAATTGGCACACATGGTTGATGATAAAATCCATGCCCGTTCCACGGGTCCTTACTCACTTGTTACGCAACAGCCATTGGGTGGTAAAGCCCAATTTGGTGGACAGCGTTTCGGGGAGATGGAAGTATGGGCGCTTGAGGCATACGGTGCAGCTTATACACTGCAAGAAATCTTGACTGTTAAATCCGATGACGTTGTTGGTCGGGTTAAAACGTATGAATCCATTGTCAAAGGTGAGAATGTTCCGGAACCAGGCGTTCCTGAATCATTCAAAGTATTGATCAAAGAGCTGCAAAGCTTGGGTATGGACGTTAAGATTTTGAGTGAAGATGAGCAAGAGATTGAAATGAGAGAAATGGACGATGAAGATGACGCTGCGAGCGATAAGCTCAGCCTCAACCTTGAGGGTACAGAGGTCGGAGCGGAATAAACCGCTTCGAGCGCATGATGACCGGCGTTTTTCATCAGGCTCACGTCTTGCTCCGGCTTCGGCCGGAGTGGGCGTAACCTAGATTACAGGAATTGGTTAAGGAGGGTTGCTCCTTGTTGGACGTCAACAATTTCGAATACATGAAGATCGGGCTTGCTTCCCCAGAGAAAATTCGTTCTTGGTCCCGCGGAGAAGTGAAAAAACCGGAAACGATCAACTATCGTACGTTGAAACCGGAAAAAGAAGGGCTATTCTGCGAAAAGATTTTTGGCCCTACAAAAGACTGGGAATGTCATTGCGGTAAATACAAACGCGTCCGTTATAAAGGCGTTGTCTGTGATCGTTGTGGCGTTGAAGTAACACGTGCGAAAGTACGCCGCGAACGGATGGGCCATATTGAGCTCGCTGCTCCGGTATCGCATATCTGGTACTTCAAAGGTATTCCGAGCCGTATGGGTCTTGCTCTGGATATGTCTCCAAGATCTCTTGAAGAGATTATTTATTTTGCATCATATGTTGTAACTGATCCAGGAGAAACTCCACTGGAGAAAAAACAGCTGTTGTCCGAGAAAGAGTACCGCAGCTACCGTGAAAAATACGGTTATGGTTTCCATGCTGGCATGGGCGCAGAAGCGGTTAAAAAATTGCTTCAAGATCTTGACATAGACAAAGAGCTCGAGTTCCTGAAAGAAGAGCTCCGGACTGCGCAAGGACAACGTCGTAATCGTGCAATCAAACGTTTGGAAGTTATCGAAGCATTCCGCAACTCCGGCAACAAGCCAGAGTGGATGATCATGGATGTACTTCCTGTTATCCCGCCGGAACTTCGTCCAATGGTACAGTTGGATGGTGGACGTTTTGCAACGTCTGACTTGAATGACTTGTATCGCCGTGTAATCAACCGGAACAACCGTCTGAAACGTCTGCTTGATCTGGGCGCGCCAGATATTATCGTGCAAAATGAAAAACGGATGTTGCAGGAAGCTGTTGACGCATTGATCGATAATGGTCGTCGTGGACGCCCGGTAACGGGTCCTGGTAACCGTCCATTGAAATCTCTCAGCCACATGCTGAAAGGTAAACAAGGACGTTTCCGTCAAAACTTGCTCGGTAAACGGGTTGACTATTCTGGTCGTTCCGTTATCGTTGTTGGACCTTACCTGAAAATGTATCAGTGTGGTCTGCCGAAAGATATGGCACTTGAATTGTTCAAGCCTTTTGTTATGAAAGAGCTTGTAAATAAAGGGCTTGCCCACAACATCAAGAGCGCAAAACGTAAAGTTGAGCGTGTAAGTCCTGAAGTATGGGATGTTCTTGAAGAAGTAATCAAGGAGCATCCGGTTCTGTTGAACCGTGCCCCTACGCTTCACAGACTCGGTATTCAAGCATTTGAACCGATTCTCGTTGAAGGTAAAGCAATTCGTCTTCACCCGCTCGTATGTACGGCATACAATGCCGACTTTGACGGTGACCAAATGGCCGTGCACGTTCCGTTGTCCGCTGAAGCTCAAGCGGAAGCACGTATCCTGATGCTTGCATCGGGTAACATTTTGAACCCGAAAGACGGTAAACCGGTTGTTACTCCTTCCCAGGATATGGTGCTTGGTTCTTACTACCTCACTATGGACAACAAGGAAGAAAAGGGCACAGGTATGATCTTGCGTACAGTTAACGAAGCTGTATCGGCATACCAACGTGGTACTGCTGGTCTGCATGCTCGTGTAGCTATTCCGGTTAAGGCGCTTGGTAAAACAAGCTTCACGGAAGAGCAGCAAGAAGGAATGTTGCTGACAACTATCGGTAAAATTATCTTCAATGAAATTTTCCCGGCAAGCTTCCCGTATATCAATGATGCGACTCGTGCTAACCTTTACCAAGGTACTGCAGATCACTCATTTGTATATGAAAAAGGTGCTGATCTCAGAGAAGCTATTATGAATGCTCCTCTGGCTGGCGGTGTCGGTAAAGAATACCTCGGCTCCATCATCGCACGTTGTTTTGAAATTTATCACACAACGGAAACAGCCGTTATTTTGGATAAAATCAAACAACTTGGTTTCACATACTCTACACGTGCCGGTATTACGGTTGCGGTATCTGATGTTATCGTTCCGCCTGAGAAGTTTGAAATTCTTAGACAATCTGAGGAAAAAGCACAAATCGTTACGAATCAGTACCGTCGTGGTCTGATTACGAATGAAGAGCGCTATGACCGTATCATTGATATCTGGTCAAAATCCAAAGATGACATCACTGAGATTCTGATGAAGTCCATGGATCGTTACAACTCGATCATGATGATGGTAGACTCCAAAGCACGGGGTAACAAATCGCAAATCACCCAATTGGGCGGTATGCGTGGTCTGATGGCCAACCCATCCGGTCGAATTATCGAACTCCCAATTAAATCTAACTTCCGTGAAGGTCTGACAGTACTCGAGTACTTTATCTCCACTCACGGAGCGCGTAAAGGTTTGGCGGATACAGCCCTGCGTACAGCCGATTCAGGTTACCTGACTCGTCGTCTCGTAGACGTAGCCCAAGACGTAATCGTGCGTGATGATGATTGTGGTACAGATAAAGGCTTTACGGTAAGTCGTATCCAGGATGGTAAAGAGGTTATCGAAGACCTCTACGACCGTATTGAAGGCAGATACTGCTTCGAGACTCTTCGTCATCCGGAAACGAAAGAAATCATTGTAGGTCGCAATGAATTGATTGACTCCGATAAAGCAGAAGCGATTATCAAAGCAGGTATTACTAAATTGCAAATCCGCTCCGTCCTCAGCTGCCGTGCAAGTCATGGTGTCTGCAAGAAGTGTTATGGTCGCAACCTCGCGACTGGTAAACACGTGGAGATTGGTGAAGCAGTTGGTATTATCGCAGCACAGTCCATTGGTGAGCCAGGAACACAGCTTACAATGCGTACGTTCCATACCGGTGGTGTAGCCGGAGACGATATTACGCAAGGTTTGCCGCGTATCCAGGAGTTGTTTGAAGCTCGTAATCCTAAGGGTCAAGCAACGATCAGTGAGATTGATGGTGTAGTTAAAGAGATTCGCGAAGCGAAAGATCGTCGTGAAATCGAAATTCAAGGTGAGGCGGAATCCAAAGTTTACTCCGTTACCTACGGTTCCCGTGTACGCGTAAGCGAAGGCATGGAAGTTGAAGCGGGTGACGAGTTGACAGACGGTTCCATTGATCCAAAAGAGATGTTACGGATTAAAGGCATACGTGGTGTACAGAACTACATTCTGCAGGAAGTACAACGCGTATATCGTAACCAAGGCGTAGAAATTAACGATAAGCACGTTGAAGTTATGATCCGTCAAATGCTGCGTAAAATCCGTATCGTAGATGCAGGAGATACAACGCTGTTGCCAGGATCATTCGTGGATATGCATGAGTACGAAAGAGCTAACAAAATTGCGATTCTTAGTGATAAAGAGCCGGCGGTTGCTAAACCAATCCTGCTCGGTATTACGAAAGCATCCCTGGAAACAGACTCCTTCCTCTCAGCGGCTTCGTTCCAAGAAACTACACGTGTATTGACAGATGCAGCAATCAAAGGTAAAGTCGATCAGTTGCTCGGTCTGAAGGAAAATGTAATTATCGGTAAATTGATTCCTGCAGGTACAGGTATGCACCGTTACCGCAGCATCAAATTTGCTGAGCCAGAAGATGGCCAATCTTCAGTAGAAGAACTTGAGCCAGTTTCGGTTGATTAAATATATTTCTCCTTATTAGAGGAGAGTGAAAGTTTTGTGCGTCAGGAGACGGACGTTTGTATAATACAGGCGGACGAATCCTGATGTACGTAAACTTTTAAAAAATGTTTTAGGATTAGCATTGACAATGCTTGCGCTAGATGCTAATATATCAAAGGTGCGTGGGCAGCTGATTGTACATGGTTCTATTCGGAGGAATACACAATGTCTAATGAAAAAGCCTTGCAAGATGCTCATGTCAAAATAGGTACCAAACAGACCATGCGGATGGTGCAGACAGGTATGGCTTCTGAAGTCTATGTCGCAGAAGATAGTGATCCGCAGCTTACTTCCAAAATCATTGCTTTGTGTGAACAACACAATGTGAAATGCACGAAAGTGGATACAATGAAAAATCTCGGCAAGGCTTGCGGGATTGGAGTAGGAGCAGCTATGGCTGCTGTCGTAAAATCATAGGGTAAGGAACGTTTTTGTCCGAGAACTTTTAAGGATTCTCCAAGGCAAAAACTTTTCATTTGTCTTTTTATGAACCGCCTGGGTCTGTGGGCTTAGTGCAAAGAGGTTTATAAAGAAACATGAATATTTGAGGAAGGGGGTGGCAATCACATGCCAACTATTAACCAACTGGTTCGTAAAGGACGTCAAGCAAAAGTTGAGAAGTCAAAATCTCCAGCTTTGCAAAAAGGATTCAACGCTTTGAAACGTGAATCTACTAACATCAGTGCCCCACAAAAACGTGGTGTCTGCACTCGTGTAGGTACAATGACTCCACGTAAACCAAACTCTGCACTTCGTAAGTATGCCCGTGTTCGTTTGACGAACCGTCTCGAGGTTACTGCTTATATCCCGGGAATCGGACATAACCTTCAAGAGCACAGTGTGGTATTGATCCGCGGAGGTAAAGTTAAAGACCTTGCAGGAGTTCGTTATCACATCGTTCGTGGAGCTCTCGATACTGCTGGTGTAAACAACCGTATGCAAGCTCGTTCGAAATACGGCGCTAAACGTCCAAAAGCTAAAAAAGCCTAAACTATTATAGGCAGATAGCCTGAAAGCCTTCTGGTCTAAGTCTGGAAGGTACAGGATCTGCTGAACAAGAAAGAAAGGGGGATATCCATGCCACGCAAAGGTCCAGTTACGAAAAGAGACGTTCTGCCTGATCCGTTATATAACAGCAAGTTGGTTACTCGTTTAATCAACCGCATTATGATCGGCGGAAAACGCGGTGTTGCTCAAAGCATTCTGTATAATGCGTTCAAGTTGATTCAAGAACGTACGGGTAATGACCCTATGGAAGTATTTGAAGCAGCAATCAAGAACATCATGCCAGTCCTGGAAGTTAAAGCTCGCCGTGTCGGCGGTGCCAACTACCAAGTACCAATCGAGGTGAAACCAGAGAGACGTACTGCTCTGGGATTACGTTGGCTCGTGAACTACTCCCGCAACCGCGGTGAGAAAACAATGGAAGAGCGTTTGGCGGCTGAGATCATCGACGCTTCCAACAACACAGGCGCTTCCGTTAAAAAACGTGAAGATACGCACAAAATGGCTGAAGCGAACAAAGCGTTTGCTCACTACCGTTGGTAGGATTCAGTTCACAATAAAAAAAACTTCAATTTTGAAGGGAGACCCATTACATGGCTAGAGAGTTCTCCTTGAAAAATACACGTAATATCGGGATCATGGCTCATATTGATGCGGGTAAAACCACGACAACTGAGCGGATCCTGTTTTACACAGGACGTACGCACAAAATCGGTGAAGTACACGAAGGCGCTGCGACAATGGACTGGATGGAACAGGAACAGGAGCGCGGAATTACGATTACTTCCGCTGCAACTACCGCTGCTTGGAAAGGCCACCGCGTTAATATTATTGATACCCCGGGACACGTTGACTTCACTGTTGAAGTTGAACGTTCCCTTCGTGTATTGGACGGAGCAGTTGGTGTATTCAGTGCGAAAGAAGGCGTTGAGCCTCAGTCCGAAACCGTATGGAGACAGGCTGACAAGTACGGCGTACCTCGTATCGCATATGTAAACAAAATGGATATCATCGGTGCTGACTTCCTGAACGTTGTATCTGACATGCGTGATCGCCTTCAAGCGAACGCTGTTGCGATTCAACTTCCAATCGGCGCTGAAAATGATTTCAAAGGTATCATTGATATCGTTGCACAAAGAGCTCATATGTACAAAGATGACCTCGGGCAAGATATCGAAGAAACCGATATTCCTGCAGAATTTGCAGATCAAGTTGAAGAACTTCGCAACGAGTTGATTGAGCGCGTTGCTGAACTGGATGAAGAATTGACAATGAAATACCTGGAAGGCGAAGAGATCACAATTGATGAGATCAAAACCGTACTCCGTAAAGGTGTTGTGGATGTTAAGATATTCCCAGTTATCTGTGGATCCTCATATCGTAACAAAGGTGTTCAACTGATGTTGGATGCTGTTGTCGACTACTTGCCAGCTCCAACAGATGTTGCATCGATCACGGGACATCTTGAAGATGGAACTGAAGCAATTCGTAAGTCATCCGATGAAGAGCCATTCTCCGCATTGGCATTCAAAATTATGACTGACCCTTACGTTGGTAAATTGACATTCTTCCGCGTATACTCTGGTGTTCTTCAATCCGGATCATATGTATTGAATGCCACTAAAAACAAACGTGAGCGTATCGGTCGTATCCTTCAAATGCATGCGAACAGCCGTCAAGAAATCACTGTAGTATACTCCGGTGATATTGCAGCTGCCGTAGGTTTGAAAGATACAGGTACAGGTGATACACTATGTGATGAGAAAAATCCGGTTATCCTGGAGTCAATGAACTTCCCTGATCCGGTTATCGAAATCGCTGTTGAACCTAAAACCAAAGCTGACCAGGATAAACTGGGTGTTGCTCTCGGTAAGTTGACTGAAGAGGATCCAACTCTTCGTGCTCATACTGACGAAGAAACAGGCCAAACGATCTTGGCAGGTATGGGTGAGCTTCACCTTGATATCATCATCGACCGTATGCGTCGTGAGTTCAAGGTTGAAACTACTGTGGGTAAACCACAAGTAGCTTACCGTGAAACATTCCGTGCTCCAGCGCGCGTTGAAGGTAAATTCGTACGTCAATCCGGTGGTCGTGGTCAATACGGTCACGTATGGGTTGAATTCGAACCTCTCGAGCCGGGTACAGGCAGCCAGTTCGAAAGTAAGGTTGTCGGTGGTTCCGTACCAAGAGAATACATTCAACCTGCACTGTCAGGGATTGAAGAGCAAATGAAAAACGGCGTTATTGCAGGCTTCCCGCTTGTTGACGTTAAGGCTACAATCGTAGACGGATCTTACCATGATGTCGATTCCAATGAGATGGCATTTAAAATTGCCGGATCTATGGCGCTTAAAGCGGCTAAAGACAAGTGTAAACCAGTTCTGCTTGAGCCTATCATGAAAGTAGAAGTAACTGTTCCAGAAGAGTACATGGGTGACGTAATGGGTATGTTGAACTCCCGTCGTGGCCGCATCGAAGGTATGGATTCCCGTAGTGGAGCTCAAATCATCCGTGCTAAGGTACCTCTGTCTGAAATGTTTGGTTACTCTACAACTCTTCGTTCCGGTACTCAAGGACGCGGCGTATTCTCCATGGAACTCTCTCACTATGAAGAAGTTCCTAAGAGCATCGCTGAAGAAATCGTTGCCAAAACAAAAGGCACCGAGTAGTTTTCTCACACTGGATGCAAGTGCATAAGAATTCAATTCGGAGCACTTCATTCAGTGAAAACATAAAATTATAATTTTAAGGAGGCCACGTTCAAATGGCAAAGGCTAAATACGAACGTAATAAACCCCACGTTAACATCGGTACTATTGGTCACGTCGATCACGGTAAAACAACTCTGACTGCTGCAATCACAACTGTATTGTCCAAAACTTACGGTGGTGCTGCAATTGCATTCGATCAAATCGACAAAGCTCCAGAAGAGCGCGAACGCGGTATCACAATCTCTACATCACACGTTGAGTACGAAACTGACACTCGTCACTACGCTCACGTTGACTGCCCAGGTCACGCCGACTATGTTAAAAACATGATCACTGGCGCGGCTCAAATGGATGGAGCTATCTTGGTAGTATCCGCAGCAGACGGCCCAATGCCACAAACTCGTGAGCACATCTTGCTCTCTCGTCAAGTAGGCGTACCTTACATTGTTGTATTCTTGAACAAATGTGACATGGTTGAAGACGAAGAGTTGTTGGAATTGGTTGAGATGGAAGTTCGCGACCTTCTTAACGAATATGAGTTCCCAGGTGACGATACTCCAATCACTCGTGGATCCGCTCGTGAAGCTCTGGCAAACCCAGATGGCGAATGGGCTCAAAAAATCGTTGAGATGTTCAAAGAGATCGACACTTACATCCCACTGCCTGAGCGTCAAACTGACAAGCCTTTCTTGATGCCTGTCGAGGACGTATTCTCCATCACTGGTCGTGGTACTGTTGCTACTGGCCGTGTAGAGCGTGGTACGGTTAAAGTCGGCGAAGAGATCGAAATCGTTGGTATCACTGAAGAAACTAAAAAATCCGTTGTAACAGGCGTTGAGATGTTCCGTAAATTGTTGGATTCCGCTCAAGCGGGTGACAACATTGGTGCATTGTTGCGTGGTGTTGACCGTACTCAAATCGAGCGTGGTCAAGTACTTGCAAAACCAGGTTCTGTTAAGCCACACACAGAATTCACAGCTCAAATCTACGTTCTGACTAAAGAAGAGGGCGGACGTCACAAACCATTCTTCACTGGTTACCGTCCACAGTTCTACTTCCGTACAACTGACGTAACAGGCATCATCAACTTGCCTGAAGGTACTGAAATGGTAATGCCTGGTGATAACATCACTGTTACTGTTTCCCTGATCTCCCCAATCGCGATTGAAGAAGGAACTAAATTCTCCATTCGTGAAGGCGGACGTACAGTAGGTGCCGGTTCCGTAGCATCTATCCAAAAATAATTCGGCTTAACGCTGAATAAAGCATATGTAACAGTGTACTGGAACGAGTAACATTGTATTGTAACGAAGCTTCGGAAGAGTTCTTTATCCGACATCGGATAGAGAACTCTTTTATTATGTTTAAAGTTCGGAACCTGCGTCATACGAAATGAACATCATTTACGAGTTTAGAAGGATTGGCAAGGCAGCCTGGATATTGAAGATTAACACTGCAATAAACGAAGTCATTTCATCAGAAAAGATAAGTTTAAATGTTTTTCTTAAATATGCTTGCAATACGCCTATCTTTTCTATATAATAATGAATGTTGTTCTGTGACGTTGCGATGATGTGAGAGGTTACTGGCACACCCGGCCCCTTTGCCATGGGAGAGTGGCTAGAAAATTTTCACGGAGTATGTCCGATAAAAAATTGGGCGATAGAAGGAGGGACTAAAATGGCAAAGCAAAAAATTCGTATTCGTTTGAAAGCTTACGACCACAGAATTCTTGATCAATCCGCGGAGAAAATTGTTGAAACAGCAAAACGTTCGGGTGCTGGTGTATCCGGTCCGATTCCGCTTCCTACTGAAAAACAAATCATTACTATTCTTCGTGCGGTGCACAAGTACAAGGATTCTCGGGAACAATTCGAACAACGTACACATAAACGTTTGATCGACATCGTTAACCCGACTCCACAAACTGTGGATGCCTTGATGCGCTTGGATCTGCCGTCCGGTGTAGATATCGAAATTAAATTGTAATACAAGCTACAACAAAGACCATGTATAAAGGAAAAGAGGTGTCAACATGAAAGCAATCTTAGGAAAAAAACTCGGAATGACTCAAGTATTTACTCCTGAAGGTAACGTCGTTCCAGTAACGGTTATCGAAGCAGGCCCTTGTGTTGTTTTGCAAAAGAAAGACATTGAGAACGATGGCTACGAAGCAATTCAAATCGGTTACTCCGATAAGAAAGAGAAAAATGCTAACAAGCCAGAAGCAGGTCACGCTAAAAAAGCGAACACTGCCCCTAAGCGCTACGTTCGTGAAGTTCGCGGTATCAACATCGCAGAATATGAAGTTGGCCAAGAACTGAAAGCTGACATTTTCGCTGAAGGCGAATTCGTTGACGTAACGGGTATTTCTAAAGGTAAAGGTTTTGCCGGCGTTATCAAACGTTGGGGACAAAGCACTGGACCTATGTCACACGGTTCGCGTTACCACCGTGGCCCTGGTTCAATGGGTTCGATCCAAGCTAACCGCGTTCCTAAAGGCAAACGCCTGCCAGGACACATGGGACATGATACTATTACAATCCAACGTCTTGAAGTAGTTAAAGTAGACGCTGAGCGGAACGTATTGCTCGTGAAAGGTTCCATTCCTGGACCGAAAAACAGTCTCATTAGAGTTAAAGAAACGGTGAAAAAATAACCACTGAAGAAAGGAGGAACACAAAATGCCAAAAGTATCAGTTTACAATGTAGATGGTAGCCAAGTAGGCGAAGTTGAATTGAACGATGCGGTTTTCGGAATTGAGCCGAACCAACACGTTCTGTACGATGCAGTTCTTATGCAACGCGCTTCCCTTCGACAAGGTACCCACAAAGTAAAAGGACGTTCTGAAGTTCGTGGCGGTGGACGTAAGCCTTGGAAACAAAAAGGTACAGGTCGCGCTCGTCAAGGTTCAATTCGTTCACCACAATGGAAAGGCGGCGGTATCGTATTTGGTCCAACACCACGGAGCTATGCGTATAAACTGCCTAAGAAAGTTCGCCGCTTGGCGATCAAATCAGCCCTTTCATCCAAAGTGCTTGACAATGACATTATCGTTTTGGACGCTCTCACGTTGAGTACGCCTAAAACTAAAGAGTTTGCAGCCATCTTGAGTAACCTCAAAGTGGGACGTAAAGCTTTGGTCGTAGCTCCTAGCTATGATGATAATGTAGCTCTTTCCGCACGGAATATTCCAGGCGTGAAATTCGTAGCTGCTGACGGTATTAATGTTCTTGACGTGCTCTCGCACGACAAATTGATCATTACGAAAGAAGCAGTTCAGAAGGTAGAGGAGGTGCTCGCGTAATGAAGGATCCTCGTGATATTGTAAAACGTCCGATTATTACGGAACGTACTGCTGACATGATGAACGACTTGAAATATGTATTTGAAGTCGATATCCGTGCAAACAAAACCGAGATCAAAAAGGCAGTAGAAGCTATTTTCAATGTAAAAGTGAAAAACGTGAACACGCTTCGTGTTCCAGCTAAGCCGAAACGGTACGGACGTTATTCCGGATATACTAGCGAATGGAAAAAAGCGTTTGTAACGTTGACAAAAGACAGCAAAACGCTTGAGTTCTTTGAAACTGTATAATTGAATTTTTGAAGTAAGGAGGGAAACCCAGTGCCAATCAAAAAGTATAAACCAACATCCCCGGCAAGACGGAACATGTCCGTTTCTACATTTGAGGAAATCACCACAAATCAGCCGGAGAAATCGTTGTTGGCCCCGTTGAGCAAACAAGCAGGCCGCAACAACCAAGGTAAAATTACAGTTCGTCACCATGGTGGTGGACACAAACGTAAATACCGTATCATTGACTTCAAACGTACTAAAGATGGAATACCGGGCCGCGTTGCTACGATTGAGTATGACCCGAACCGTACATCCAACATCGCTCTGATTCACTATGCTGATGGTGAAAAGCGTTATATCATCGCTCCTAAAGGTTTGAAAGTTGGAGATCAAGTATTCTCCGGACCTGAATCAGACATCAAAATCGGTAACGCACTGCCACTCGAAAACATTCCAGTAGGTACCGTTATCCACAACATTGAGTTGAAACCAGGTAAAGGCGGACAATTGGTTCGTGCTGCTGGTACAGAAGCTCAATTGCTTGGTAAAGAAGAAAAATACGTTTCCGTTCGTCTCTCTTCCGGAGAAGTTCGTCGTATTTTGAAAGTTTGCCGCGCGACAATCGGATCTGTAGGTAACCAAGACCACGAGCTCATCAAAATCGGTAAAGCCGGTCGTAGCCGTTGGTTGGGTAAACGTCCTGAGGTTCGTGGTGTAGTAATGAACCCTAACGATCACCCACACGGTGGTGGTGAAGGTCGTGCTCCAATCGGACGTAAATCGCCAATGTCACCATGGGGTAAACCTACACTTGGTTACAAAACGCGTAAGAAAAATAAAGCTTCTGATAAATACATCATTCGCCGCCGCACGAAGTAATACACACTGTGCATAACTTCGTGAGGCATCTGCGGATGCATAATAGCTATGTTTGAAGGGAGGATCTCCACATGGGTCGCAGTTTGAAAAAAGGGCCATTCATTGATGGCTACATGCTTAAAAAGGTAGAAGAGATGGAAGCTTCAGGTAAGAAGAATGTGATCAAAACCTGGTCCCGTCGTTCTACAATTTTCCCGCAATTCATCGGACACACATTTGGCGTTTACGATGGTCGTAAACACGTGCCAGTGTATGTAACTGAGGACATGGTCGGACACAAACTGGGTGAGTTCGCTCCAACCCGTACGTACAAAGGCCATACTGCTGATGATAAGAAAACAAGAAGATAAATGAATATCTTTAATGTTTGAAAGGAGGTTACACAATGGAAGCAAAAGCACATGCTAAGTTTATCCGGATTGCTCCTCGTAAAGCTCAACTCGTTGTTGACTTGATTCGCGGCAAGCAAGTAGGTGAGGCGGTTGCCATTCTCCGTCACACTCCGAAATCTGCTTCTCCAATCGTTGAGAAGTTGCTTAACTCCGCTATTGCGAATGCGGAACATAACTATTCTTTGGATGTTAACAACTTGGTTATCTCGCAAGCTTACGTGAACCAAGGACCGACAATGAAGCGTTTCCGCCCTCGTGCAATGGGACGTGCAAGTCGTATTAACAAACGTACTAGCCACATTACTTTGGTGGTATCTGAGAAGTAGAAGGAGGGGAAATGTGTGGGCCAAAAGGTAAATCCAGTCGGACTCCGTGTCGGAATTATCCGTGACTGGGAATCTAAGTGGTATGCAGGCAAAGACTTCGGTGATCTTTTGATGGAAGACGTGAGAATTCGTGAATTCCTGAAAAATAAATTGAAAGACTCCGCTTTATCTCGTGTAGAAATTGAGAGAGCGGCTAACCGCGTAAACGTAACGATTCACACTGCTAAACCAGGTATGGTTATTGGTAAGGGTGGTTCGGAAGTTGAAAATCTTCGTAACCAAATTACGAAAATTGCTGGCGGTAAAAAAGTACACATCAACATTTCTGAAATTAAGAACCAAGACTTGGACGCTGTTCTTGTAGCTGAAAGCATTGCACAACAATTGGAACGTCGTGTTTCTTTCCGTCGTGCTCTGAAACAAGCAATTCAAAGAACTATGCGCTCCGGTGCTAAAGGTATCAAAACTCAAGTAGGCGGACGTCTTGGCGGTGCTGAGATCGCACGTTCTGAAGGCTACAGCGAAGGAACTGTTCCACTGCACACACTGCGTGCTGACATTGACTATGGTACAGCAGAGGCTCATACTACTTACGGACTTATCGGCGTAAAAGTATGGATCTATCGTGGAGAGGTTCTTCCTACGGCTAAGAAACAAGCTGCTAAGGAAGGAGGCAACTAATCATGTTGGTACCAAAACGCGTAAAACACCGTAAGCAACAACGTGGACATATGAAAGGCCAAGCTAAAGGCGGAACGACTCTGAACTTTGGCGAATACGGTCTGCAAGCTACGGAACCGGCTTGGATTACGAACCGTCAGATCGAAGCGGCTCGTATTGCGATGACTCGTTACATCAAACGTGGTGGTAAAGTTTGGATCAAAATTTTCCCAGACAAACCAATCACTCAAAAGCCTCTCGAGGTTCGGATGGGTAGCGGTAAAGGTAACGTAGAAAAATGGGTTGCAGTAGTGAAACCAGGTAAGATCATGTTTGAACTTGCTGGTGTACCGGAGGAAATTGCACGCGAAGCAATGCGTCTTGCCGCTCACAAACTGCCAATCAAAACGAAGTTCGTGAAACGTGAAGAATTGGGTGGTGAAGCAAATGAAAGCTAGTGAATTTCGCAACCTAACCTCTGCTGAAATCGAGCAAAAGATTGCCGGATTTAAAGAAGAACTCTTTAACCTCCGCTTTCAATTAGCTACCGGTCAGCTGGATAACCCGACTCGCATCCGTGATGTGCGGAAAGAAATAGCTCGTGCTAAAACCATTATCCGTGAGAGAGAATTGGGAATCGGTTAATTAGGGATAGGATGGAC
The DNA here is from genome assembly GCF_008386395.1 of Paenibacillus sp. 37. Lineage (NCBI taxonomy): Bacteria > Bacillati > Bacillota > Bacilli > Caryophanales > Paenibacillaceae > Paenibacillus > Paenibacillus sp. 37. The sequence continues at coordinate 6,204,157 of NZ_CP043761.1, read as the reverse complement.
AATCCGTCCGTAATCAGGAAGGAGGCCAACAATGAGCGAAGAACGTAACGCACGTAAAGTGCAAACTGGTAAAGTGGTCAGCGATAAAATGGACAAAACGATTGTTGTTGCTGTAGAAACTTACAAAAAACACAACTTGTACCATAAACGCATTAAGGTTACTAAAAAATTCAAAGCGCATGACGAAGAAAACACTGCGAAAATCGGTGACACGGTGAAAATCATGGAGACTCGTCCGCTTTCGAAAGATAAACGCTGGAGACTTACTGAAATCGTAGAAAAAGCGGTTATCATCTAATGCATCAGCAGCATTGCTGAAAGGAGGAATACTAAATGATTCAACCATTTACACGTTTGACTGTGGCCGACAACTCCGGTGCGAAGGAACTGATGTGTATCCGCGTACTCGGCGGTACGGGACGTCGTACAGCTCAAATCGGTGATCTGATCGTTTGTTCTGTTAAACAAGCAACACCAGGCGGCGTTGTCAAAAAAGGTGATGTAGTTAGAGCGGTTGTCGTTCGTACGAAACGTTCTGTACGTCGTAAAGACGGTTCCTACATCGGTTTTGATGAAAATGCAGCGGTTGTTGTAAAAGACGACAGAAGCCCACGTGGAACACGTATTTTCGGACCAGTTGCTCGCGAACTTCGCGATAAAGACTTCATGAAAATCGTTTCCTTGGCTCCAGAAGTTATCTAAAGCTTAATCTCGTGATGTTAGAAACAGGAGGTGTACGAAATGCCAAGAGTGAAAAAAGTTCTGGAATCCCATAACAACAAACTTCACGTTAAAAAGGAAGATACGGTTATGGTGATCAGCGGTAAAGACAAAGGTAAAAAAGGCCGTGTCATCGCTGCTTATCCTCGTGAGAACCGCGTCCTTGTGGAAGGTGTTAACATGGTGAAAAAACACCAGAAACCTAACCAGCAAAACCCGCAAGGCGGCATTATCGAGAAGGAAGCTCCGATTCACGTTTCCAACGTAATGCACATCGATCCGAAGAGCGGAAAAGTAACCCGTGTAGGTTACAAAGTTTTGGATAACGGTAAGAAAGTGCGCGTTGCTAAACGTTCCGGAGAAATTATCGACTAATTGAACCGAATGAGAAAGGAGGGCTATGATTCATGGCATCAAGAATGAAAGAACGTTACCTGCAAGAAATCGCTCCTGCTTTGATGCAGAAGTTTAACTATACAACGGTAATGCAAGTGCCGAAAATCGAGAAAATCGTTATCAACATGGGTGTGGGCGACGCTGTCCAAAACTCTAAAGTGTTGGATTCCGCAGTAAGCGATTTGCAACTGATCGCAGGTCAAAAACCTGTAATCACTCGTGCTAAAAAATCTATCGCAGGTTTCAAACTGCGTGAGAATATGCCTATCGGTGTGAAAGTAACATTACGCGGTGAGCGTATGTACTACTTCCTAGATAAATTGCTCAACGTAACGCTTCCTCGTGTCCGCGACTTCCGCGGTGTATCGAGTAAAGCTTTCGATGGACGTGGTAACTACACACTGGGTCTGAAAGAGCAACTGATCTTCCCAGAGATCGAGTATGATAAAGTTGATAAAGTCCGCGGTATGGATATTGTCATCGTAACAACGGCGAAAACAGACGAAGAGTCCCGCGAATTGCTCACGCAAATGGGAATGCCTTTCGTTAAGTAATGTTGGCATAACGTTTCCGGGTGTCTGGAAAGACTCCCTTTTCTCCGAAATTATTTAGGAGGTGTCAGGCTAAGTGGCAAAAACTTCGATGAAAGTTAAACAACAACGTACACCTAAGTTTAAAGTACGTGCATATACACGCTGTGAGCGTTGCGGACGTCCACATTCGGTCCTGCAAAAGTTCAAAATTTGCAGAATTTGTTTCCGTGAATTAGCTTATAAAGGCCAGATCCCTGGCGTGAAAAAAGCAAGCTGGTAAAAAGTCCTGAACGGGAAGGAGGTTAACTCACAATGACTATGTCTGATCCAATTGCAGATATGCTTACTCGTATTCGTAACGCGAACACTGTTCGTCACGAAACGGTAGAAATGCCTGCTTCGACAATGAAAAAACAAATCGCCGATATCCTGAAGCGTGAAGGTTTCATCCGTGACGCTGAAGTTATCGATGATAACAAACAAGGGATTATCCGTGTTTTCCTGAAATACGGTCAAAATAACGAGCGCGTTATCACTGGTCTGAAAAGAATCAGTAAACCTGGTCTTCGTGTTTACACGAAAAGCAACGAAGTACCTCGTGTACTTGGTGGCCTGGGAATCGCGATCATCTCGACATCTAAAGGTATCATGACGGACAAAGAAGCTCGTCAATCGAAATCCGGCGGAGAAGTCGTTTGCTACGTTTGGTAATATAACGTCACAAGATAGGAGGTGCAACATATGTCTCGTATTGGTCGCAAACCAATCACAGTACCAAGTGGTGTAGACATCACCCTGGACAACACCGTTATTACGGTAAAAGGACCTAAAGGAACTTTGACTCGTGAGCTTCATAAAGACATGAAGGTTACAGTTGAAAATAACGAAATCACAGTTGTGCGTCCTTCCGATAACAAAACTCACCGTTCTTTGCACGGCACAACGCGTAGCGTTGTAAACAATATGGTGAGCGGCGTTACTGAAGGATTCGCGAAATCTCTGGAATTGGTTGGGGTCGGATATCGTGCAAGCAAATCCGGAGATAAAATCGTTCTGAACGTTGGTTACTCTCACCCGGTTGAAATTACACCGGAAGCGGGAATCGAATTCGAAGTACCTTCGAATACAAAAATCATCGTTCGCGGAATTGACAAAGAGCGTGTAGGTGCTTACGCTGCTAAAATCCGTTCCGTACGTGAACCTGAGCCGTACAAAGGTAAAGGTATTAAATATGAAGGCGAGCGTATCATCCGTAAGGAAGGTAAAGCCGGTAAGAAGAAATAAGATTTCTCTTACCGCCTTTGCGCGGCTTTCGGCTTGCTTGCTTCGTGTGTTTCTAATATACCCCGTGGCTTCTGCTTTGAAGCCAGCGAGGTAACCTGAAAGGAGTGAATCTTTGAGATGATTACGAAACCAGATAAAAATAAGGCTCGTCTGAAAAGACACCTTCGTGTTCGTAAGAAAATCCAAGGAACGGCAGCACGTCCTCGTTTGAACGTATTCCGTTCTGGTAAACATATGTATGCTCAAATCATCGATGATGTTGCTGGTGTAACAATCGCTTCCGCGTCTACCGTAGACAAAGAATTGAGCACTGACATCAAAAATGGTGCATCTGTTGAATCAGCTCGTAAAGTTGGCGAACTCGTTGCTAAACGTGCTAAAGACAAAGGTGTTTCCAACATCGTATTTGACCGTAGCGGTTATCTGTACCATGGTCGTATCGCAGCATTGGCTGAAGCGGCTCGTGAAGCAGGACTTGAGTTTTAAGATATTTTTCAAAAGGAGGTTAACGACTTGCGTGTAGATCCGAATACTTTGGAACTGACTGAAAGAGTTGTAAATATTAATCGCGTAGCTAAAGTAGTAAAAGGCGGACGCCGTTTCAGCTTTAGCGCACTGGTTGTAGTCGGCGACGGCAACGGCTGGGTTGGAGCTGGTATCGGTAAAGCGGGCGAAGTACCTGATGCAATTCGCAAAGGTATTGAAGACGCTAAGAAAAACCTTGTACACGTTCCACTCGTAGGAACATCGATTCCTCACTTGGTAACAGGTAAGTTCGGCGCAGGACGCGTGCTGTTAAAACCAGCATCTGAAGGTACTGGTGTTATCGCTGGTGGTCCTGTACGTGCGGTTCTCGAACTTGCTGGTGTAGGTGACATTTTGACAAAATCTCTGGGTTCTTCGAATTCCATGAACATGGTCAATGCGACTTTGGAAGGTTTGTCCCGTTTGAAGCGTGCTGAAGACGTGGCTAAACTGCGCGGAAAATCCGTCGAAGAGCTTCTGGGTTAAGGAGGGAATTCTCATGGCTAAATTAGAAATTACCCTCGTCCGCAGCTTGATCGGACGTCCGGAGACGCAAAGAACAACTGTGAAAACATTGGGTTTGCGCAAAATCAATAGCAAAGTGGTACAAAACGATAATCCTGCCATCCGTGGTATGATTAACAAAGTAAGCCACTTGGTTGCTGTTAAAGAAGTAGAAGCTTAATAACGGGTTAATCCCACAAATCTTTAAGGAGGTGCAACGAACGATGAAGTTACATGAGCTTTCACCATCTCCTGGATCCCGCAAAGAACGCAAACGTGTTGGTCGCGGTCCAAGTAGTGGTACAGGTAAAACATCAGGTCGCGGTCACAAAGGACAAAATTCTCGTTCTGGCGGTGGAGTACGTCCAGGCTTCGAAGGTGGACAAAATCCATTGTATCGTCGCTTGCCAAAACGTGGTTTTGTAAACCCAACTCGCAAAGAATATGCAGTTGTGAATACTGAAGACCTGAACAGTTTTGCTGCGGGTACTGAAGTAACTCCAGAATTCTTGATGACGAACGGCGTAGTTAAAAACGCTAAATCCGGAATCAAAATCCTGGGTAACGGTGATGTCACTGTGAAGCTGACTGTTAAAGCTAACAAGTTTTCTCAATCTGCTATTGAGAAAATTGAAGCTGCCGGCGGTACAACTGAGGTGATTTAATGTTCAAGACCCTAAAGAATATCTGGCGGGTTGAAGATCTGCGCAAAAGGGTATTATTTACCCTTTTTGTACTGATCATTTACCGCATCGGCTCCTTTGTCCCCGTACCGGGAGTTAACAAAGATGTGTTCGAAGCGACAAATTCTGCGGGTAAAGAAGTTTTTGGACTTCTCAATACGTTCTCGGGTGGAGCGCTCTTCCAGTTCTCGATATTTGCGCTCGGGATCGTGCCTTACATCACTGCGTCTATCATAGTACAGTTGCTTTCCATGGACGTTATTCCTAAATTAGCGGAGTGGGCAAAGCAAGGCGAACAAGGTAAGAAGAAATCTGCACAGTTGACCCGTTATTTAACCATCGGGCTGGCATTGATTCAAGCGTTTGGTACGTCGATCGGATTCAACCGCTTGTACAATACAGAGATGGTGCCTAACGCTACATTTGCAGATTATATCTTGATTGCGATTGTACTTACGGCCGGTACTTCATTCCTGATGTGGCTTGGTGAGCAGATCACCGAGAAGGGCATAGGAAACGGAATTTCGATCTTGATCTTTGCGGGTATCCTATCTACGGTGCCTAACATTATCAAACAAACGATCGAATCTGACTTCATTCAACCTGACCAACTGTTTATGAATATTCTTAAAGGTGTTATCATCGCAATTGTTATTGTGTTGATCATCATAGGGGTCATTTACATTCAGCAGGCGATTCGGAAGATTCCGGTACAGTACGCTAAACGTGTCGTAGGTAACAAAATGTACGGTGGACAGAATACACATATCCCGCTGAAAATTAATGCAGCAGGTGTTATCCCTGTCATCTTTGCTTCATCGCTGTTGATGTTCCCAACGATCATCGCCAACTTCTGGGCAGATCGCCTCTGGGCACAGTGGATCGGACAGAATCTGACTACACACAAACCTCTTGGTATGTTGCTGTATGTCGTGATGATTTTCGGTTTCACATTCTTCTATACTTTTGTACAGATGAATCCACAGCAGATGGCTGACAATATGAAAAAGAACGGCGGTTACATCCCAGGCATTCGCCCGGGTAAAGCAACCGAGAAATATCTGACCCGTGTCATGACTCGTTTGACAATGGCCGGAGCCATCTTCTTGGCAGTCATTTCCGTTCTGCCTGTATTCTTAGGGGCACTTTCTGGTTTGCCTCAATCTGCGCAAATTGGAGGAACATCCCTCCTGATCGTTATCGGTGTTGCGCTGGATACGATGAAGCAAATCGAAAGCCAATTGATCAAACGCCACTACAAAGGTTTTATCAATAAATAGGCAATAGGTACCGGTCGAGTGAAGATTTACTTGCCGGCACCTATTGTGCTGTTTGTTGATGTAGGGTAGTCTTGGAGGGAGTGACATAACGTGAACATCCTATTCATGGGCCCTCCGGGGGCAGGAAAAGGAACGCAAGCAGACGTCATCGTGAAAGAGTTCGGTATTCCCCATATTTCAACAGGCGATGCATTTCGTCTCGCGATCAAACAGGGAACTCCCATTGGCATGAAAGCCAAGGAATATATGGATCAAGGATTGCTTGTACCAGATGATGTAACCATTGGCATCGTTGAAGAACGTTTGCAGCAGCCTGACTGCAGAGAAGGTTTCCTCTTGGACGGATTTCCAAGAACCCTTTCCCAAGCAGAAGCGCTCGATGGCATTCTGGATCGATTGAACTCAGGTCTCGATCATGTAATCAACCTGAAAGTGGATCGCAACAAATTGCTCGCTCGTTTGACGGGGCGTCGAATTTGTAAAAACTGTGGTTCCACTTATCATGTGGTATTCAATCCGCCTAAGCAGGAAGGTATTTGTGATAAATGCGCTGGTGAGTTGTATCAACGCTCTGATGATAATGAAGAGAGTGTAGGTACACGACTGGACGAGTATATCAACAAAACAGCACCACTCCTCACGTTCTATGAGACTAAAGGTCTTCTTCGTCAAATGAACGGAGAACAGGATATCGATCAAGTTTCTCAAGAAATCGTGTCCTTACTGAGAGGTTAATTGATGATCATTGGTAAGTCCGAAACGGAACTGGGCTTGATGAGGGAAGCAGGGAGAATTGTTGCGGAAACGCATCGTCTCTTGGCAGAGCATATCGCTCCCGGTATTACGACTGGAGAACTTGACCATATGGCTGATCAATATATCCGCAGTCAAGGAGCTGTGCCGTCTTTCAAAGGTTATAACGGTTTCCCTGCCAGTGTGTGCGCTTCAGTCAATGAAGAGTTGGTACATGGATTTCCCGGCAAACGCAAGTTGAACGAGGGCGATATCGTTACGTTTGACATTGGCGCGCAGTACCAGGGGTATCATGGAGATTCCGCCTGGACTTATCCGGTCGGCCGTATTTCCGAAGAAGCCCGTCGTCTTCTGGACGTTACTGAGGCTTCGTTATACGCAGGTCTGGCGCTGGTAAAACCGGACGTTCGCTTGTTTACAATATCTCATGCGATTCAGAAATATATTGAAGATGAAGGGTTCTCCGTAGTTCGTGAATATGTCGGTCACGGCATAGGCGCAGATCTGCACGAAGAACCACAGATTCCGAACTATGGTCTTCCCGATCGGGGACCACGGCTTAAAGCGGGCATGGTGCTGGCCATAGAGCCGATGGTTAACGTAGGTAGACGGTATGTGAAAACGTTGGAAGATAACTGGACTGTCGTCACGGTTGATGGTAAGTTATGTGCACACTTTGAACACACCGTAGCAGTTACACCAGATGGTATGGAAATTTTCACGAAACTGAATGCGTAGGTGATGAGGCATGAACAGTCAGTCTAATCCGCAGCTCGGTCAACTTGTGAAGATCCGTAAAGGCCGCAATGCGGACCAAGCCGCAGTAATTGTTGCTATAGCGGACGGTAAGTTCGTATATATTGCGGATGGAGACAAACGTAAGTTTGATCAACCAAAGAAGAAGAATCTTCTTCATCTTGAGCTCCAGCCCATGATTAGCAGCGAGGTTGTGAACAGTTTAAACGAGAGTGGTCGGGTGACAAATGGAAAGCTCCGTTACGCGGTTCATTCATTTCTGGAATCCACCAACATTCAAGCTGAAGAGAAAGGAGACTGACTAATGGCTAAGGAAGATGTCATTGAAGTGGAAGGTACGGTTCTCGAACCGCTACCGAATGCAACATTCAAGGTTGAGCTTGAGAACGGTCATCAAATTCTCGCTCACGTTTCCGGAAAACTGCGGATGCACTTTATCCGTATCCTGACTGGAGACAAAGTAGTTGTTCAGTTGTCGCCTTATGATTTAACAAAAGGTCGCATAACTTACCGTAAATAGTAGTAGACAGTTGCAATGAACTGTGAAGCTTATGTAGCGGGTTTTGCCCGGCAAAACTTGCGAAAGCTTCGAAGCCGGTTTTACAATAGTAGAACAAGGTCAATGCTTACGAAGAGGGTTTTGCTTAGCAAAACTTTGAGGAGGTAATTCACATGAAGGTAAGACCTTCGGTCAAGCCGATTTGCGAAAAGTGCAAAGTCATTCGCCGCAAAGGGAATGTTATGGTTATCTGTGAAAATCCGAAACACAAACAAAAACAAGGTTAAAGAAGGGGGTGTAGCGTAAAATGGCACGTATATCTGGTGTGGATTTGCCACGTGATAAGCGCGTTGAGATCGCCTTGACTTATATTTTCGGAATCGGTAAAACGACTTCCCAGAAAATTCTGAGCACAACAGGCATCAATCCGGACACTCGTGTTCGTGATTTGACGGAAGATGAAGTCAGCAAATTGCGTGAAAGTATCGATAAAGAGGTCAAAGTAGAAGGTGACCTGCGTCGAGAAATCTCTTTGAATATTAAACGTTTGACGGAGATCGGTTGTTACCGTGGAGTTCGTCATCGTCGTGGTCTGCCTGTTCGTGGACAACGTACGAAAACGAATGCTCGTACTCGTAAAGGTCCTCGTCGTACAGTAGCGAACAAGAAGAAATAATAAGGGGGGATAAGAGAAAATGGCTAAACCGAAAAAAGTCGTACGTACTAAACGTCGTGACCGTAAGAATATTGAATCTGGCGTGGCACATATCCGTTCCACTTTCAATAACACTATCGTTACTATTACGGATCCTCACGGTAATGCAATTTCGTGGGCAAGCTCCGGCGGCCTCGGATTCAGAGGTTCCCGTAAATCGACTCCGTTTGCTGCACAAATGGCTGCTGAGACTGCTGCCAAAGCTGCAATGGAACATGGGATGAAAGCCGTTGAGGTTATGGTTAAAGGACCAGGCGCAGGCCGTGAAGCAGCGATCCGCTCTTTGCAAGCTGCTGGTCTTGAAGTTAACCTGATCAAAGACGTAACTCCAGTCCCGCATAACGGATGCCGTCCTCCAAAACGTCGTCGTGTCTAATGAGATTTGCCCCTGCGTGTGGTATATTTCCGGCACAATCTGCTAATAATGGTTGTTTAGGCATACTACTACATGTTTTCGCAAGAGAAGGTAAATGTTTCATAGAGGACCGACGTTTTGAAGGAGGGGTATTGCAGTGATTGAAATCGAAAAGCCGAAAATTGAGACGGTAGACGTCAACGATGATGGCACCTATGGGAAATTCGTAGTAGAACCGCTTGAGCGCGGATACGGTACGACGCTTGGAAACTCGCTTCGCCGAATCTTGCTCTCGTCACTGCCGGGTGCGGCAGTGTCTTCGGTTCAAATCGATGGCGTTCTGCATGAATTTGCTACAGTTCCTGGCGTAATGGAAGATGTAACGGAGGTTATTCTTAACCTGAAAGCTTTGTCGCTTAAGATTCATTCAGACGAGGAGAAAGTGCTCGAGATTGATGCTGAAGGCGAAGGAGCAATTACGGCTGGAGATATCCGTGCTGACTCCGATGTTGAAATCCTTAATCCGGATTTGCACATTGCTACGCTCGGACCAGGTTCGAGACTTCACATGCGTATTTTTGCCAATCGCGGTCGCGGCTACGTCCAGGCAGATCGGAATAAACGCGATGACCAGCCGATCGGCGTCATCCCAGTCGATTCCATCTTCACCCCGATCAGTCGCGTTAACTACGCTGTGGAAAATACGCGTGTCGGTCAAGTGACCAACTATGACAAGCTCACGTTGGAAGTTTGGACTGATGGAAGTATTCGTCCTGAAGAGGCTGTAAGCCTCGGCGCTAAAATTTTGACTGAGCATTTGATGCTCTTCGTGGGTCTTACAGACGAAGCGAAAGATGCAGAGATCATGGTCGAAAAAGAAGAAGACAAAAAAGAAAAAGTACTCGAAATGACGATCGAAGAGCTGGATCTCTCTGTTCGTTCCTACAACTGCCTCAAACGTGCTGGTATTAATACCGTGCAAGAGCTGACTACGAAAACGGAAGAAGACATGATGAAAGTCCGCAACCTCGGACGCAAGTCTTTGGAAGAAGTTCAAGAGAAGCTTGAGGAACTTGGTTTGGGACTACGTACAGAAGAATAGACAGCCGAGTGCTTGAAGTGAAGGAGGGAAAACAATGGCATACCAAAAGTTGGGCCGTAATTCCAGCGCACGTAAAGCTTTGTTCCGTGACCTGGTAACCGACCTGTTCTTATACGAACGCATTCAGACAACTGAAGCGAAAGCAAAAGAGGTTCGCTCTATTGCTGAAAAACTGATCACTAAAGCGAAAAAGGGAGATCTTCATGCCCGTCGCCAAGTGGCAGCTTATGTTCGCCGCGAAACTATCGATGGTGAGCAAGATGCAATCCAAAAACTGTTTAGCGAATTGTCCGGTCGTTACGCTGAGCGTCCAGGTGGATACACTCGTATCTTGAAACTGGGACCTCGTCGTGGTGACGCAGCGCCAATGGTTTACTTGGAACTGGTAGACCGCGCGTAAAACAGATGAGATGAGGAAAGGGGACAGAATCAACGATTCTGGATTAACCCTTTTTTTCTCTTCATTTCGGAATTCGTGCTGTAATAGAAGCTCCGTAAGGGGCTTCTTTTGCTGTTCGGGATAGGGATATGTATAGTATGGAACAAAGGTGTGGTAATAATGCGGAACTTATGTATGACATTAACTTATGATGGCACTGCCTATTTCGGCTTCCAAGTACAGCCGGGTGGGAATACCATTCAGGATCATCTTGAAGATGCGATTCGTGCTTTAACCGGTGAGAAGGTTAAAATTACAGGTTCAGGCCGAACAGATGCAGGTGTTCACGCCCGCAGACAAATCTTCAATTTTCCTACGGAGTCCCAGATCCCGATTGAACGTTGGTGTATTGCACTCAACTCCAGATTACCCTCCGATATTGTTGTTATTGATGCGATTGAAGTTTCGGCTGATTTTCATTCTCGCTATGCAGCGAAAAAGAAAACGTATCGTTATACAGTCAATGCGAATCAATTTCCGGATGTATTCAACAGAAGACTGCAATATCATCATCATGCGAAGCTTGATATTATGGCAATGCAGGAGGGCTTACGACATTTCATAGGGACGTATGATTTCACCTCTTTTGCTTCACGCAAGTCTCAGAAAGAGAATCATGTCCGTTCGGTGTATGAAGCATGGATGGAAGTGGACCGATCAATGTGCAGAGACCATCCGCGCGATCAGGGTGTCATTCACATTTATGTGAGTGGTAACGGCTTCTTGCAGCATATGGTTCGTATCATTGTAGGGACACTGCTGGAGATCGGAGAGGGCAAACGGAAAGCCTCTGATGTACCAAATATGATTGCTGCATGTAATCGATCTGCTGCAGGACCTACTGCAGTTAGCTGCGGTTTAATGCTCTGGGATCTTGAATACAAAAAAGATTAAATTTGGTGAGTGAAAAGCTTAATTAACACTTGCGATTTAATCGCCTATCATGTAATATAAAAGTTGTGTTTTCTTAATGGCTTTCCCACAGCCCCAATTAAGAGGTTCACATCAAATTTACAATCCATCAACACCTAAAGTTATAACTTAACGAACGAAGATAAATGAAAATGATGATTTTGAACATTTTAAGGAGGAACTTTTCATGCGTACTACGTACATGGCGAAGCCTAACGAAGTTGAGCGCCAATGGCACATCATTGATGCTGAAGGCAAAACCCTCGGACGTTTGGCGAGCGAAGCAGCAGCTTTGATTCGCGGCAAACACAAGCCACAATTCACTCCACATGTGGACACTGGCGATTTCGTTGTTATCATCAATGCTGAGAAAATCGTATTGACTGGTAAGAAAATGCAAGGTAAAAAATACTACCGTCACTCAATGCACCCAGGTGGTTTGAAAGTAACTACAGCTGAAGAGATGGTTAAAAACAAACCTGAGCGTATGTTGGAATTGGCTGTTCGCGGTATGCTTCCTAAAACTCGCATGGGCGAGAAAATGAAGTTGAGACTTAAAGCGTACAGAGGCACTGAGCATCCACATGCAGCACAAAAACCAGAAGTTTACGAACTTCGCGGTTAATTAAAAGGAGGACAGTTTCATGGCACAAGTACAATACTATGGGACAGGTCGTCGTAAACATTCGGTAGCACGTGTTCGCCTTGTACCGGGTGAAGGACGCATTGTCATCAATAAACGTGATATTAATGAATACTTCGGTTTGGAAACACTCAAACTGATCGTAAAACAACCACTGAACTTGACAGAAACGCTCAACAACTATGACGTTCTTGTTATTGCTCATGGTGGCGGAATCTCCGGTCAAGCCGGTGCAATCCGTCATGGTATCTCCCGCGCTTTGCTCAAAGCAGATCCGGAATACCGTGCATCCCTGAAAAAAGCAGGATTCCTGACTCGTGACCCACGTATGAAAGAGCGTAAAAAATACGGTCTTAAAGCGGCTCGTCGCGCACCTCAGTTCTCCAAACGTTAATATTAAAAGCCTTTGGCCTCGGTCAAAGGCTTTTTTATATATTCATGACTATTACGCCATATATTATATTAGTTTGTGTGGTAGCTCTGATGTCTCTCCCCATGCTTGCTTATTTCCTTCAATGCCATTTCAATGTTCTCTTAATTTCCCTCAATACAGTCCTATAATATGTACGTTAATACATCTACATCATACTGAAACCCTCTGATCGTTTAGATCTTTGAATATGCTCATACCCATCGCTCACCACACATTCTATAACAGCTCCTATAAAATCATCGCTTCGAACTCACGCGGGATTTCTTGAATGTACTCGGCTTACTGTTTTTGCACTTTATTCTTTACTGTAAGTCTCATCAGTATTTCTTATGGAAACGATAAAAGTCCCTTACATATCAACCGCTAAAAGTCGCAATGCTGCTCCTCTTAAAACTTTAGCTTTTCTTCCTTCATCTTCAGTCGCCCAGTGATTTTTTGATGCTGTTCTTTGCTGTCCAAACACAGTAACAGCAAAGGTTTCCAAGGCTAAGAGATGTTTTTTCACCATCCTAATGACCTGGGCCAACATCATTGTTTTTATCTCATTAACAGAGGAATGGATAAATTGAACCAAAATATTGTGTAAGTGCGACGATAAAAAATGATCAAAAAATGATTTATTTTACCATATGGCAGGCATTGACATCCGCAATGAAAGATTTATACTAAACATAATTCATATTAGATTAGTCGGCTTTAAGGTGTATTGAAATGCAGAATGGGGGAAATTCACAGATGAACTTGTTGGAGAAAGAAGATTTGGCACGGACGAAGGCAGAGGAACTGGAACACGCGAGTCCAGAGGATATTATTCGGTATGCTATTGAAACATTCCCAAATATCACTTTTGCATGCAGCTTTGGTGCAGAAGATGTTGTACTTGTAGATATGTTGCAGAAGATCAGCCCATCCACGGATATTTTTTATCTGGATACAGATTTTCACTTTAAAGAAACATACGAAACACGTGATAAGATGCAGGAGAACTACAATCTTGAATTTGTACGCGTGTCACCTAAGATTACTCCGGAAGAACAGGCAGCACAACACGGTGAAGAGTTGTGGAAGTCTGATCCCAACGGGTGCTGTAACATTCGCAAAGTCGAACCGTTAACACGTATTCTTTCTCAGTATGATGCATGGATTACAGGTATTCGTAGAGATCAAGCACCAACTCGTGCCAACTCGAAAAAGGTTGAATATGATTCTAAATTCGGTCTGATGAAGTTTAATCCAATTGCGCACTGGACGACGGAGGATGTATGGCAATATATTCGTGACAATAACGTTGTATATAACCCTCTTCATGATCAGAACTACCCAAGTATTGGTTGTGAGCATTGCACACGTCAAGTTATGCCTGGAGAGGACCCACGTGCCGGACGCTGGTCTGGTAATGATAAAACGGAATGTGGCCTTCATAAATAATAGATATACAAGGAGCTGACAAGATGACATCGATTCTGCCTCATGGAGGTACGTTGGTTCAGCGTATCGTACAAGGAGAAGAACGGGAGCAATTGCTGCAAGACAGTAAAAACTTATCTACTTTGCTTATTAATACCTGGACGATATCAGATTTGGATCTAATTGGTGTAGGTGCGTTCTCACCACTTGAAGGTTTCTTGAATGAGGAAGATTACCTTTCGGTGGTGTCTCGCATGCGTCTCGCGGATGGAACAGTCTGGAGTATACCAATCACACTTGCTGTTGACGATAAACAAGCCGCATCCCTCCAAATTGGTGAACGTGTGAAACTTGTTGGTGATCAAGATGGAGTCACTTATGGACTGCTCGAAGTCCAAAGTATATACCAGGTGGATCAGGGTGAAGAAGCCCGGCGTGTATTCAAAACAGATGATCCCGAGCACCCGGGTGTTAAAAAACTGTTGGAGCGTCCTGCAACATACGTAGGAGGTCCAATCCAAGTGTTGAACCGTCCAAAACCTGCGAAATTCGAAGAATTTTATTATGATCCTGCAGATACCCGGAAGATTTTTCAGGAGAAGGGTTGGAAGACGGTAGTTGGTTTTCAGACACGTAATCCGGTCCATCGGGCACATGAGTACATCCAGAAGAGCGCTATGGAGATTGTAGACGCACTCTTCCTGAATCCACTTGTTGGAGAGACGAAGTCGGACGATGTTCCCGCAGATGTTCGGATGAAGAGTTATCTGGTATTACTGGAGAACTATTACCCGGCTGATCGTGCGTTTCTTGGTGTGTTCCCCGCAGCCATGCGGTATGCCGGTCCACGTGAAGCTATTTTTCATGCGATGGTTCGTAAAAATTATGGGTGTACCCACTTTATTGTTGGTCGTGACCATGCGGGTGTTGGTGATTATTATGGAACATATGAAGCACAGGAGATCTTTACTAACTTTACAGCAGAGGAACTGGGGATCACTCCGTTGTTCTTCGAACATAGTTTCTTCTGTACTAAATGTGGAAACATGGCATCCAGCAAAACTTGCCCACATGATAAAGAACATCATATGGCGCTTTCCGGCACCAAAGTACGCGGGTTGCTCCGTGACGGCCAGTGCCCTCCACCTGAATTTACACGTCCTGAAGTAGCTGAGGTGCTGATTGAAGGAATGGCGGAGCAAGTCCGGTCCTAGCGGTATATTTGTCCATCTTGTCCCATATAGATGATTAGAGTCATTTATAGGGACGAGGTGGTTTTTTTATGCGTAAAAATATGGGGAAACACTTTGTAGTCTGGGTTAGGCTAAAAACAATCAAAAGGGTCATGCTGAGTCTCTGTCTGCTGGCCATGTTAGTGGCGGTAATGTCCTATGAACTGCCGTCCGCTAAGACTTCAGGTTATTGGAGTTTGCCGATGGCGGGTAAAGTCATTGCCATTGATGCAGGACACGGAGGTCCAGATGGAGGAGCGGTAAGTAAACAGGGGGTTATTGAAAAAGATATCAACCTGTCTATCGCCCTGTATGTGAGAGATTATTTGCAACAGGCAGGGGCCTTAGTGGTGATGACACGAGAAATAGACACTGATTTGGCGGAATCGGACACCAAGGGGTACTCCAAACGCAAGACGGAAGATCTGAAACAAAGAGTACGGCGGATAGAGGATAAGCAAGCAGATCTCTTTATTAGCATTCACATGAACAGTGTCCCTTCCAACCGATGGAGTGGAGCTCAGGTTTTCTATACAACTAACCATCCGGATAACGAAGGTTTGGCTAATCTGCTTCAACAAGAGATGGTTCGTAATCTGGAGAATACAGATCGAATCGCCAAAACGGTGAATACGGTTTATCTGTTACAGGCTCTGAAGATCCCTTCAGCGCTGGTAGAAGTGGGTTTCCTTTCTCATCCGGAAGAGGCACGTATGCTTGCCGACGAAGCTTATCAGCGCAAGGTAGCTGCTTCAATCTATAATGGAATTCTCAGATATTCCTCAGGAGAACGGCCTAAAAGTTAGTCAGAACAAGAAAGGTAATGATATAATTGGATCAGCATACCTAATTACATGCCAATAGATAAAGCTGAGGTGCTGTCTGATGTTATCAAAAGAACAGATACTTGAACTATTACAGCCATTACAAGAACCGCAATTGGGAGTAAGTCTGACCGAACTGGAATGGGTTCGAGATATTATGGTGAAAGAAAATCATGTGGCTCTGACCATAGTGACACTGGAAAATCGACCTGAGGATACAACAGCCTTGAGTGATGCAGCGCGTAATCTGTTGTCCCAGCACGGAATGAAGGATGTACATATTCGTGTACGTGCAGCTTCTGAGCATGATCGTGAGAGCCTGAATATGGGACAACCCGATAATGAGCCAGATCGGGACGAAGTGCTCGTAAAAGGTCACGCAGCGGGTCTGGATGGACATGAGCTGTTAAGTCCTGAATCAGGTGTTCGTTTTATTGCTGTGGCCAGTGGTAAAGGTGGCGTTGGTAAATCAACGGTAACCGTTAATCTCGCTGTAGCCTTGGCACGTCAAGGTAAAAAAGTAGGCTTAATTGATGCGGATATCTATGGCTTCAGTGTACCCGACATGATGGGGATTGAAGAATATCCGGTCGTTGAAGATGGTGTTATTCAACCAGTTGAACGTTTTGGCGTCAAAGTCATGTCGATGGGCTTCTTTATTCGGGAGAACAACCCGGTAATCTGGCGTGGACCCATGCTAGGTCGGATGCTGCGTCAATTCTTTACGGATGTCCAGTGGGGCGAATTGGATTATGTATTACTGGATTTGCCACCAGGTACGGGAGATGTTGCTTTGGATGTGCATCAGATGTTGCCACAGAGTAAGGAAATCATCGTTACCACGCCGCATGCAACGGCAGCTTTTGTCGCAGCCCGAGCGGGTGCGATGGCCATTCAGACCGATCATGAGTTGCTCGGTGTTGTTGAGAATATGGCTTATTATGAGTGTGGCAGTTGCGGAGAGAAAGATTATGTCTTTGGTCGTGGTGGCGGGGGGAGACTTGCGGAAAGTCTGCATACAAGCCTGCTTGCCCAGATTCCATTAGGCACGCCGGATAATCATCCTTCCGAGCCTGATTTCTCACCTTCGGTTTACAAAGCAGATTCCCGTATAGGGGCTATCTACGATGAAGTTGCCCGGTCCATTGAATCCAAATTCTAATGGTATGAGTGTTATAAATACAATAAAAGCCTGCGTCCATTTGGATGCAGGCTTTTCAGTATCTTTGGTGCGTATTAACACCTACTGTTTATGATCCGCCGCCCGAATCTCCACTGCTTCCACCATCTCCGCCATCACCACCACCACCACCTTCGCCCTGACCGTCTTGCTGTCCACCTTGCTCTTGCCCTTTTTGTCCGCCACTTTCTACTTTGGGTTGCAATTCGTCCTGCACTACCTTCTTGAGCAAAGTGAGTACTTCCATGCGGAACAACGGATTTTGCATCACTTCCTGCATGACAGTCATCGTCTGTTTGCGATAATCCGGAGTCTTCGTCAAATCCATGAACATCTTGGATACCTCAGGTGACTTCATGATGTCTTCAACAGACTTTTGATATGTGGGATCTTTAATCAATTGCATATGAAGTTGTTTACTTTGTGCGTTGATCGCTTTGGCAAATTCACCCGCAAACTGCGGATCAGTCATGATCTTTTCGAATTCCTTCTTATATTCGGGAGCTGTGATGGTATCTTTTACTGCAATACGTATTTGTTCCGAAGATTGCACAGGCATTAACATTTTCATACCAATGGATCCCGAAGCACCACCCGAACCGCCACCTTCTTCAGAACCGCTGCTTCCGCTGGATGAGCTTTGACCTGTAAGAGCTTCCTCCACCGCTTTCTTGCCTTCGTCACTTTTCAAAATATCTACAACCATTGTTTTCATCTCTTTATAACTGCCCTGAGGAGGCGAAGAACTCTGATCTGAACCGCAGCCGGCAAGCATGACGGATAGCCCCAGTACGACACAGCATAGCTGCCACAAAGGCCGTTTCATGTGTACAATCCCTCCTTGATTAGATACTGGATGTAGTATGTGATGGGAAAGGGGGAAATATGTTGAGCAATGATGGTTTTTTGCTGAGAAGGTTGGTAAAATAAACACTCGGGGGTGGAAAACTTTTGAATTTACGTAGATGGTTTTTCCTGTTTTGGACAGCCTTGCTTATTGGGGCCGCGGGAGCATTGGGTACAGGATTGATTATGATGCTGGTGAACGGGGAGAAAACAAATGGATTAAATGATTTTCTTCTGTATCTTTTGATCCTATTTGGATCAGGGGTTATGATCAGCGTGTATTCACAAATGGGTTTCTTTGCATATCTGATATTGAATTATATGGGTAAAGGTGTATTTCCAAAGCGCGGTTGGCAGATCGTGCAGATTGTACTGACGGTGTTAGCCCTGCTTGACGTGATGTTTTTACGTTTGTTTGTTGGGGGAGACCGGGAGCGTATATCGGATATTGTGTTGGGAATCATTATTTTGGCAGCTGCAATTGTTACCGCTTACGTTAAAGTAAAGCTGACTCATATCTCCGCGCTTGTACCTACACTCTTTTTCATGATTGCCGTCACCATAGTGGAGACGATCGGCGTATTACGTATTGATGTGAATGCGGCAACCATATTTATTGTGGTTCCCTTGCTCCTATGTAATGCATACCAAATGCTGATATTGCACAGGCTGGTGGATGTATCTACGAACCGGAATGTAAGTGGAAAGGCAGAACAGTTGAAAGAAAGCCGAGCATAGAATTCATTTTGTATAAAAAACATACCAAAAAGAGCTAACCTGGTTAGCTCTTTTCAACTTTTACACTCGTATTTGAGCTGTAGCCCAAGCAATCTACCAATTATTGACCGCTGGCTTGATCACGAACTTCCTTACCTTCCACACTGGAATGGTTAAGCAACTCAGACACGGTTACGAATTCATAGCCCTGGTTTTTCAATTTGTCGATAATGACAGGGAGTGCTTCATGCGTTTGTTTGGAAGAATCGCTTGCATGCAGCAGTACGATGTCCCCTGGATGGGCCTTGCTTACCACGCGATCAACAATGGTCTGTACACCAGGGTTTTTCCAATCCAAGGAGTCGGTATCCCACTGCACAACCTGATAATTCAGACTATTGGCTACCTGAAGCACTCGCTTGTCAAAGTCCCCGTTGGGCAGACGTAGTAATTTCGGTTCTTTTCCCGTTAAATCGGTTAAAATGCTATGAGCTGTCGAAATTTCTTTGCGAATTTCTTCCTCACTCAGGCTGCTGTAGTTCTCATGTCTATGACCATGGCTACCAATTTCATATCCTGCCTCTTTGATGGCAGTAACAATTTCGGGGTGTGTCTTGCTCCAGGGGGAGGAAAGGAAAAAGGTTGCCTTCTGCACTTTATTCTCCTGAAGAACTTTCAGAATCGGCTCTGTCCGTTTATCCCCCCAGCTAATGTCAAAGGTAAGTGCGATTACCTTCTTCTCGGTTGGAACGCTGTAGACGGCTGATGGTGCTTCCTCCGAGAATACGGAGACATTGCCTCTCTCCAGATAGATAATACCGATCGCAAAGATTGCAGCAACGAGGACAATCAGGTACCGTTTAATCTTTTTGCCGCTAAATACATAGAACGAGTTCATTTCAATAAGCGCCCCTCTCCCATAAGAAATGCTTGTTTACTCTCCAATGTATGCTCGTACTGCCCAGTTATTCGTAACGGAACCTTGTTTGTCCATCATTTTAGATTCTACAGGAGGTTATTATGTTAAAATTCAGTACATTTCTTAGAGATCTTGGTGCCATTCGCAGTGCATTAATCTGGTCCATAGTTTTGTTTGCCGCAGGAATAGGGGCGGGATGGGTGAGTACAGGGCCACTGGAAGAACTGTTATTGAACCAAATCGGAGGATTACGTGAAGTCAGTGAACGGCTGGAACAGGGGGGGAATGTGCAGTGGAACTTCTTCCTGTTTATCTTTTTCAATAATGCTATCAAAAGTGTACTTGTCATCTATGCCGGTATATTCTTCGGAATTCTGCCTGTCATCTTCCTGCTGATCAATGGGATGGTCCTTGGATTTGTTGTGCACACCACGATGAATTATGGAGCAAGCTTCTATGACATTGTGGTTAAAGGTTTACTTCCGCATGGCATTATTGAGATTCCGGTCATTATTATTGCTTGCGCCTTCGGACTGAAGTTTGGTGGTCTGGTTATCAAAAGCCTTGGGCAACTTGGAAGTGATAAGAGAAATACGATGGGTACCCGGTGGAGAGCATTCATGAATAGGACGTTAACGGCATCCTTCTGGGTTGTCATCTTGCTTCTTGTTGCAGCCATCATCGAAAGCACACTTACGTATACTCTGGTGAGAGGATAAAATTTTGTGCTGGTTGGCATTCATAAATTTTCAGAAAGTTGACCATAACAATAAAACGGGTTCCAGCAGCACTCACAAAAGCGAATGAACGGGGTGTTGCATGAAACTTGTGTAAGTGTGATAAAGAGGCTATGCACAAAAAGGAGAACTCTAATGCTGGGTATGTTGTTTAACGAGAAGGAATGCAAGGAACTAGACTATGTGCTGCGTAAAGAATTAGATGAAATGCTGTTCGATCTGAGTGATAATCGTCTTGACCAAGAGATCAAATATGCTATCGCGAGCCGATATAAGACTGTGTTCCGCATGTATGCACGCTTTGCCCCGCCCAAAGAGTTGTCCAAGTATGCAAGAGGTGGGAAGCTGAAAAAGTCGAAGCCATAATGCTGAAGCTGGTCATATATTCGTTTTACAGTAGTGGAAGTGAGGTGCGGCTCTTAATAGCGGGTGCTGTACCTCTGAACCATGCGAATGTGAAATTGTTAAGGGGATCATACTTTTTGTCGAAAAAGGGTTGACCTTTCTAATTTCATATGGTAAATTAATTTTCGTTCCTTTTTTAGGAGCGGTTCACCGAAACGAGCATGAAAATAATGCGATTGAAAATAATCGAAAAAATAATGCTTGCAAAGAGAACTTCAACATGATATATTATAAAAGTCGCCGCTGAAACGACGACAACATGAAAAACAGCACTAAATTGAATGTTTGATCTTTGAAAACTGAACAACGAGTGAGTAAACATTCTGCTTGCAGAATGAACGCGAAAGTTGAGACAAGCCTTGGCTTGAATCGACTGGAGCACAAATGAGATTTTTAATCTCGTCAGATTCAAAATGAGCTTATCGCTCTTTTCAATACTTTATTGGAGAGTTTGATCCTGGCTCAGGACGAACGCTGGCGGCATGCCTAATACATGCAAGTCGAGCGGACTTGAAGAGAAGCTTGCTTCTCTGATGGTTAGCGGCGGACGGGTGAGTAACACGTAGGCAACCTGCCCTCAAGTTTGGGACAACTACCGGAAACGGTAGCTAATACCGAATAATTGTTTTCTTCGCCTGAAGAGAACTGGAAAGACGGAGCAATCTGTCACTTGGGGATGGGCCTGCGGCGCATTAGCTAGTTGGTGAGGTAACGGCTCACCAAGGCGACGATGCGTAGCCGACCTGAGAGGGTGATCGGCCACACTGGGACTGAGACACGGCCCAGACTCCTACGGGAGGCAGCAGTAGGGAATCTTCCGCAATGGGCGAAAGCCTGACGGAGCAATGCCGCGTGAGTGATGAAGGTTTTCGGATCGTAAAGCTCTGTTGCCAGGGAAGAACGCTTGGGAGAGTAACTGCTCTCAAGGTGACGGTACCTGAGAAGAAAGCCCCGGCTAACTACGTGCCAGCAGCCGCGGTAATACGTAGGGGGCAAGCGTTGTCCGGAATTATTGGGCGTAAAGCGCGCGCAGGCGGTCATTTAAGTCTGGTGTTTAATCCCGGGGCTCAACCCCGGATCGCACTGGAAACTGGGTGACTTGAGTGCAGAAGAGGAGAGTGGAATTCCACGTGTAGCGGTGAAATGCGTAGATATGTGGAGGAACACCAGTGGCGAAGGCGACTCTCTGGGCTGTAACTGACGCTGAGGCGCGAAAGCGTGGGGAGCAAACAGGATTAGATACCCTGGTAGTCCACGCCGTAAACGATGAGTGCTAGGTGTTAGGGGTTTCGATACCCTTGGTGCCGAAGTTAACACATTAAGCACTCCGCCTGGGGAGTACGGTCGCAAGACTGAAACTCAAAGGAATTGACGGGGACCCGCACAAGCAGTGGAGTATGTGGTTTAATTCGAAGCAACGCGAAGAACCTTACCAGGTCTTGACATCCCTCTGACCGGTACAGAGATGTACCTTTCCTTCGGGACAGAGGAGACAGGTGGTGCATGGTTGTCGTCAGCTCGTGTCGTGAGATGTTGGGTTAAGTCCCGCAACGAGCGCAACCCTTATATTTAGTTGCCAGCACTTCGGGTGGGCACTCTAGATAGACTGCCGGTGACAAACCGGAGGAAGGTGGGGATGACGTCAAATCATCATGCCCCTTATGACCTGGGCTACACACGTACTACAATGGCCGGTACAACGGGCTGCGAAATCGCGAGATGGAGCCAATCCCAACAAAGCCGGTCTCAGTTCGGATTGCAGGCTGCAACTCGCCTGCATGAAGTCGGAATTGCTAGTAATCGCGGATCAGCATGCCGCGGTGAATACGTTCCCGGGTCTTGTACACACCGCCCGTCACACCACGAGAGTTTATAACACCCGAAGTCGGTGGGGTAACCGCAAGGAGCCAGCCGCCGAAGGTGGGATAGATGATTGGGGTGAAGTCGTAACAAGGTAGCCGTATCGGAAGGTGCGGCTGGATCACCTCCTTTCTATGGAGAATCGTTTCCTGCAACGGAAACATTCAAATAAGCAGGTTCTTAGAACCTGCGACAGCGATTCATTTTGGTCCATCACTTCGGTGTGGATGAAATGAAGAGCACAAGCAACTCACTCGTTGCTCAGTTTTGAGAGCTCAAACTCTCAAACGTTTGGTGGCGATAGCGAAGGGGTTCCACACGTTCCCATCCCGAACACGACCGTTAAGCCCTTCAGCGTCAATGGTACTTGGACCGCAGGGTCCTGGGAGAGTAGAACGCCGCCAAGCGTAACCCATTTTGGGTTCAAATAGTATATATAATGTGGGCCCTTAGCTCAGTTGGTTAGAGCGCACCTCTGATAAGGGTGAGGCCGGTGGTTCGAGTCCACCAGGGCCCACCATCTATACCTTTAAACTTTATATGGGGCCATAGCTCAGCTGGGAGAGCGCCTGCCTTGCAAGCAGGAGGTCAGCGGTTCGATCCCGCTTGGCTCCACCAAAAATGATTACAAGTTTGTTCTTTGAAAACTAGATATCGAAACGAAACAAACGCGAATTAGAACATTCCTTTAAGCTGATCTTGTGTAAACAAGTGAAGTGTTTATAAGGTAGATTGCTGGAGCGAGTGATCGAAATGGAGTGACTTTTGGCTTTGGACGTAGTCCAAAACAAGGGAAGCGACAGCTCGAACACAAGCGCAATGGTTAAGCTACTAAGAGCACACGGAGGATGCCTAGGCGCTAGGAGCCGATGAAGGACGTGGCGAACAACGAAACTGCCTCGGGGAGCTGTAAGCAAGCTTTGATCCGGGGGTGTCCGAATGGGGAAACCCAGCTGGGGTAATTTCCAGTTACTCACAACTGAATACATAGGTTGTGTAGAGGCATACCAGGGGAACTGAAACATCTAAGTACCCTGAGGAAGAGAAAACAATAGTGATTCCGTCAGTAGCGGCGAGCGAACGCGGAGAAGCCCAAACCAGAGAGCTTGCTCTTTGGGGTTGTGGGACGTCTCACATGGAGTTACAAAGGAACCGGTTAAGCGAAGAGGTCTGGAAAGGCCCGCCAAAGAAGGTAAAAGCCCTGTAGTTGAAAGTCTGTTCCCTCCGAGACGGATCCCGAGTAGTGCGGGGCACGTGAAACCCCGTATGAATCCGGCAGGACCATCTGCCAAGGCTAAATACTTCCTAGCGACCGATAGTGAAGCAGTACCGTGAGGGAAAGGTGAAAAGCACCCCGGAAGGGGAGTGAAATAGAACCTGAAACCGTGTGCTTACAAAAAGTCAGAGCCCGTTTTAGGGGTGATGGCGTGCCTTTTGTAGAATGAACCGGCGAGTTACGTTCCCGTGCAAGGTTAAGGTGAAGAGCCGGAGCCGCAGCGAAAGCGAGTCTGAATAGGGCGACATAGTACGTGGACGTAGACCCGAAACCGGGTGATCTACCCCTGTCCAGGGTGAAGGTGCGGTAACACGCACTGGAGGCCCGAACCCACGCATGTTGAAAAATGCGGGGATGAGGTGGGGGTAGCGGAGAAATTCCAATCGAACTCGGAGATAGCTGGTTCTCCCCGAAATAGCTTTAGGGCTAGCCTCGGAAAACAGAGTCGTGGAGGTAGAGCACTGATTGGGTGCGGGGCCCGCAAGGGTTACCAAGCTCAGTCAAACTCCGAATGCCATAGACTTACTTCCGGGAGTCAGACAGTGAGTGCTAAGATCCATTGTCAAAAGGGAAACAGCCCAGACCATCAGCTAAGGTCCCCAAGTGTGTGTTAAGTGGGAAAGGATGTGGAGTTGCACAGACAACCAGGATGTTGGCTTAGAAGCAGCCACCATTGAAAGAGTGCGTAATAGCTCACTGGTCGAGTGACTCTGCGCCGAAAATGTAACGGGGCTAAACACACCACCGAAGCTATGGCTTGATGCTTTGCATCAGGGGTAGGGGAGCGTTGTATAAGGGTTGAAGGTGTACCGTAAGGAGCGCTGGACATTATACAAGTGAGAATGCCGGTATGAGTAACGAAAAGATCAGTGAGAATCTGATCCGCCGAAAGCCTAAGGGTTCCTGAGGAAGGCTCGTCCGCTCAGGGTAAGTCGGGACCTAAGGCGAGGCCGAAAGGCGTAGTCGAAGGACAACAGGTCGAAATTCCTGTACCACCGTAAGCCGTTATGAGCAATGGGGGGACGCAGTAGGGTAGTGACGCGGACTGATGGATGTCCGTCTAAGCAGTAAGGCTGATGTGTAGGCAAATCCGCACATTGTAAGGCTGAGCTGTGATGGGGAGCGAAAATTATAGTAGCGAAGGTCATGATCTCACACTGCCAAGAAAAGCCTCTAGCCAGGTGATGGTGCCCGTACCGCAAACCGACACAGGTAGGCGAGAAGAGTATTCTAAGGCGCGCGGAAGAACTCTCGTTAAGGAACTCGGCAAAATGACCCCGTAACTTCGGGAGAAGGGGTGCCCCGGTAGTGTGAATAGCACGAGGGGGCCGCAGTGAAAAGGCCCAAGCGACTGTTTAGCAAAAACACAGGTCTGTGCGAAGCCGTAAGGCGAAGTATACGGGCTGACGCCTGCCCGGTGCTGGAAGGTTAAGGGGAGTGGTTAGGGAGTAATCCCGAAGCTGTGAACCGAAGCCCCAGTAAACGGCGGCCGTAACTATAACGGTCCTAAGGTAGCGAAATTCCTTGTCAGGTAAATTCTGACCCGCACGAATGGCGTAACGACTTGGGCGCTGTCTCAACGAGAGATCCGGTGAAATTTTAATACCTGTGAAGATGCAGGTTACCCGCGACAAGACGGAAAGACCCCATGGAGCTTTACTGCAGCTTGATATTGAATTTGGGTACGATCTGTACAGGATAGGTGGGAGCCTTTGAAGCATGAGCGCCAGCTTGTGTGGAGGCAACGTTGGGATACCACCCTGATCGTATCTAGGTTCTAACCTGGTACCGTAATCCGGTGCGGGGACAGTGTCAGGTGGGCAGTTTGACTGGGGCGGTCGCCTCCTAAAGAGTAACGGAGGCGCCCAAAGGTTCCCTCAGAATGGTTGGAAATCATTCGAAGAGTGCAAAGGCATAAGGGAGCTTGACTGCGAGACCTACAAGTCGAGCAGGGACGAAAGTCGGGCTTAGTGATCCGGTGGTACCGCATGGAAGGGCCATCGCTCAACGGATAAAAGCTACCCTGGGGATAACAGGCTTATCTCCCCCAAGAGTCCACATCGACGGGGAGGTTTGGCACCTCGATGTCGGCTCATCGCATCCTGGGGCTGAAGTAGGTCCCAAGGGTTGGGCTGTTCGCCCATTAAAGCGGTACGCGAGCTGGGTTCAGAACGTCGTGAGACAGTTCGGTCCCTATCTGTCGTGGGCGTAGGAAATTTGAGAGGAGCTGTCCTTAGTACGAGAGGACCGGGATGGACGTACCGCTGGTGTACCAGTTGTTCCGCCAGGAGCACCGCTGGGTAGCTATGTACGGACGGGATAAACGCTGAAAGCATCTAAGCGTGAAGCCCCCCTCAAGATGAGATTTCCCAGTATGTAAGACCCCTTGAAGACGACGAGGTAGATAGGCTGGGGGTGGAAGTGCAGCAATGCATGGAGCTGACCAGTACTAATCGGTCGAGGGCTTATCCAATAGCAAGTTGTAATTCGCATGTTTCGTTTCGAATCTAGTTTTCAGAGAATGATCTCTGAAATGAAAATTGGTACATCACAGAACGTGTGTATGATTTTCAGTTCCATATCTGATTTCAAGAAGCTATGCTTCGACAAATCGCGTTTGGTGGCGATGGCGGAGGGGTTCCACACGTACCCATCCCGAACACGACCGTTAAGCCCTCTAGCGCCGATGGTACTTGGACCGCAGGGTCCTGGGAGAGTAGGACGCCGCCAAGCGAACTCTTTCATCATACATAGAAAACAGGCTCTGCATGTGGACGTTGTACGATGAATTGCATTTGCCCTGCAAATGCATATTATTCCCTGATAGCTCAGTTGGTAGAGCACTCGACTGTTAATCGAGTTGTCACAGGTTCGAGCCCTGTTCGGGGAGCCATTCGCTCTCATAGCTCAGTAGGTAGAGTGCATCCATGGTAAGGATGAGGTCACCGGTTCGATCCCGGTTGAGAGCTTTGGAAATGGGGCCCGTTGGTCAAGGGGTTAAGACACCTCCCTTTCACGGAGGTAACAGGGGTTCGAATCCCCTACGGGTCATATAGTTGGAGGCTTAGCTCAGCTGGGAGAGCATCTGCCTTACAAGCAGAGGGTCGGGGGTTCGATCCCCTCAGCCTCCACCATATTTTTTATTGGGGATTAGCCAAGCGGTAAGGCAACGGACTTTGACTCCGTCATGCATAGGTTCAAATCCTATATCCCCAGCCATTTTAGTATGAGTCATTAGCTCAGTTGGTAGAGCACCTGACTTTTAATCAGGGTGTCGAAGGTTCGAGCCCTTCATGACTCACCATCATATGCGCGTGTGGCGGAATTGGCAGACGCACTAGACTTAGGATCTAGCGTCTTTGACGTGGGGGTTCAAGTCCCTCCACGCGCATCCTTTATTTGCGGAAGTGGCTCAGCGGTAGAGCATCGCCTTGCCAAGGCGAGGGTCGCGGGTTCGATTCCCGTCTTCCGCTCCAATATTTTGCGCCCTTAGCTCAGCTGGATAGAGCGTTTGACTACGAATCAAAAGGCCGGGAGTTCGAATCTCTCAGGGCGCGCCATTATTTTTTTAGTATCGGGATGTAGCTCAGCTTGGTAGAGCACCTGGTTTGGGACCAGGGGGTCGCATGTTCAAATCGTGTCATCCCGATTTTTGTTTATGCGGGTGTAGTTCAATGGTAGAACTTTAGCCTTCCAAGCTAATAGCGTGGGTTCGATTCCCATCACCCGCTTACAGGATATAATGAAAGAGCCTTTGCAGATGCAGAGGCTCTTTCATTTTTATTAACGTAAGAATTAGCAGTTATTTTATATAATATTTTATGTAAGAAACAGTACAGGTTTGTTTAAAAAAAGAGCCAAGACCTCCCTATTTCAATAGTGAAGGGGTCTTGGCTCTTCTGTTTATCTCTGTGGATGAGCTGCTTCTAAGACATAGCAGCTATTGTATAGTGACGTGATTACAATTTAACGTTCGTTGTGATCCGTCACTCTTTTACGCATGCCCGCTAATCCAAGCAGCCCTAGCAAACCAAGCCAGCCCCAATCCATGCCGTTGTCACGGTTGGTTGTTGTGGCGTTAGCACGAACACTGTTGGTACGATAGTCACCATTGTTGCGGTAGTTTCCATCCATGTTCATATTCATGTTGGAATTAGTGTTTGTGCGATCCATGTAGTTGGTGTCCTGATAAGACCGGACACGTGATCCATTAGTGTTGGTATCCATTCCTTTGGACATTTGACCATCAGCAGCAGCAGGGCCAGCCATCGCGGCCACCAGAAGCACGGAAGCAATAATTGTTGTACCTTTTTTCATCATTTGGATTCCTCCTTTTTAGTAAGAGCTACAGATTAATCTGCCCAAAAAGCTAAGAACATTATGTAGAAATGGTCTGTTAAGATATCCCTACGTTTACAGTAGGTTAGGTACATACATAAGAACCTCCCCTAATAAGCAGACTTGTCGTGGGAAGAAATTTATAATTACATCTTTAATTTATTGCGTCACTGTGGTAAAGTATACAAAAGCTTGCTTTGCCGGTCATGTTTCTTTGTATATCATCTGTTCTCAAATAATGAAATTATGCAGTTTAACCTTAATATCAGGTACATGGGATCATATCTAAAAGAACTGTATATTTATGAGTTTTTAAGAATAGGTATGAGACTTTTGATTTATCTAAAGTACGTGAAAAAGGTATCATGCGACAGTATATGACCATTAATTGAAGCAGAACAAGAAAATGAATAAAAAAGCGTGTTTTTGTGCTGTAAATCGGGGATAATCCCCATTTTTTCTAATAGAAAAATAAAGATTTTCGTACCATTTTATTGTATGATGTTATGAAGGTGTCAAATTTACGTGTACGAATGGAACGATCAGATGGGAGGATAAGCATGACTGAAACTATGGTAACCGCCAGCAAAAGCCAATCCAACAACCTGCTTCGGCGAGACGTGCGGTTCCTGGGCAATATACTCGGAGAAGTTCTTGTCCATCAAGGCGGCACGGAGCTTCTAGATATCGTTGAGAAGATTCGGGAAACGAGCAAATCGTTGCGTGCAGAATTTCTGCCAGAACTCTATGCAGAGTTCAAAACGATGATCCAGGAATTAGACTCGGACAATCGTCACCAGGTTATTCGGGCTTTCGCTATTTATTTTCAATTAGTTAATATTGCTGAACAAAACCATCGGATCCGGCGTAAACGGGATTATGAACGTTCTGCAGGGGACGCTGTGCAGCCAGGATCGATTGAGAAAGCAGTACAGGATCTTAAGGAACGTGGACTGTCTCATACAGAGGTGGAAGAGATTCTCGACGATTTGTCGTTGGAACTTGTTATGACAGCTCACCCAACTGAAGCCATGCGCCGGGTTATTCTGGACATCCATAAACGGATATCCGAAGATGTCATGCTACTTGATAATCCTACGCTGACGTTGCGTGAACGTGAACAGTTGCGTGAGAAACTGCTGAATGAGGTTATTACACTTTGGCAGACAGATGAACTCCGCGACCGCAAACCGACTGTACTCGATGAAGTGCGGAACGGGATGTATTACTTTCATGAAACGTTGTTCCACGTACTTCCGGATGTATATCAGGAGCTGGAACGCTGCCTGAACAAATTTTATCCTGACCATGACTGGCATGTGCCGACGTATTTGCGGTTCGGTTCCTGGATCGGTGGAGACCGGGATGGAAATCCTTCGGTAACTTCAGATGTAACATGGCAGACGTTGTTGATGCAACGCAAGCTCGCTTTGCGTGAATACCAACGGATTATGATTGAACTTATGGGCCATCTCAGCTTCAGCACGAACATCATCCACGTATCGGATGAGCTGGTGCAGTCTATTGAGCAGGACCGTAGTTGTGTAACGTTGAAAAAGGTGGATATGTGGCGAAATGAAAAAGAGCCATATCGCATCAAATTGGCCTATATGATTGCCAAGTTGAACAATGTACTGGATGAGAACAAATTAGGTCAGGCTGACCGTTATCATAGTGCTCAGGATTTGATTGATGATCTGATGATTATTGATCGAAGTCTGCGCCATCATTTTGCCGATTACGTAGCGGATACAACTATTCGCAAAATGATTCGTCAAGTCGAGTTGTTTGGTTTCCATACCGCAGCATTGGATGTGCGTCAGCACAGTCAGGAACATGAAAATGCGATGTCGGAGATTTTGGCGAAAATGAACATTGTAGAAGATTATGCGCGTCTAACTGAAGACGGTAAAATCGATCTGCTTGCTCGTTTGCTGGATGATCCGCGTCCTCTTACTTCTCCTTATCACCAATACACGGAGGGAACCAAAGAGTGTCTGGATGTCTTCCGTACCATTAAGCGTGCCCAGAACGAATTTGGGACCGGCTGTATCACAAGTTACCTGATCAGTATGACGCAGGGCGCAAGTGACTTGCTGGAAGTCATGGTATTTGCCAAGGAAGTGGGCTTATTCACCAAAGGTCACAACGGTGACGTTGTATCTACACTTCAAGCGGTACCACTGTTTGAAACGATTGATGATCTTCATGCGGCTTCGGACATTATGCAGAAGCTGTTCAACCTTCCTGTATACCGCGCAAGCGTAAAAGGACGGAATGAACTGCATGAAATCATGCTAGGTTATTCCGACAGTAACAAGGATGGCGGCGTGGTTACTGCCAACTGGGAACTGCGCGTAGCGATGAATGCTATTACGGCTGTAGGGAATGAACACGGCGTTAAGCTGAAGTTCTTCCATGGACGTGGTGGGGCTCTTGGACGTGGCGGCATGCCGCTTAACCGCAGTATTCTTGCTCAACCACCGCATACCATTGGTGGGGGCATCAAGATTACGGAGCAGGGAGAGGTTATTTCTTCCCGTTACTCCCTTAAAGGGATCGCATACCGTAGTCTGGAGCAGGCAACTTCTGCTTTGATTACAGCAGCACTGAATGGTCTTGAGCCGCAAGAGTCAGCATCCGAACGCCATTGGGACAGCATCATCAAAGAGATTTCGGAAGTATCCCTGACGAAATATCAGGATCTGATTTTCCGTGATCCAGACTTCTTTACCTTCTTCAAGGAATCCACACCGCTTCCAGAGGTGGGTGAACTGAATATTGGTTCACGTCCGTCCAAGCGGAAAGGTAGCGACAAGTTCGAAGATCTGAGAGCAATTCCTTGGGTATTTGCATGGACGCAAAGCCGTTATCTGCTTCCGGCATGGTATGCGGCAGGAACAGGATTGCAAAGTTACTATCAGGATAAAGAGGAAAATCTGGTTGTCCTGAAAGAAATGTATGCAAGCTTCCCATTCTTCCGTACATTAATTGATACGGTACAGATGGCGGTAGCCAAGGCAGATCTGGTGATTGCTAAAGAATATTCAGCCATGACTTCGAACAAAGAAGCCCGTGATCGCATCTACGGTCAGATCGAAGCCGAATTCAAGCTCACAAAAGAGCTGATTCTTAAAATTACCGGTGAAGCTGAAATTCTGGATGATGTACCGGTTATTCAAGAATCCATTCGTCTTCGTAACCCTTATGTAGATCCGTTGTCCTACATGCAGGTTCAACTTCTGAGCGAGCTCAGAGATATGCGTGAACGTGGTGAGGATGATACGGAACTGCTCAGAGAAGTGTTGCTGACAATCAACGGCATTGCTGCAGGACTGCGTAACACAGGTTGATGATTGAACTGCTGCATTTTGAATAATTATATGTAACAAAGTACCCATTACTTTGTTGAATAAAAGCTCCATTCTCTGCTCTACGGAGTGAGAGATGAAACGGGACTCCTGCGGGAGTTCCCGTTTTTACTGTTTTTGGCGGATATTTGTCATACAGTCTTGATTTTTGACCAAAGTTGATTTACGATTTGATTGGTGAATTACAAGTGTGGACGGGTATCAGAAGACGGAAGACCCATCAGCATGTCTGGGGGAATAAGGGTGGACAATTTGGAGAACAGGCTTGTGAAACTGGTGCTCAAGGGCGACCAGAGAGCCTTCGCAGAAATCGTTGAACTATATAAGGACAAGCTATTTCATTTGGCATACAGGATGCTGAACAATCGTCATGAAGCTGAAGACGTTGTGCAGGAGACGTTTTTGCGTGTGTTTCGTAATATGGAGAAGTACGATCCGAACCAGAAGTTCTCAACCTGGATCTACCGGATCGCAACGAATCTGTGTATTGACCGACTGCGCAGAAAGAAACCTTCATACTCTTTGGATGCTGAACTGAATGACCAGGAAGGATCTGATGGTTATGCGATGCTCCCGAGTGATGATCGTACACCGGAGAGTGAAGCACTCCTGTCAGAAACGCAGACACTCATTCGTGAGGCCATTGACAGTTTGCCAGCCAAGTATAAGTCCGTTATGATTCTGAGATATTTACAGGACTTGTCGCTACAGGAAATCAGTGACGTGACAGGTATGCCCGTAACAACGATCAAGACACGCGTTCATCGGGGCCGTGATTTTCTACGTAAAAAATTGGAGTATAAGTTATAAATATTAAACGCCTTTAAATATGGGCGAAATTATTTGAAACATATCCGAAACGGATGCGTATGTAATGTATGCAAGTCTTATGCGTGCTTTTTAATGGCACATGGACTAAGTGATTTAAGAAAGGATTGGCTCTCATATGGATTGCAACTCGGCCGTCTCTTTAATGCATGAATGTTTGGATGAGTCGTTGTCCCCGGCCCAGAAGGTTGAACTGAAAAGTCACCTTGTGATCTGTCCGGATTGTCGCATGCGCTTTAAAGAGTTGGAACAGACGGAAATGTTACTCTTTGCCATGAAACACTATTCACCGTCTGCCTCTGATGAGCTGACCAATCGAATTATGAATGCTCTGCCCCAGCCCAAGAGACAGCAAGCATGGCTCAAATGGGTCAAAGGACATCCCGCGCTGACGGCGGCAGCCTTCTTTTTGGTCGTGATGCTCTTTAGCGCCTTGAATTTCTGGAATCAGAATAACGAAATGGTTGTTAAGGGAAATAATCTGGACCAGATCGTGATTCAGGGTAACACGGTTATTGTTCCTGAAGGTAAGTCAATTGCTGGCGATCTTACGATAGAAAATGGAACCGCACAAGTATATGGTGATGTGAACGGCAATCTGACGGTTATCGACGGACAACTGTTTCAGGCTTCAACGGCGCATATTTCAGGTCAGGTGAAAAGTATTGATCAGGCGCTGGACTGGTTCTGGTACAAAATAACCAATATGGTAAATGAAGTAGCTTATCGCTAGAACAGGGTAAAATCTTCAATGGTATATACCAAGCAGGGTACCTCCAGATTGCATGGGGTACTCTTTTTTTATACGCAAACTTTGTAATTCATGGTAAATGTGATGTTTATGTGCAGTTTGAGACTGCCGTAACTTGCAACCTGAACGTTAACGTTATAACCTAGATACTAAAGAGAACATACTACTACATATAGATAAGCATTTTGCACAAATCAAATGATGCAAAAATGCGGAGACAAAGGATTATATAAAATCCTAATGGGTTAATATGAGATCAGGGTTTACTCATCAATGGGGATAGCGGGGGCTGGCTTATGAATTATTTTGCTGACTTAACGTGGACAGAGTCCATTAAGGACGTTATCGATATATTGATCGTTACCTATATTATGTACAAACTGATTTTGCTTGTGCGGGGGACACGTGCGGTTCAGCTCCTAAAAGGGATTCTGTTCCTTGTATTGATCTGGGCATTAAGTACGTGGTTAAACCTGTATACGCTCAAATGGTTAATGAACCAGATGTTTACGTTTGGTGTTGTTGCGGTATTCATTATCTTTCAGCCTGAACTGCGTCGTGGTCTGGAGCAATTGGGACGAGGTAAGCTGTTTGGACGTTCAGCGGCAGCGAGTGATGAAGAATTAACGGTGTTAATTGGTGAGATTATCAAGTCAGTTAATTATTTGTCACGGCGTAAAATTGGCGCTTTGGTCGTATTTGAACGTGAAACGGGTCTGAACGATTACACGGAATCGGGCATTAAGATGCACTCTCTGGTCAGCTCGGAGCTGATGATTAACATCTTTATTCCAAATACACCGCTCCATGATGGAGCCGTTATTATACAGGGAAAACAGATTTCGGCGGCAGCTTGTTATTTGCCATTATCAGAGAATCCTTTTATCAGTAAGGAATTGGGAACACGTCACCGTGCAGCAATCGGGATTACCGAAGTTGCAGATGCGATCTGTCTGGTTGTCTCCGAGGAGACAGGACAAGTGTCACTGGCAATGAATGGACAGGTCGTTCGTGATATTAAGGAAGAATCGCTGATTGCCAAACTGTATGAGGAGTTGCGCCCTACATCCAATCTGAAAAAGAATGGCTGGACAACCTTCTGGAAACGGAAGGGAGGACGTAACAATGGATAAGTGGTTTAACAATAATAACTTTGCCAAAATACTTGCGCTTGCGGTGAGCCTGCTGCTCTGGTTCATGATTCATCTGGATGAAGTACCAACCACCCCTACGATTACAACAGGGACGACCAACAAGGTTGTGGAACGTACGGTGCCTGTTCAACCTTATGGATTAGACAGTAACAGCTATGTGCTTACTTCATTAAGTACGGATGAGGTCCGACTGGAGATCAAAGGACAGCGCTCGATGCTAACATCGATTTTTACAAATGACGATTACAAGGTACTGGTTGATCTGAGTCAGGTGAAAGATGGGTCCAATACACTGCCACTTGTACCTGATTTGCCTTCCGGAGTAGAAGTAGTCAGCATGGAACCTTCCATGGTTACGGTGAATGTAGAAAAATTGGGCACCAAATCCTTCAATGTGAATATTGTACCCGAAGGGCAACCATCCGCCGGATACAGTGCTGGAACGCCCGTAACGGAACCTTCGACGCCGGTTAAGGTAACTCTGCCCGAAGGGCAACTCGAGGCTGTAGCGAAGGTCCAGGGCAGTGTGAGCGTGAAAGATGCCAAGGAAGATGTCATACAGAAAAAAGTGAAACTTCAAGCATACGATGCTGAGGGCAAGGTCCTTGAAAATGCGATTATAACGCCTCAAACAGTTGAAGTCCGAGTTCCGGTCAATCAGCCCTATACATCTGTACCCTTAAGAATCAAATATTCGGGACAGCTTCCGGAAGGCCTGGTACTCTCCACGGTAGAGCCAAGCGTGAAAGAAGTCTCGGTTTATGGATCAGAGGATGCGCTTGCGGGTATACAGTCCTACGACCAAGTAACCCTTGATCTTACACAGTTTGATCAGTCGGGTACATCGACAGTTAACGTGGACTTGACGCCGCCTTCCGGTTTTGAGAAAATCGAGCCTAGTTCGATTCAGATCAAGGTAACCATATCACCATTTGACGAGGCAGAGGAGACAACCAAAGTCTTTCCAAACGTCCCCATCACACTTACCGGTGCGGGGAATGGACTGGAAGGGACGCTGGTTACGCCTCGAAGCGGGGGTCTGAACCTCACACTTACAGGCTCAGCAAGTATGCTTGAGGGTCTGAGTAGTGATGATCTCACGTTAACCGGGGATCTTGCTGGACTTGCGGCCGGAACGCATGAGATCAAGCTTGAAGCCGACCTGCCCCGTTATGCCAAACTGGATGAATCATCCACTGCATTGAGTGCGACGGTCAAAATTAGCGAAAAGGCTGAAGAGACTACGACCACTCCTGGCGAAGAACCGACAGACGAGGGAACGGTAGCACCTGACCCAACACCAGCCGAGGTTGAAAATGGGGAAACAGAGCCTGTTCCTGATGAAGAAGAAACGGAATCGAATACGGATACTCAGGATCAGGGCCAACAGGGGAGCACAAGCAGTCGAGGTAATTTAAATAATAATAATAACAGCGGTACTGGCAGTAAAAGTGGCGCTAATCCGTAAACGTTCTAATTTTAAAATTCTCAAAAAATAATAATAGTGCTCGTATATGATGCGAATAGAAGGAGTTAAATCATGGGGAAATATTTTGGTACAGACGGTGTAAGAGGGGTTGCCAATAAAGAGTTAACGGCAGAGCTGGCTTACAGCATTGGACGTTGTGGTGGTTACGTGCTTGCAGGTGGTGTGGAAAGACCAAAAGTGGTTATCGGCATGGATACTCGTATCTCGGGATTGATGTTGGAATCCGCACTGGTTGCAGGTCTGTTGTCCATTGGCGCTGATGTGATCCGTCTGGGCGTGGTATCCACTCCGGGAGTGGCGTATATTGCACGTTTGTTGAAAGCTGACGCCGGCGTGATGATCTCGGCTTCCCACAATCCGGTTGAGGATAACGGAATCAAGTTCTTTGGTGGAGATGGCTTCAAGCTGTCTGATGAAACAGAGAACCGGATTGAAGAACTGATGGATGCGGAGACAGATCAATTGCCACGGCCAGTTGGTGGCGGGCTGGGTACTGTAACGACAGATGAAGAATCCCGTTATCGTTACCTTGATTTCCTGAAAACGACTGTAAATGAATCGTTCTCTGGACTTAAAATTGTTTTGGACTGTGCAAACGGAGCAGCTTATGAACTGGCACCGAAATTGTTCAGTGAACTAGGTGCAGAAGTCATTGCCATTGGCGCTGAGCCTAACGGCCTGAATATTAATGAGCAATGCGGATCAACTCATCCAGAGAACCTGAAACAAGAAGTGCTCAAACATAAAGCGGATCTGGGCCTTGCTTTTGACGGGGATGCAGATCGACTGATTGCTATTGATGAGACAGGCGCTGAGGTGGATGGAGACTTCATTCTGTGTATCTGTGGAGATGCGATGAATCGTGCAGGCAAGTTGAAGGACAGTACCGTGGTATCAACGGTTATGAGTAACATCGGATTCTACAAAGCAACGGAGAAACTTGCACTGAAAACAGCTAAAACGGCAGTAGGTGATCGTTATGTGATGGAGGAAATGCGTCGCGGCGGTTACAACTTGGGTGGAGAACAATCTGGCCATGTTATTTTCCTGGACTACAATACAACTGGAGACGGTATGCTGACTGCGATTCAACTCGTGGATACGCTCAAGGCTTCCGGTAAAAAACTGAGTGAACTAAAAGCGCTCATGACCCAGTACCCACAAGTATTGGTGAATGTGCGTGTTGAAGATAAGAGCAAATACGAGGGTAATGCTGCAATCGAGCAAGCTATCGCTACAGTAGAACAACAACTCGGCGATAATGGACGTGTACTCGTTCGTGCTTCAGGTACTGAATCTCTGATCCGTGTTATGGCGGAAGGACCAGACAAAGACGAACTTGAACAATTTGTGTCTCAAATCGCAGATGTAGTGCAAAAAGAGCTTGTATAGGACTTGAAGATGTAAGAGATACCTTCTGCATACGGTTTTCTTAAGGGAATTGTTGTGTAGAACGAGGCTTAATATAACATGATTTAGGACTTATGCATGGATATTCCTGCTTCCCGGCCTGATGAGACCATAGGTCCGTTTATCAGGTCGGGATTGTAGGTAAATATGCTAAAATTGTCACAGGTACTTTGCTCCATT
Organism: Paenibacillus sp. 37; assembly: GCF_008386395.1. Lineage (NCBI taxonomy): Bacteria > Bacillati > Bacillota > Bacilli > Caryophanales > Paenibacillaceae > Paenibacillus > Paenibacillus sp. 37. The sequence goes on along the minus strand of NZ_CP043761.1, from coordinate 6,166,701 downwards.
GCAAAATGGACCTGACGTGCATATAATGAGTGGAGTCGTCATTCAGACACAGAAAGTGAGGAACGTAAGGTTAAAGTTATACAAGCGCCAGAGCTTGGAGTTGCGCGGGATGATGTTGATCAGGATTTCTTCTAGGTTGAAGAACGGCTGATTAAGATCAACGGCAATCAAGCTGACGAGGTGGAGGTGTTCGGATTGTTCGGCGGGGACCTCCCGGTGAAGCACCAGAGCCGTAAACCGGATTGCGGAAAATGGATAGGTGACTGTCCACACAACGCGCCGGTGCAGGTGCAAGAGTTAAACTAAAATTCAAATGAATGTGCGTGAAGAGCGTAAACAGTACGCGGACGGGAAAATGATGTACATTCATGATTGCATTCATAACAGCTTATGATGACAGCGGGGCGACAAGAGGTCGCTCTGATCATTGATAATTGAATAAGTACCAAGTATTCATGAAACGCTAGGCAATCACTCATTTTTCCGATATGCCGCCTCTGCCTGTTTCTCTTCGTGACACAGTATTCATATACAAACGGAGGAAATAAATTATGTGCGGTATTGTTGGATATATTGGTAATAAGAACACTCAATCGGTATTGGTCGAAGGATTGAAGAAACTTGAGTATCGTGGTTATGATTCTGCAGGTATCGCGGTATTCACACCGGAAGGTCTGCAAATCACAAAAGCTCTCGGTCGTCTTGCGAACCTTGAAGCCAAGCTGGATGGTGCACCACTGGTAGGTAATGCCGGAATCGGACATACACGTTGGGCAACTCATGGTAAACCATCGGATGAGAACTCTCATCCACACACGGATGGAAGCCAGAAGTTCTCTGTTGTGCATAATGGTATTATTGAGAACTATCTGGATCTGAAGGACGAATTGATGGCTCAAGGTCACACGTTCACTTCCGAGACAGATACTGAGGTTATCTCTCACCTGATCGCACGTGAATATAATGGTGATATCGTCAAAACAGTACAAAAAGTGATCACGTTGTTGCGTGGCGCATTTGCACTGGGTGTATTGACAGAGCATGAGCCTGAGAAACTCGTAGCTGTGCGTCAAGCAAGCCCATTGATTATTGGTATTGGTGAAGGTGAGAACTTCATTGGTTCCGACATCCCTGCAATTCTGGAACATACACGTAACGTGTACATTCTGAATGATGGTGAAATGGCTGTGTTGACACATGATGCTGTCGAATTGATGACAATTGAAGGCAACTTTATTTCTCGGGAAATGATTCGTGTCGATTGGGATGCTGTAACCGCAGAAAAAGGCGGATTTGAGCACTTCATGCTGAAAGAAATTCATGAGCAACCAAAAGCATATCGTGATACAATGCTGGGTCGCATCGATAATGAAGGCAAAAAAGTCCAACTTCCTGAGTTGAAAATGACTGAAGAACAAATTATAAATATCCGTAACGTTCAAATCATTGCATGTGGTACAGCGTACCATGCAGGTCTGGTTGGACGTACAGTGATTGAGCAATTGGTACGTATTCCGGTTGAAACAGATGTGGCTTCCGAGTACCGTTACCGTTCCCCAATCGTGCACAAAGATACACTTGTAATCGTAGTGAGCCAATCCGGTGAAACTGCCGATACACTTGCTGCTTTGCGTGAAGCACAATCCAATGGTGCACATGTACTGGCAATCACAAACGTAGTGGGCAGCTCCATTGCACGTGATGCAGATGATGTTATCGCAACATTGGCAGGTCCTGAAATTGCAGTAGCTTCTACCAAAGCGTATACTTCGCAGTTGATTGCTTTCAACTTGCTTGGTCTGTACCTTGCACAAGTTCGTGGTACTCAATCTGCAGAAGAGATTGCACACACGCTGGCAGCGATGCAAGCATTGCCTGAACAAGTGGAATCCATGTTGGAGCAAGCGGAAGCAATCAAAGGATATGCAGAGCAAATCTCCAAACATGAACATCTCTTTTTCATCGGTCGTGGTCTTGACTATGCAGTAGCTCAAGAAGGATCGTTGAAACTGAAAGAAATCTCTTATATTCACTCTGAGGCGTATGCTGCGGGTGAGTTGAAACATGGTACGCTTGCATTGATCGAAGATGGTATCCCTGTTATTGCCCTGGCAACGCAGGAGAACGTACTTGAGAAAACAGTGAGCAACATTAAGGAAGTAAAAGCACGTGGCGCAGATGTATTGGCAATTACGTACGAAGAGCACGTAGCACCATTGCTGAAATCCGTAGACCAAGCGTTTGCGATTCCTAAGACACTACCACTGCTTAGCCCTGCTTTGTCTGTAGTTGCGCTGCAATTGCTGGCATACTATGCTTCCCTTGCACTGGGTCATGATGTGGATAAACCACGTAACCTGGCGAAAAGTGTAACGGTTGAGTAAGGTAAGGAATTCTGTATTAATTACTTTATTGTCTAGTGATAAATAAGTGTAGAACCATTAACAAAAGTATGGAACTACACGAACTATTGCCAAATGACATGGATAACGGATTGATCAATAGATTCAGTAAACTAATACAGTATGAACAAAATAATGGTCCTGATGACTTAGTCATCAGGACTTTTTTGATGTTTCAGGAGGGTGGTTCTGAATATTAGAACCACCTTATTTGTGTTTGTGCATTGTAAATTGCGGTCATTCATTGAACGAAAATCCACCACTAAAAGATCATCTGAACAATAAAGAAAGATAACTGAACATGACTAAACATGACTGGTACATCTTTCAACAACTCACAAAATGGTATGCCAAGAAGCAACAATTCGCTCGATGAAGGTGCTTATTACGCGAAGCGAAATCATTGTCCGTTCGCGTTTGTAATCTGTATGTAAATGAGTGAAGGATATCGGAAAGCGTATAAGGGAAAACCTCACAAACGGTTTGATGAGGAGGAGCAGAATATAATTACCTAACAGAGGCGCAGAGCAGAAGGCGTGATACAAAACTATGTCGGCTGCCATCCGTGCGGACGCTGCGGCCAGTTTCCAGCCAGGCTTTCAGAGATTGGTCAGGTAATCATGTTAAGTTATTACAAAGTACAAGGAATCGGAACACCGGCAAAGAATATTTAAAGGTAGTATATACCAAATTTACCTTTAAAATGGATGGATGTCAACACTCGTCGAATTCCTCGATTGATATCAAATCATTCACAATGTTTCTTTTCCATTCACTTTTTTAAACGAAAAATGTTAACACATTATGTTTTATGAACCAAATTTAACAATATAATGACTATATTTAACAAAAAAATCACTATACATTCTTGTAAATTTTGATATAATTCAACCTAGGTCTTATTCCCTATTATTCTAATAAATGGAATTGTAGGGTTTTTTATACCCATCCAAGCTGTGTGCGAGAGACCAGTATACTGGCTAACCAACAAGCCGGCATGCGGGGACCAACAATTGTGGAAAATGACAGCCTAGAATATGTTGCTCCATGACGTCAGAAGGTTCAGAAAGGAAGGTTCAGAAAGATGGAGCCAACCTTATCCCAATTCCGATGGAGGATGAAGTGAGTGAGCATTTTTGAAAAGCTGGAATCCAATGTAAGATCTTACTGCAGAAGCTTTCCGGTGGTATTCGACCGGGCCAAGGGAGACCTTTTATATTCTGAGGACGGAAGAGCATATATTGATTTCTTTGCAGGTGCCGGGGCGCTCAATTACGGCCATAACAACGATTATATTAAAGACCGGGTTCTCGATTACTTGACCTCCGACCGGATTATGCACGGTCTGGATATGTATACAATGGCCAAGCGTGAATTCATCCAGAGCTTCTCTGAGCGGATCCTGGAGCCGAAGAAGCTGAATTACAAGCTTCAATTCTGCGGTCCAACAGGGACGAATGCGGTGGAAGCGGCCCTGAAGCTCGCACGCAAGGCGAAGAAGAGAAGTGGAATATTCGCATTCATGGGTGGCTTCCACGGCATGTCGCTCGGCAGTCTGTCGGCGACAAGCTCCAAGTCCATGAGAGAAGGGGCGGGGCTTCCTCTGGACGGAGTTACGTTCATGCCGCACCCAAGCGGGGCTTTCGCAGAAATGGATACGCTCGGCTATATCGAGAATATCCTGACTGATTCGCACTCCGGAATCGACAAGCCGGCCGCGATCCTGCTTGAAACGGTACAAGCCGAAGGCGGAATTCACGTTGTCGACGCGCAGTGGCTACGCGAGTTGCAGCAACTTTGCCGCAGGCACGATATTCTGCTCATTACAGACGAGATTCAAGTAGGGTGCGGCCGGACAGGCGAATTCTTCTCCTTCGAACGTGCGGGGATCGAGCCGGATCTCATTACCCTATCGAAGTCGATCAGCGGGTACGGCCTGCCAATGTCCCTGCTGCTGCTGAAGCCCGAACTGGATATCTGGACGCCGGGCGAGCACAACGGCACCTTCCGCGGCAACCAGCTGGCTTTTGTGGCCGCGAAGGCTGCTCTCGAGTACCGGGACAGAACCGAACTGGAAGCTCAGGTGAAACAGAAGGAAGAGTATGTGCGCTCGTTCCTTGATCAAGAAATCAAGCCTCTGCATCCGTCCATCGCCATCCGCGGACTCGGCCTGATCTGGGGCATCGACGTCTCGGGGTTCATGGATGAAGCCGGGGCGAAGCGGGTGACGGATATCAGCTTCGAGAACGGGCTCATCTTAGAAAGAGCCGGCAGAGGAGACTGTGTACTGAAGATCATGCCTCCGCTGACCGTCTCGATGGAGCATCTGACCGCCGGCTGCGCCATTATCAAGTCCAGTATGCAGCAGGTGATCTCTCAGGAGACCAAGGATATGTTAGTAACGACCTAAGCTTGGCCAAGCCGATGGGCCGCCCCCGGCAAGAGGCATGAAAGTGCCTTCCGGAGGGCGTGCGGACTTGATGTTAAGGTAGCGCTTTCGCTTTCTCCTCATGCTACCTGCGGTGACGTCAATCCGCATGGAATTCTCCGGCAATCCAAGGGCAGTACCGTTCGTGCCATACGGAGCATTCCTTGAGTCTCATGCAGTACCCTCGTTAAATTTAATCGTCAGGAAAAGCTCACTACCCCGCAGTCGAATCTTACTTATCCACACCAGGGCTGTGGGGGAATAAGCAAATAGTACATAGAGTGTATCAATACCCCTTAAACATAGGCTTCGTCGAAGGCAGCTCGGGTGCCAAATCAGGAGGTACGGTCGACTTCCTGCTGGGCGGCTGGAGAACCCTGCGGCAAGCCTTACATCGACAGGAGGAACATTCCTTGTCGTCTATCCCCAAATCCAATTCCGAATCCCATGTTAAACCAAATCCCGTCTTCGGGTGGCTCGTCCGCAGCAATCTTATTGAAGCAGAGGAGTCAAAAGTAACCGCATCTCTTGCGTAGAACGATGCTTGTTGTTGTCCTTTATGCATGGCAGCCGAGCGGGACAGCTGGTAGGCAGAGGATTGCCGCATGCGATCAACCGGGCAATTGAAGCGGTGATATTGCGCAAGCCATTGATGTTGTTGTCAGATGTTTGAAAAGGAGGGGAGCGTTGCTTCGGCATATGCTCTGCCGGATTGCTTTTACCGATGAAGAGAGGGGAACGATCCAGATGGCTTTTGAAAAAGAAACGTTGTTTTGGAACGAAAAATTCGGTAGTGACGAATATACCTTGACGCGGCTGCCTTACAGCAAAGCTCCAAACTCCCTGGTGCCCAATGTGAAAACCGTTGGCGGTTCGCTTTCGGAGGAAGCGGCGCAGCGCGTCCTTCAAATGAGCAAGGGTGCTCCGCTGGCTGCTTTTATGATTTTGCTCGCCGGTGTTCAGGCACTCTTGCATAAATATACTGGAGCTTCAGACATTCTGGTCGGCATGCCGGTTGTGCCGAAAAAGGGGGAGACGCGTCGATCCGTTAATCATACGGTCATTTTGAAAAACTCCCTTTCGGTGGGAGCAACTTTTAAAACGCTTCTGAGCGAACTGAGGACTTCCTTGCCGGAAGCCATTCAGCATCAACATATTCCGTTCTTGAAAATGACGGAGAAGCTGGATCTGCAATATGCAGAAGGGATACCCTTTGTCCATACGCTAGTATCCCTTAAGGAGCTGCATCTGGACGAAATTGGGCAAAACGTGGTCACAGACTGTTCCTTTGAATTTAGTTTAGCCGGCGGGACGATACAGCTAGCGCTGTCATATAACGAGCACTTATATGACTCCGAGTTCATGACTCGGGTCGTCGGCCATCTGAATCGCCTGCTGTCCGTGGGGCTTCATGAGCTGGAGCTGAACATCGTGCGAGCGGACATGCTGTCGGAGGACGAAAAATTTAAATTACTACAAAGCTTTAACGATACCGAGAAGGACTATCCTCGTGATCGGACGATTCATCAGCTTGTGGAGGAGCAAGCGAAGCGTGTGCCCGAGGCGACGGCGGTTTTCTTTGAGGGGCAGCGTCTTTCATACGCAGAGTTGAACGAACGGGCGAACCAGCTGGCGCGTACGCTACGATCGGTCGGCGTGCTGCCCAATCAGTTGGTAGGCCTGATGGTCAGGAGATCGCTGGAGACGGTCATTGGCATTCTGGCGGTTCTGAAAGCTGGCGGTGCCTACGTGCCGATCGACCCGGAGTACCCGGAAGAGCGTATCCGCTACATTCTTGAGAACTCAAACGCGCAGCTGCTGCTGACTCAAAGAGAGCTGTTAAAGCAAGTCCCGTTCGAAGGGACCGTATTGGCGCTAGATGACAAGCAATTCTATAGCGACGATGGTTCCAACCTGGAGGAGGCCAGCGGTCCAAACGATCTTGCTTATGTCATTTATACGTCAGGTACAACGGGCAAACCCAAAGGGGTCATGCTGGAGCATCGTGGTTTGGTCAGCTTGAAGCTGATGTTCGCAGACAGGCTGGGCATCACGGAGCAAGACCGGATCGTTCAATTTGCGAGCTTGTCCTTCGACGCATCCTGCTGGGAGGTTTTCAAAGCACTCTATTTTGGCGCGACTTTGTACATCCCGACGGCCGAGACAATTCTCGACACTCGTCTGTTCGAGAGCTATATGAACGAGCATGCGATTACGGCGGCGATTCTGCCCCCGACGTACAGCGCTCATTTGAACCCGGACCGTCTTCCCAGCTTAACAAAGCTTGTAACGGGAGGTTCGGCGGTATCGGCCGAATTCGTGCAGCAGTGGAAAGCGAAGGTCCATTATTTCAATGCTTACGGCCCTACCGAAGCTTCGATTGTTACGACGCTTTGGGATGCGGATGAGCAGCAGCCGGAACGCAGAGTCATTCCGATTGGGCGCCCGCTGGCTAATCATCAAATTTTTATTTTGGATGCCCACCTGCAACTTGTGCCTCCGGGAGTGGACGGCGAGCTATGCGTGGCAGGTGTGGGGCTTGCGAGAGGTTACCTGAACCAACCGGAGCTGACGGCAGAGAAGTTCGTTGAACATCCGTTTGCGCCGGGAGAACGCCTTTACCGGACAGGAGATCTCGCCCGCTGGCTGCCGGACGGAAATATGGAGTACTTGGGCCGGATCGACCATCAGGTGAAAATCCGTGGATTCCGAATCGAAGTCGGCGAGATTGAAGAGCAGCTTCTGAAGATCGATTCGGTGCAGGAGACGATTGTAATCGCGCGGGAAGGCAAAAGCGGGCAAGAACTGTGCGCTTACCTGGTCGCGAGTCTCCCTCTTACGCTTGGCGAGCTGAGAAGCGCGCTGGCGCAAAAATTGCCGAATTACATGATTCCGGCGCATTTTGTTCAGCTTCCGCGGATGCCGCTCACGCCGAACGACAAAATCGATCGTAAGGCTTTGCCTGCCCCGGAAGGAAACGCACTGACCGGCGGCGCGTACGTAGCTCCCCGCAATGAAACTGAGCGAACGCTTGCTGATGTGTGGCAGGCGGTATTGAACGCCGATCGTGTTGGGGTAACGGATCATTTCTTTGAGTTGGGCGGAGACTCGATCAAGTCCATTCAAGTATCTTCGCGGCTTCATCAAGCCGGGTACAAGCTGGAAATCCGGGATTTGTTCAAATATCCGACGATTTCACAGCTCAGCCTGTATGTGAAACCGATCAGACGTACCATCGATCAAGGCGAAATAACGGGTGAAACGGCGTTGACGCCGATTCAGCATTGGTTTTTTGAGAGTTCATTTGCGGACCCTCATCATTTCAACCAGTCGGTGATGTTTTACCGGAAGGAACGCTTCAACGAAGAGACAGTGTATAAGGTGCTTCAAAAGCTGGTCGATCATCATGACGCCTTGCGCATGGTGTTCTGTAAGACGGAACAAGGGTTTAGTGCGTTAACCCGAGCGATTCAGGATGGTGGGCTGTTCACGCTGGACGTGTTCGACTTTAAGGATGCGGAGAATCCCACGCAGGCTGTGGAAGCGAAGGCAACGGACATTCAAGCAGGCATCGATCTGGAGAACGGGCCCCTCATGAAGGCGGGACTGTTCCAGTGCGAGGATGGAGATCATTTGCTGCTCGCGGTTCATCATGCCGTGGTAGACGGCGTGTCTTGGCGCATTTTGATGGAGGATTTCGCTTTAGGTTACGAGCAGACTGGCAAAAGCGAGGAAATTCGTTTCCCGGCGAAAACAGATGCGTACCGCACTTGGTCCGAGCAGCTGGCTGCTTACGCGCAAAGCCCGGAGATGGCAAAGGAACGGGCCTATTGGCAGGCCGTGGAACAAATGGAGGTTCTGGCCGTGCCAAAGGATATGGAGGCGGACGTTACGACGCAGCAGGACAGCGAATCGCTGTTTGTCCGTTTGACTCCCGAAGAAACGGAACTGCTACTGAAGCGGGTTCACCGTGCCTACAACACCGAAATGAATGATATTTTCGTAACGGCACTCGGAATAGCCTTGCGCAAATGGACAGGGCACGAACGGGTGCGGATCAATCTCGAAGGACACGGACGTGAATCGATCGGAACGGATATCGACATCACGCGTACAGTTGGCTGGTTTACGACCATGTTTCCAGTCGTCCTGGAGCCGGAAACCGACCGAAATTTGGCATATCAGATTAAACAGGTCAAGGAAAACTTGCGCCGTATTCCGAACAAGGGGCTAGGGTACGGTATATGCCGTTATCTCTCAAAATCGGAGGATGGCTTGGTTTGGGGCGCAGAGCCGGAAATAAATTTTAACTACCTCGGCCAGTTCGACGATGATGTCAACCAGGACGAGATCGGCATATCTTCTTATTCCAGCGGCAGCCCGGCTAGCGACCGGCAGGCCCGCAGCTTTGTGCTGGATATCAACGGTATGGTGCTGGACGGCGCTTTATCGCTCGATCTCAGCTACAGCCGGAAGCAGTATCGCAAGGAAACGATGGAAGCCCTCGCTCAGCGGCTTGAGCAAAGTCTCCGAGACCTCATTATCCACTGTGCAGGCAAAGAAACCACTGAATTGACGCCGAGCGACGTGCAATTCAAAGGCTTGACCATTGCAGAATTGGAGCACATCGCCCAGCGCTCGGGCCATCTCGGGGAAATCGAAAATATTTACTCACTTACGCCGATGCAGAAGGGTATGTGGTTCCACAGCGCGCTTGACCGGCAAACGGCAGCTTATTTTGAACAGACGCGGTTTACGATGCGGGGAGCACTCGACGTCCAGCTTTTTGAGAGGAGTTGGATGGAACTTGCGAAACGTCATCTGGTGCTGCGGGCGAATTTTGTGAAAGGACCGGCGGGCGAGCCGCTGCAAATCATATACCGCGACAAGCCAGTCGGTTTTGAATATGAAGAGCTGCTTCATTTGCAGGTGGACGAAAAACAAGCTTACTTGGATAAAAAGGCCGAGGAGGACAAGCTTCGCGGCTTCGATATGGAACATGACGCGCTCGTTCGGTTCACGATCCTGCGCACCGAAGAGCAAAACTATCATGTACTGTGGAGTTTCCAACATATTTTGATGGATGGCTGGTGCCTGGCTCAGCTGACGCAGGAGCTGTTTGAGGCATACTCGGCCTTGGCATCCGGCGAGCAGTCAGCGGGAGATAAAGGATCGGATTATGGCGCCTATATCGAATGGTTGGAGAGACAGGACGATCAGGCGGCATCAGCCTATTGGATGGCATTCCTGGCAGGTTATGAAGGGCAAACTGTAATCCCGGGACAAAAGGAACTGGCACCCAACGGCAGATTTACGGCTGATCACGTCACCGCCGAGCTGGGAAAGGACTTGAGCGAGCGGATGGACCGGGTGGCGAAACAGCGCCTGGTTACGGTCAATACACTGCTGCAAGCTATTTGGGGCGTGATGCTGCAAAAATATAACGGAACAAACGATGCCGTATTCGGCAGCGTCGTAGCCGGAAGACCGGCGGAAATTCCGGGCATTGAGTCCATGATCGGGCTGTTCATCAATACGGTGCCGGTCCGGGTAACGAGCGAAGCGGACACCGTGTTCGCCGACCTGATGGCGAAGCTTCAAGAGCGGGCGCTGGAGTCCGGGCGTTATGATTACTATCCGCTGTATGAAATTCAGGCCCGCAGCGTGCAAAAGCAGAACCTGATCAACCATATCATCGCTTTTGAAAACTATCCGGTGGACGAGCAGATGGAGCAGGCGGGGGACCAGCAGCACGGCGACCTGACGATTGCTGATGTTCAGATGGAGGAGCAGACAAACTATAACTTCAACGTGACTGTGGTGCCGGGAGCCGAGATCGAAATTCGATTCGACTTTAACGCCGAAGTGTTTGATAAAGATAGCATTGAGCGGCTCAAGGGGCATCTCGTTCATTTGCTGGAGCAGGTGGCGGATAACCCGGAGATTACCGTGGGCGAGCTGGAACTTGTGACGGAGTCGGAAAAAGCTGACATTCTCAGACGTTTTAACAACACCACCACGGAATTTCCGCGCGGGAAAACGCTCATTCAATTGTTCGAAGAGCAGGTGGAGCGCATCCCGAATGCAGCTGCCATCTCCTTGAATGGGCAAGAACTGACCTACCGCGAGCTGAACGAACGCGTTAACCGCCTTGCTCGTACTTTGCGTAGCCACGGGATATCCAAAGACCGTCTGGTCGCCATTATGGCTGAGCGTTCCATCGAAATGGTGGTGGGAATGCTGGCGGCACACAAAGCCGGTTCGGCTTACGTACCGATTGACCCGGAATATCCCGAGGAGCGTATCCGTTTCTTGATCGAGGATTCGGGTGCGCAGGTCATGCTGACGCAAAGTCGATTGCGCGAGCGCCTGGCGGGTTCTTACTCCGTGATTTTACTGGATGAGGAGTCCTTCTATCATGAGGACCGCACAAATCTAAATCAGGGCAACGAAGCGACAGATCTGGCTTGCATCATCTATACGTCAGGCACGACGGGCAAGCCCAAAGGCAACCTTGTTTCACACCGCAATATCGTGCGGATCGTGCGAAATACGAATTATATCGACATCACTGAGCGGGATCATGTCCTCCAGCTTTCGAGCTATTCGTTCGACGGAGCGATTTTTGATATTTTCGGCGCTTTGACCAACGGGGCACGGCTGGTGCTGGTTCCCCACGAGACTTTGCTGGAGATCGGCCAGCTGGCGGATCTCATCAAGCTCGAGCGAATTTCGGTCATGCTGATTACGACGGCTTTCTTCAACGTCCTTGTGGATGTGAACGTCGACTGCCTGCGGGATGTCCGGGCGATTTTGTTCGGAGGAGAGCGCGTGTCGGTCGGCCATGTGCGTAAAGCGCTCGCTCATATCGGATCGGGCAGGCTCAACCACCTGTACGGCCCATCGGAAAGCACGGTTTATACCACGTACCTTCCAGTCGACTTTGTCGATGAGTTCGCGGTTACCGTACCCATCGGACGGCCGATCAGCAATACGACGGTGTATATCGTCGACAGCCAGAATAAACTTCTGCCGATCGGCGTAGCCGGGGAGCTTTGCGTCGGCGGAGAAGGGTTGGTACGGGGCTACAATAACCGACCGGAGCTGACGGCGGAGAAATTTGTGGACCATCCGTTTGTGCCGGGAGAGCGCATGTACCGGACAGGGGATTTGGCGAAATGGCTACCGGACGGCACGATTGAATACGTGGGGCGTACGGATGACCAAGTAAAAATCCGCGGCTTCCGTATTGAGTTGGGCGAGATCGAAGCTCAGCTTCAGAAAGTGGAGGGAATTCGGAAAACGACGGTATTCGCACGAGAAAACGCCTCCAGCGAGAAGCAACTTTGCGCCTATTATGAAGCGGACCGTGAGCTTCCGGCGGCCGAGCTGAAGAGCGTTCTTTCCCAGGAACTTCCTGCCTATATGATCCCGGCGTACCTGATCCAGTTGGAACGGCTTCCACTGACAACGAACGGCAAGGTTGACCGCCGCTCCCTCCCGGCACCTGAGGAGAGCTTGCAACCGGGCGAAGGACATACTCTGCCTCGGACTCCGTTGGAAGCCAGCTTGGCTGAAATATGGAAAAGCGTGCTTGGATTGGAGCACATCGGGGTTCATGACAACTTCTTTGACTTGGGTGGCCATTCCTTGCGGGCAACGACACTGGTGAGCAAGGTGCATCAGGAATTGAACGTCGAACTGCCTCTGCGCGACGTATTCCGCTACTCAACGATCGAAGAGATGGCTCTCGCCCTCTCCCGGATTGAAGAGCAGTCGTTCTCGTCGATTCCGCTGGCAGACGAAAGAGCGTATTATCCACTTTCCTCAGCTCAGAAGCGGCTGTTTATCCTGAATCAGCTGGAAGGAGCCGATCAGAGCTACAACATGCCGGGTGTGCTGCTGCTCGAAGGATCGATTGACCATAGCTTGCTGGAGAAAGCTTTCTGCGGACTGATCAAACGACATGAAACGTTGCGAACCGGATTTGAGATCGTACAAGGCGAAGCGGTACAGCGTATTTACGAGGGCGTTGATTTTGCCGTCGTGTGTCGACATGCGAACGATGAAGAAGCGTCTGCAGTCGTGCAGGCATTTATCCGGCCTTTCGACTTGGCGAAGCCACCATTGCTGCGTGCCGAACTCGTAGAGCTGGCAACCGAACGTTATTTACTGATGTTTGACATGCACCATATCATCTCCGACGGGGGTTCGATGGACGTATTCGTTGAGGAACTCGTTCGTTTGTACGGCGGCGAGTCATTAGAGCCTTTGCACATTCAGTACAAGGACTATGCGGTATGGCAGCAATCGGACGAGCAAAAAGTGCAATTGAAACGCGAGGAAGCTTACTGGCTGGACCGTTACCGGGGCGAGTTGCCGGTTCTGGAAATGCCAACGGACTATCCGCGTCCTGCTGTACAGAGCTATGAGGGACATACACTGACATCCTTCGTGGACGAGGCAACGAACGAAGGCTTAAAACAGCTGGCCGCTCAAAGAGGAACGACGCTATATATGGTGTTGCTTGCCGCATATACCGTGCTTTTGCATAAATACACAGGTCAGGATGATTTGATCGTTGGAACGTCGATTGCAGGCAGAACGCACGGCGACATGCAGCCTTTGATCGGAATGTTCGTCAACACGCTGGCGATCCGCAATTATCCGGCTTCGGAGAAGGCCTTCCTGTCATATTTGGAAGAAGTGAAAGAAACGACATTAGGCGCTTACGAGCATCAGAATTATCCGTTCGAAGAACTCGTCGATAAAGTGCAGGTTAGCCGGGATTTGAGTCGCAACCCGCTGTTTGACACGATGTTCTCCCTGCAAAACCTGGAGGAGTCAGAGTTTGAGCTGGAAGGCCTAAAATTGTCCCCGTACTCTAGCGAATATGGTATGGCCAAGTTCGACCTGAGTGTGGATGTTACGGAAGAAAATGGCGGACTGGAGTGCAACTTTGAATTTGCAACGGCTCTTTATAAAGAAAGCACGATCCGGCGGCTGTCGATTCATTTTGGACATTTGCTTGCGGCGATCGTAAGCCATCCGAATGCAAAGATCGCTGAGCTGAACATGTTGACGGAAGATGAAAAAGAGAAAATTCTCGGCGCGTTTCACCCGGCGCAATCGGAAGTGGCTCCTGTGGCAGCGTTCCACCGACTGTTCGAGGAACAGGCGGAACGCACACCGGAAGCGGAGGCCATCGTATACGAGAACGATCGGCTGACGTATGCGGAGCTGAACGAGGGGGCCAATCGATTGGCGGCAACGCTGCGCGCAAGTGGAATCGGCCGGGAGGAGATTGTTGGCATTCTCGCCGAGCGCTCGGTGGACCTGCTGGTGGCTGTGCTGGCCGTCTGGAAAGCGGGAGGGGCGTATGTACCGCTGGACCCGGATTATCCGGCAGACCGGGTGCGGTTCATGCTTGAAGACAGCCGAGCGAAGGTGCTGCTGACGCAAACGCCGCTGCGAGAGCGTGCTGAAGCCTGGCTCAGCGAAGAGGAACTTGCACTGGCGACGGTGCTGTATCTCGACGACGAAACGTCATACAGCAAAGACCGGGAGAATGCACCGCTTGGCTCCAGCGTGGTTTCCGGTAAAGTCTCCGGCGAGCTGTCGGGTGCTGTGAACGACGGAGATGAGAGCCATTCGAAGGTTGTGGGCATGGACAGCTGCTATGAAGCCTGTCCGGAGGACTTGGCGTACGTGATCTATACGTCGGGAACGACGGGTAAGCCAAAGGGTGTAATGATCGAGCACCGCAGCCTGGTAAACACGGCAGCGGGCTACCGACGGGAATACCGGTTGGATCAGTTCCCGGTAAGGCTGCTGCAGCTCGCCAGCTTTTCGTTTGACGTGTTCGTGGGCGACATTGCGCGGACGTTATACAACGGCGGTACCATGGTCATTGTACCGAAGGACGATCGGATCGATCCGTCTCGTCTGCACTACTGGATAGAGCGGGAGCAAGTGACGATCTTTGAATCAACGCCGGCACTGATCGTGCCGTTCATGGAGCATGTGCATGAGCAGGGGCTAGAGTTAAGCGGTATGGAGCTGTTGATTACAAGCTCAGACAGTTGCAGTGTGGCGGAATACCGAACCTTACAGGAACGGTTTGGTTCGTCGTTCCGCATTATTAACGCCTACGGTGTGACGGAAGCGGCAATTGACTCCAGTTTCTATGACGAGGAGTTGGCGAAACTGCCGCAGACAGGTCATGTGCCGATTGGCAAAGCGTGGCTGAATGCGAAGTTTTACATCGTGGATGCGCACCTGAACCCGGTGCCGGTCGGGGTGCTGGGGGAGCTGGTCATCGGCGGCGTTGGCGTAGCACGTGGGTACTTGAACCGTCCGGAGCTGACGCAAGAGAAGTTCGTAGATAGTCCGTATGTCGCGGGCGAGCGGCTGTACCGCACAGGAGACTTGGCGCGGTGGATGGAGGACGGAAACGTGGACTTCATCGGTCGGATCGACAACCAGGCAAAAATCCGGGGTTACCGGATCGAGACGGGTGAGATCGAGTCGCAACTGCTACGGGTGAAAGGTGTGCGCGAAGCGGTGGTGCTGGTTCGAAGTGATGCGAACGGGCAGAAGGCGCTGTGTGCGTATTATACGCCGGAGACCGGCGGCGCGGAGCTGTTAGTGAACGATCTGCGCAGTGCGCTGGCGCAGGAGCTGCCAGGTTACATGATCCCGTCGTACTTCGTACAGCTGGAGCGTCTGCCTCTGACACCGAACGGGAAAATAGACCGGAAGGCGCTGCCAGCGCCGGAAGGAGAAGCGGGAAGTGGAACGCAGTACGTCGCACCGCGCAATGAGCTGGAAATGAAGCTGGTGGTGATTTGGCAGGAAGTGCTTGGGCTTACGAAGGAGATTGGTGTTCACGACAACTTCTTCGACATCGGTGGCCACTCCTTGCGCGCGACAACGTTGGTCAGCAAGATTCATAAAGACTTGAACGTGGATCTGCCACTGCGCGATGTGTTCCGCCATTCCACGATCGAGAGCATGGCTGCCGCCATTTATCGGCTGGATCAGCAGACATTCGTTGCCATTCCAGTGGCGGATGGCCGAGAGGTGTACCCGCAATCTTTTGCTCAAAAACGTCTCTTTATCTTGAATCAGCTGGAAGGTGCGGAGCTTAGCTACAACATGCCGGAAGCGATGCTGCTGGAGGGTGCTTTGGACCGGGCAAGGTTCGCAGAAACGTTCCGCAAGCTCGTGGCGCGGCATGAAATGTTGCGCACCGGGTTCGAAATGGTGGATGGCGAAGCATCACAGCGGGTTTACCAGGACGTGAATTTTGCGGTGGAGTTCTATCAAGTGGATGAGCAAGAGGTCGAAGCGGTGGTTCACGGTTTCGTCCGTCCGTTTGACTTGGCTAAGCCACCGCTGTTGAGAGTAGGCCTTGTTGAGCTGGCTCCGGAACGCCATATTCTGATGTACGACATGCATCATATTATTTCTGACGGCGTTTCGATGGAAATCTTTGTTGAAGAATTCGTGCGTTTGTATGGTGGAGAGCAATTGGAGCCGCTACGCATTCAGTACAAAGACTACACCGTTTGGCAGCATTCGCAGGAGCAGCAGGAACGGCTTCAGCATCAGGGGGCGTATTGGCTGGACATGTTCCAGGGCGAGCTTCCGGTGC
Organism: Paenibacillus sp. 37; assembly: GCF_008386395.1. Classification (NCBI taxonomy): domain Bacteria; kingdom Bacillati; phylum Bacillota; class Bacilli; order Caryophanales; family Paenibacillaceae; genus Paenibacillus; species Paenibacillus sp. 37. The sequence goes on along the minus strand of NZ_CP043761.1, from coordinate 6,150,215 downwards.
TGGAAATGCCGACTGACTATCCACGTCCGGCTGTACAGAGCTATGAAGGTCAAACGCTGGAGTTTTTCTTCGACGCTTCAAAAACCGACGGCCTGAAACAGCTGGCTTCGGAAACGGGCACGACATTATTTATGGTTCTGCTTGCGGCGTATAACGTGCTTTTGCACAAATATTCAGGTCAGGAAGACGTGATCGTTGGAACGCCGATTGCCGGAAGGAATCATGGAGATGTGCAGCCGTTGATCGGGATTTTCCTAAACACGTTGGCGATCCGCAGTTATCCGGCTTCGGAGAAAACATTCCTGTCATACCTGAACGAAGTCAAAGAAACAACTCTGCACGCCTTTGAGCATCAAAACTATCCGTTTGAACAATTGGTGGACAAGGTGCAAGTCACCCGTGATTTAAGCCGTAATCCACTCTTCGACACGATGTTTACGATGCAAAATACGGAGAATGAGCAATTTGAGCTGGAAGGGCTTCGCCTGATTCCTTATCCGAGCGTACTGGATACTGCGAAGTTTGATATCAGCTTGGATGTGGGCGAGGAGAACGGCGGGTTGGATTACAGCTTCGAATATGCAACGGCTCTTTATAAAAGGGAGACGATTGAACGGCTGGCAAAACATTACGAGCAGTTGCTCGTGACAATTGTAAACCGTCCAGATGCGAAGATTGCCGAGCTGAACTTGCTGACAGCAGAGGAAAAAGAACAAGTTCTCAGTGCGTTTAATCCAGCGCGGCTAGAACCGGCTCCTGTGGCGGCGTTCCACCGGTTGTTCGAGGAACAGGCGGAACGCACACCGGAAACGGAAGCCGTCGTGTATGAAAATAACCGCCTAACGTATGTGGAGCTGAACGAGCGAGCGAACCGCTTGGCGGCTACGCTGCGCACAAGCGGCATCGGCAGGGAGTCCATCGTTGGCATTCTCGCTGAGCGTTCGGTCGATTTGCTGGTGGCTGTACTAGCCGTATGGAAAACGGGCGGGGCCTATGTACCGCTCGACCCGGATTATCCAGCAGAGCGGGTGCGATTTATGCTCGAAGACAGCGGAGCGAAGGTACTGCTGACACAAACACTGCTGCGAGAGCGTGCCGAAGCCTGGCTCGGCGAAGAGGAAATAGCACTGGAGACGGTGCTGTATCTCGATGACGAAACATCATACAGCGAAGATCGGGTAAATGCCCCGATGGACTTCGGCCAAGGCTCCAGCAGTGCTCCCAATCCAGTCAACGGCAAGCTAACGGGGGCTGTGAACGGTGGTGGAGAGAATCATCCAAATGATGTTGATGTTGTCGGTATGGACAGGTTCCATGAAGCTCTTCCTGAGGATCTAGCGTATGTGATCTACACGTCAGGGACAACAGGCAAGCCGAAGGGCGTGATGATCGAGCATCGCAGCCTGGTGAACACGGCAGCGGGCTACCGACGGGAATACCGGTTGGATCAGTTCCCGGTGCGCCTGCTGCAACTCGCCAGCTTCTCGTTTGACGTGTTTGTGGGCGATATTGCTCGCACATTGTACAATGGCGGCACGATGGTGATTGTACCGAAGGACGATCGGATCGATCCGTCTCGTCTGCACTACTGGTTAGAGCGGGAGCAAGTGACGATCTTTGAATCAACGCCGGCACTGATCGTGCCGTTCATGGAGCATGTGCATGAGCAGGGGCTAGAGTTAAGCGGTATGGAGCTGTTGATTACAAGCTCAGACAGTTGCAGTGTGGCGGAATACCGAACCTTACAGGAACGGTTTGGTTCGTCGTTCCGCATTATTAACGCCTACGGTGTGACGGAAGCGGCAATTGACTCCAGTTTCTATGACGAGGAGTTGGAGAAGCTGCCGCAAACAGGCCATGTGCCGATTGGCAAAGCGTGGTTAAATGCGAAATTCTACATCGTGGATGCGCACCTGAACCCGGTACCAGTCGGTGTGCTGGGCGAGCTAGTCATCGGCGGCGTTGGCGTAGCACGTGGGTACTTGAACCGTCCAGAGCTGACGGAAGAGAAGTTTGTAGACAGCCCTTTCACCGCGGGTGAGCGGTTGTATCGCACGGGAGATTTGGCACGGTGGATGGAGGACGGCAACGTGGACTTCATCGGCAGGATCGACAACCAGGCAAAAATCCGGGGTTACCGGATCGAGACGGGTGAGATCGAGTCACAGCTGCTGCGGATGGTAGGTGTACGCGAAGCGGTGGTGTTGGTTCGAAGTGACGCGAACGGGCAGAAGGCGCTGTGTGCGTATTACACGCCGGATATCGGTGCGGAGCTGTTAGTGAACGATCTGCGCAGTGCGCTGGCGCAGGATCTGCCGGGGTACATGATCCCGTCGTACTTCGTGGAGATGGAGCATCTGCCTCTGACACCGAACGGGAAAATAGACCGGAAGGCGCTGCCAGCCCCGGGAGGGGAAATGGGAAGTGGAACGGAGTATGTCGCACCGCGCAATGAACTGGAAACGAAGCTGACGGTGATTTGGCAGGAGGTGCTGGGGCTTACGAAGGAGATTGGCGTTTACGACAACTTCTTCGACATCGGCGGCCACTCTCTGCGAGCGACGACGCTGGCAGGCAAGGTATTTAAGGAATTAAACGTCAACCTCCCGCTACGCGACGTATTCCGTCACTCGACGATTGCGGCGATGGCCGAGGCGATTGCCCGGATGGAACGGCGGGAGCATGAGTCCATTCCTCAAGCGGAGCAGAGAGAGTACTACCCTCTGTCATCCGCGCAGAAACGGCTGTTCATTCAGCATACGCTGGATGGAGCGGATCAGCTTTACAACATGCCGGAACTGGTGCAGGTTGAAGGCAAGTTTGATTTAGACCGCTTGGAAGCCGCATTGCGGAAACTGATAACAAGGCATGAATCGCTGCGTACCGGTTTTGAAATGGTGAAGGGCGAAGCGGTTCAGCGGATTTACCCGCAGGTCGATTTTGCTATTGAGCATCATCAAGCGGATCCAGAGGATGCAGCTCAAGTCGAGCAGATTGTCCGCAACTTCGTTCGTCCGTTTGATCTCGGCAAGCCGCCGCTGCTGCGCGCCGGAGTCATCGAACTGGAGCCGAACCGGTATATTCTCCTTTTCGATATGCACCATATTGTGTCGGACGGTGTATCGATGGCGATTGTAATGGATGAGTTCTCGAGTTTATACGCCGGGGAAGAACTGCCGCCACTACGCATTCAATATAAGGATTATGCCGTTTGGCAGCAGTCGGAGGTTCACCGAGAGCGGATCGCGCGGCAGGAAGCGTACTGGCTGCAAACCTTCGAAGGCGATCTGCCGACGGGGGATCTGCCGATGGACTACGAACGTTCTACAGTTCGCAACTACGAAGGCGCGCATCTGGATTTCGACGTCGAAGCTTCTCTCTCTGTGCGGCTGCGTGAATTGGCGGCCGAGCGTGAAAGCACGCTGTACATGGTACTGCTTGCGGCATATACTGTGCTGCTGTCCAAGTACAGCGGGCAGGAAGACTTAATTGTGGGCACCCCGGTGGCAGGAAGAACTAACGCTGATTTGGAGCCGGTCATCGGCATGTTCGTTAATACACTGGCGCTCCGCAATCGCCCGTCGGGCAACAAAACGTTCCTGTCCTACCTGGAAGAAGTCAAGGAAACGGCTCTGGGAGCTTTTGAGAATCAGGATTATCCATTCGAAGAGCTCGTGGAGCGTTTGAATGTGAAGCGGGAGCCGGGCCGCTTCCCACTGTTCGATGCCGTTTTCGACTTGCAAAATATCGAAGAACGAGACGCCGAACTCGAAGGGGTCAGCCTGAAGAATTACGAGCTTGACCATTTGGAGGAAGCGAAGTTTGATCTGACGCTGTTTATGTATGAAAACGAAGGGGCGCTGAGCGGGGGCTTTTTCTACGCCACCAAGCTGTTCAAAGAAACGATGATCCGCACCTTAACCGAGGATTACCTGCGGATACTTTCTCAAATTGCGGAAAATCCACAACTTGAGCTAAGTCGGATTGAATGTCATAAACCGGCGGCAGGCGCAAAGAGTGCCGTCGATACGATCGAATTCGCGTTCTAATATTACAAGTGCGCCTCCGCCGTCAAGCGAAAGTGGTGCGCATCCCATGAAAGACAGCGAACAACTTGCAAGTCCGTAAATCAAGCCCGTAAACGCGCAGGCCGAAAGCAAGTTTTTTCGGATCTGCGCCGGGGCACACGGTCACTTCATTTTTAGGGGAGGTACGAATGAAATCTTTATTTGAAAAGGAAGAACGGTACTGGAGCAGCAAATTTGACAACGATGACAGCCTGAGCTTCCTTCCCTACAGTCAATCCTCCAAATTATCTGCGGGTGGCGAAGCTGCGGCAGAGCTGGGCTTGCTTCACCGTACCCTGCCGAGTGAGCTCTCGGAGAGAATTATTCGCCTCGCCAATGGTTCGGATCTGGCTTTGTACATGATTGTTTTGGCAGGAGTAAAAAGCCTGCTGTTCAAATATACCGGGCAGGATCAAGTACTGGTCGGCATGCCTTCTTATAGCGGGAACCCGGACGTGACTCAGCCGCCGCATGACATCCTGGTGATCAAAACGCCCGTAAGTAACCAGACTACGCTGAAAACGCTGCTCGGGGACATCAAAGCCTCCATCGGCGAGGCGCTGGAGCATCAGCATCTGCCTTTTCGGAAAATGGTGGAGCCGCTCCATCTGGACTATACAGGGGAAGGCGTTCCAGTCGTCAACACTGTTGCATCCTTCGCCCCGATTCATCCTGAACCGCTGGGTAACCGGGTGGCGGCCGATACGGTTTTTCGATTCGACCGCCAAAACGACTCTATCGAGCTGGAAATAAGCTTTGACGGGAATCGATACGAGCGGGCATTTGTGGAACAGGCGGCCGACCACCTTGTTCGGTTTCTGTCCATGCTTGTATTTCAGCCGGATTTGGAGCTTGGACAAGCCGATGTGCTTTCCCCGGACGAGAGGGAGACGTTGCTGAATCGATTTAATGATACCGAAACCGGGTTTGAGCGGGGGAAAACGATTCACGGTTTGTTTGAAGAACAGGTGGAGCTTTACCCGGACAATGTGGCTGTTGTCATGAACGAACGGCAGCTGACCTACCGCGAGCTTAACGAGCGATCCAACCGTCTTGCGCGCAAGCTGAGGGAGACGGGAGTTGAAGCGGACCAGCTAGTAGCGATTCTGGCCGAACGCTCACTCAATATGGTTGTCGGCATACTGGCGATTCTCAAATCGGGCGGAGCCTACGTGCCTGTCGATCCCGACTACCCGGAGGAGCGCATCCGCTTCATGATCGAGGATTCGGGTGCGCCGTTATTGCTGATTCAAAAGCATTTGCATGAGAAGACCGACTTCGCAGGAACGCGCCTTGAAATAGATGATTTCGTTTGGGGAGGAGACAGTGGGGCGGACTCGGAAGGTGCGCTGGACGCTTCGAATCTGGAGCCAATTTCCGGGTCGGGGAACCTGGCATATGTCATCTACACGTCGGGAACGACCGGCAAACCCAAAGGCACGTTGATCGAGCATAAAAACGTTGTGCGTCTTTTGTTCAACGACAAGAACTTGTTCGACTTCGGGCGGTTCGACACGTGGACGCTGTTCCACTCGTTCTGCTTCGATTTCTCCGTCTGGGAAATGTACGGAGCGCTGCTTTATGGAGGCAAGCTGGTCATCGTACCGCCGCTCACGGCGAAAAATCCGGCCGATTTCCTGGCGCTGCTGGGCCGCGAACAGGTCACGATTTTGAACCAGACGCCAACGTACTTTTATCAGCTGCTGCGTAAGGTCTTGGCGGATCATCCATACGATCTGCGGATTCGCAACGTCATTTTTGGCGGCGAAGCGCTCAGTCCACTTTTACTCAAGGGTTTCAAGACGAAGTACCCGGAGACAAAGCTGATCAATATGTACGGCATTACCGAAACGACGGTTCACGTGACGTATAAAGAAATTACGTGGGTCGAAATGGAGGCGGCGAAGAGTAATATCGGCAAGCCGATCCCAACGCTGAGGGTTTACGTCCTGGATGAAAACCACCGCCCTGTGCCGATTGGCGTAGCGGGCGAAATGTACGTGGCCGGGGAAGGGCTCGCGAGAGGATACCTGAACCGTCCGGATCTGACGGCGGAGAAGTTCGTTAATTCCCCGTTTGCGGAGGGGGAAAAACTGTATCGTTCTGGCGACTTGGCGACCTGGCTACCGGACGGCAACATCGAATACCTGGGCCGAATCGACCACCAGGTCAAAGTCCGCGGGTATCGGATCGAGCTGGACGAAATCGAGACGCAGCTTCTGAACGCCCGGGGCGTGGAAGAAGCGGTGGTACTCGCCCGGGACGACGCGAACGGCCATAAGCAACTTGTTGCTTATTACGTTGCGGAAACAAAGCTGGCGGCGAATGAACTCAAGGAGCAGCTCGCCAAGCAGCTTCCGGGGTATATGATTCCTGCGCATCTTGTGCAGCTTTCGCAGATGCCGCTGACCGCGAACGGAAAAATCGACCGCAAAGCGCTGCCAGTGCCGGAGGAAGCTGCGGCCAGAGGAACGAAATATGTTGCGCCGAGAACGCTGCTCGAGATGAAGATCGTCCGTGTCTGGCAGGATACACTTGGCATTCCACAGGTCGGCGTAAAGGATAACTTTTTTGAGCTGGGCGGCAATTCCTTAAGTCTGATGAGGCTTGTTCAAGCCGTTTACGATGAAACGGGCATTGAGATACCGCTGAATCGCCAATTCCATAGTGTAACCGTTGAAGCCATGGCTTTTGGAGAGCAGGATCTGGGTCTGGATAAAGGGGGAGACTCCTTCATTAAGCTGAATAAAACAGGGGATCTAAACGTGTTCTGCTTCCCTCCAGGCAGCGGCTTCGGCATTGGTTACCGAGAGCTTGCAAGCAGGCTGGACGGCCGATTCGTGCTTTATGGCATTGATTTTATCGATGATGTCATCGATTACGAGGCCATGCTGAACCGTTATGTGGATGAGATTGTTCGCATCCAGCCTGAAGGACCTTACGTGCTGCTGGGCTACTGCTTCGGAGGCAACCTGACGTTTGAGGTAGCCAAAACGATGGAAAGAAGAGGGTATTCCGTAACGGACGTGCTCATGGTGGACTCATGGATTAAGGACACACTCACGCCTTATGAAACGTTTGAGAAAGAGCTTGAAGAAATGCTTGCGGATTTCGACGAAGAAGAGAAGGAATTAATGAGCAATCCGCTCGTGCGGGAGCGTGTTCATCGAAAGATCAAAGTTACATTGACGTACGAAGCGCAGCTTATTAATTCAGGAACGATAACTGCCCGGATTTACGAACTGATTGCGAAGGACAGCGAAGCGTTCCGCCTGGAGCACCAGTTGCCGTCCTGGCAGAGGGCAACGACGCAAGCTTACGCCGATTACCGGCTGGAGGGCGCACACGAGGAGTTACTGGAACTCGCGCGCGTGGACGAAACGGCCGTTGTCATCCGTGACATCTTAGTGCAAATTAAGCGGCAGATCGAAGCGGAGGCCGGGGTCCTGCATGGGAACTGACCGGCAGACGTTTGTTCAAGAACAAGGCACAGCTGCGCCTTCCAAGCGTCGAACCGCATATGCCACCTGGAAAGCGTTCCGCTGGCTGATGTCCTATGTAAGCCGTCACAAAGGATGGATGATCGTCGGTATCCTGTCCGCAATTGCCGCCGCGGTTATTGAGATATGGACGGGACGTTTGGTCGAGCAGCTGACCACACAGGCCGAGAATGGGGCGGGGCCAATCGTTCTGCAAATCGTATACACGGTCTTTGTGGTCATCTTGATCGGTGTGCCAGCGAAGTTTTTCATGAGCTTTGGTGTGGAGCGAAGCAGTGCCTCTGCGGTGCAGGATATCCGCAACCATGTCATGCGTCATATCGGCAAACTTCCGGTCCCCTATTTGGAAAAACAACACTCCGGCGACGTGTTGTCGCGGATCAACAACGATCTGCAGCTCATCCAGCAATTTATGATTCGGGACCTCGCTCAGTGGTTTTATCATCCGTTATTGTTTATCGGCTGTTTCGCTTATTTGATGTATCTCCAATGGGAGCTGATGCTGTACAGCCTGCTGTTATTTCCCGTAGCACTGCTGGTTTCCCAATGGATCGGCAAGCAGTTGGAACAGTTGACGGAGGAAGCCCAGGCGAACATGGGCCGAATGAACGTCAACCTCCAGGATACGCTTGGAGGGATGCCTATTGTAAAAAGCTACCTATTATCCGGTATGTTATCTCGCTCCTACCAAGTGCTGCTGCAATTGACGGCTCAAAAAAAGCTAGCCGTGAAAAAGCGGGAAGCTTGGGTCAACCCGCTGCTTTCTACGCTGATGATCAGCCCGATTATTTTCGCCGTCAGTTACGGTAGCTATTTGATCTACAACGGGCAGCTAGGCGCGGGAGAACTGATTGCCTTCCTGTACTTGCTTAATCTATGTCTGGAGCCGCTGGAGCATATTCCCGAGCTCATTACGCGCACGTTCGAAATGAGCGGTGCCCTGAGAAGGGTCTCCGAAATCGTCGAGCAGCCGACCGAAACGGAAAATGGCCGTTTGCTTCCAAAAGCAAACGCCGCCCCCATCCAGTTTCAGAACGTAACCTTCGGGTATGAAGAGAGTTCCCCGATTCTGCGGAATGTTAGCTTCTCGGTGCCGGAAGGCAAGACGATTGCGCTTGTCGGAGCGAGCGGGGGAGGGAAGAGTACGGTGTTTAAGCTGGTATGCGGCTTTTATCTGCTTCCGGAGGATCAGGGCGAGATCCGCGTGTTTGGAAGCCTGATCCACGGTGCAGATCCGGAGCAGCTTCGGTCGCATTTTTCCGTGGTAACCCAAGATTCATATTTGTTTAGCGGTACAATCGCCGAAAATATCGGCTATGGGCGGGAAGAAGCGTCGATGGACGAGATTATCGAAGCCGCCAAAGCCGCTCAGGCTCATTCTTTCATTATGCAGCTTGAGGGTGGCTACCAGACGTATGTCGGAGAGCGCGGCGGCTTTTTGTCCGGTGGGCAACGCCAGCGCATTGCAATGGCCCGGGCTTTTCTGAAAGATGCTCCCGTTCTGCTGCTGGACGAGCCCACATCGGCTCTTGATCCGAAGTCGGAAAGCGCGGTTCAGGAAGCGCTGGGCGTATTGATGAAGCAGAAAACAACCATGGTTATTGCCCACCGGCTTTCTACGGTACAAAACGCCGATGAAATCTGGGTTATGGAACAAGGAAATATTGTCGAAAAGGGCACTCATGAACAATTGCTCGAGAGGAAGGGACTGTACGCCCAGTCGTACTACCAGGAATTTACCGAGTCTGCCGAACGCAGGGAGGTGTCGTACACATGAAAAAAGGCGGAAGGCTCTCGCAAGTGAAAGAACTTGGCTACTTGCTGACGTTTATGAACCGCAAGCGCAAAACCCAGTACGCGATTGGCCTTGCTGTAACGGCGCTCACCCAGACATTGTTTCTGATCGCCTTCAGCTTGGTCGTACATAACTTGGTTGATTTCGCCGTGTCCCGAGATACGTCCCTGATGGTGGAAGCCTTTATTATTTTGGGCGCGGCCTTGTTCCTGGAAAATATAATTTCTCCCTGGTTCATTTACTTATACCAGCGCAGTGTCGAGCTGACTGTGCTGAATATCCGCAAACGTCTTTATGACAAGCTGTGCCGGGTGCGGCCGAGATTCCTGGAGCAGACGCACCATGGGGACTTGCTGTCGCGGGTGAATAACGACGTAACGACCGTTGAGTTTACTTTCTCGCAGGTTTACTTCGTTTTGCTGCTTCAAGTTGTCTTTTGCATCGGCTCCATTGTCTCCATGGTGGTGATCGATTGGCGGTTTGCTGGCGTATCCTTCGTCATTCTGCTGCTGTCCTCTCTGGTCAGCCTGAAATTTGCACGGGATATCCGCGCTTTGTCCGAACAAGGCTTGCAAACGCTCGGTAAAATGACCGAAAAATTCAAAGATTTTATGGGCGGCATTCAAATTGTGAAGCTGTTCCGCATCCGCACGATTTACGGCCAGTACGAGGCGTTGAACGAACAAATGACGCAAACGCTTCGGCAAACGGCGAAAAAGAACGGTATGCAGGCTGCGGTGAACCATTTTATCAGCTACGTCACGTTCTGCGGCATCATCGTCATCGGCAGTCTTCTTTATGCCTACGGAATGATGGGAATGGGAAGCGTCGCCGCTCTGGCAGTTTTGCAAGTGAATCTGACGCACGCCTTGTTGAACTTGGGGATGGTTCTGTCGATGACCCAAAATTCGCTCGCGGGTGCTCACCGGATTCAAGAGGTACTAGGCGAGGAAGAGGAACCGGAGCGTCTGGGATCTTCTCGTAGCGAGCTTGTATCGGAGGCTGCGGTGGAGTTTCGCGATGTGGAATTTTCCTATCAGGCGGATAAAAAGGTACTTGTGGACATGTCCATGCAGGTGTTTCCTGGTCAGGTTGCTGCGATCGTAGGAGCAAGCGGCAGCGGCAAAAGTACACTGATCAAGCTGTTGCTCGGCTTTTATCCTGTGGATAGCGGAGATATCCTGCTCCAGGGAAAACCGTTCGGCCATTTTACGCTGGACGAAATCCGCAGGCAGATTGCATATGTTCCGCAGGAGCCGTTTTTGTTTACCGGCACGATTGAGGAAAACATCCGCTATGGAAACCCGGGTGCAACGGATGAAGAAGTGGTTGAAGCGGCCAAAGCGGCGTACGCTCACCATTTCATTCAGGAACTTCCTGAACAGTATAAAACGCCGGTGGGAGAGAGGGGAGCGTCGTTGTCAGGCGGACAAAGGCAGCGAATTGCGATCGCCCGGGCGATTCTCAAAAATGCTCCGATTCTCCTGCTGGACGAAGCGACTTCTGCATTGGATAACGAATCCCAGCATTGGGTACAGCAAGCTCTGAACGTATTGATGAAGGGACGCACCACCATTTTGATTGCGCATCGTCTCAGCACTGTGGAACATGCGGATTTGATTACGGTCATGAATCAAGGAACGGTCGTGGAACGGGGCCGCCATCAGGACCTGCTGGCGCTCGGAGGTTATTACGCGCGGCTGTACGGCTAGACTTCAGCGGGCGGTTTCCTGCTGATATTCAGGTATAAAGCCTATCTACAAACAATCTCTAATACGGGAGTGTGTCGATGTGAGAGAGAATACGAACAAGCAATATGGATTAACGCAAGCCCAGCGCCGGATATGGTTCATGGAAATTATGAATCCGGGCACATCCATCACGATGCTTTCCGCGACCTACCAGATTACGGGCGAGATCGACACCAAGCTGCTGGAGCAAGCGGCAGCAGAGATTGTCAAAACCTATGACGCTTTCCGAATCCGCATTAGCGGGGATTTGCAAAATCCAACGCAGTGGTTCGAAGAGCTGGAGAATGTCCAAACCAGAATAGGCCACCTCGAAATAGGCACGACCGAACAATTCTATGCTTGGGTGAAAGAAGTAACCGAAAAACCGGCCAGTGTGTTCGACGAACACCTCTATCAATTTACGATGATCCATTTTGCGAACGGCCAAGTATGGCTTAATTTGACTATAAATCATATCATCGCCGATGGCTTGTCCGTCACTGCTTTGCTGCATGCGGTGATGGAAAAATACCTCGAACTGCGCAAAGGCATCTTCAGCAGTTACCAGGCCCCTTCCTATCAGGATTATATTTCAACTGAGCGTGAGTATGAGCAATCGCAGCGTTATCAAAAAGGCAAGGAATATTGGCTGACCAAGTACAACACTTTGCCTGAAACGAGCGGCATTAAATCGGTTCCGCCATTCTCGATTGGCAGCGAATCGAATAAACGTTCAATCACTTTGGATGATTCCCGCTACGACCGCATTCTGGCTTTTAGCGAACAATATCAGGTCAGTTTATATACGTTATTTTTGTCCGCCATGTACGTCTTATTGTACAAGCTGACCGACAGCACCGATGTGCCGGTCGGAACGGTTTTTGCCAATCGCACCAGCAAGAAGGAAAAAGAAACGATCGGTATGTTCGTCAGCACCGTGGCTACGCGGATTAGTCTGAATCCAGATGGGTCCGTGCTTTCCTTGATCCAAACGGTTTCCAAGGAAAATACGGCGGATCTGCGGCATCAGAAATATCCTTATAACCAATTGATCCAGGATTTACGCGAACAACACGGCCGCAACGATCTTTCGGAGCTGTTCCGCACGTCTCTGGAATATCTGCCTTTAAAAATCGTGGAGTACGAAGAAATCAAGGTACGTCTGGAGGCTCACTTTGCTAGGCACGAGATGGATGATTTACTGCTGCGCTTTGACCATATGCTGAATGAAGGTCATGTCATTCTCCATGCTTCCTATCGTACCGGCCTGTTCGAGACGACCGAGATTGATCGCATTATGGAACAGTATGTAACCGTTTTGGACCAGTTTCTTGAGACTCCCGAACTGCGGGTACGCGAGATTTCTCTACTGGGCGATGAGGAGAGACGCCGAATTCTGGATGTGTTTAACCCGCCGGTGGCAGCACTGAGCGAGGGAATAGCGTTTCACCGGTATATCGAAAAGGTTGCACGAGACATTCCGGATCACCCGGCAGTTGTTTACATGGACAAAAAGCTGACCTACGGCGAATTGAACAATCGCGCCGAGCGGCTGGCTTCGCTCCTTCGTGAACAGGGCGTGGGAAGGGAGACAATTACGGGGATCTGGGCGGAGCGCTCGGTGGAACTGCTGGTCGGTGTGCTCGCCGTATGGAAAGCCGGCGGAGCTTATGTACCGCTGGACCCCGATTATCCGGCGGAGCGGATTGAGTACATGCTCAGCGATAGCGAAGCATCGGTGCTGCTTACGCAGCGTCATCTGATGGAGGGGGCCGGAGGTTGGTTGGCCGATGGCCGGCTGAAGCTTCAAGCTGTCTATGCGATGGACGATGAACAGATGTATAACGGGGATACCTCAGCCGTGGAATTTGAATCTGCGGACAGTGCCCCGCAAGACTTGGCTTATGTGATTTACACCTCGGGTACGACGGGACGCCCAAAAGGCGTCATGATCGAGCATGGTAGTCTCATGAATACGGCGGATGCGTACCGCCGTGAGTACCGATTGGATCAGTTCCCGGTGCGCCTGCTGCAACTGGCCAGCTTCTCGTTTGACGTGTTCGTTGGAGACATCGCGCGGACGCTATATAACGGAGGAACGATGGTAATTGTGCCAAAGGATGACCGGATTGATCCGAACCGCTTATACGGCTGGATTCGGCAGCAAAACATTACGGTATTTGAATCGACACCTGCGCTCATCCTACCGTTCATGCAGCATATTTATGAAGAAGGGCTGGACGTCAGCTCCATGCAGTTGCTGATTACCAGCTCGGATGCTTGCAGTGTCACCGATTACCGATTGCTGCAGGAAAGATTCGGCGGACAATTCCGCATCATCAACAGCTATGGCGTTACCGAAGCGGCGATTGACAGCAGCTTTTACGATGAGCCGCTGGACAAGCTCCCATCGTCGGGTCATGTGCCGATCGGCAAAGCTTGGTTGAACGCCCGGTTTTACATTGTCGATGCTGCGTTAAAGCCGGTTCCTGTAGGGGTCCCGGGTGAACTTGTCATCGGCGGCGCCGGGGTAGCGCGCGGGTATTGGAACCGTCCGGATCTGACCGCCGATAAGTTTGCAGACAGCCCGTTTGTGTCTGGCGAACGTCTGTATCGGACAGGAGACCTGGCCCGCTGGCTGGAAGACGGCAACGTTGACTTCATTGGCCGGATCGACTATCAGGTGAAAATTCGCGGGTTCCGGATCGAACTCGGCGAAATTGAATCGGCCCTGTTGCGTCTTCCGGACGTCAAGCAGGCTGTAGTGACCGACCGTACGGATGAGCAGGGGCAAAAGTATCTGTGCGGCTACGTGGCAGGGGATGCTTCCCTGCAGCTGAGTGATCTGCTGTCCCAATTGAAGCAAGAGCTACCGGCACATATGGTTCCGGCCCGGCTGGTGTCTCTTGATCAGCTTCCGCTCACACCGAACGGCAAGATTGACCGTAAAGCGCTGCCTGAACCGTCCGGAGAGGTAGAAGCGGGCCGTGAGTATATGGCTCCTCGCACAACACTGGAAACAAGACTTGCTCTTATTTGGCAGCAGGTGCTGGGTATTGCGCGAGTTGGAGTCCATGACGATTTCTTTGACCTGGGTGGTCATTCCTTGCGGGCCTCCGCGCTTGTTTCCAAGATTCGAAAAGAGCTGCAAGTCGAGGTTCCGCTGCGGGACGTTTTCCGCTACACCACGATCGAACAGCTCGCCCAAAGAATCAGCGGTTTAAAGCAGCAGGAGACGTATGAGATTACAAAGGCGGCAGAGGCCGAGTATTATCCGGTTTCATCCGAGCAAAAGCGTCTGTACGTCCTGCGCCAGCTTGACGCGGCCGAGCGTAGCTACAATATGTCGGCGGCGCTTCTTCTCGAAGGCAAGCTGGACCGCACGCGCGTAGAGTACGCGTTCCGTGAGCTGATTCAGCGCCATGAGACACTGCGTACCGGGATCGAGCAGGTTCAAGGCGAGCTTGTGCAGCACATCTATGACGAGGTGGAGTTTGCCGTAGATTATTTCCAGGTGAGCGAGGGAGAAGTGGACCAAGTGGTCGAAGCATACTATCACCCGTTTGATCTGACCAAGCCGCCACTTCTTCGCATTGGTCTGATCGAAGTCGCCAAGGATCGCCACATTCTGCTGTTCGATATGCACCATATCGTTTCGGATGGTATCTCGACAGCATTGCTTTTCGACGAGTTCAGCCGCCTGTATCGGGGTGAGGAGCTGGCTCCGTTGCATATTCAATACAAAGATTATGCCGTTTGGCAGCATTCCGAACCCTACGGGCAGTTGGTCCAGCCGCAGAAGGAGTACTGGCTGGAACAGCTGTCGGGCGAGCTACCTGTATTAGAACTGCCAACAGACTTCCCGCGGCCTGCGGTGCAAAGTTTTGATGGCCGGACCGTAAAGTTTGATATTGGGAAAGAGCGGACGGAGAAGCTGAAAGAACTGGCCGCACGGACGGGTACGACCCTGTACATGGTGCTGTTGTCTGCTTACTCGATCCTTATGCATAAATATTCGGGTCAGGAAGATCTGATCGTGGGAACGCCGATTGCCGGAAGAACGCAAGAAGAAGTGCAGCCGATCGTAGGGATGTTTATCAACACGCTGGCTATTCGCAGCCATCCGGAGCGTTCCAAGCCGTACCTTAAGTATCTGGAAGAAATAAAGGAAATCACACTTGGGGCTTTTGAACACCAAAATTATTTGTTCGAAGATGTGTTGGAAAGCCTTCACATTCCGCGCGCGACTGGCCGGAATCCGCTCTTTGATACGTTCTTTTCCCTGCAAAATACGGAGAATGAGCAAATTGTCATCGAGGGGCTGGAGCAATCGTTTTATCCGTTGCAAAACCGAACGTCCAAGTTCGAGTTGCTCCTGGACATTTCGGAGCTGGATGGTCAGCTCGAATGCCGGTTGGAGTACGCTACGGCTTTGTATAAGCGGGAGACCGCGGAGCGGTTCGCCAGACATTATGACAAGCTACTCGAAACTATCGCAACAGCGCCGGAAGGGGATATTGCTTCGCTGGAAATGTTAACGGAGCAGGAAATCCGTGAACTGGTGCGCGGTTTTAATGATTCGGAGGCAGACTACCCGCGTCAGCAGACGATTCATGGCTTGTTCGAAGAGCAGGCGAAGCTTTACCCGGATAACGTGGCCGCCGTCATGAATGAGTGGCAGTTGACTTACCGCGAACTGAACGAGCGATCCAACCGCCTTGCACGTAAGCTGCGGGAGACAGGAGTCGAAGGGGATCAGTTGGTAGCGATTCTGGCCGAACGTTCGCTTGATATGGTCGTCGGCATTCTGGCGATTCTCAAAGCGGGTGGAGCCTACGTGCCTGTCGATCCCGACTACCCGGAGGAGCGCATCCGCTTCATGATCGAAGATTCGGGCGCACCGTTATTGCTGATTCAAAAGCATCTGCATGAGAAGACCAACTTCGCAGGAACGCGCCTTGAATTGGACGATTTCGTTTGGGGCAACAAAGGGGCGGACTCCGCTGGTGAGCTGGACGCTTCGAATCTGGAGCCGATTTCCGGGCCGGGTAACTTGGCTTATGTCATCTACACATCGGGAACGACTGGCAAACCCAAAGGCACGTTGATTGAGCATAAAAACGTCGTGCGCCTTTTGTTCAACGACAAGAACCTGTTTGACTTTGGGACGTCCGACACATGGACGTTATTCCACTCGTTCTGCTTCGATTTCTCTGTCTGGGAGATGTACGGAGCACTTCTGAATGGAGGAAGGCTGGTTATCGTACCGCCGCTCACGGCGAAAAATCCGGCCGAATTCCTGGCACTGTTGAGCCGCGAACGGGTCACGATTTTGAACCAGACGCCAACATATTTCTATCAACTGCTGCGTGAGGTTTTAGCGGACCATCCGTACGATCTGCGGATTCGCAACGTCATCTTCGGCGGCGAAGCGCTCAGCCCGCTGTTGCTCAAGGGTTTTAAGATGAAGTACCCGGAGACAAAGCTGATCAATATGTACGGTATTACCGAAACGACGGTTCACGTGACGTATAAGGAAATCACATGGGTCGAAATGGAGGCGGCGAAGAGTAATATCGGCAAGCCGATCCCGACGCTGAGCGTGTACGTCCTGGATGAAAACCGTCGTTCTGTTCCGATCGGCGTAGCAGGCGAAATGTACGTAGCCGGAGAGGGCCTGGCGAGAGGATACTTGAATCGCCCGGATTTGACGGCGGAAAAGTTCGTTGATTCCCCGTTTGCGGAGGGGGAAAAACTGTATCGCTCAGGCGACTTGGCGGCCTGGCTGCCGGACGGCAACATTGAATACCTCGGCCGGATTGACCATCAGGTCAAAATCCGCGGGTACCGGATCGAGCTGGACGAAATTGAGACGCAACTTCTGAACGTGGAGGGTGTGGAAGAAGCGGTGGTGCTCGCCCGTCAGGACAGCGGGGGCGAGAAGGCACTTGTTGCTTACTTTGTGGCGGACCGGACGCTGACGGTCAGCGAAATGAGAACCTCGCTGGCTCAGGGAATGCCGGGATACATGATCCCGTCGTATTTCGTGCAGCTGGAACGCATGCCGCTGACGTCCAACGGGAAAGTGGACCGCAAAGCACTGCCGGAGCCGCAAGGCGGCCTGCAAACGGGTGTCGAATACGTAGCCCCTCGTAACCTTACGGAGTCCCAGCTTGTGAAAATCTGGGAGGAAGTGCTGGGTTACTCCGGCATTGGAATCCTGGACAATTTCTTCGAGCTCGGAGGACATTCCTTGCGGGCAACAAACCTTGTCAGCAAGATTCGGAAGGAAATGAACGTTGAACTTCCGCTACGCGATGTGTTCCGCTATATGACGGTAGAATCGATGGCTGGGGCTATTGCCATCTTGGAAGAATCAGAGCACAGCACGATTCCAGTAGCGGAAGAGAAAGCATACTATCCGGTTTCCTCTGCACAAAAAAGGCTGTACGTCCTGCATCAGCTGGATAGCTTGGAGCTGAATTATAACCTCCCCAGCGCTCTACAATTGGAGGGGGATTTGAACGAGGCCAAAGTAGAAGATGTGCTGACTACTTTGATGGCCCGGCACGATATGCTGCGCACCGGTTTTGAAATCGTAAATGGGGAGCCGGTTCAGCGTATTCATCCGTTCGTCGCTTGCAAGGTCGAGAAGATTCGAGCAAGCGAAGATCAGGTTGCAGCCATTCTTGAAGGCTTCATCCAGCCTTTTGACTTGACCCAGCCGCCTTTGCTACGCGCCCTGCTGATCGAATTGGAGAAAGAAAAATTCCTGCTTGCGCTGGATATGCATCACATTGCTTCCGATGGTCTTTCCATGGATGTACTGCTGCGTGAATTCGTGCGGCTATACAATGGGGAAGAGCTGCCGGAGCTGCGGATTCAATACAAGGATTACGCCGTTTGGCAGCAATCCGAGGAACAGCGTCAACGCATCAAACGACAGGAGGAATACTGGCGCGGGGTATTCAGCTCCGAGCTTCCGGTTCTTGAGCTGCCTCTTGACTACTCCCGTCCAGCCGTTCAGCAGTTTGACGGTCAAACGCTCACGTTTACGCTAGATGCGGAGAAAGGCGAAGCTCTCAAACAGCTTGCCAGCGATTCGGGGGCAACGTTGTACATGCTTCTGCTGGCTGCGTACTCCGTATTGCTTCATAAATACGCGGGACAGGAAGATATCGTAGTCGGCACTCCGATTGCCGCTCGTTCTCACGCCGACTTGCAGCCGATTATCGGCATGTTTGTCAATACGCTGGCCCTTCGCTTGGGTCCGACGGCAGAGCGGACGTTCATGGATTACTTGCAGGAAGTGAAGGAAACGACACTTGGAGCCTACGAGCACCAGGATTATCCGTTTGAGGAACTGGTAGAAGCTCTTCAGGTGAGCCGGGATTTAAGCCGGAATCCGCTGTTTGACACCATGTTTTCTTTGCAAAAGCACGAAAGCCTGGATTTAATTCTTGAAGGCTTGCAATGGTCACTGTTTGACATCGAGGAAAAGACGACAAAGTTTGATCTTAGCTTGGATATCGTGGAAGAGGGTAACGAGTTGGTTTGCAAGATCGAGTACGCTACCTCGTTGTTTAGACAGGACACGATGGTACGGCTGGCGGGTCATTACGAGCAGCTTTTGGCGTCGATCCTGGCTCGGCCAGGTGCGCGGATTTCGGATTTGGATATATTGACGGACAGCGAAAAGGATAATTTATTGGTCGGGTTTGACGTGTCGTCTTCGGCTCTTGTGAAGCAACCCGCCGCAGAGGGTACAGGTCTGGAAGCGGATGAGTCATGGAGAGAGAGAACGTTCCACGAGCTGTTCGAGGAGCAGGCGAAACGCACTCCGGGAGCGCTAGCGGTTGTATACGAAGACAGCAAGCTGACATATGCGGAGCTGAATGCCAAAGCGAATCGTCTGGCGTATGTACTGCGGGCACGTGGGGTGAAACCGGAACGGGTGATCGGCATTCTGGCCGGCCGTTCAGCCGAGCTGTTGATCGGGGTGCTCGCCGTATGGAAAGCTGGCGGTGCTTATGTACCGCTTGACCCCGACTATCCAGCGGAGCGGATAGAATATATGCTTGCGGATAGCGGGGTGTCGGTGCTACTTACCCAGACCTGCCTGTTGGAGCAGGCGGAAACTTGGCGCTGCCACGGAGCTTTAACGCTGCAAACGGTGCTTGCACTTGATGACGCCGCGGCGTACAGCCTCGGAGCGGCGGAAACGGCTGTAGGCGTACAAGCTTTGGGCGAAGCGGGCGCGGAGGCGGAGGCTTTGGCGCAAGAGGCGACGGCTGCAGCCGAAACGTCCGTCACGGCAGAAGCTGCGCGGAACGTACAAGCGGCGGATCTCGTATCAAATCCGGCAAATGTGAACAAGCCGGGCGATCTGGCTTATGTCATCTACACCTCCGGTACGACGGGTCGTCCGAAGGGCGTGGCAGTGGAACACCGCAGCTTGGTGAACACGGCGGCGGGCTACCGGCGGGACTACCGTCTGGATCAGTTCCCGATCCGGCTGCTGCAACTTGCCAGTTTCTCGTTTGACGTGTTCGTTGGTGACATTGCACGGACGCTGTACAACGGTGGAACTATGGTCATTGTGCCGAAGGAAGACCGGATTGATCCAACCCGCCTCTATGGCTGGATTCGCGACTACGCCGTGACAGTGTTCGAATCAACTCCTGCGCTGGTTGTGCCGTTCATGGAGCATGTGTATACCGAGGGTCTGGACCTCAGCTCGATGCAGCTGCTGATCACAAGCTCGGATGCCTGCAGTGTAGCGGATTATCGCACCTTGCAGGAGCGCTTTGGCTCGCAGTTCCGTATTATTAACAGCTACGGCGTAACAGAAGCGGCGATTGACTCCAGCTTCTATGACGAGCCGCTGGAGAAGTTGCCGAAAACCGGCAGCGTGCCGATCGGGAAAGCGTGGCTTAACGCCAGATTCTACATCGTGGATGCAAATCTGAAGCCAGTGCCGATCGGGGTGCTCGGCGAGCTGGTTATCGGCGGAGCGGGTGTGGCCCGCGGTTACTTGAACCGCCCGGATTTAACGGCGGAGAAATTCGTTGATAGCCCGTTCACCGCTGAGGAGCGGTTGTACCGGACGGGTGATCTGGCACGCTGGATGCCTGACGGCAACGTAGAATTCATCGGCCGAATCGACAATCAGGTGAAAATTCGTGGTTATCGGATCGAGCTTGGTGAGATTGAAGCGGCCATGAAAAATGTTGCCGAGGTGCGGCAAGCGCTAGTCATCGACCGGACGGACGAGCAAGGGCAGAAATATGTGTGCGGATATGTCGTAGTGGATTCCAGCTTCGATCTGGAAGGGCTTGTGGCCCATCTGGACGCCGTACTGCCTTCTCATATGGTGCCTTCGCGCATCATGCTTCTCGATCAATTGCCGCTTACACCGAACGGCAAGATTGACCGTAAAGCATTGCCTGTGCCGGAAGGAAGCATTCGTGCCGAGGCTGCATACACGGCGCCGCGCACCCCTGCCGAGCAAGCACTCGCGTTGGTCTGGCAGTCAGTGTTAGGCGTGGATCAGGTGGGCACCATGGATAATTTCTTTGCGCTTGGTGGGGATTCAATTAAAGCTTTACAGGTATCTTCTCGTCTTTTGCAAACGGGGTATAAGCTGGTCATGAAAGATTTATTCCATTACCCGACGATTTCCGCCCTTAGTTTGCGGTTGCTAACAGCGGAGAGAACGGCAAGCCAGGCCGAAGTGACGGGAGAGGTTATCCTGACCCCGATTCAGCGCTGGTTCTTTGAACAAAATCCGGCCGATGTGCATCATAGCAATCAGGCATTCATGCAGTTCTCCAAGCAAGGCTTTGATGAAAAAGCTTTACGCCAAGCGGTGCGTCAGCTTATCGTGCATCACGATGCTCTTCGTACGGTTTATCGTCAAACCGAGAATGGTTATACCGCATGGAACCGCGGCGCCGGGGAGAGCGAAGTGCTGTTCGATCTGGAGGTTGTCAATTTCGAGGGAGCCCGCGACGTGAAAAAAGCGGTAGAGGCTAAGGCAAATGATATTCAAGCGAGCATCGATCTGGAAAACGGTCCGCTGGTGAAACTTGGCTTGTTCCGCTGCAACGATGGCGACCATCTGCTCATCGCAATCCATCACTTGATCGTAGACGGCGTATCCTGGCGGATTCTGCTTGAGGATTTTGCTGCCGCCTATGAGCAGGCGCTGCAAGGGCAGCCGATCCGTCTGCCGCTCAAAACGGATTCATTCCAGACGTGGGCGAAACAGCTCGCTGATTATGCGAACGGGCCGGCGATGGAAAGCGAGAGAGCGTATTGGCAGTTTATCGAGCAATTGGCCTATGAGCCGCTTCCAAAAGATTTTGATCAAGGCAGATCCAAACTGAAGGACAGCGGGCTCGTAACCGTTCGATGGACGGCGGACGAAACTGAACAGCTGCTGAAGCGGGCTCATCGTGCTTACCATACGGAAATGAACGATTTGCTGCTTGCTGCGCTGGGCCTCTCAGTACAAGCTTGGAGCGGCCAGGAACGCGTGCTGGTGAATCTCGAAGGCCACGGCCGGGAAGAAGTTTTGCCAGATGTGGACATTACGCGCACGGTAGGTTGGTTTACAAGCCAATTCCCTGTTGTTCTGGAGCCAGGTCACGCTCAGGCACTCGGTCATCAGGTGAAACAGGTGAAAGAAAACTTGCGCCGCATTCCGAACAAAGGAATCGGCTACGGCATCCAGCGTTATTTGTCGGCGCCGCGTGACGGAGAACGCTTCGTTTTGGAGCCGGAGATCAGTTTTAACTATTTGGGTCAGTTCGACCAGGATTACGAAAGCAGTAGCTCCCAGCCTTCTCCGTTCAGCCCGGGCTCCGATTCAAGCCCAAATGCTGTGATGGATTATGTCCTAGATATCAATGGTATGGTGTCGGAAGGCGTGTTGGAACTCACGATCCGTTATGGGGAAACCCAGTATCAACGGGAAACGGTTGAGCGTTTGGGCGCCCTGCTTCAATCGAGTTTGCGTGAAGTCATCAGCCATTGCGTATCGAAAGAGCGGCCGGAGCTTACCCCTAGTGATGTACTGCTTCAAGATGTGACGGTGGAGGAACTGGAGCAGCTGTCCGAACATACGGCGGCACTCGGCGAACTGGAGAATGTATACACCCTGACTCCGCTGCAAAAAGGGATGTTGTTCCACAGCTTGCTGGATGCGGATTCGGAAGCTTACTTCGAACAGGTGACCTTCGATCTGTACGGAAGTCTGAATGTGGAAGCCTTCACCCGAGGGTTGGATACGCTGGTGCAGCGGAATGAGGCGCTGCGGACCAACTTTATTACCGGCTGGAGAGACGAGCCGATTCAAGTGGTATTTCGCGAGCGGAAGTGTGAAGTGTATTTTGAAGATATTCGCACGGCAAGAGATGAACACCCTGAGAAGACGATAGCCGATTTTGTCAGCGCGGATAAAGCGAACAAGTTCGATTTGGCCCAAGACTCTCTTATGCGTGTGACCGTTTTGCGCACAGGCGACGAGTCCTACCATGTGATTTGGAGTCATCATCACATTTTGATGGATGGCTGGTGCATGTCCTTCATGATCAAGGAAGTGTTCGACACTTACTTTGCGTTTCAGGAGAAGCGAGCGCCAGAGCTCCCTCCGGTTACCTCGTACTCCCGATATATCGAATGGCTGGAAGCTCAAGATGTAGCGAAAGCTTCGGGTTACTGGTCTGAGTATTTGGCGGGTTACGATCAGCAGACCAAGCTGCCGCAGGAGAGAACGCAGCTGAAACAGCATGCTTTTGAAATGGCTGAGATCGATGTGGAACTCAGCAAAGGACTGACTGGGCAGATTGAGCGTGTGGCACGCCAGCAGCAGGTGACACTCAACACATTTATGCAGACTGTATGGGGACTGGTCTTACAGATATACAACAACAGCGAGGATGTTGTATTCGGTTCCGTTGTATCCGGCCGTCCGGCGGAAATTCCGGGCATTGAAAGCATGATTGGCCTGTTTATTAATACGATCCCGGTCCGTATTCAAGGTAAAGCCGAGGAGACGGTAGCCGATATTTTGAGAAAAACCCAGAATCAAGCGCTGGCATCGGGAGCTTACGAAACATTCCCGCTGTTCGAAATTCAGTCGCTGAGCGAGCAAAAGCGTGACTTGATCAACCATATTATGGTCTTTGAAAATTATCCGATGGAAGAACAGATTGAGCAGGTTGTCGGCGGCGGACAAGAAGCGCTGAAAATTGCTAATATCCAATCGCCGGAACAAACGAACTACGACCTGGACATTACCGTCATTCCGGAAGAGCATATTTTGCTGCGGTTTACGTACAATGCACTGACATTCAGAGAGCATGACATCAGGCAGATCCACGGTCATTTTGCCCGTGCATTGGAGCAGGTTGCGGCTAATCCGAATGTTCGTGTACATGAGTTAGAGCTTTTGACGGCGGCGGAAAAAGAAGAAATTGTAGGCGTGTTTAATCCGGTGCAGCCGGAAGTGGCTCCTGTAGCCGCCTTCCATCGCCTGTTCGAGGAACAGGCGGAACACACGCCGGAAGCGGAAGCCGTCGTATACGAGAACGATCGGCTGACGTATGCGGAGCTGAACGAGCGGGCGAACCGCCTGTCGGCAACACTGCGTGCAAGCGGCATCGGTCGGGAGACGATCGTTGGTATTCTCGCCGAGCGTTCGGTCGATTTGCTGGTGGCCGTGATGGCCGTCTGGAAAGCGGGCGGGGCCTATGTACCGCTTGACCCGGATTATCCGGCGGACCGCGTGCGGTTCATGCTGGAAGACAGCGGAGCGAAGGTGCTACTGACACAAACGCCGCTGCGAGAGCGTGCTGAAGCCTGGCTCAGCGAAGAGGAACTTGCACTGGTGACGGTGCTGTATCTCGACGACGAAACGTCATACAGCGAAGATCGGGTAAATGCCCCGATGGGCTCCAGCATGGTTTCAGGTCTGGTCTCCGGCGAGCTGACGGGTGCTGTGAACGACCGTAATGAGAGTCACCCAAATGATGTTGATGTTGTCGGTTCGGGTAGCTTCCATGAAGCCCGTCCGGAGGATCTGGCGTACGTCATCTACACGTCGGGAACGACGGGCAAGCCAAAAGGCGTGATGATCGAGCACCGCAGCCTGGTGAACACGGCAGCGGGCTACCGACGGGAATACCGGTTGGATCAGTTCCCGGTAAGGCTGTTGCAGCTCGCCAGCTTTTCGTTTGACGTGTTCGTGGGCGACATTGCGCGGACGTTATACAACGGCGGTACCATGGTCATTGTACCGAAGGACGACCGGGTCGATCCGTCTCGTCTGCACTACTGGATAGAGCGGGAGCAAGTGACGATCTTTGAATCAACACCGGCACTGATCGTGCCGTTCATGGAGCATGTGCATGAGCAGGGGCTAGAGTTAAGCGGTATGGAGCTGTTGATTACAAGCTCAGACAGTTGCAGTGTGGCGGAATACCGAACCTTACAGGAACGGTTTGGTTCGTCGTTCCGCATTATCAACGCCTACGGCGTGACAGAAGCGGCGATCGACTCCAGTTTCTATGACGAGGAGTTGGCGAAGCTGCCGCAAACAGGCCATGTGCCAATTGGCAAAGCGTGGTTAAATGCGAAGTTTTACATCGTGGATGCACATCTGAATCCTGTTCCAGTCGGCGTGCTGGGCGAATTGGTTATCGGCGGAGTGGGTGTGGCACGCGGGTACTTGAACCGTCCAGAGCTGACGGAAGAGAAGTTTGTAGATAGTCCGTTTATCGTAGGTGAGCGGTTGTATCGCACGGGAGACTTGGCACGGTGGATGGAGGACGGAAACGTGGGCTTCATCGGCCGGATCGATAACCAGGCGAAAATCCGGGGTTACCGGATCGAGACGGGCGAAGTCGAAGCAAAGCTGCTGAGTGTAGATGGCGTGAAGGAAACGGTCGTTGTTGTCAGGGAAGATCAAGAGGGGCAGAAAGCGTTGTGCGCTTATTATACATTGGAAAAAGGCTTGACGGCGGCAGATTTGAAACGGGCGATCTCCAGCGAGCTACCGGGATACATGATTCCGTCGTATTTCGTCGAACTGGAGCAATTGCCTCTAACGCCGAATGGGAAAATTGACCGGAAGGCGCTGCCAGCGCCGGAAGGGGGAGCAGGCGGAGGCCGCGAATACGTGGCGCCGCGCACCGAACTGGAGGCAAAACTGGCCGCCATTTGGCAGGAAGTGCTTGTTCGGGAGAAGGCGGTAGGCGTAATGGACAACTTCTTCGACCTCGGAGGACACTCCCTGCGGGCGACAACACTTGTCAGTAAAATGCATAAGGAGCTCGGCGCCCAATTCCCGCTTCGCGACGTATTCCGCTACTCGACAGTTGAGGAAATGGCTGTGGCTATGGAGCAGTTGGAGATCGGCTCGTTTACGGCTATTCCGGCTGCGGAACCTAGCGAGTACTATCCGCTCTCTTCTGCTCAGAAACGTCTCTACATCTTGAACCAGCTGGAAGGAGGCGAGCTGAGCTACAACATACCGGGAGCTATGTTACTCGAAGGGCAGCTCGATCGGCAGCGGTTTGAAGAAGCATTCCGCGGGCTTGTAGCTCGTCATGAAACGCTGCGTACCGGCTTTGAGATGGTTGAGGGCGAAGGGGTTCAGCGGATTTACGAAGAAGTCACCTTCCAGGTGGAATATGTGCAGATCAACGGGGAGCAGGCGGAAGAAACGGTGAGCCAATTCGTTCGTGCGTTTGATCTGGCAAAGCCGCCACTTCTGCGGGTGGGCATTGCCGAACTCGCGCCGGACCGACACATTCTGATGTTTGATACACATCATATCGTATCGGACGGCGTTTCAATGGACGTACTGATCGAAGAGTTTGTGCATTTGTACAGCGGGGAGCCGCTCAAGCCACTCCGCATTCAGTACAAAGATTATGCAGTATGGCAGCAATCGGATAACCAGAAAGCTCAGCTAGCCAAGCAGGAAGCCTACTGGCACGACATGTTCCGCGGAGAACTGCCAGTTCTCGAAATGCCGACGGACTATCCGCGCCCGGCTATGCAGAGCTATGAGGGCCGCACGCTGCAATTGTTTATGAATATTGAGAAAAGCGAAGGTCTGAAACGGCTTGCAGCTGAGAACGGCGCAACGCTTTACATGGTTCTGCTTGCAGCGTATAACGTGCTTCTGCATAAATATTCAGGTCAGGAAGACGTGGTGGTAGGTACGCCGATTGCGGGCAGAAATCACAGCGACGTTCAACCGCTGATCGGGATGTTCGTTAATACATTGGCCATTCGCAGTTACCCGGCTGCCGGTAAGACGTTCCTTGACTACTTGAAGGAAATCAAGGAGACAACGCTGGGTGCTTTTGAACATCAGAATTATCCGTTTGAGGAACTGGTGGATAAGGTAAACGTAGCTCGTGATTTAAGCCGAAATCCGCTGTTTGATACGATGTTTGCTTTGCAGAATACAGAAAATGTCGAAATACAGCTTCCGGGACTGCATCTGTCGACGTATGCCAGCGAAGAAATTGTTTCCAAATTTGATCTCAGCTTGGACGTCACGGAGATTGAGGATGGCTTGGAATATCTTTTTGAATACGCCACGGCTCTATATAAAACGGAAACGGTGGAGAAGTTGGCTGCACACTACTTGCAGTTGCTTGAATCCATTCTCTCCAACCCGTCAGCGACGATTGCCGAGTTGAATATTTTAACGGCGGCGGAAAAAGAAGAAATTGTCGGCGCGTTTAACCCGGGGCAGCCGGAAGTGGCTCCTGCGACCGCGTTCCACCGGCTGTTCGAGGAACAGGCGGAACATACGCCGGAAGCGGAAGCCGTCGTATACGAGAACGATCGATTGACGTATGCGGAGCTGAACGTACGGGCTAACCGCTTGGCGGCTACGCTGCGCGGAAGCGGCATTGGCCGGGAGGAGATTGTTGGCATTCTCGCCGAGCGTTCGGTCGATTTGTTGGTGGCCGTGATGGCCGTCTGGAAAGCGGGAGGGGCGTATGTACCGCTTGATCCGGATTATCCGGCGGACCGCGTGCGGTTTATGCTCGAAGACAGCGCAGCGAAGGTACTGCTGACGCAAACGCAGCTGCGAGAGCGTGCCGAAGCCTGGCTCGGTGAAGAGGAACTGGCACTGGCGAAGGTGCTGTATCTCGACGACGAAACGTCATACAGCGAGGAACGAAGCAATGTGCCAATGGACTTTGGCCAAGGCTCCAACAGTGCTCCCGATCGAGTTAACGGCAAGCTAACGGGGGCTGTGAACGGTGGTGGCGAGATTCATCCAAATGATGTTGTCGGTATGGACAGCTTCCATGAAGCCCGCCCGGAGGATTTGGCGTATGTCATCTACACGTCCGGAACGACGGGCAAGCCCAAGGGTGTGATGATTGAGCACCGCAGCCTGGTAAACACGGCAGCGGGTTACCGACGAGAATATCGGTTGGATCAGTTCCAGGTGCGCCTGCTGCAGCTCGCCAGCTTCTCGTTTGACGTGTTCGTGGGCGATATCGCGCGGACATTGTACAACGGAGGCAGCATGGTCATTGTACCGAAAGACGACCGGATCGATCCGTCTCGTCTGCACTACTGGATAGAGCGGGAGCAAGTGACGATCTTTGAATCAACGCCGGCGCTGATCGTACCGTTTATGGAATACGTGCATGAGCAAGGGCTGGAGTTGAGCAGGATGGAGCTGTTGATCACAAGCTCGGACAGCTGCAGTGTGGCAGATTACCGGACCTTGCAGGAACGGTTTGGCTCATCGTTCCGCATTATTAACGCCTACGGTGTGACGGAAGCGGCAATTGACTCCAGTTTCTATGACGAGGAGTTGGCGAAACTGCCGCAGACTGGCCATGTGCCAATTGGCAAAGCGTGGTTGAATGCGAAGTTCTATATCGTGGATGCACATCTGAATCCTGCTCCAGTCGGCGTGCTGGGCGAATTGGTTATCGGCGGAGTCGGTGTGGCGCGCGGGTACTTGAACCGTCCGGCGCTGACGGAAGAGAAGTTTGTAGACAGCCCTTTCACCGCGGGTGAGCGGTTGTATCGCACGGGAGATTTGGCACGGTGGATGGAGGACGGCAACGTGGATTTCATCGGCCGGATCGACAATCAAGCGAAAATCCGGGGCTACCGGATCGAGACGGGTGAGATTGAGTCACAGCTGCTGCGGGTGGTAGGTATACGCGAAGCGGTGGTGCTGGTTCGAAGTGATGCGAACGGGCAAAAGGCGCTGTGCGCGTACTACACAACGGAAAGCGAACTGACGGCGGCCGACCTGAAACGAGCGATCTCCAGCGAGCTGCCGGGTTACATGATCCCATCGTACTTCGTGGAGCTGGAGCATTTACCTCTGACACCAAACGGGAAAATCGACCGGAAAGCGCTGCCGGCGCCGGAAGAGGGAGCAAGTGCAGGGCGCGAATACGTGGGGCCGCGCACGGATCTGGAGACGAAACTGGTATCCATCTGGCAGGACGTGCTTGGGTCAGTTACGATTGGTGTGACAGACAACTTCTTCGACCTCGGGGGTCACTCGCTGCGGGCGACAACGCTGGTCAGTAAGGTGCACAAGGAGCTGCACGTGGACCTGCCACTGCGCGATGTATTCCGGTACTCGACTATTGAAGCGATGGCAGAAGTGATTAGCCGATTGGAGCAGCAGGAATTCTTCTCCATTCCGGTTCTGGATAAAAGGGAGTATTATCCGCTTTCCTCTGTGCAAAAACGGCTGTACATCCAGCAGCAGATGGAAGGTGCCGAGCTTAGCTACAACATGTCCGGCATGACGGTTCTCGTCGGGCGCTTGGAGCGGAATCAATTCGAGGCGGCGCTCCAAGGATTAATCGCTCGTCACGAAGTTTTGCGAACTGGCTTCGAGATGGTCGACGGCGAACCGGTACAACGGGTTTATTCGGATTTGGATTTTTCCGTCGAGTATACAAAAGCGCCGGAAAGTGAAACAAAAAGCATTGCAGATGCCTTTGTACGTGTCTTTGATTTGGAGCGGCCACCGCTGCTGCGTGTGGGCTTAGTTGAATGGGAAGCGGAACGTCATCTGCTTATGCTGGACATTCATCATATCGTCACGGATGGCATGTCGATGGGTATCTTCATCGAAGAGCTGCTGCGCCTGTATAACGGTGAGACGTTGGAACCGCTTCGGATTCAATACAAGGAATTCGCCGCTTGGCAGCAGTCCGAACCTGTAAAAAAACGGCTGAAAAGTCAGGAAGCTTACTGGCTGGACATGCTAGAAGGTGAACTGCCAACGCTTGAGCTGCCTACGGACTTTGTCAGACCCGTCGTTCGCAGCTTTGAGGGAGATGTGCTGCCTTTCAGTATCGACAAGCAGATGACCGACAGCTTGCAGCGTATTGCCGATGAGAACGGTGCTACCCTATATATGGTGTTATCGGCGGCCTATTCTATCCTGCTCAGCAAGTACTCGGGACAAGAAGACTTCATTGTAGGCACACCGGTTTCGGGCCGCACACATGCCGACCTGGAGCCACTCATCGGAATGTTTGTCAACACGTTGGCGATCCGCCATTATCCATCCGGGGAGAAGACGTTCCTCGATTACTTGAACGAAGTCAAAGAAACGATGCTGGGGGCCTACGACCACCAGGATTATCCGTTTGAAGAACTTGTGAAAAAGCTGCAGGTGCCGCGCGATCAAAGCCGCAATCCTGTATTTGATGTCATGTTTGCAGTGGAAACGAAGGAAGATAACGTTCAAAGCTTCGGGGATATCCAGATCGAATCTTATCCAGAAACGCATACGGTTTCCCAATTTGACCTTACCTTGATCATTTCGTTGCTGGATGAGGGTATGAATGGGCAGTTTGAATATGCCACCAAGTTGTTTACGCGCAATCTGATCGACAATTTCGCTCAGGACCTGCTCGTGATCATCACCCAAATTGGCGAACAGCCTTCGGTGCTGCTCAAGGATATTTCCCTGAACGGGCAATCCGAACAGGAGCAAGATGAGCTAGAGGCTATTGATATTATTTTCTAATCCTTTATCCGGCTTGGGTGAAAATGGATCATTTAAGCACGTTATATGCGACATTCGGTATATTGAGGAAGTGGTAATGAAAATTTGTGGTGGTTTCACGACTTTTTTATCACCTGACAAAAGTATTTAAGTTATGTAACAAAGGGTCCTGATGACAGTTGTCATCAGGACCCTTTGTTTATGAACGTATAATTAATGTTTTCCACTGATTTGCTGAAAATCTCCTCCATGTACTCAACATTGTTAGCATCGTAAAATACGGCAATGACAGCGGAAGACGTTAGTGCCTGTGTCTGGTTAAAAGAGCCCAGTGGTGCAAGTTTCCCTTTGCCTTCAGCACTGTCGATAACAAGAAACGCCAAGGTTGCATGTTAATGGCCGAAGGGGCACGTGAAGCTTTCGCCAGTATTTCGGTCATCTCCTCGCGACTGGATTTTCACTTCAGGGTCGTAGACTTTAACGGAATGGCGCTCCAAGACGATGGTATCAAAATCATTTATTTTGTTGAATTGGCCGGATGAACATATGCTGAGAGATCATAATAACTATCGAATATATGCGCAGAGCATTATTCAGCATCTGGAAGTGGTCAAACAATGTTTAGCTGTTGGTTTTACGATCAATGAGATCCAATCTATGATCTCTAAACATGGGTTTTCAAATAATGATCAAGCAAGCATTATCCAAGCGAAAATATCAGAAATTGAAGAAACACAAAATAAATTAGAGAATTCCAGACAAAATCTGTACGAAATTCTTAAATCGGATATCACGTGTGAGGATGGTTTTGGTAAGTATTGAGCTGGAAATCCCTCTTGAGTTTTTCATTCAGTACGTTCTTACATCATATCGATTCAATCGAGTACATATCGTCCTGTATACGCAAATTACCGGGCTGCCCAGTTTCAACTTTTACCTCCGTGGCAAATACACCAGGCATACGCCCGTCTGGGAACCAGGGCATCTGTTTATCAATGACAATAAACATGCCTTCTGCATCACCCGTAGGGGAGAATTGTTTTCCGTCTCCGGCAAAGGGTTCAAGTTGATAATGCCCATTCAATATGTTTGTCGTCTCAGAGACATCATCGACAGGCAGACCGATTTCACTAATACATAACAGATGCTTCGCTTCAAAAGCTTCATCAACTGCATTATCGAGTGAATGGTGAGCGATAAATTCCATCAAGTTGCCGCTTGGATCATAAAAATAGAAGGCTGTTGCATCCCAGTAGGGGAAATAAAATTCATCTTGTCCATCTTTGGAGAGCAATGAAATGTTACGGTCTTGAGCCCACCTTTTCGCATCAGCAAGTTTATTCGTTGGAATCGTAAATGCTACATGATAGTAGGGCTTTTCTTGTTCTGGCGCCTTCTTGAAAGAGAGGACCGAGTTCCCCGCACGGAATGAAACGCATGTTGCATTATCCTCCACAAGATCCATTTCCAGTAGTGTACCGTAAAACTCTTTTATGGCCTCGACCTGATGTGTCAACAAACCAACTTCTCTTATTTTCATTTCAGTATCCTCCTTTTAATCTCACCTTTGATTGAAATACTCGATTGTTTTCTCAATAAATGCCTTGGCCGACTGCGTTAGGTAACGGTCGGACCGATGGATGATCTCAAAGTGCCGGTATGGCGGATCGTCTGTAATTCGGATGCAACGTAGCGTAGGCTCATTCATGGCTTTGATCAGAGGAAAAGGCAGCAGTGTTCCTCCAACGTTGGCTTTGACCAGGCTAATGATGGAGGTTGCCGAACTGGTCTCCATGATGGTATTTAGGGTAAATCCATATTTACGGCAATAGCCATCGACCAATTCTCTGCCCGTAAATCCTTCGGGGAACATCACCGTTTGGATATCACGTAGCTCTTGAATTTCAATGGTGCTTCGTTCAGCCCAATCATGATTCTCGGAAACAACGAGTACATATTCTTCACTGCACAAAGGAATGCGCACAAGCCGCCTATCAGGGGCAGACGTGATCTCGATGCCAATGTCGACTTCATTTTCCAACACTTGATTTACGACATAGATCGAAGAGATAACCTTCAATTGCACCTTGGGAAATCGGGCATGAAAATCAACGAGCAGCGGAGTGATACGGTAATCCAAATCGGATGGAAGAACACCAATAACCAATCGTCCCCGCTGATCATTCCGAAATTCAGCCAACGCATCTTGGGTATTCTGTAAATGCCGGATCATCTGTACACAGTGCTCCAGAAACAGAGTGCCTGCCTGGGTCATCACAATTTTTTTGCCGACACGGTCAAACAAAGGAACACCAAGTTCATCCTCCAACCCACGTATCTGTTGACTCAACGTAGGTTGAGATATGCCAAGTTTCTCAGCTGCCCGTGTAAAATGAAGCTCCTCACACACTGTAATAAAGTTTTCCATTTGACGAATCTCCATGAATTCACCTCTAATCATTGGTTTTAGTAATCATTTTAATAGAAATAATAGTATTGTTCAATCATTCTGATGATTCTATACTTAATCGTGCACCACCCGAAGATCTTGTCGTTAA
Organism: Paenibacillus sp. 37; assembly: GCF_008386395.1. NCBI lineage: Bacteria > Bacillati > Bacillota > Bacilli > Caryophanales > Paenibacillaceae > Paenibacillus > Paenibacillus sp. 37. Next base: position 6,117,532 of record NZ_CP043761.1, on the reverse strand, counting down.
CAAATGGGGTCTTTGGTGAAGGCAACGATACTACTACCATGAGGTGATCCATAATGAAATTTTTTTATATTGTATTGGCGCTTATTCTGGCTTCACTGAACTTAAGACCACCGATTACTTCCATTTCTCCTCTGATGAGTACCATACAGAATGATCTGGGTTTGAGCGGCATGACCGCCAGTCTGTTAACTACACTACCGGTATTATGTATGGGCATATTCGCTCCATTCTCTGTAAGACTAAGTAGAAGGTGGGGGAACGAAGGTGCCATTGTGCTGGCTTTAATCCTTATTGGGATAGGTACAGGATTACGATTGTTCGTAGGCGCAACTCCGTTGATGATGTTCACTTCTTTTCTGTCAGGTGTAGGGATTGCATTGGCAGGGCCGCTGTTGTCCAGCTTCATTAAGCAGTATTTCCCTAACCGAGTGGCAGCCATGGTCGGCATCTACTCTACGGCAATGGTGATGGGGGCCAGCATTAGTGTGGGATTATCGGTTCCGCTTCAGCATACGTTGGGGGGATCTTGGAGAGGTTCTTTGGCTACATGGTCATTACTCGCTGCCATTGCATTGCCGATCTGGTTAAAATTAGCTTGGTCTGCGCGTACAGAGCGACAATCCGGACAGACCTCGGCTGTCATACATGCACCACTTCCGGTGAAGAACAGGCGTGCATGGGTGCTGACACTGTTCTTCGGACTGATGGCCGCGATCTTCTATTCATTAACCGCCTGGCTTGCGCCAGCCATTCAAAGCCATGGATATAGCCAAGAGACTGCTGGCAACATCCAAACGTTATTTACATTGATATCACTGCCCTCAACGTTATTCATTCCCATGCTTGTACACCGATACCAAAGACGTGTCTTCTGGCTTGTTGGATGTGCGATGTTGGAGTTAATAGGTGTCCTGATGCTGAATCTCTCTGTCAGTCCGTGGTTCGCAGCGATCCCGCTCGGTATTGGTGCAGGTGGACTGTTCCCGATTGCACTCATGTTGCCAATTGATGAGACAAAAAATGCTCAGGAAGCGAGTAGCTGGTCCGCGATGACTCAATCTGGTGGCTACATTCTTGGAGCACTTGGGCCGCTGGCGATTGGTTGGCTCCGCGATCTAACAGGCAGCTTCGTGCAAGCATTTTATGGCTTGGCTATCATCATCGTGTTGCAGATTATCGTTCAATTGGCTATTGGCAATAAAAAAAGTTTAAAGGTTAGCCAAGAGTAGAGCTAAAAGGCATGTGAAGTAAAATGGATATAGAAATATGATCTTTATACATGATCCAACAAGTCCAGATAGTACTGCCTTAATGCTTTCTGTAAGATGACGGGCTCTATAATCTTAATCGATTTACCATAGCTCACAAGATATCTCACTATGAAATCAAGTTCGTGAGGTTCATATGAACCAACAAGATACATGTGTCCCATCTGCTCGATGATCTGCATAGATGGGAAATGTTCTTGCTGGAATAGCTCCATCCCGGCTTCATCAATCAGGCATTGAAATGGAATTGCTTGTTCCGATGGTTTCCATAAAGATTGGGCATCCTGTGAATAGAGTTCCTTTACATGAGTTAAAGGTTCAATCTCCGTTGTTTCGGCTGAAATGATACGGTCGCAGCGGAATACACGATACGCTTGTTTATGCAGATCATAGGCCTGGCAATACCAATAGCCTTTCCTGGCATAGAGCGCGATGGGTTGAATGGTGCGGATATTGGTGTTTGCAGAAGATGACCTTTGATCAGTGGATCTACGCTGATTAGCGTACGTAATCTGGATCACTATATTCTGCACAGCAGCCATCAACAGAAACTCCAAATGTGCACTGTCGCGGATCTGCTCGGTATGTTGGAAGTAAACCCGGTGCTGGATGGTCTCAATATCCTGTCGTTGCTTGTCGGATAACGCGCTCATAAATTTCTCATGAATGGTACGGAAAGAGACTTGAAAGGGTAAGTTGGAGAAGCTGCGGAGAGCCTGCATCGCAAAATAAAGAGCATGAAGCTCCCCCGTATTAAACGAAATGGGAGGCAGCTGCATCTGTTGCAGCAGTCGATATCCGCCGTAGCGTCCATATTCGACATAGATGGGCGCACCTAACTCTTCCAATGAAGCGATATCTCTTAAAGCGGTTCGTTTGGAGATCTGGAACTCCTGCATGAGATCTTGCAGGGTGAACTGTTGCTTTTGATTAATGAAGCGCAGCATCTGGTTCATACGTTCTGATTTTTTCATATCAAACCCTCTTAATGGTGCCATGGATTGGCACCTTTTGTTGTTATAGTGATAAGTGTAATCCAATAGGAACAAGGAGGCAATATAATGAATTTTGAAGTGATACCATTTTTGTCGATGAACGGTGATGCGGCAGCAGCCATTGCTTTTTATGAGGAGTTTCTGGGCGCCAAGGTGATATTCAAGAAAAGTTATAAAGAGATGAAGGAGATGAACCCGGGTTTTGAGTACCCTGTCGGTCAAGATGAGTATATTACACATTCGGTGCTGGAGATTGGGGTTAACAAAGTCATGATTGCGGAAGAAGCAATGGACACGGAGAGAGCATGGCAGCTGGGGAACAGCACGTCACTATGTATTCAATCCAAGGATAAAGATACAATCGATCAACTGTATCATTCTCTGATGCAACATGAGGGCGTGAAGGTACTGGTACCTTACGAGCAAAATGAATTCAGCCCAGGTTATGGCATTGTACGGGACCCATTTGGCATTGCGATTCAGTTATGTGTAACTGTGCATGATTTTTAAAATGAGTTCAGGCCACCAGTTAAGCACTCGGTATGTAAACCTGTAACTAACTTAAAAACATCAAAGAAAGAAGAGCCATGGATATCATGCGCTCTTCTTTTTTCGGTTCTATACAAGGTTGTTCGAGCAATCGATGGTTACAGCAGATCTCTTTTCGTGTAAATCATATAGGTATGGATGTCGCTGTGTACAAGCAAGTTCAGTGGATAAAGGAAAGAAGGGATACTATGATTACGAGAGGAATCGACCATATTGGAATAACTGTACCGGATATGGCGCAGGCGACACTATTTCTACAACAGGCGTTTGGAGCTCAACTTGCCTATGACCATATAATGCCGGATGATCCCCCACAGGAAGGACCTGAGGCAGAGCTTAAATTAGGACTGCGTTCAGGAGCAAAGGTTATTCATATTCGAATGTTATCTCTTGGGGAGAGCGCCAGTATAGAGCTATTTCAGTACACGAATACAGCACAATCGGAGCCAGTTAGGGCATCGGATTACGGATTGCAGCATATGGCGTTGTATGTGGACGATATGCAAGAAGCTGCACGACACTTCAAAGAAGCGGGCGGGGTGTTGCTAACAGAGCCTGGGGCGTTGTCCGGTCATATTGAAGGCGGGGAAGGCAATCAGTTTGTGTATGGAAGAGCACCTTGGGGGATGCTGATCGAGCTGATCTCCTACCCTGCGGGCATCCAGTATCCAAATCATAGTGAAGCGAAGCGCTGGACACCACGAAAAAAATAATAACGATGAGACTGGGTAAGAAACAGGACGATGCACGACAAATCGTTCTGTTTTTCTTGTATATAGGGGCTAAACGGCCACTAAAAAACAGAAATTATGTTACAAATACGTTACAAATACAGAAGTGTATACCTCTTTGCCCTATGTTACGATACGTACAAGTAGATACAGAGATATTTTACGGATAAGATAAGCTATAACCTCTCTTTTCTGGATGATGAACATGCACCGAAAGTATGTTGACGGATGCCTTTTATCCAGGGTATTGAAGAAGCATTGAAACAAAGATTTTCTTAAAAAAATAAATGACAACAGATGATCCAAAATGCTGCAAATCGGGTATCAATAGTAGAGCCATCTAGAACCTGATGGATACATACGTTGTTATGATCGTTTTTGCTAGTTAAAGGCTGTCTATTATGGAATGAACTGTGGGGGTTATCAAGTGTCTATATTAGATATGGAAAAGAAAGATGTTGTCACCGATGCAATGGTCATCAAGGCGATGGAGAAAAATCTTGCTATCATTCGATTCAATCTGGATCGCCGGGTAACCTACGTGAATGAAGTCTTTGCCCAAACGATGGGATATACGGTAGATGAGATGTATGGCATGAAGCATCAGCAACTATGCTTTGGTCAATTTGCAAATACCCCGGACTATGATGCTTTTTGGAATAGCATATTTAATGGTGTCAGCTTCCAGGACAAGGTTGAACGCAAGGATGCAAAGGGGAATTCCGTATGGCTTGAGGCGACATATATGCCGGTGTACGATGAGACGAATCAGAAGATACTTGGTGTCTCCAAAATCGCCACCAACATTACCAACCGTCAGAACAACATTTCGGTCGTAGTGAATGAGCTGAAAACGATGTCCCATGAACTGAATGGGCAGGCAGATGTAGGCATTGAACGGAGCCAGGAATTAATGTCAAGTATCTCCTATATCTCTGAGGTGTCGACTTCTAACCGTGCAACGTTGACTCATTTGCAGGAACAAGCCGGATCAATTCAGGGCGTGGTACGAACGATACGCGAGATTTCGTCTCAGACGCAACTGCTCGCGTTGAATGCTGCCATTGAGGCTGCACATGCAGGAGAATTTGGACGAGGATTCGATATCGTGGCCAAGGAAGTTAAGAAACTATCCGCAATGGTGGAGAGTTCGATTAATGAGATTCGTGATAGCGTTACCGGAATAACGAAGGAGATTGGTAATATCACAGGCGGTACCAAAAAGGTAGAAGAATATGTGGAGCAGAGCCAGAAGCAGATTGAGATTGCACTGAATGATTTTACAGCAATTGCTGCATCAGCTCACTTGTTGGATGCCAAAGCGGAGCATGTGACCAGAATCGTATAATATAGAGCAAATAGTGGTTCCTAATACAGGAACCGCTTTTTTTTTGCTGTTCTGTACACAAAAAAACGGGAATTATTGTGATCAAACGGGGACACAATACTTGGGAATACCTGCAGCTTTGTCATGCAGAGAAATGTTGGGGTGGGAACATGTGGTCAACAATTGTATCCTACGTGCCGGATTGGTCCATATGGATCCAGGCATTCTTGGTCTTCATCATTCCAATTGGTATTACCTTGAGCGCGCGCTGGATCAATGCTGCCATTAAGCGCGGAAGCTTCTCTCGTTCGAAGCAATCGTCCGTATCCTCGAAGGATATCTCGCCAGCAGCTAAAGGGCAGGGTGAAGGGACCGAAACAGGCCAATATGCGAATATTAAATTAACCGGCAAGTACAATACGGATCTGACCAGTGTAAGAGAAAGCTTTGGTCAAAATGCTGACGTGCATATTCGGGAATTTACGATTAGGGGAACGAATACACGGGCAGCCGTCATATATACCGAAGGCCTGGTAGATCAAGATTTAATCGATGATCACCTGATTACACCATTAATGTTGGAGGGCGTTCCAGAGCTTAAGCGGGAGGGTTTCCTCCATCCGGATAATGCACATTTACTATCGGCCTACCTGCAAGATCAGCTACTACCTGTCAGTTTGATTGAGGAGACCCAGTCCCTTCAAAAGGTCTCAGTTGGCGTGCTTTTTGGCAAGAATGCACTGTTGGTCGATGGATTGCCGGGAGCTCTATTAATTGGAGCTCATAAGATCAAAACACGTGGTGTAAATGAACCGTTGTCAGAGGGATTGCTCCGTGGACCTCGTATTGGTTTTACAGAGCAATTAAGCGATAATACAGGCATTTTGCGTCGTTATGGAAGTGATCAGAGCCTGTTTATTAAGAAGTATGAAGTGGGTTCACGGATCAAAAAAGATTTGGCGATAGCCTATATTCAGGATATTGCCGATCCCAAACTCGTGGCTGAAGTATGCAAGCGAATTGAAGAGATGGATATGGATTCGATGCTGGAATCAGGTTATGTGGAACAACTCATCGAAGATAATACGCTGAGTCCTTTTCAGCAGGTACTGAATACAGAAAGACCTGACCGGGTAATGGGTGCCCTTCTGGAAGGCCGAGTGGCAATTTTGCTGGATGGAACGCCATTTGTATTAATTGTACCGGTGACCTTTAGCATGTTGCTTCAGTCACCCGAGGACTATTATGAACGCTGGATTCCCGGAACATTTTTGCGAGTGCTGCGTTTTATGGCCGCGATGCTGGCATTGCTTGCTCCTGCGCTCTATATCTCGTTTATCTCCTTCCATCCGGGTCTTATTCCAACGAAGCTGGTACTGACGATTATTGAAACGCGGACAGGCGTGCCGTTTCCTTCGATCATTGAAGTACTGATCATGGAACTTTCGATTGAAATTCTGAGGGAGGCAGGGATACGGCTGCCTAAACCAATTGCGCCAGCGATGGGTATCGTAGGAGGTCTGATTATTGGCCAAGCAGCAGTGCAGGCGGGAATTATAAGCCAATTTCTGGTCATTGTCGTAGCGGTTACGGCCATTTCTTCCTTTACGATTCCAGTCTATAGTGCGGGATTAACACTACGGATTCTCCGATTTGCCGCTATGTTCAGCGCAGCCGTACTCGGATTGTTTGGCGTGGTTATGTTCTTTCTGCTTGTGTGTACGCATCTGGCACGACTCTCAAGCTTTGGCGTACCTTATGTGGCACCAGCGGTTCCTTATCACATCAATGAATGGAAGGACTTCGTTATCCGTGCACCGCTAAATATGATGAGAATGCGTCCCAAAATGACAAATCCGATAGATCAGGACCGAAAAAAATAAGCTAACTCACAGAAGGTCTGGAGGTGAACTAAAGTGAATGGCTCCCAAGGAAAGCTAACCACGACACAGGCCGTTGTAATTATTGTCAATTACATGCTTGGTGCCGGGATATTGACGTTACCTCGAACAACTAGCAAGGCTGTAGGAACACCAGATGTCTGGATTTCCATTATACTGTCTGGACTGATTATTACAGGTATTGGAATAATTATGGTTACCCTGTGTCGCAGATTTCCGGGGGAAACCGTGTTCCAGTTCACCCGCGAAATTACGGGGAACTGGATTGCTTACATACTGGGATTTGCTATGATTATGTATTTCACGGTGATTGCAGCTTTTGAAGTAAGAGTCATGGCTGATGTGACAGGAATGTATCTACTCGAACGCACCCCCACCTGGGCAATTGTTATGGTCTTCATGTGGATCGGTATATATATGATCTCGGGTGGGCTTGGTGTCATTGTACGCGTGTTCGAGATTATTCTGCCGATTACGATCATTATATTTGTAATTGAAATTTTGCTCAGTAATCAGTTATTCGAGATAGGCAATCTGAGACCCGTTCTCGGTGATGGGGTTATGCCCGTTTTCAAAGGGCTAAAACCATCACTATTGTCTTATACGGGCTATGAGGTGATGTTAGTCATGACTGCCTATATGAAAAATCCGAAGAAAAGCAATAAAGCGATGAGCTGGGGGATATTCATATCCACCATTATCTACTTGATCACGGTTGTCATGGTCATAGGCAGTTTATCCCTTGATGGGATCAAAACGCGAACCTGGCCAACGCTGGATTTGGTAAGAAGCTTTGAGATACAAGGTTTAATATTCGAAAGATTCGAATCATTATTGCTGGTCATCTGGATTATGCAAATTTTCTCGACTACAGCGATCACACATTACTGCGCGTCGGTGGGTATTCGTGATTTGTTCCGTTCCAAAAAAATCAAAGGTATTATGTACGGTCTGCTTCCGTTCATCTATCTGATAGCAATGATGCCCAAGACCGTGGATGATACCTTCGAACTAGGAGATATGCTGGGTAACGTGTCCGTATGGTTGTTTGCCATTTTACCTCTGGTACTACTGTTGTTAAGTCTGATTCGTAAAAAAGGAGGCAAGCATGCATGATTACATTCCGTATGTTGTTACGCTTAGCCACTGTATTATGCATACTCTTAACGATATCCGGATGTTGGAGCAGTCGGGAGATAGAGGATCTAAGTGTATACGTTGGTCTTGGGATCGATATTGGCAAAGAGACGGAATTTGAGAAAAACATCGCTAATCAGGGAGGAACGTATTCCAAGCAGAACAATGTGACAGCCACGGTACAGATTGCTCCCGGTAACTCCAGCAGTCAGAAGAGCCAACAATCCGGGTCACCTGCTTCTGGTAAAACGTCCTACTCCAATGAACAGCTTACCGGAGATTCCTTGCTGCAAATCTTTCGTCAGTTTGCACTAAGGCGAGATCATCCGCTCATCGGGCATCATCTGAAGGTTATCGTTGTGTCCAAGGATATCGCCAAAAAGTATGGTCTGGACCAGCTGCTGGATTTTGTACTTCGGGATAACGATATTCGTCCTAACTGTCTGGTGCTGATTAGCCATCATCGCGCTGCTGATGTACTGACTTCAGATGATCCTTCCCGGATTCCAGCATTTTATCTTACAGGTATTACCGGTAATTCGTACTTGTCCAATAAAATCCTGGACCCCGTTTTACTCTCCAAACTAGATGCACAAATGCAATCCGGTTCCAGCTTTTTGCTCCAGAATGTACTGAACTTCAATGGAGAGGACAAGTTCTCCGGTGCCAGTATCTTTGATGGGAAAACGACCAAATTCATCGGGGAACTCAGCCAAACGGATCTAGAAGGGCTGTCGTGGATCAGACCTAAAGAAAAAGGAGGCATCTTGAAGACATACAATAAAGCGGGATTCACTGTTGTATATGAAATGAAGAAGAAAAAAACAAAAATAATTCCAAAAGTGGTTGGCGATGATATTTCATTCCATGTGAAGACTGAATCCGAAGGCTGGTTGATGGAGGATTGGCGTGCTCCAGAGGAAGAGGAAAAAGGTGCTTATCTCAGAGAATTGGAAAAAGAATTTGCTGAACTGGCTGAACAACAGATTCGACAGGTGTTATACAAACTGCAGCATACCTATAAAGTAGATGTTGCGGATTTTCGGGATAGCTTGCGTATTAAAGAACCTAAAACATGGAAAAAAGTCAAAGACGATTGGGATAAAATTTTTAGCACCGTGCCGATCACGTATGAGGTAAAGACCACCATCACCAATCCGGGGTCTTCCACGGAATAGCGAGGTGTGCCATTTATTATTTAAATGTTGACACATTCATGATAGATCGCTATATTAGTAAAAAATCATTTTCTTATCCAGAGAGGTGGAGGGACTGGCCCTTAGAAACCTCAGCAACAGATCTGAAGGATACTGTGCTAATTCCAGCGGGTGAAAGCCTGATAGATAGGAGCGTTTGTTTTTATTTGTCAGTAACGGCGCACTCTTTAGGCAGAGTGGGTCTTTTTTGTTTTTTCTGGATGAAGAAGTAGGGGAGCAGCTGGTATGGAAAACAACAACGACAAAGGGCATTTTCAGCGGAAAATGCAAGCACGGCATGTGGTCATGCTCTCTCTCGGAGGAGTCATTGGAACGGGATTATTCCTCAGCTCAGGTTACACCATTCAGCAGGCGGGACCACTGGGAACCATTCTGTCCTATCTAATCGGAGCCATCGTTGTATATCTGGTGATGCTCTGCCTTGGTGAACTGTCTGTTCATATGCCAGAGACGGGAGCATTTCATAGTTATGCAGCCAAATATATCGGACCGGCAACAGGCTACACGGTGGCTTGGTTATACTGGTTAACCTGGACTGTTGCGCTTGGCTCCGAATTCACAGCCGCTGGATTGCTGATGCAGCGCTGGTTCCCATCGGTGAACGTATGGATATGGAGTGCGCTCTTTGCACTGATGATCTTTCTGTTTAATGCATTAACGGTGAAATTATTTGCGGAATCCGAGTTCTGGTTCTCATCTGTAAAAGTAGTGACTATCGTAATCTTCATTATTATCGGTGGCGCAGCCATGTTTGGGTTCATTCCCATGGCGGATTCTGAACCGGCTCCATTTCTATCGAATATTACCGCATCCGGGTGGTTCCCTCATGGGGCTACAGCCATATTGATGACCATGCTTGCTGTAAACTTTGCCTTCTCAGGCACCGAGTTAATCGGCATTGCCGCGGGTGAGACGGAGAACCCGGAAAAGACGATACCGAAAGCTATTCATACAACGCTGTGGCGTTTGGTTATTTTCTTCATCGGAACGATTATTATCTTGTCGGCCTTGTTGCCCATGTCGGATGCCAGTGTACTGGAAAGTCCGTTTGTAGCGGTAATGGAGCGGGTGGGTGTACCCTATGCAGCAGACATTATGAACTTTGTTATTCTGACGGCGATTCTCTCTGCTGCCAATTCGGGCCTATATGCATCTTCACGGATGCTCTGGTCTCTGGCTGACAAAAAAACGATCTCTCCGTGGTTTGCCAAATTGACCAAAAGCGGGGTACCGCTGAATGCACTTCTGATTAGTATGGTGGGTGGTGCGTTGGCCTTGCTGTCCAGCATCATTGCGCCAGGTACCGTGTATATTACACTGGTTTCCATTTCAGGTCTGGCTGTCGTTGCGGTATGGATGAGTATCAGTGTCTCCCAATACATGTTCCGCAGACAATATATCCGGGAAGGACATGCGGTCAAAGATCTGGTCTACCGCACACCACTATATCCGGTGGTACCAATTGTTTCATTTATATTATGCCTGGCTTCATGCATAGGTATTGCCTTTGACCCGACACAGCGAATTGCGCTATATTGTGGGGTTCCGTTTATTGCAGTGTGTTACGCTGCTTATTATCTGACAGAACGTGTGAATAAGAAAAGAGGACAAGTACATGACGCAAGCACAACAGACTAACCCCTTAGAACAGATCCTGCGTGAACATCCGGTCATGATTCTGGATGGAGCGCTGGCAACGGAACTCGAACAGCATGGATGTGATCTCGATGATCCACTATGGTCTGCTCGTGTGTTACTTGAGAATCCGGATGTTATCGTTCAGGTCCATGCAGATTATTTTCGAGCAGGAGCCGACTGTGCGATTACATCCAGTTATCAGGCGACGGTGGATGGTTTCCGCAAGAGAGGGATCGATGAACAGGCAGCACTGGAGCTGATCCGCAAGACGGTGGAACTGGCTGCACAGGCGAGAGATGACGTGTGGGCAGAAGTGCAGAGTAGACTAGTAGGGAGAGAAAGCTCGACAAGTCAGCTTGTAGAAGCTTCTTCGGTACATGCTGAGACGGTGGAGAATGAGGAGTATATAACAGATCGTACAGGGGATCGCGAAGGAAATTGTCTTCGTCCACGTCCAATTATTGCCGGGTCCGTTGGTCCGTACGGCGCTTATCTGGCGGACGGTTCAGAGTATGTGGGTCATTACGGCGTGTCGGATGAGACGATTGCCGCATTTCACCGTCCGCGTATGGCGGCGCTGATTGAAGCGGGTGCTGATATTCTGGCGTTTGAGACGATTCCTTCCTTGCAGGAAGCACAGGTGCTGGTTGATTTACTGAAGGAGTTTCCTCATGCGTATGCCTGGTTATCTTTTTCTTTAAAAGACGGGACAAGCATCAGCGAAGGCACACCGCTTGAGGTATGTGCACAGACGTTTGGCTCCGAGCCGCAGGTTGCGGCGATTGGCCTGAACTGTGCTCCGATGGAAGTGGTGACGGAAGCAGTGGGTATTTTGAGCCGTACCAGCGATAAACCTGTGATTGTGTATCCGAACTCGGGAGAAGTATACGATGCAGCAACGAAGACGTGGAGTGGACAGGGTACATGTGGCAGTATGAGTGATGCTTCGGAACAGTGGGTTGCTGCGGGCGCGAAAATTATTGGCGGCTGCTGCCGCACTACGCCACATCAGATTGGTGAACTTGCGAAGAAATGGCGGAGTTAAATCATAACGCAATAACAGCCCTTCCACCTTTTATAAAGGCATGGAAGGGCTGTTATTGCGTTATAGAATCCTGACTACCTTATTCGATAACCAACATACGTGGCGATGCCCCACGAATAATTCGCGAAGAGAACCATGAACCAAGACCCGCTGCAATGATACTTAGACAGGCGAACAGTATCATTCCACCCCAATTCAGGATCAGCGGAAGCTCGACGATACCATAACCGGAAAGGACCAGTTCGAGCAGAAGAGGAAGTACATATACGCCGACGAGCATACCCAGTATCGCTCCGATGGAGGACAGCACGATCATTCCCATCGTGACCGAGAATCGGATCTGGCGGGATGTCATTCCCAGTGATTTGTATATTCCGTAGTTTCTGCTCTCTTTGCGGATATTGATCCGACAGGTGCTGAAAATAATGATGAACGTCACAGCGATGAACAGCAATCCAATCAGACTCATGGGATAGATCAGGATATTGGCAGCTTCCGCGTATACTGAATCAAGCAATGTCTTCTGGGTGACTACGGATGCAAAATCTTTAAATTGTTCGTTCAATTCCCCGGCAATCAGATCCGCCTGTGTAATATCCTTCACATTGATGAAAATGGCATCGAATTCACCATAAGCCGGGTTCACACTTCTCATGGCATCGATCGTGATTCGGCCTGAAACAGACATGTTGGCGATTGCCTGATAGATTCCTGTGATGAGGAATGTCCTCTTCTCTCCTTCAATATAGATGTCGATGAGATCACCAAGATCCTTATTGGATGTTTGGGCTATACTTACACCAATGGCAATCTCATTCACATGGCGAGGGTTATCGCCTCTCAACGTTGTGAACCCAAGTTCCTGATATTTTCCGTCCAGTACACTCAAGTTGAGACTGATGGATGGGCCTTGCACTCCCTTAGAAGACTCCGGGCTAATGACACCCGTTGTGTTCCCTTGCCAGCCCACATTGCTGATCCTTGAATCCTGTTCTAACACGTGTTTCAGCTCAGCCTGGGGGAAGGTACTTTTGTTCACCACGACTGCTGCGATGTTGGCATTATCATACCCCCAATGGGCTGCGGTCTGATAGATTCCGGTTATGCTGGTCAGCAGAACATACCCTAGAACCAATACAGAGGATGCCATCGTGGTCAGCAGGAGGGTTAGAATAGAACTTTTGGTGTTTTTGAACAAATGTCGAAGTCCAAGGGCCATAGTCACAGGCAGTCGTGTGAACCCGATCCATCGTGCCCAGGGTGAATTCATTTTGCCCGCCATCCGGCTATTATCTGTCTCCGACATACCATAACGAATGGCCTGCACAGGCTGTATGCTGCGTGCTTTTTTGGCATATAACACAACGGACAGAATCACTATAGCAAATAGAAGCACACCAGCCATAATGGCAGCGTCCAATCCTTGGACTGGAATGTTCTGATGGTCCACTCGAAGAGAGGACACGGATATATTAATGATCCACCTGGAGATCCATACGCTAAGTGCAATTCCGGGGATAATGGCAGCAATGGAGAGCATCGCATATTGAATGACATAGGTACCTATTGTTCTCCGGGCAGTTAGCCCGAGTGATTTGAGAATACCTATCGTTCTGTAATTGGCCAGTATGGCATCCGAAATTGTGAACCCGATGGTCATCAAAGCGATGGAGAGCATGACAACGCCCATGAAAATCATAATGAAGCCAATAACCTGGTTAATAATCAGATAAAAAGAGGAGATCGCTTCGAACTCCATTTTGGATTCCAGAAACGGAGTACCTGTCTCGCGATTGTACCGTTCCCAATACAATGAATTCATACTGTAATCGTTGAAATGAATACCGATCATGTAATTCTCGTTGCCAGCGAGTGCCGTGAAATCACGTTGATAATCAGCAGAATTCATCCAGACCCGTGCAGTATTGGAGAAGGGTGCTCCGTACGGTACGTCGATGACAATACCCGACACATTCAATTCGAGTGTGCTTGAGCCGGTTTTGAAGCCAATGGTATCATCTAACGAAATATGATAGGCATTTGCCATGGACGTTGGAATCCAGACGGAGCCCGGTTCGGGAGTCGTGCTGGGTGTTCCACTTGAAAAAATAAGTTCATCCACACCCCATGGCGGCGGAGGTGTATTAAACATGTACAGGTAGATGTTAGGGATGTGAGTTTCATTCAAGATGATGCCTGACAATGAACGATACGATAGTAACGGGGACACCTGAACGTCATCCTGGGAAGCCCACCAATCGTGCACCGTCTCCGGGTCATTCAGCCCTTTCTCAAAAGTCAGAATCTGATGAGACCCATGGGTGCGGATATGCATTTCATGAAACTGATTGCCTGTGTTCGCCAGAATGACAATAGCTGTAGATACAAGAAGTGTCGAGAGTAGCAGGAGCAGCGCAATCAGCGCATTTTGTATTTTGTTCCTACCCAGATACGACAAGCTAAGTTTAAACATGACTGCCATCGTTATTCCTTCCCCGTAACCAAAGCGAAGATAATCGCTTCACGATCTTGAATTTGATGTTCGTCATAGGTATCGAACTCAAGGATTCCGCCAATCTTGCCGTCTTGAATATAGATCAGGCGATCTGCCCGACAGGCAGCCTTAATATCATGCGTAACCATAACTACCGACTGTCCTTTTCGATGGATATCTGTAAGGATATCGAGAACAGCTGTGCCATGTTCCATATTTAAGCTTCCGGTCGGTTCATCCGCAAAAATGATATCCGGTGAGTTGATCAAAGCCCGTGCAATCGCAGCTCGTTGCTGCTGTCCTCCGGAAGTTTGGGAGGGGAGACGGTTACGTTGTCCATCAATATCCATGGCATTCATCAGCTCAGCAACGCGGGATAGGATGTCCTTCTTTTTGTTTCCTGCAATATATCCCGGTAAAGCAATGTTTTCTTTGATGGAAAGGTCCGGGACCAGATTGATGCTCTGATAGATATAACCAATCCGGCGGGTACGGAAGTTGGACATTTCCCGTTCACTGTAAGCGTCAATCCGCTGGTCACGAAAATAGACCTCACCTGCTGTGATCTGATCCAGTCCGCTTAGCAGGTATAGGAGGGTTGATTTGCCAGAGCCAGAGTTACCCATGATGACCGTGAATTCTCCTTCATAGATGTCGAGATCAACATTACGGATGGCATGATATTGTTCACTTCCGCTGTTGTACGTTTTGCACAGATTCTGTGCACGGATAATCACTTTTTTGGACAAGTCGAATCACTCCCAAGTGCAGTATAGGATTCATTCTAGAGGAGGGATGTTGAGGAAGCCTTATCGAATTATGAATAAAGTATTACAGCTGTGGAGTGTGGGCTCAGCAGATCGGCAGATAGAACCGGAAGGTAGTACCTTGTCCTTCTTTACTAGTAAAGGAAATATGACCTCCATGTGCTTCAATAATGCTTTGGCAGATGGAAAGGCCCAGCCCTGTACCTTCCTGAACATGTTGTTCTGCATGACTCGTATGGCCTCTGAAGTAACGCTGAAAAACAAATGGCATGTCCTGTACACGTATTCCCTGACCCGAATCGGCAATCGTCACTTTCAAGTGCCCGGATTCCAGTTCCAAATCTATACGTATCGTGTCTCCTGGAGCTGTATGCTTGAGGGCATTGGCGGCAAGATTGGAGATCACCTGTTCAATTCGAGTGGGGTCGATAGCGATTAACACATTGGGGATGTAGTTGGGTCCTTTATAGATAAGCCCCTTTGTTAGGACAACATGTTCAATAGGTTTCAACATCGTCTCCAGTATAGGCCCACTGTACATTTCACGGGTTTCCACCGAAATTTGCCCCAATTCCTGAAGTGCATGAACCAGCAGATCCTCCACAAGGCGTGCCGTTTTATCCGTATGGGTCCGCATGACTCCCATATATTCCATCAGCGTCTCCTGATCGTTGCATAGTCCTTCCTCAATAGCTTCTATGTATGCTTTTATCGTGGTAATTGGTGTTTTAATATCATGAGATATATTGGTGATGAGTTCTTTTTGTGCTTGTTCCTGCTGAATACGCTGCTCGCTCATATGTTTAATCTCCGTGCGCATTAGATCAAACATGGCATATACTTCGAGCAATTCATCGTTCCGGTTGTACTGGATTTTTTCTTCATAATTGCCTTTAAGCATGGATTCCGCATGTTGCTTCAATTGATGGATGGGAGAGAGCAGGTGTTTGTCCAGTTTTCGTTTTATCCAGAATAGAAATAAGCTCAGAACCAGTGACAGGAGCATTAGTACGCTAATCAATATAACCGGAAAAGTCATCGGTTGCAGAACCGTAACCATCGCTTGGGGGATGGAAAAGATGGCATTGCCGATCTGACTTCCCATCGGTCCGTCCATCACGGGAAACGCAATATCAAGCGTGTCGTTACCGTCCGCGGCCTGCGTGGCATGATGCAGATCATAATGGAGAGCTGAACGCAGATTAACTTGCATCCCTTCAGAGGTGGAGTCGGAGGACAGAATGACTTTTCCATCCAAGTTTAGATAGGTAAGTAGAACCCCGGTCTCTCTGGCGGTGGAACGTATGACTTCACGAATATTTTGTTCATTAAGATGCTGATGATTTTGCTCCAAAGCGAGTAAGATCGGATTGACCTTGAGTCGAACCTGATTCAGGGACAGATTGGATTCGCCTGAATTTCGATCTTGTAACAGCATCATCGACAGTGCAAGGATACTTGAAAAGATAATAATGAGAAGCCCAAGTGTTGTTAACAACCAGCGTTTGGACCACCTGTTCAATGACATGTGGGTGCCTCCAATCTCACTTATTCGTAATTGAATTTGTAACCGACACCCCATACCGTCTTCAGAACGGTCGGATGCGAGGCATCTGCCTCAATTTTTTCACGCAGTCTGCGAATGTATACGGTTACGGTATTTTCATCGCCATAGGTTGCATATCCCCAGATAGCGTCGAGCAACTGGGCTTTGGAGAATACCTGATTCTTGTGGCTTGCCAAGTAATGAAGTAGTTCAAATTCCTTGGCAGACAGAGAAACTTCCGATCCGTTTAATGTAATTTTATAGGCTTTTTTATCAATTACCAGGTTTCTAAGATGCAGTAGTTCTGTTCTATCTCCAACGGAAGTCATGCTGTCATAACGCCTGAAGTGGGCATTAATCCGTGCTAACAGTTCGCTCAGTGAGAAGGGCTTGGTCATATAGTCGTCTGCTCCAAAGCCAAGTCCAAGTACCTTGTCGGTATCACTGCCTCTGGCACTTAGAATGAGGATGGGGATATTATTGCGCCTTCGGATCTCTCGACAGACCTCGATCCCGTCCATGTCCGGAAGCATAATATCCAGAATGATGTAGTCTGGTTGAATAAGCTCCATAATCTGAAGTCCATCTTGTCCAGTGGCTGCCACGGCGGCTTCATATTGATTTTTGGTTAAATAATCTCGCAGAATGCGCGAAATATCTGATTCATCCTCGATGATGAGGACTTTGCGCTGGTGGGTTAGCATATGTATCGCTCCATTATATGATAGATGTGAATTTAATGGGTATGTATGAAGACCATGAACCTCTTTAAGGTCATGGGTTTCTGATACTGAACATCATACATGCTCTAGATCATCAATAGGCTCATGCTGTCTGGATTTGAGATACTCCGCCGGAGACACACCGAAGTGCGCCCGGAATACCCGGTGGAAATAGGAGTAGCTCGCAAAACCACAGGATTCCGCAATATGCTCTAGTGTCATTTCACTGTATTTCATTCGTTCCAGCGCCGCATTCAGACGGATCTCAATCGCATATTGAATCATGGTCTGATTGTAGTGCTCCTTAAATAAACGGACTGCACGTGACAGGCTGAGGCCTGCATAACGAGCCGCTTCATCAAGCTTGAACGTAACCGTGGCATGCTCCTCAATAAAACGTTTTAACTTCAGCGCAGAGGAAACTGCCCGATCGGTCTGAATATTCTCTTTAATTGCCCGGTCGATATACAGACATAATCCGCGCAGTAACGCATCCTTTAGCTCCGCATTTTCCTCAAGAGGTCCGCGACGTTTCTCAAGTAACATATTTCTCCACAGGCTGATGAGTTTATCATCAAGTCCAATTTGGCTCACGGTTGATCGATGCTGCCGTTTCCACCAGTTCTCGATCCAGCTGCCCTCGCAGAACAGATAATAGTCTCCACTAGACAAGCGTCCTTCCTTATGTGGTTCATCTACAACGAGATGGTAGTCGTCACCAGGCTTTAAGAGCAGTAAATCCCCGCTAGTCATCCTGAATTCCTCATCCTGTACATACACTTTGCACGAGCCTTCCGTCTGCAGACGGAACAGATAGGTTTGCAGCTCGCCCCTCATATTATGTGTGAACGCCTTATAGTGGTATGAGTAGTCACAGATCAGTACAGATGTCTCTAACGTATCCAAAGATAAAATCCCCCAATATGTACATCCTGCATGCATTCAAATGGGCTACATTCAATTGATGCAAAATGATGGAAATAAAATTTGATCAGATAGTTCATGTTCTGACTATATTGTATATGTTCATTCTAGCCTGTTTTGCGTTAGGATGATACCAGATAGAGCAATGAAAGCAAATTTGAGAACAGAGGTGTATCCTACATGAAAAAACTTAATATTGGTTTGCAATTGTTTACACTCCGTGATGAAACTGCAGCAGATTTTCGTGGTACGTTGCGTAAGGTAGCGGCCCTTGGATATGAAGGTGTGGAGTTTGCCGGATATGGTGATATTCCAGCTGAGGAAATGAAAGCGCTACTAGATGAACTTGGACTGAAAGGATTCAGCAGCCACGTTTCACTACATGCGATGCGTGAAGACTTGCAAAAACAAATCGATTACCTGAAAACGATTGGTGCACAATATATCATTTGTCCTTACCTGATGCCTGAGGATCGTCCTGAGAATGCAGAAGGCTGGACCAAGCTATTCGCTGAGTTACAACAATATGGGGCTGAAGCAGCGAAACAAGGGTTGATCTTTGGATACCATAACCATGACTTTGAATTCCATGGGCAGGTTGGTGATGCCAATGCCTTTGATGCCATGTTCGCTCAAACATCACCGGAAGCGGTAAAAGTGGAAATGGACGTATGTTGGGTACAATTTGCGGGACAAAATCCGATCGAGTATATTAATAAATATGCGGGTCGCTTGCCGCTACTTCATCTGAAGGACTTCAGCAAAGACGAACAGGGCCAGATGAAAACACTGGAATTGGGACAAGGTTCGGTTGACCTGCCAGCTGTTATTGAAGGCGCTACGAATGCAGGCGTGGAATGGCTGATCGTGGAACAAGACGTATGTCAGAACCCTCCGCTTGAGAGCGTATCCAACAGCTACAACTGGTTGAAACAGAACTATTTGAGCCAATTTTAATCTAACATTTTGCATAATCCAAAGAGCGAATTGAATCGAATTATGAAAAATGCTGAATTTTATTTGTCAAAGGAGACTTATATACATGAGTAAAATTAAAGTTGCTGTATTCGGCTGTGGAGCCATTGCCGAGCGCAGACATATTCCAGAGTACGCTGCCAATGAGAACGTAGAACTTGTCGCTTTTGCCGATCCGATTGTGGAGCGTGCGGAGAAGATGGCTGAGACTTACGGAGGTAAAGCGTACTCCAGTTACGAAGAATTGCTTGCAAACGAAACGGTGGATGCCGTTAGTGTGTGTACACCAAACTATCTGCATGCTCCAATGGCGATTGCTGCTGCCAATGCAGGCAAGCATGTATTGGTTGAGAAACCAATGGCAGTATCCACTGAAGAAGGCGAGCAAATGATCGAAGCTGCCAAGAAAAATGGCGTGTATCTGATGGTTGGACACAACCAGCGTCTGATGCCTCCACACGTAAAAGCAAAAGAGATTCTCGACTCCGGCAAACTCGGTAAAGTTCTTAATTTCCGTACATCATTTGGTCACCCGGGTCCAGAAGGATGGAGTGTGGACGGAGCGGATAGTTGGTTCTTCCGTAAAGAAGAAGCTATTATGGGCGCCATGGGCGACCTGGGCGTGCACAAATCCGACTTCATTCGTTACTTGCTGAATGATGAAGTATCTGAAGTGGCTGGTTTTATCAGCACACTGCACAAGGAAGGTACTAAAGTTGACGATAACGCAACTTGTTTGCTGCGTATGAAGAGCGGAGCGATCGGAACGCTAGTAGCAAGCTGGACACAATACAGAGCTGGAGACAACAGTACAGTTCTGTGGTGCGAGAATGGTGTTATGAAGATCGGAACAGTGGAAGGCGATGAAGTGATCGTTGAACTGACCAATGGTACAGTTGAGACGTACAAAGTTGGTGCCATGGCTACCAACGAGAAACAAGTGCCGAGTGGTGTAATTGACGCATTTGTAGAGTCAATTGTAACGCAAACACCTCCAGCGATTTCCGGGGAAGAGGGCTTACGTTCCCTGCAAGTGATCCTGGCAGCATTCGAATCCGAGAAAACAGGTCAGATCGTTAAACTGTAATCCATACGAATGACAGTGCAATTTCTAACATTCTATATGTCTTAATCCATGATATAAGGGACTTACCTTCAGAGATCTGTTCTGGGGTAAGTCCTTCTATATTTGTCTCCAACCGAGTGAGGGAAAGAGAACAATGCTACGGAAATTGTGCAATAGGCTTTACAATAATGTATCGCTTTTACACAGCATAAAAAGCTGATTACCCGCGCTATCGCGGATAATCAGCCCTTTAGAGTCATTATTATTAAATGATAGAATGACTAGCTCTCTTTAGATGCCAGCAGGTACATCACTTCCCAGATCCAGCCATGCGATTTCAGCAGGAGTCAGCATGATGCGGGACCCTTCGTCACAGGAGAGCAGTTCCGCCTGATTCTGGGCACCGATCAAGGCACAGGTTGGGAACGCCTGATTCAATACATAAGCGAGTGCGATCTGAATGGGTGACGTTTTCTTCGAATTAGCCAATTGTTCAGCCCGGCGTAACCGTTCCCAGTTGCCATCACTGTAGAATACACGCACCAGATCTTCGTTATCGCGAACTTCAGGTGTGAATCTTCCCGTGAAGAAACCGCGCGCTTGGGAGGACCAGGATAGCAATGGCAGCTTGGTTTGCTCATGCCATGCCAGTGTCTCTGCATCTGCCGACACACAGCCTGCCCAGAAAGGTTCGTTTGCTTTGGCGAGACTGAGGTTCGGACTGCTGAATGTGAAGCCCTTCAAGCCATTTGCCGCAGCGTACGCATTGGCTTCCTCAAGGCGCTGCCAGGTCCAGTTGGAGGCGCCAATTGCGCCGATTTTGCCGGAATCAATATGTTCGTTTAATGCTTCAAGAATAACACTGACAGGCATATTTGGGTCATCCCGGTGCAAGGCATACATCTCTACATGATCTGTCTGAAGACGCTCCAGACTTTCCATCAAGTCACTGCGGATGGCATCAGCGTTCACGCGTGGCCCATTCTGGTCATGATGCGCGCCTTTGGTGAGAATGACGATCTGGTCACGGTTACCGCGTTCTTTCATATAACGACCAAGGACTTCTTCACTCTGTCCACCACAATAAATATGTGCTGTATCTACAGTGTTACCGCCAATCGACAGAAAAGCATCCATGTTCGTAGCTGCTTTATCGTAGGCATTATGCACGAAATAATCGGTTCCTTTAATCAATCGGGAGACACGTTTACCTGCACCAGCAATTTCGATATATTCCATAAGTCAGTTCATCCTCTCAATTATAGTGTAATTCGTGTACGTTCTTCCGCTGAACGAAGGCAAGCTTCCAGCACTTTCATATTAGCTACTGCATCGGAAGGGGCGAAGCGCAGATCCTTGCCCTGAAGTACGGCACGTGCCATGTCATCTCCCTGCAGAGAGTAGTGGTTCACTTGCGGAACTTCAATCTCTTTGCGTTCACCGCCAGCCGTTACATAGAAGTTGGAACTGCGATCCTGACGACCGATAAAGGCCGATGGTACCTCAATGATGCCATCAGAACCTAGAACTTCGAGCGTGTTGCGGAAGGCTGCCCACATGCTGCTGTCAAACGTCACACCAACGTGATTATCGAATTCCAGCAGTCCGGAAGCCATCATATCGACCTGATCATGCTGTGGGGAGAACATGCCAATAACGGTAACTGCGCTTGGTTCTTGGCCTAGCAGCAGGCGAGCAACACTGATGGAATAACATCCGATATCATACAGTGCACCGCCACCCCACTCCTTCCGAAAGCGGACATTGCCGGATGCATTGGAGTTATTAAATGAAAATGTGCTGTGAATACCACGGATCTCACCGATCTCACCACTGGCAATGATATCCCTGATCTGCTCATAACGTGGATGATGGCGGTACATGAATGCTTCCGCGAGATGCACACCTGCATCTGCACAAGCTTGAACCATCTCCTGAGCTTCCTGCTCTGTCAGAGCCAATGGTTTTTCGCACAAAATATGTTTGCCTGCTTCAGCAGCCCGGATCGTCCATTCCCGATGCAGATGATTCGGAAGCGGGATATATACGGCATCAATGGAATCATCAGCGAGCAAAGCTTCATAACTGCCATAAGCCTTGTCGATCCCTAGTTGTTCGGCCGTCTGTTTGGCTTTATCTTCGTCTCGACTGGCAATCGCGGTTACTTCATTCAACTCGGATTGCTGCAACCCAGGAATGACGGATTCCACAGCAATGCTAGCGCTACCAAGAATGCCCCAACGTAATTTTTGAACTGAATTCATGTGTTGTATCCTCCTGTGTATAAATGTATATTGTGATTATAATGAATAGACCAGCGAATTAAAATGATAATATATTGAAGTTAGTTAACACAATATTGTTGATCAAGGAGAACCGGCTATGATGAGACAAATCGTATTGCTTACCCTGCAGGATATTCCATATTTTTGTTATCCCGAGTCCGTTGGACATTATATGGACCACGTCCAGCATTCCGTGTTGCGTGAGGCTGGCGCACTGAACAACTTTAATATTCACTACGTCGCTTCGGGCAAGGGATATGTGGAAGTGGACGGAGTGGTGCATGAGCTTCGCGCAGGTCAGGCGTTTCTCTATTTCCCGCAGCAGCGGCAACATTATTATAGTAGTGAAGATGATCCATGGGATGTACGATGGGTTCATTTTTACGGTGAACGTCTGCATGATTATATGATCGAGCGGGGGTTACACCGCAATCTATTGTGGACACTGCGGCAACGCAGCTCTTGGGAAGAGGCTCATCTGGCCTTGCTCACTGAAGCGGAACAGAACACAATGCTGCGTCCGGCTCAGCTATCCACACTGACCTATGCCGTACTCGCCGAGTTCGTGCAGCATGCAGTACCTTTAAAGAGCACACGTACCACAAGTAAGGCGGAGAGTCGGGTTCTTGCACTTCTTCCACAGATGCAACAAGAGGCCTGTCAACCTTTCCTGTTACAGGACTGGGCGGATCTCGCAGGTGTGAGTTCGTATTACTTTTGCAAAATGTTCAAGAGTGCTGTAGAGATGACACCTATGGAGTTTATCACTCGTTCACGACTACAGATGGCGAAGCAATGGTTACTCGAACGGCCTACGGCCAACATTGGACAAATCGCGGAGGAAGCGGGGTATCCCAATGCCAGTTATTTTAACCGCCAGTTCATGGCTCATGAGGGGATGACACCTACGGATTATCGCGGATTGTATCACAATTAACCCGTATCCTTTCGATGTTGCCAGCGCTTGAAGAGTAGTGGTTTGACAGAGAGCTCAATCAAGTCTATTATGGATAAATTAAATCCGTGTATAATGAGGTGCCCTCATGAAATATTCAAAAGCAACAAATTATGCTTTGCATACCATGCTTCATCTTGTAAGTACTGCCCCCGAACAGCTGGTTAGTGTCCACCAACTTGCAGAATTGCAGAAGGTATCACCAACCTATTTGTCCAAAATATTGACCAAATTGGTTAAGGCGGGCATGATCGAATCCACATCCGGTGCCAATGGTGGTTACCGGCTTAGTCGTAAAAATCCCGATCCTTCTTTCCTGGAGATCATTCATGCGATTGAAGGTCAGGCGTCCCTGTTCGAATGTTCCCAGAATCATAACGCAGGCTGCTTGATCCAGCAGGTGATGGTGCAGGCGGAAGAAGAGATGGAAAGTTTTTTGAACAATAAGAAAATGTCAGAACTCGCTTCCCAGATGAAGAGTTGGAGTGCACAGCAGTAGCTTGGGGATAGAAGTGAGGCTTGAATTGATGGGAATAACTCGTCTGGCACATAGGTATATCCAGATCTTTCCCCAACCTCGCGAGAGGTAAGGAAAGATTTTTTTGTATCATTGTACCTAATAGAAGGCGAATGGTACAATAAGGAAGGTATAGTATGCATACATACATGATCCTAATCTTACATCACATTTTACATCTCTGGAGGGACAACACATGAGCCAATCAACGATCACAGGACTGGAACAATTGCTCGCGCTGGAAAACATTCGGAATACCAAGGCACGTTATTGCCGCTATATTGATACGAAACAGTGGGATACCTTGGGTGATGTGTTTGCTCCGGATGCCGTGGCCGATTTCAGCACAGAAGGCAATCCAATTCCGGTATTAACAGGCCGTGATACGATCGTACAAGTATTCCGTGATCTGGTGGATGTTGCCGTAACCGTGCATCATGTACATAGCGCCGAAGTTGAATTTGTATCCGAGAATGAAGCGAAGGTCATCTCCCCAATGGAAGATTGGGTAACGTTCCCGGAGGGCAATGAGAACAAATCCTTCCACGGATTTGGGCACTACCATGAAACTTTTGTCAAAATCGACGGCCAGTGGTACATCAAACATACAAGTTTGAAACGTCTTCGTTTGGACCTGTTTGAATAGTATACTCAGTTTAGAAGAATAGAGAAGTTGGTCAACCATAAAATAATAGCCCCGAGGAGCGTGATGAACGCATCCTTGGGGCTTTTTTGTGTTAGTGGAAGAGGGCAGCTGACACATGTATCATGCATAGAAAATAGGTAGAAAAAAAGCCAGGTTCAGAACCCGGGGGCCCCTTCCTGACTTCTTTTGGTTAAATATAATGTTAAATCCGGTTACTTGTTTTCGTGACTTTCCGTGACTGCATTCTTAGATACACCTGAGAGAAAATAACCGATGCGACTGCGACCGCAGTCATGCCCCAGAAAATATTGGTGTACGCTGAGGATAGCGGCATGTTTTGCATCGCCGTTAATGCTACGCCAGTAACAGCAACGCTGAAGGCACCACTGAAGAACTGACTAAGTTGGAACAGTCCCATGCCTGCGCCCACCTGATCCATGGTCAGGTTACCAGACAATTCATTGGACACGCTGGTGGTCAGCGATGAGAAACCAACGCTGAGCAGGACATACACAGCCATAATAGCGTAGATGTTATTGTCTGCAAATAAGGCGAACAATCCGGCAGCGGCCAGTAGCAACCATGGTGCAAATTTCAACAGCAACGTATTGCCATGTCGGTCAATCATGCGGCCGATCCGGTTGGACAGCAGCATGGACACAACTGCACCGGGGAAGATGACGAGTCCGGATTGAGCAGGTGTGAGTCCGTATAGATGAGCCAAAATTTGAGGTAACAGGAACAACGTTGAGAAGTTATTAATGTACGATACAATCCCCAGCGAGCTGAGCATCATATATTTTTTGTCTTTGAACAAAGCAGGTTGAACAAACGGATCTGCCGCGCGCCGAATTCGGAGCCAGAACAGAAGCAGTGCCGCAGCACCGATAACAAGCGTGAACCACTGACGGGAAGTCAGGAATAACAGCACACCGGTAGTACCGATGGCAAGAAGCACGGCACCCAGCAGGTCAAATGAACCTTTTTGCGGTGTTTCCCGAGGAAGCAGTTTGAAGAATACAGGAATCAAGAATAACGTTAATCCCGTAACGATAAACAGATCATGCCATCCCAGAAATTGTGTGATACTTCCGCCAATGACGGGACCAAGTCCAAGCCCAAGTGAACTCGCGGACATGATGACAGCCATCGATTTACCCCGGCGATCATGTGGAATGTACCGGGTAATCAGCACAATGGCAAGCCCCGGAACCGATGCAGCACCCGCAGCCTGGATCAGACGTGCAATGAGCAAAATGATGAAATGATTACTGAAGAACCCGAGTACCGATGCAGCAC
Source organism: Paenibacillus sp. 37 (assembly GCF_008386395.1). Lineage (NCBI taxonomy): Bacteria > Bacillati > Bacillota > Bacilli > Caryophanales > Paenibacillaceae > Paenibacillus > Paenibacillus sp. 37. The sequence continues at coordinate 6,091,528 of NZ_CP043761.1, read as the reverse complement.
CAAGTAACGTAAGCCCGGTCGTGAATAATGTACGAATAGGTATGAAATCCGATAGACGTGAGAACGTAATCGAGGAAATGGCAAATACGATGGAATACCCTGTAACAATCCATGAGGAAGCGACGGATGTAAGCATAAATTCGGCTGCAATTTTGGGTAGGGCCAGATTAAACATCATTGTATTCATAACAACGAGTACAACGGTGAAGCCAAGCAAGCTTACAATTAATCCTTCCTGTATTCCGGTCCGTTCCCCTGATGATGCGGTTGCGGTGTTGTTCATAAAAACCTCCTAAAGTGATGTGTATTTCGCAACATTTCAGAAACGGTGTGTAACATTTGCAAAATGTAGTATGATGTCAATCCCGTGCCTGACAGCAGGGGTTTCATAACGAAATCATTAAAGTTCGATTGGTGTCGAACATTAGAAATATATCATGGATCTGTGTTAGAATACAATGCATAGTCTGAAAAAAGGAGACTACCGTATGAAAATTTTACATCATCCACAGGTGTCAGATATTGAACTTTCCTCCGTACTGTATGCGCTGAGTGACCCGACTCGCCTTGGGATTGTTGCGGAAGCAGCCAGAAGCGGAGAGCAACCGTGCAGTCATTTTCATGCACCTGTTGTGAAGTCAACGATGTCGCACCACATTCGCACTCTGCGGGAAGCCGGAGTTATTCGGGTCAGAGTGCAGGGTACACAGCATTTTCTCACCCTGCGATCCGATGATTTGGAAACGCGCTTTCCAGGACTCCTGCAACCGTTATTGCAGGCCGCAGCTCAGTCGAGCACAGATCTTTCCTAAATGTTGTCCTTTCTTCAGGTCGAAGAGGGGACATTTTTTATTTTCTAATACGGCATGTTCAAAAAGTTAACGATTCAGCACCGAGAAGGTGAACGCAAGATTCGATGTCGAGTTCGCTTCTTGGGCTACTTCGTGATCAATTGGGGACTTTTTGAACAACCTTTAAAACTGATGCGACATTCTGTGTCGTACCATGCCCTCTATAATAACGGTGAACACACAAACCATATCGAAAAGAGGTTCACAACCATTGGCAAAAACCAAAAGAGGACGCGTCTTGTGGAGTCTTCCTTCCAGGGGCCGGGGAACATGCCCGGTGTGCAGCAGTACCCGAATTAAATTGTTGTATACGCAAACAAAAACAGACGGTACAAGTCTGAAAGTATGCAAGAAATGCTTCAAAGCCGTGCAATCCAGAGTGGATAAGGCACATGTATAACATAACTGGCTTGTTCTTCGGAACAGGCCATGTCTTTTGATATAATCGAATATATTAGGAATGGATGAGATGGGGGCGGGAAGATGAGTAACATGCATCGGATTCACTGGTTTGACGAACAGATTCGGGGTGGACGTTTTCCGAATAGCAGCTGGCTTGCCCGTGAATTTGAAATCTCCCGTCGTCAGGCTCAGCGTGATATTGAATATATGGCAAACTCCCTGCGCGCCCCCTTGGTATATATGGCGAAATATCGGGGCTATTGTTACGAGGATCAGACCTTTCGATTGCCCCATTTATATATGACAGAAGAAGAGCAACGTGTGCTGAAATATTTGGCACACCGCTATCGACATTACGATTATGATCAATCGGACGCGGTGAAACGTGTAGCGCATTTACTGGAGCGTTTTACGTTGGAGGAACAACAGATGGGGAGTGGTGCGCTTCCGGTGTTTTCGGCACAACCGAAGCAGCTGCAATTCTTTGAATTGTTGTCCCACGCCATAACTGACTTGCGCAGAGTACATATTCATTACAGGGATCACGATGGAGAACGGCAGTTTTCCTTGTGTCCATTAAAGATGATATCCCAGTTTAACGCCGATTACGTGGTGGGTTATGAAGCAGATCCTGTGCAGCAAGTGGCGATTCGCTTGGAGGGCATAGTTCATGTATCGATCTCGGATGATAGATTTGAGTACAGGTCAGATGCCCTCCTAGGTGGATGGGAAGAACCACTGCCTGTGCGTAAACCGTTTGTAGCTGAGATTCGCTTGAAGGAATTGCAGCAAATGGACCTATGGCAAGGGTATCGTATTCGGGCTAGGCAAGATCTGATTTATTCGATTGAATTTTATGACACGGAGGCTTTCTTACAGCATTTGTTTATTAGCGAATGGGAGGAACTTTTGTCTCCTGGGTGGCTTAGACGCAAGCTTCAGCAAAGCGCAGAAGGGTTGATCCACAGGCTTGGAACATAGAGTGATTCTGTAAACAGGCAACAAACGAGCAGATTAAGAGCAAGCTGCTGTTTCTCGTAAATACATCAGGAAAACCACCATGGAGAGGAGCTTTTCCCTTGGCTGAAGTCGTGTTAGATAACCTCATCATGAAGCGGGAGTCCAAATCGTACGTGGATAGTCTGCATGCGATACTAACCCATACAGGCCAGTTTCAAGGTTCCAAGGTTGTACTTGCCGGATATACGGGCATGGCTTTCAAGCTGGCGGTGCATCGCAGACTACTTTCCATGTCGGTTACAGCGTATGGACAATGGGGGGAAGCACATCGTCCGGGAGTCGATAACCTGGGAATATTTACGGTCTGGGATGGGGGACGTACACGTCATTCCACGTTTGGTTATTACCAGCAGGATGCAGTGAATTGGGTGAGACGGAGTATTGATGAAGGAACTGGTGTGATTTACTGGATTCCTGAGTTCGGTGTTATTCATGGATATGATGACCGGGACCGCATCTTTTATGTGCAGGACGGATGGAGCAAGGAACCGCAGATTTTGTTGTATGACAATTTCGGCTTAAACTTTACCGGATTTTGGTATTGTCAGGTGTTTGGTGATCAGGTCCGCATCCCTGAACAGCAGATGCTGCTGGAATCCCTGAGACTGGCGATTGAGGATTGGGATCTTCCCTATCGTCTGTTACCTGATCAGAATATTGCTTCAGGTAGAAAGGCATATGATGTGTGGGTGCAGGCCCTGCGGAGTGGGGATTTCGATGAATCCGGTGCAGGTTATATCTTGGAATCCTTCTGCCATTCGCGATCCGAAATAAGGATGTATTTGCAGGGTGTTCGAGAGATATGGAACGAACTGGACCATGCTTGTGCATGTTATGAACAGCTTGGGACGTTAATTGACCAAATGAAAGGATATATGGTTCAGCAGGAGAATAGACGTGTCTTGCGACCAGACACCACAGAAGATTTAGCACAGGTACTCGTGAAGGCGAAAGCATTGGAAGAGCAGGCTATTGATTATTTTCGAGTGATATCCAGGAAGTATCCTGACCGTAAAAGGTCCACTATACCACGGTGGGGAGCACATTCCGCACGATAGGATGAGAGAGGAAGGGTGTGAAGGATGATGGCGACAAAAGTAGTATTGCAGGACTGGATTCGATCCTCGCAAGCTGTGAATTCTGCTGATGAATGTAGATCATGGAGCGGTGTAAGCGCGTATACTGATGCGTTGTTTCGCATTTTATTACATAAACAGTGGACGGTTTTCCCACACCACATGATTGCAGGTATGACAGCAAGTGCATTCCGATTAGTGGTGGATCGGCGTCTGACGTCAAAATCAATTTCGGCTTACAACTGGATGGCAGAGAACTTTGTCGCAGCTGACTTCATTGGTGTGACAACGGGACAACATGGTGGATTTTCATTTGAACCGACTTTTCCGCTCTATCAGAAGCAGGCTCTGCTGGATATTAAAGCTTCCATTGACCGAGGCATAGGTGCAATTCTCTGGCACGATCAATTTGTCATTGTTATTGGCTATGATGATGTGGAACGGGTGCTGTTCATCTGTAAAAGTAATGGGAATGAAGTCATTCGTCTGTCCTATGATTCGTTAGGGAGAAACAGTACACCCTACTGGTACTATCAGGTGCTGGAAGCTTGTGCACCGATAGATCAATGGGAAGTCTGCAAGGAATCGTTAATCCAGGCCGTGTACAAATGGGAAACCCATGACTATATGCTGCCACCCCAAGATTACGCCTGTGGGGCGGCTGCGTATGCCGCTATTGCTGTTGTTTTGCAGACAGAAACCTATGACACAGAACAAGCGGCAGCTGTACTTTGCTATTATGCCAAATCAAGATTGGATATTGCCTCTTATGTTGCAGGACTTAAGCATCTGTCTATTCAAATGGATCAGGTAATAAACGAGTATGAGCTACTCGCAAACCTGTATACAATGATCGTTGAGGTGATAGATGACTCCATCTCTTGGGATTCGAGAGAACCGGAATGTGTGCAAAGGGTAATTGAGCTTATCCGGAAGGCAGGGGCTACGGAACAACGTGCCATTGATGCCATTAAACGTGCCTTTCCAGAGACGATAGGCAATCGTTTTGACGACGTAGGCTTGAGGTGAATGAAGCATGCAGTTCCTCTGATGTGGCACCCCGGCCCGGAGTCTGCATTTGATGCTTAAAGCGCAGTTTAAATATTTCTCACTTAACGTGGTGGGGTAACCATGCTGACCGCATTCTCAAATTCCGCCTGCCAGTCGCCCTTGATGATGCTGCCGATGTAACCATCGGGTCGAATCAGTACTAGCGTATCATCGCTGATGCCATAGATCTCGGTCAGTTTTTGGGTGGTATCGTTGATAACATTCTGTTCGGCTTCATTGCCGAGACTAACGATGTATCTGTGTAATTTGGCACCGCTGGTTGGCCAGATCAGCTCTGGGAGAATATTAGAGGCATTGGCTCCAAAGGCAAGCAATGTGAATTGCGGTCCACGAAGGATCTCAAATAGTCGTCTTACACCGCCTGGGCCGATGCATGGAGCATCGGGAGCTCGACCTCCGACCTGAAGTGACTTGGTCGTTGATGCATTCTGAGAGCTAAGTGGTCCACCATGATACGATAATGAGAGCTGTCGTTCTTCGTCACCACGTTTGAGACTGGCGAGACGTTTATTATCGAGCTTGGCGTACAACTCGCTGGATTTTCCAAGAACGCGTGCGGCTATGGGTTGACGTTCCGCTTCGTAACTGTCAAGCAGGCGATCAGGTGCGCCGGCAATAACCTGACCTATTTTCCAGCCGAGGTTGTAAGCGTCTTGTACACCGGTATTGAGTCCTTGTGCACCGGCTGGGGTATGGACGTGGGCCGCATCGCCTGCAAGGAAGACACGATCTGACCGATAGTGCTCAGCCAGTCGCACGTTGGGACGGAATACGGAACTCCAGGTAATGTCGTAGAGGCGGAAACCAGTAAGCTTGTGGAACTGAGCGGCCAATACAGCCTCATTCAAGTCTGGATTCTCGTCTGCTCCTAACCTGATCATGACTTGGAACTGTTGGGAGTGTGGCAATGGACATGCTCCGACAAATTTACCTTTTGTGTGTGGCCACATATGCCAACGACTGCGAGACAAGCCATCTATCGTGCCATCAATGATAAGCATACGATCTGATTCGTTGGTCTCTCCGATAAATCGAATACCTGTACCTTTACGAACGGTGCTGGAACCTCCGTCTGCCCCCACCAGATATCTGCTGCGAATCTTTTCCCCTGTAGAGAGCGTCACCGTCACCCCATGGGCATCCTGTTCAAAAGAATCCACCGCGTTGTTAAATTCAATATTTAGCCCCTGACGTTTGAGCAGGCGGTGCAGGATGGCATCCGTGCGGTGTTGAGCCAGCAGAAGAATATTCGGATAGGGCACATCTGGTGTAGGTTTATTTCGCTGCTGCATGCGCCACGGCACAGTGATCGGACCTAGATGGATACCTGCAAGCGGATAAGAACTTCCCTCTGTATGAGCATCACTCAGCACGCCGAAATCTTCCAAGATCTCCTGGGTTCGCGGCTGTACTCCCTTGGCACGAGAACCCTTAAAGGCATGTGGAGCCTTGTCGACCAGCCGGACACGAAGGCCGCGGCGCAACAGATCTGCTGCTAATATAGATCCGGTCGGGCCAGCACCTGCAACCAATACGTCGATATCGTAATCTTCCCTTGATGGACTCACACCCGGTTGTTCCTTCTCTTGCGATGGCTTGAATCGTATATCTGTCATGTTTATGTTCCTCTCTTAATTGGGTCTAAAATAATTTTTGATTCTCATGACTAACGGACTATGACGATCACAAACTTATTGTTTCTGAGAAACAATAAGTTTCCTTGCAACAATAATAGTTTAAATTCTGTTCTTTTGTCAACATTGTTTCCTTGGAAACTTTAATTGCGGACCTTTCCTTGATATACTGGGATGAAGTTCATTAGTGTTGGGGGAAAAAGAATGATCAAGCCATCAAACAATCACAATAAAGAGCACTTGATCATTGAAGTGCTGGAAGCTGTGAGAGACATACAGATTAAATTCCAAGCGGAAGATGACGAAGAGAAGGAATGGCTGCTTAAGAACAGCCCTAATTCGGAAGTTCAAGAGTTAGTCCAAGAAATGACGGTTACTATGCTGCATGTGCTGGATGCGATCGGAACACTTGAACCTGTAAATGGCATAACCATCTCAAAGCAATTCGGCTTTTCCAAAGGCACAGTTTCCAAAATCACCAAAAGGCTGGTGCAGAAAAATATCATTCTGCCTGAATACCTACCAGATAATAAGAAAGAAGTATTATTTCGCATGACAGAACTGGGTCAAGACATCTATCGTTTGCATCAAGCCATGCATCAACAAATTGATCTTGGCGCGAATCGTTTTTTGCAGCGATATACCGAAGATGAATTGCAGTTCTTAGTGCATGCTCTCCGTGACACCGCGCATACCTCCTGGTTCCATTCGGAAAAAGACAGTCCATCCATGGTTACTAGTGAAGGGGGACCATATCCCGATGAAGCTTCAAACGATAATGAGAATGCGGAAGCAGTGACCATTAACGAGGAAATGAATGAAATTATGGGGATGCTTCATACGCTGAATTCCCGTGATCTGAAGAAGGCCAAGGCCGTTCTTGAGGACGTTTTCTTTACAAAATATGAGGATTAGCGTAAGTAAGCTGTGGAGTCTGCTCGTATTCATCTCGGCATGTGAAGTTGTTCTGGAAAAGATATAAACGCAAATAAACCGGACAGGCCGCAGCCGATCCGGTTTATTTGCATTGAACATATGTGTACATCAGTTCATATGATCCACGCTAATAATAACTTTTAAAAGAAAAATAACCAAAATTTTAATTTTGGGGTAATCCAAACCCCTTATTGTTCCGAATATTATATTAGATGGTCTTTTTTGGATGATGATATTCAAGGATAACAGGGGGCGGGAGTATGGTACATAATCCGGAAACCATTCAGGAATGTATCGAACATGCACGGCAAAGGCTCTACCAGATTGCTGATCAATATGCGGAACTATGGCATCCGGAGGTTATTCGCCAATCCATGGTGCTGGATGAATTGATTAATGAATATAACAACGCTATTCGCAGCAGAAAAATTTCAAAACAACTGAAATCATGAGCTATAGAATGCACTTATAGAACGAAAAAGAATCCCAAACGGGATTCCGTGTGTTTGCCTTACTCTTTTACCGCCCCGAGCACAATTCCCTTTACGAAGAAACGCTGCAAGAACGGATATACGAGCAGAATCGGCAGAGCGCCAATAAAGATCTGAGCCGCGTTCACCGTACGTTGAGACATGTTCTGGAGCTGCGTCGCATCCACGTTCATGTTGGAGAAATCCTGCTGCACGATTATGGTCTGCATTAACGTGGCGAGTGGATATTTGGAAGCATCATTCATATAGATCAGCCCGTCAAACCAGGAATTCCACTGACCTACCATCGTGAATAAAGAGATCGTCGCAATCGCTGGCATGGATACAGGCAGATAAATTTTGAACAGAGTCGTGATATGATTGGCCCCATCAATAAATGCAGCTTCTTCCAGCTCTTTCGGTACGTTGCGGAAAAAGTTCATCATCAGAATCAGGTTCCAAACAGCGACCGCTCCTGGCAAAATCAGTGCCCACATCGTATTAATCAGTCCAAGCTTCTGAATCAAAATATAGGACGGAATCAATCCCCCGCTGAACAGCATCGTGAAGATGAAAAACCATGCATATAACGAGCGCCCCTTGAAGTGCAGACTTTCCTTGGATAATGGATAAGCTGTTAGGAAGACAAGTGTCATACTGAGCAGTGTGCCCAGAACCGTACGCTGGACTGAAATCCAGAGTGCACTGAGAAAGTTACTGTTACCGAATGTTTTGGTGTACGCGTCCACCGTAAAATCAATCGGCCAAAGTGTCACCAGATTGGCGGATGCTGCCGCCTTACCACTGAAGGAAACCGCCAGAATATGGACCAGCGGCAGGATGCACAGGATGGAGACGGCCGCGATGAATATCAGGTTAAAACCATTGAATATACGGTACCCGGTTGTTTTGTGATACACCTTGATTCCTCCTTAATGCATTATGCTAACCCTTTTAGAAAATACGATAATTGGCGATTTTGTACGCCATCCGGTACGCAGAGATGACCAGGAACATCGCGACAAATGATTTGAATAGTCCAACAGCGGTCGCAAAGCTCATTTTGCCATTCAGAATTCCCATCCGGTAGACAAAGGTATCGATAATATCACCTTTCTCATATACCAGCGGATTGTACAGGTTAAAGATCTGGTCAAAGCCTGCATTCAGGATATTGCCCAGCGATAACGTACCTACCACGATAATCATCGGTACAAGCGCAGGCAGGGTAATGTGTAATGTCTGTCTAAGTCGTGTTGCCCCATCTACCTCCGAAGCCTCGTACAATGCCGGGTTAATGCCCGCAAGTGCTGCCAGAAATACAATCGTTCCGAATCCAAACTCCTTCCACACATCACTGACAACCACCGTTACACGGAACCAGTCGCCATCCCCTAGAAAGAAAATCGGTTCAACACCAGCCGCCGCTAACACCTGGTTTACCAGCCCACCTTCCGGTGATAACATATCGAGCAGAATGCCGCCCAGGACAACCCAGGACAGGAAATGGGGCAGATACACCAAGGTCTGTGAGAAACGTTTGAACGTAGAGTTCCGAACCTCATTCAGTAAAATGGCGAACACCACAGGCGCGATAAGTCCGGCCACAATTTTCATTGAAGCGATCAGTACCGTATTCCAGATGACCTGAACGCTGTCGGGATATTCGAACATGAACTGGAAATTGTCCCAGCCCACCCATTTGGAGCCAGTGAACCCCAGCCACGGTTTGAAATCCTGAAAAGCAATAATAATGCCGCCCATGGGCACATAGGCGAACAGCAATGTGAGCAGTACAGCAGGCAGCAGCATCAGATGCAGCGGCCACGTGCGTTTGAAATTCCAGCGGGTACGTTTGCGTGGATGGGGTGTCATTTTTCGCACCGGCGTATGGGTTGTTAACGGTTGTTCGATAGCCATCAGGGTCCCTCCTTTATCTCGTCCAACCCTGGCAACATAAGGCGAGAAAGCCTCTGCACAGAGTGGAGCAACTGAATTATAGCAACAGAAAAGGGCGGACTATAGAACAACATTTCAATGCGGATGTTGAAATATTAACTTGTTGATGGAAACAGCAAAAAAGAGCATCCGACTCGAAAGTCCAATGCTCCTGTCATCAGGTTGTGTTCCTGCCATATGCTGTCTGCTTCCAATATGCCCTTTATGCTGAACCTGCCTATATCATTTCACAATTGAGCCATCATACTGCGCATCAATGGTACGAACCGCTGACTGCACCTCACCTCAGCCACTAGACGTTCCCTATCTTCATAGAGGGGGGACTCTTCTTCCTCAAAATCAAATTGAATCCCACGAACGCTGCCAGGTGGCAACGTCAATCCCTGAAGCTGTAACTCAAACAGGAACGAAGCATCAAAAGCCTTGCCATCCGTGTCCCGGTAACAGTACAAGCTGGAGATATCTTCTTCTTCAATATGTAAAATGCCTTGTTCTGTCAGTTGCATCACAGAGCCCCCCTCACGAAATGTTGATTCACTCCCAGTATAAGGGGATTACAAGTTGTAGGAAAGCGGGCGAGTATAAAATCAACTAGAAATGTAAGGGTTTTCAATATAAAATAGGACTTCGGTATAGAAGGACTTCAAATTCAGGGACAGGGTGAAACGATGAAATTCACAGTATTTGCGAAAACGGTCATTCTCTTAATCTGCCTGCTCGTACCCATTCTGCTGCTCTATACGTACGCGAACCAGGCAAATGTGGATATGGTCGTCGAAGAGAAACAGCAATCGAGTCTGAACCAATTCAATTATTTCAGTTCACAGGTGGATAAAAATATCGAGCAGCTCTCGCTGTATGGCCTGACGTTGCTGCGAGATCCGAGTATTCTGCATTACCGTTACATGACGGACTCCACCAGCCAATATGAGAAAAACAGCATCTATCTGGATATTCTCGACAAATTATCGTTGTACCAGTCCACCAACCGTTGGAAGAACGATATTACCATTGTGCTGCCGCAAGCGGAACTTGTGTTGTCCACCATGTCCAGCCGGACGGTCTACGATGAGAAGATGTTGACGTTTCCGCAACCAGGCCAATGGCAGCTGGAGAAAGGGAGTTTCACCTACTTTTTCACAGACAACTACGAGTGGAATGAAAAACCGGTGAACACAGGCGTGCGAACGGTAATGGAGATTAATTTTGACCCGATGAACATCGTTGCCATGTTGGATGATTTTAAAGAAACGCAGGGCGGAGATCCCTTTTTGCTCGTACCAGGTAACGATCCGTTGCTGAACCGTACGGCAGACCCCGAACTGGTCGAAGCGATTATGCGTGATATCCCCTTTAACGGGCCGGAGAGGGAAGGCAATCATCAGCTGGAGGTGGGCGACAAACAGTATCTGGTCAGTTACGTGCACTCCAAACAACTGCAAGCAGTATACGTGAACCCGGTGGTGTTGGATGATCTGCTGAACCCGATGGATAAGAGCCGAAATATGTTTATTACCTCCATTCTGTTACTGCTTGTGCTCAGTATCGGGGCTGCACTGCTTTTGTATCGAAAAGTCCAGGTGCCCATCCATCGTTTGATGAGAGGGTTGCAACAGATTCGCAAAGGGCAGCTGTCCACACGGATTCCGGTCGATCACTCCCGTGATGAATTCGCGTACCTGACCCAGAGCTTCAACCATATGGCGGAGCAGATTCAGGAACTGATCGAGAAGGTATACGAGGAACGTATCCGGTCACGGGAAGCCACACTGAAACATCTGCAGTCACAGATCAATCCGCATTTCCTGTACAACTGCCTGTTTTATATCAAAAATATGACCCAGCTCGGCAACCGTGAAGCGGTGATTGCCATGTCGCTAAGTCTGGGAGACTACTATCGTTACATTACGCGGGGCGAGAATGACATGACGACAGTGGAGGAAGAGATCCGACTGCTGGATCATTATCTGTCCATCCAGCAGATGCGGACCAACCGGCTGACCTACGAGATCGCCGTACCGCAGCAATTGATGCAGCTCCATATTCCGCGACTGCTCATTCAGCCTATTGTAGAAAATGCGGTGATCCACGGCATCGAACCGATGGAAGGCAGTGGGCACGTCGTCGTAACGGGGATGGCGGTACCCGAACATATAGAGGGTCGCAAATATACAAGATATAGCCTGTTTGTTGACAATGACGGTGTCACGCTAACAGCGGAAGAGATTGCCGAATTGGAACGGGAGATTAATGAACCGATGGGTGAGGAGATTGGAACAGGCACGTGGAATGTGCACCAGCGTCTCGTTACGCGTTATGGGCTGTCGTCCGGGCTTCATTTTGGAGCGATTCCCTATGGTGGACTTAGTGTAGAAATTCGATGGTTTGAGGAGGAACAACCGCATGATGAATCTGATGGTCGTGGATGATGAACATTCGGCAGTAGAGTCGATCGCTGTCTCCATACCGTGGAGAGAACACGGGATTGGTCAGGTATTCAAAGCTTATTCTGTCAAAGAGGCATTGGAACATATGGCAGCACACCAGGTCCATATTATTATCACGGATATCCGCATGCCGGGTATGTCCGGTCTGGATCTGGTCAGTCACATTCGGCAAAAGTGGGAACAGACCAAATGTATTATTTTATCGGGGCATGCTTCCTTCGATTATGCGAAGCAGGCGCTCAAACATGGGACAGTCAGTTATCTGCTCAAACCGGTCCGGGATGAGGAACTGATCGAATCCGTGCAGCAGGCCGCCGTGCAGATTCGTCTGGAGGGTGAGAAACAAATGCTGCATCAGCGGGCCATGTATTCGGTAAGGGAGCATCTGCCCGAGAAGCGTGCGGAGCTGATGAAGGATGTACTGTTAGGACATAAATTTGCGGATGCTGAACTCGAAGGCAAGCTGGAGCAACTGGAGATCGGATTCCGTCCACAGGATAAAATGCAACTGTTGCTCATCCGTTATGATGACCATCAACCTACTCATAAAGCGTTTCGATTGATGAAGTACGCCATCTCGAATGTAGTGGAAGAGATCTACGGCAGTACCTATCACCTCTGCCATACGGATGACGCCTATGATGATCTGGTCTTTATGGCCAGCCCCAAACAAACCCAAGCCGAACCGGAAGTGCTAATGGGACGACTTGGAGAACGGTTGCTTCACAGTGTAAGGCAGTATCTGAACGCGACCATTTCCCTGTCCGTTAGTCGTATGGGACGTTTTCCAGATCAGGTGCCTCAGCTATATCATCAAGCCGTCAGTGCGCTTCGCAAGCAAGCCGATGCAGGCAAAGGACTACATCTGAATGCGGCAGCGGGAACCAATGCGGCCACGTTAAAGTCACTTGCGGCGCTGTATGAACCGCCGGGTCTGACGACGTTACTGGAAGCCGGACGCATGGAGGATGCACACCGTAAGATTGATCAGATCTTTGCCGAACTTTCGAACAGTGTGTTTCCGGAACATGTGTATGTGGCTTTTCATTATTTGGCGGCGGCATTCTCATATATGGCTCACCGGGAAGGAAGACAGTTAGCCGAAGTGCTTGGCGAGCAGTACCAGCAGCTGCTCAAGGATGGTTATGGCATCTCGCTGCGTAGTCTGGAAACGTGGACCAGAAGTGTGATGCAGCAGTGGGAAGAGAGCACAAGCGATGCGGGACAGGATGCCGGATCAACGCTGATTCGGCAGGTGCAGCACTGGATTGATCATCATCTAGGCGAGGATCTATCGTTGCAGGTCATTGCCGGAGAGGTGCATCTGCACCCGGTATATCTGTCGAAAATGTACAAACAATCCACGGGTGAAGGCATTAGTGATTATATTATCCGTTCCAGAATGGAACGTGCAGTTCATTTGCTCAAACATACAGCCATGAAGATCTATGAAGTCGGTCAGGAAGTGGGGTACAATAACACGCCTTATTTCATTCAGGTATTCCGCAAACATTATGGACTGACCCCGCAGGATTTTCGGAACGGTTAACAAATCGATATGAACATTGAAATTGTGATATATGTTTGCCTCCCCGGCTGCACTATCCTTTTCATGTAAGGTGCATTTGGCACATAAGGGTATCCAAGTTACCTGAGGAGGGGTTAGTTCATGTATAGAAAAATGATGACGGCATTACTCGCAATAACGATGGTTGCTGTAACGGCATGTAGTTCGGGGGCCAAGGAAGAACCGGCCAAGGAAGCTGCTGCGCCACTTGCTCTGCAAGACGGGAAGTATGAACCGGCGGTACAGATGAGTTATCTGCGGGCCTGGAATGATGATACGAAATTCAAAAATGGGGAAACAGCACAGAACAATGTGCATACCAAATGGGCCAAGGAACGACTTGGCATTGATCTGACCACACCGTGGGCCGTATCGGTGACCAATGATGCATTTTACACAAAATTGCGCTTGTCCCTGTCGGCTAACGAGGAACTGCCGGATATCGTCTCCATTCGGGGAGACTACAATCTGGTCCGGGAATTAATTGAGTCCGGCAAATTTGCGAATGCAGGCGAGTTGTTTGACAAGTATGCTTCGGACACATGGAAACAGGCATCCGAATCGGCACCGGAAGAATGGTATCCGTACATGTATGAGGGCGAGCGTTACGGCATTCCAATCTTCGATTATGCCTACAATGGTGATTCGGTCATGTTTATCCGAGAGGACTGGCTGAAGAAGCTGGGACTGGAAGAACCGAAAACGATGGATGAGCTGGTTGCGGTCATGGATGCTTTTACGAATCAGGACCCGGACGGGAACGGCAAGAAAGATACGTATGGTCTGACCGTCGGCATGAAGAATGCACTTAATACCTGGATGACGGAATCCGGCTGGATCTTCGGCATGTACAACACGATGCCTGGACAGTGGAATGATGCCGGAGACGGAACACTGCAATATGGTTCCATTCAGCCAGGTGTGAAGGAAGGCCTTGCGACGATGAAGGATTGGTTGTCCAAAGGTTACCTGCCCAAAGAAGCTGGCGTTTATGACGAGATCAAGGCAGCAGAACTGTTTACCGCAGGTAAAGCAGGCATTATTGTGGGACCACACTGGATGCCGAACTGGCCGATTGATGATGTGAAGAAAAATGTGGATGGTGCCACGTACAAAGCCATTGCATTACCTACAGGGCCAACAGGTGAGAGCCACCAACATGGATCTGGTGCAAGTAACGGCGTTGTGCTGATTAACAAAGACATGGCGAACCCAGAGATTTTCTTCACGTATCAAAATTATCTGTTCGACAATTTTGCCAACCCGGAAGTGGGCAGCGAGTTCGAGCATGGATTTGCCCAAGGATATGACTATGACATCGTGGATGGCAAAGTTGTTGGTGAAGCTGAAGTGAAGGACGGCGTATCACCCCTCAAATATACGATTACGTATGATGGTGCACGGATTCCGAATCTGATGATGGATACGTTGGCGGAACTTGCGAAGGGTAAAGAGCCAGAGACGCCTTTTGAGAAAAATACGAAGATTGCGAACAAACCTGAAGTATTTGCGGCCGCTGAAGTGGTCGTTGCGAATAAAGATAATGCGATCAAGAACAAGTTCACGGGAGCTCCAACCGAAACGATGAAAATGAAGAAGGACGCGATCGACAAGCTGGAGAAGGATACGTTCAGCAAGATCATCTATGGTCAGGTGGGCATTGAGGAATTTGATGCGTTTGTGACGAAGTGGAAATCCATGGGCGGGGATGATATTACCGCCGAAGTGAACGAGTGGTATAAGACAGTCAATTAATTTACAGAGCAGGGGAGAGCTGATGGATTCATCAGTCTACCCTGCTTTTTTTGTCTCGAATAACAATTATGGAACAATAGAGCCTTTGGAGTTATAACTAACAATCTATATCATACATAATCATTTAGGACTCGCCGCGGACAAACGTCACGTTTTTTCCTAAAATCACATTCTCTACCTTCCATCCGGCATTTAACCAAGATAGTGCCTGTGTATGATTATTGGAATTATTTACCCACCATTGTTCGCGATTATACGCTGTAGGGGGTAACGTAAATCCGAGAATTTCCTCAAGCTCTGCATATGTAAGGGTGATTGCAAACTGATTCAAATAGTTTTCCAAAGGGAAGTATTTGCTGTAGCTCATTTCGTCTGACCTCCTGAAAAGGAATACAATGATTATACAACGTGGGGATGATGATAGCGAGGGCATACCGAGAGCCTACATAGATGTGAAAGGCATCCGTAGATCTCTTTGACTAGGGCGTGTCTTAAATACCACTTATGGGCAGCTTTCACCACCTTTTCTCCCCCTGCTGCCTTATTGTTCCCGGTGTACTTGAGAGAGTAAAATAATAGGTAGTATACGAACATCAATACGTATTTATAACAGAGATGCCCCGGATTGGTCCGGGTTTCATAGAGGTTCAAGTTTGGTTGATGAACATCATTAGATGCATGGGAAGGCAGGAGATTGGATGAGTACACTTTATGACCAGGCAATGGAAGAGATGATGACGACAATTCATGAATGGTTTGATGAACAGGAAAAGCGGGATGACTTGGAAAATGTTACGAAGCGAACTACGCTGCAAATAGGCATTTTCAATGATATTTTGCTGGATTATAGACCTGGACGGACTACAGTAGACAGTGTGGATCTGGGTTTGGATGATGGTCTGAAATCGAAGCAGGCAGGAGCCTTTACCGATGAACAGGTTCGTAATGAGATTGGACCTAAGCTTGTAGAGGTTGTTCAGGGAAGACTGGACAAGCTGGCAGATTCCCCGTTGATTGACTATCGATTTACCTTCCGTGGTAAATTCCCTACAACAGAAGGAAAGCTGCAACTGACTTTGCTGGAATATATCAATGAAGAGAAAAAGCAGCAGTTGCTTGAGCGTATTCATACATACATTGAGCAGAAGCTGGAGAACGGTGCATATCCAACAAAGCCGTTGGAATCCTTCTTTTTGACGCGTCATCTGCTTGATCCTACACTGTTTCCTGAACTGGATGTGGCATGGACCATCAGGCAGTATGACCGGATTCAAGAGTTGAATCAGGGTCGTCCGGAGGCACTTGCCGAGCATCGTGGTGATATTACTCGTGCGGTGACGGCATGGGCGGAGAATCAGTTTTTGCCACAATATTATGATGTGCAGTCTTCTGAATATCGTACCAATGAATATTCGCTTAAGCCAGGAGCGACGTTGGAATGGGATGTTGAATCACGGACAGACCAATCGTCGGATAAGATGCAGAAGGCGCAAATACCCGGGACTCACCCCATAGATCTGCTGTTATACGCGGCGGTGTTGATTCTACGATTTGAGCCGAATTATAGCAAAGCTCAAGGTCAGACTTTCCTGGAACTCGCGAAGCAACTCGGCAGCAGACGTGCGGCACTGATGATGACGGAAGGCAGCGGGACGTATGCGAAAGAGGATATTCATGTGAAAACGGAAGAAGTAGAATGCAAAGCAAATGATGTATTTGCTCTGATTAATATTCACATTCGTAAGGAAGTGCCGGGTGCCTATCAACAGGTACTTACCTTTATCACTCATTTATTGAAACAGGGCTTTCCGAAAAGTTATAAGATCAAGCTCAAGTCCAGCGTAAAGCAGTATTTGCCGATCAAAGGACTCGCGAAGTCGGATACCCACCGATTCTTTGCCAATGCAATGGAGTACCCGGAGCTACGTCCGCTGATGGAAGAATATGCGCGTGAGGCTATCCAAGAGTTCGAGTTTTATGAGGATACCGAGGGAGAGAAAAGCTGTATGCCAGGCAGTTATGCAACCTTTGGGCTGGGGCTCGTGGATGAGCGGTATTTCCCGCTGGTTGAATATTACATGGGCGAAGTGGATGATGAGCATCAGTTAATTCAGGATAAGTTCATTGCGGCATTTGTGGAACAACAGGGTGTAACGGCTCAATCCATACCTGCGTTAGTCGCCAGCTTGCGTCGTTCGACGGATAGTCTGAAGCTGAAGATTCAGCCCGAACTGGAGAATGAGGGAATACTCGAACGGCTGGTTAGACAGATTCAAGAACTTGAGTATTATGAAGCGGAACGTGTACTCTATCCGATCTTTGGCAAGGTGGAGAAGCTCTCAACGCTCGCTCGCAAAGCGGAGGGAAGACGGAAGGAATTATTGCTGGAACTGTTGCAGGCCGCAGGGAAATAAAAATGTAAACAAGACAAGTCAGATTGTGCTGTGCCAGTAAAGCATTTTAGAGAAGTGGAAGTGTATAAGTAAAGGTGGGGAGAGTTATGGAAGCATTAAGACGGGACATGTGGCAGGAGTTGAATGCCCAGGACAAAGAAGCCTGGATGCGTAAGCTGGTTCATCAGTTACCAGTTGGTATGCAATATGAGGGACTTGAAACATTTGAGCGATTCGGTCAGCGAATCGAGACAGGTGTGTTTACGCATGAGGAGGAGAGGTTTGTATTTGTGCCTGGAGATCAAGTCACGCTCGGCTGGGATCGTTGGCAACATGGAATGAACGAAGAGACCTCAGCCGATCTGCATGGGACAGTCAGTGAGTATGGTGTGGAGGACGTGGATTCATTTCTGGCGAGTCAAATGTCACCTGTAAGAACGGTCAACATTGCGCCGATGCTTGTTGAATGTGAACTGATCTCACTTGGCTGGATTGAAGTGTCCGAGGAGGAAGCCTTCGCGCAGGAAGATTCTGATTTTCCGGCAGCACTGGAGCAGTTTAAACAGTCGGAGATCCGTGAATATGAATTGCATCAACAATTCCGTCTGATTCGCCAAAGTGAAGACGAAGTGCGAATCCTGTGGTTCAACGAAGGAATAGAGTTGGAAGACGTTGTGAGGGAAGAAGCTGCGGCGGGTTTTGGTCTGCTGACCGAAGACGAATGGGAGTACATCTATGGCGGCGGTTGTCGCACATTATTTCCTTGGGGAGACAGCTTTGACTATACAATGAGATTGAAGCACTTTGGCAGTCTGGAAGGCGTGGATGAGATTGTGGATGGATCGGCAGAGACGGCCTCTTCACGAGTTGAAGAAAAGGATGATCGTGCTTATGATCTGGAACTGCCGAATTTCTTTGGCATAAAGTTTGCTGGTGATCCCTACAAATATGAGCTTACGCTAGATTCGGCTGGGGATGTGATGCCCAAAGGCGGAGACGGCGGGAGTCTGATATGTGGTGGTACAGGGCCGCTGGTTGGTTTCTTGCCTGCTGCTGCGGTATATTATCGAGACGTTAATGCCAGTGAACTCGACTGGGAGGATTTGATGGATGCGATGTACTATCGCAGGGTTGTTCGTTTAACGGACAGGACATTGTAGTTATGACGAAACGTATCTATCAAGGAAGAGCTATTATGGCGAACAATAAACGTTCAAAACCGTATGAAGTTTCACCTTATGTTATCTATGCAGTAGATGGTATTCGGCTGAGTGTAGGTATACTTGTCCTGTTTTTTCTTAATGTATTTCTGCTTATTCCCGTGTTCAGTGTCCCGTTCCAATCGCTGTATGCGTATATTCTCGTGCCACCGCTAGCCTTTATGAATATATGGGCGATTGCCCTGATTGTTGCCCCGCGCAGACTCCAACTGAATTATGTACTGTTCCGAGGCGTATTTGGCATCGTTTGTTCTGTGGGATTTATGGTAACTATACAGAAGTTTGCCTACGGGACACTTGGTCTGTCGACACCTTGGTACGCCATTGGATCATTTGCGGTATATGGTTTTGCCTTATTCCAATACGTGAAGTTTCGTTTGCGTAGGTTGCAGCAGCCCCCTCAGCGTAAAAAAGGGAATAAGAGCACGGGTGTGCCTGTTGCCACATTAACGATGATTACGGGCGGAGCATATCTTCTGGCCAATATTTCACTGGCCTTTGTTACACAGCAGACTGTGGTTGTTATGCTAATGTCTGTATACATTATGCTGGCTTTTGTGGTGTTCCATTTTATCATGGACTTGCATCGGTATTACTGGCTTCGCCAAGTCATGAATAAGGCAGAGGTCTTTGAAGCAGAACTTGAGAATACGTAACACACATCAAATCAGCCCCAGATCATAAAGTGGGACCGAAATGATGTGTGTTTATATTTCCTATTTCGATCTAAGGATCGTGCATCGTTTATTTCACTTTTTGTACAGATACCGCCATTTGCTCCAGTTGAGTGTGAGTCAATTGGTTATTCGGCGAGCTGATGGTTACATAACGATCGTCCAGCTTGAATGTGAGCATATCCGTTTGATCCGGTGTATACCATTTGGCGGATACGCCATTAGGCAGTTTTACCGTTTTGCCATCATAGCTGAACGAGTAGTCTTTAGGGGATACCGTGACATTCATACGATTGAAAACAAAGTTTACACCATCGCCGCCTGCACCTACGCTTTTGAACGTGTCTCCAGCAACCATGTGTTGTGGGGCATAAGCAGTGGTGAATCCGTCAAACTTCGCAAATGCCTTGCGCATGTTATCCATTTGTTGCTTGCTATAGTTCACATCAGCGAATGCAGTGATCCCCTGATCGTTGTTGCCCGTTGCCTTCTGAACAGAGACCGCGACTTGTTGCAACTGAGCTTGACTCAACTTATGATCCGGTGAGCTAAGGGTAACGTAACGATCATCCAGTTGGAAGGTGAGCATGCCCGTTTGATCGGGTGTGTACCATTTGGCGATAACGCCATTGGACAGTTTCACGTCTTTGCTCGTATAACCGTCCGAATAATCTCTTGGAGATACATCCACTTTCATATGGTTGAAAACAAAGCCGACGCCGTCGGCACCTGCCCCTACACTTTTAAACGTGTCACCTGCAATCATCTGCTGAGGAGCATAAGCTGTTTCAAACCCATCGAATTGGGCAAAAGCTTTTTGAATTGCCGCTTTTTGTGCAGCGCTATACGTTACATTCGTCAGGGCTGATGGATTGGTTGTTGCTTGGCCAATAATGACCTGACCTTTTTTGCCGTCATAGGATACAGGTACATGCAACGCATCTGCAAGTGCACGTACAGGCAGGTAAGTAGAGTTGTTATAGGTAATTGGAGCCAGTTTGTTGCCGTTGCCATCCGTTGGTGAATAAGCCGCGCCATCCACATTGAAGCTAATTCCATGGTTAAGGTATGCCGAGATCTTCTCCAGCTGCGTTCCGGCAAATACTCCCGTTGCTCCTGTTAATGTCATGCCCAGTACCATCATCGTTGCTACGGATTTCTTCATGTTTTTTTTCATCATATATCTCTCCTTCAAGTTGGGGTTTGGTTTTGTTTAATGGGCTCGCTGTCCCTTATGGCTTTATATTAAACCCCGAACATATCCAGAATAATTCTGAATTATCTCCAACTTGTAAACATGTGTGTATATACAGGAGAATGTAGAACGAAAACGGAAGCTGCTAGGCATGTTTGAACGTATTCTTTGCCGAATCGAAACATTTTAGTTGAAAAGATAGAGGATTAGTCCGCCAAAACCAAGTACAATCGCACCAACGTATACATAGGAAAGTTTACTGAGGTTTTGCTTTGTGCGACGATCATATTCGGGGTTGCTGGTCTGATTGGCTTTGGAATTTCCGATAATCAGGGTAGCAATACCTCCAAATAAGGCGATACCCACAATTAAAACATAAGGCAACCAGGTCATGAATGAACCTCCTTCGCGAATAAGTTGATATGTCTTTATTGTACTTCAAGATAACCTTTGATGTAAGCTATAGTTGAGAAATAAAGGGAAATGAAGTAACTGTCTTACAGTACGTAGGTAGTCATTGATCAGAAAGATCACTATAATTTTAGTTTTTTTTAATTCAAAAAAACCTTGATACATCAGGCATTTACAGCTTTCTTCACGGAAGGCTGTAATTTTTTTTGCCCACAGAGTGATCCAGAATAGAAAACCCTGCGTTACACCCTATGAAGACGACGACGAGGAAAGAAATTATACACAAAACATAATCGAGGAGTGAACACGTAATGAAAATGAAAATGAAGAAGTTTATCGCACCTGTACTTAGCTTAACACTGTTGATGCCGGGAATCGCTGGAGCAGCTTCCGCCCCACAGACACCGATGACAATGATGAAAGCATCCGTAAATACACCTGCGGCTGACTTGAGAGCAAACCTGGACCACCTGCTGTCCGAGCACTTTGCACTCGCAGTAACGGCAATGGCAAAAGCATATGACGGAGCAAAAGATGCAGATGCAGCCTACAAAGCACTCGACCAGAATGCACTGGATATGCAACCAGCGATTGCTTCCCTATATGGTGAGGCAGGTGCCAAAGAATTCGAACGCATCTTCCGCGCTCATAACAAATACACCGATGATCTGGTGAAAGCAACCAAAATGGGCAACCAGGCTGGGATCAAACAAGCACAGGCCAACATCAACGGTTTCGTGGATGAATTCTCCACGTTCCTGAGCACAGCTACCGAAGGCAAATTGCCAAAAGCAGCAGCCAAACAGGCGCTGAAAGTACATGAAGATCTCGTGCAAAAAGTATTTGATGAGTATGTAGCTGGAGATTACGCTGATGCATACAAGGCTTATCGTGAAGGTTTCAAAGAAATGTTTGACGTAAGTAAGGCGCTTTCCACAGCAATTACTACACAAATGCCTGAGAAATTCAAAAATACCAAAGCGGATACCAAAGCAGCTGATCTGAGATCTGCACTCAACCACTTGGCTTCCGAACACTTTGCGCTTTCGGCTCTGCAAATGCAAGAGGAATTTGATGGACGTACAGCCGCTTCCAACGCACTGATTACAGCTGAAGCTGGAAACACAGCTGACTTCAAAGCAGCGATCGCTTCCGTTTATGGTAACGATGGTGCCAATGCTTTCGAGAAAATTTGGGTAACCAATCACGTTAATGCGCAAAGCGACTATGTAAAAGCTGTTAAAAACAACGATACTGCGGCTCGTGCAGCAGTAGAGAAACGTATTGACGGATTTACAACAGAATTCGCTACATTCCTGGATTCGGCAACAGCTGGAAATCTGCCAAAAGCAGCAGGACAACAAGCACTGACAACACATGAAAATCAAGTGCAAAACGTATTGAATCAATATGCAGCAGGCAATTATGATGCTTCTTATACAACCAATCGTGAAGGCTTCAAAGTGATGTTTGGTGTAGGTCAAGCATTGGGTAATGCCATTGTGACTCAATTTAACGACAAATTCCAAGAGCCAACAACACCTGCACCAGCACCAGAAATGACAACAGTATGGATGCAACTGAACAGCAAAATGCTGAAAATTAACGACAAAACAACCAACATGGACACCACACCAGTGCTTTGGAAAAACACAACCTACATTCCACTGCGTTTCTTGAGTGAAGGTATCGGCGCAACAGTGAAATGGGACAAAAAAGCACAACAAGTAACGGTAATGGCTGGCGATGATACCCTGGAATTCTGGGTGAACAACAACGTTATGGAAGTGAACGGTGTTAAGAAAAACGTGGGTTCAACGGTATTCGTAAACAAAGATGGACGTACGCAAGTACCTCTGCGTTTCATTGCTGAACTTCTGAACTGGGATGTGAAATGGGCACAAAAAGATGGTTCCATTACACTGACTAAATCGATGTAATTGTAGAATTAAATCAGATTAAACCAAAAGAGCTGCCCCATACGGCAGCTTTTTTTGGTTTCACCCAAAAGTTCAAATATTTGGTATAATCATCGAGTAATGACCTACATAACAGCTTGAATAGCCGATGGAGTCCAGAATGAGGTATGATAATTTGGTATAAGCAAAATGAAAAGGGGGACAGAGGAATGAGTACATCATCAAAATCGGAGCGCCCAGCGAGAAATGTGGATACCCGGTTATTTGTTGCTTGGGCCGTTTCCGTTATTGCAACAGGAGGGAGTCTCTATTTCAGTGAGATCAAGGGGTTTCTCCCATGTGATCTATGTTGGTACCAGCGTATATTTATGTATCCACTAACGATCTTGCTGGGTATTGCGTACTTTAAGGACGACGTGGGCATCACGAAATATGTACTCCCACTTAGTTTCGTAGGTGGCGGCATTTCGTTATATCATGTAACGATTCAGCGTATCTTTTCGGCTACAGGCAATGCCGTGGCGTGTGGTAAGGTTCCATGTTATACCGACTATTTGAACTGGTTTGGTTTCATCACCATTCCACTACTGGCGCTGATCGCCTTTATTATCATCATCGTAATGCTGTGGGGTATCGGCAAAACATCAAAATCTTCTTTATAAGAAAGGACAGATGGTGATGAGTGGACAAGCTCGTTGGTTCATGCCCTTGATTGTTCTGGTCCTCCTGACAGTGGGATGCTCTTATGAGGAGCAGTCACAATCGGGTGAGATGCCAGAGATGATCAAAGTGAAACTTGTCGTTCCAGAGAAGGCTTCTCTTCATAAACCAATACAGTTGCAGGTGAAGCTTACACAGGGAGATGCACCGTTAAGCCATGCCGACAATGTGCAATTTCAGGTCTGGAATGAGCTTGACGATCCGCCTTCTGTATCTCCGGAACAAGGTATGATGACAGCGGACGAACTGGAGAATCAGGGGGCTATTACTGCCAATGAGACAGAGGAAGGGCAATATGAAATCCAGCATACCTTTGAAGAACCAGGCACGTATGTGGTACAGGTCCATGTTACGCACGGAGCTATGCATAGCATGCCGAGAGCGAGAATTATAGCGGAATGAAAGAGCGGGCAGATACCGCGGATTGGTTCAGGGTTAGCAATAGGTTTATAATAATGATCTGTATGAAGAATGTTGTAGGAAAAGAGGCTGTTATGGCAACTATTCATGATGTTGCACTCAGGGCAGGAGTTTCTGTAACTACCGTCTCGCGTGTATTAAACAACCGGGGATATATCAGTCAGAAGACTCGGGATAAAGTGTATCAAACCATGGACGAACTGAACTATCGACCCAACGAAATTGCCCGTTCTCTTCTGCGTAAACAATCCAATGTTATAGGCTTGATTATTCCCGATGTATCCCATCCGTTTTTTGGAGAACTGGCTAACTATGTCGAGTACCATGCATACCAGAATGGATTTAAAATTATGTTATGCAATTCCCACATGGACCCTTCCAAAGAGCGTGAATATGTGGAAATGCTCAAGGGTAATCGCGTGGATGGCATTATTATGGGAAGTCATACACTTGAAGTCGATGAGTATATGAATTTGCATTCCCCAATCGTGACCTTTGATCGTAAGATCGGTGAAGACATCCCTTTTATCTCATCTGATAACTATCAGGGAGGGGTTATGGCTGCTGAATTGCTGCTCTCGAAGAACAGACGGAATCTGGCACATATCTGTGGTAATTTGGAATTGCAAATGTTGTCCAATCGCCGGACGACAGGTTTCGTTGATACATTGCAGGCTCATGGAGTCAAGCCGGTCATGATTCATGAAACCGATCTGAATGTGTTTGATCAGCATCAGTATACGGAATTGGTGGATAAGCTGCTTGCACAACACCCGGAGGTGGATGGGCTCTTTGTAACGAGTGATCTGATGGCGGTGCATGCGCTGAAGCAGATCATGTTAGGTGGGCGCAAGGTACCTGACGATATTGCTATTGTAGGTTATGATGACAGTCGTGCGGCAGCGTATACGGTGCCTGGCATAACAACGATCAGGCAGCCGGTGGAGGCCATGGCTAAGCTGGCGATTGATCTGATTCGGCGCGAGCTCGCGGAAGAGAAGATCGGAATGGAGCATATTTTGCCAGTTACCTTAGTGGAGAGAGAGACGACCTGATACAGGTCGTTTTTTCCTGTTTGTCCTTTTGCCACGAAAAAACAAGGCGCAATAATATTTTTTTTGAATGGTATGTCAAACGATTGACATGTCAAACCTTTGACATTATAATTCGATTTGTAAGCGTTTCCTTTTAAACTACTGATTGGGGGCCATAACAAGATGAAAAGAGAACAGAGATGGATGATGAAATTATCGGTATTGTCTTTGATTATGATGCTTGTATTGTCGGCATGTGGAAGTAAAGCAGCGACGGAGTCCAACTCCTCCTCAGAGGGGAGCAGCAGTGAGAGTGTCAAAATCACCTTGCTCAATTCCAAGTCGGAAATTAACAGTCAGCTGGAGCAAGCGGCTAAAGACTTCCATGCCGAAAATCCAAATGTGACACTTGAAATTGTACCTGTAGGAAGTGGACAGTCTCCGTTTGAAAAAGCGTCTGCTTTGTATGCTTCCGGCAGCCCTACAACGATGATGATGCTGGATACAGGGGATGTCGAGAAATTCAAGGATCGTGTTCTGGATCTCACATCCGAGTCTTGGATGAAGGACGCTGTGGAGAATAGCACAGCGGCTACAACGTTTGATGGCAAAAATTATGCCTTCCCGTTCTCTATTGAAGGATATGGATTCATCTATAACCAGAATGTTTTGGATCAGGCGGTAGGTGGGACATTCGATCCAAAGTCTGTACAGACCACTGCACAGCTTGATGAGCTGTTTCAAAAGATCGCTACTACTGGAAAATCACCTTTGATTGTATCTCCGATGGATTGGTCACTTGGTGCGCATTATTTGGGGCTTGCATATGGTGGGCAGTCGCCGGATCGTGCGAAGGTGGATCAATTCATTACTGATCTGAAGGCAGGTCAAGTGGACCTTGCTTCAAACGCCGTGTTTAATGGCTTGTTAGATACATTTGATCTGATGAAAACCTACAATATTGACAAGGCTTCTCCCCTGTCCGGAACTTATGAGCGTGGACCTGAGGTGCTTGGCAAGGGTGAGGTTGGCATTTGGTTCCAGGGCAACTGGGCATGGCCGCAAATTTCAAGCTTTGATACAGCAGATGGAAAATACGGCTTCCTGCCGGTACCTGTGAGCAATAATGCGGATGATTTCGGTAATACGCAAATCTCTGCTGCCGTATCCAAACGAATATTGCTGGATAAGGAAAAGAGCACACCAGCGCAGCAGGAAGCTGCGAAGAAATTTTTGGAGTGGATTGTTTATAACGAAAAAGGTCAGGATTTCCTGGTGAATCAAGCCAGTATTATTCCGGCATTCAGCAACATTACACTGGAGCCAACCGATCCGCTTGGCAAATCCATTAGTGAATACATCAAGGCAGGCAAAATCGAGGAATCAATGAGTACACTTCCTGCGGATCACTGGTCCAAACTGGGTGCATCTATGCAGAAATACTTGGCTGACGTCATTGACCGTGCCGGACTTGCCAGCGAAATTCAGGCATACTGGAGCAACGTGAAATAAAGGAGTTAATTTTAGCCCTGAGCAGCACATAGAGAGAGACTTGCGGTACGCCGGAGATGATGAATATACAGCTTCCACACGAGGTCTGTTCGACTTGTTTCCGGCATAACCGTTAGGCTAATCATTTGGATAGAGTGGAGGTTGACAATGCTGACCGAAAAAGGATTATGGACACGTCTGCGAACCCGTCTGATCTTTACTGGCCCGACATTATTTGCGTTTGCTACAGTGATGATTATTCCATTTCTGTATGGTATTTATTTGACGTTTACGAACTGGGATGGCATCGCCATCGATCAAAACTTTGTTGGCTGGGATAATTATATTGGTGTGTTCAAGGACACCGTGTTCTGGAAATCATTCGGGATGACGCTGGAGTACGTATTTATTACCGTTGTGCTCACCAATGCAGTTGCTTTCCTGCTCGCTTATGCTGTAACCCGGGGAATGAAGGCGCAGGGCTGGTTTCGGGCCGGATTTTTCCTGCCGAATCTGGTGGGTGGAATCGTGCTTGGTTTCATCTGGCAGTTTATTTTTAATCAGGTACTCGTCTTTGCGGGACAAAAAATGAACCTCACTCTGTTTTCCACCTCCTGGCTGGCTGACCCGGACAAAGCGTTCTGGGCACTCATTGTGGTGACCGTTTGGCAGTATGCCGGCTATATGATGGTTATCTACATTGCAGGACTGATGAATGTGCCGAAGGATGTTATGGAAGCAGCCAGCATAGATGGGGCAAGTAATCGCAAAATGCTGGCGCGCATTGTATTGCCGCTGATGGTTCCTTCGTTTATTGTCTGCATCTTTTTGTCACTGCAACGGGGTTTCATGGTGTATGATCTGAACGTCTCCCTGACCAGTGGCGGGCCCTTCAAGAGCACCGAGATGGTATCCATGCATGTCTATGAGCAGGCCTTTCTTGCTCGTGACTACGGATTGGGGCAGGCAGAAGCCTTTGTGCTGTTTATCCTCGTGGCCGCCATTACACTGCTCCAGGTTTATTTCAGCAAAAAACTGGAGGTCGAGGCATGATGGCTGGACAATCGCGCATTTTCAACTGGATAAAGTTTAGTGCATTAATCGTTGTGATGATTTTGTTTGTATTTCCGTTTGTACTTCTCATCGTCAATTCGTTCAAGGCTAACCAGTCAATTACTTCCGATCCGCTGGGGTTACCAAGCTCCTTTCAATTCGATAATTATGTCAATGCGTTTGACAAAATGGGATATGTATCCGCCTTCAGCAATTCGTTGCTCATAACCGTTGCAGGTGTATTACTGATTGCTCTTTTTGCGGCGATGACAGCCCATTACTTTGTTCGCCACAATAGCAAGGTGAATCAGTATCTCTTTTTCCTGATGGTAGCTGCGATGATTATTCCGTTTCAGGCTATTATGATTCCGCTGGTTAAAATATACGGCTCGCTCAGCCTGCTGGATAACAAGTGGTCTCTGATCTACATGTATATTGGCTTTGGCAGTCCGCTCGCCGTATTTATCTATCATGGCTTTATCAAAAGTATTCCCCTGGAGCTTGAAGAAGCGGCTCTAATGGATGGCTGCGGTAGAGTGCAAACCTTTTTTCGAATCGTACTGCCGGTGTTACTGCCAACAACCGTAACGATTAGCGTGCTGAATGTATTGTGGATATGGAATGATTTTCTGCTGCCTTCCCTGGTGTTGACTTCATCCGAGCAACGCACGCTGCCGCTGTCCACGTTTTATTTTTATGGGACATACACTGTCGATTACGGTCCATTGATGGCTGGTCTGGTCTTGACCCTGCTGCCAGTACTGATCGTGTATCTGTTTGCCCAGAAGTACATCATTCAGGGGGTCATGCAAGGGGCTATCAAATAAGTTCAGTTGGGTGATAGAGAGAGAGAGAGACAGGAGTGAAGGACATATGAACAAGGAACGATACGAGAAACAGGAAATGGACACAAGGCAAGAGACAGACCTTGGACTGACGAGTTCGTCGGCTCACACGAAGGAGAGTTATACACTCGCCCGGGCCAACGCATATATCAAGAAACATCGACATCAGGTTGATCCAACCTATCGAATGGCCTATCATTTGATGCCGGAGGTGGGCTGGATGAATGATCCCAACGGCTTCATATACTTTGGCGGGATGTATCATATGTTCTATCAGCATTATCCCTACGAGCCGGTATGGGGGCCGATGCACTGGGGACATGCGGTGAGCCGTGATTTGGTTACGTGGTCGTATCTGCCTGTTGCACTGGCACCCGATCAGAGCTACGACAGTGGAGGCTGTTTCTCTGGAAGTGCGATCGTGCAGGATGGCAAGTTGGTGCTGATGTACACGGGGCATGTGGTGACTGGACCCGACAAGGATAACGATTACTTGCAGACACAGAATATCGCTGTCTCGGACAATGGAATTGATTTTGTCAAAAGCGCGATGAATCCCGTCATTCGACTGGATCAAATCCCAGCTCATACCAGTCCCAAGGACTTCCGTGATCCAAAAGTATTTGAACGAAACGGTGTGTACTATTGTGTCCTTGGATCGAATGATGCTGCGGGCAAAGGTGTCATTCTGTTATACCGTTCAACGGACTTGCAGGATTGGAGTTATGTTAACATTATGGCCCAGAGTGACGGGACGCTTGGCGACAATTGGGAATGTCCCGATCTGTTCACACTGGATGGTCAAGATGTGCTGATCATGTCTCCGCAGCGCATGCCTGCTCAGGGAGATAACTATCGCAACTTGCATTCGACCGTTTATATGATGGGAACGCTGGATGAAGACCAAGGTGTGCTGAAGTACGAGCAGTACGTTCCGCTGGATTGCGGCTTCGACTTTTACGCACCTCAGACGATGGAGGATGCACAGGGACGACGAATCATGGTGGCCTGGATGGATACGTGGGAAACGGAAATCCCGACACAACAGTCTCATGCCTGGGCTGGAGCGATGACGTTGCCGAGACAACTAATTCGCAGGGGAGAACGATTGATATTCCGGCCTCTGCCCGAACTTATACAGTACAGATCGGAAGGCAATGAGCAGTATGGTATACATTTAAGTGGTGATGAACATGATCTTGATCTTGGAATCAGCGGAGACCGTTACGAAATGTATGCTGTATTCGAAGCGGAGCAAGCACAGCACTTTGGGTTGAAACTGCGCACGGGTGAGGACGAAGAAACCGTGATTTCCTATGATGTGCAGCAGCGTCGTCTATGCTTAAATCGCGAGCGGGCGGGACAAGGGCCGGGGGGAGAACGTGCTGCGACCGTGGAACTGCTTGACGGGAAGCTGGAACTTCATATTTTTATGGATGTCAGCTCCATTGAGGTGTTCATTCAGCAGGGAGAGCAGGTAATGACAGGGCGGATATATCCTGGGCCGAACTCAACAGGTATTAAGGCTTTCGCGTCCGGAACGTGTACATTGACCGAACTTAGCAAATGGGATATACGAATTCCTCAATAAATTGTTTCTGAAATACAGCCTTGACCTTGAAGTATACTTCAAGGTTTATTCTTGTTTCATCAACAACGTTTGGAGGATAAATGATGAAACTAATGGAATGGATACTGGTACTTGTAACGATTGGCGCAGCGTTGTGTATACCTATGTACTCAAAGCGTCGGAAACTTGCGGCAGGGATGTCGGCTGCCTTGATATTAGCATTGCTGCTTCACGGTATATTAGATTCGTTTCGCGTGATGCTGCTGCCAACGTATCTTGTTGCAGGCATAATCTTCATCGTATTAATCATTAAGGTAGTGAAAGAGTATCGTAACCGAGTCACTGGGCAGTTTGCAGAGAAGCAGAAACCGACATGGCGTTCATGGCTTCAACTCACGCTGGTTGCGATGCTGGCGCTGGTCTCTGGCGCTGGCTCAGGACTGCTCACTTGGTATTTTCCAGCATTTACGATACCTGATCCTACAGGGCAGTTTGCAATCGGTACATTTTCGCAACAATTGGTGGATGAAACCCGTGAAGAGACGTTTACACCCGAAAGCGGGGACAAGCGGGAACTGATGATTAACGTGTGGTATCCAGTGAACCCGGAGGATGTCAAGGAGATAACTCCTGAGTCTTACCCGTCTGAACTTGGAGAAGCCATCAGTCTGGTATTTGGTATCCCGCCCAAGGTGTTCAGCTACCTTGATACCATTCCGACACATGTGGTTAAAGGCGCAGCCATATCAGACGCAAGCCCTTCTTATCCGGTGGTGCTGTTCTCTCCCGGTGTCCGTTCTGCCCGTTTCCAGAGCATGACTGCTGTCGAGGAGCTGGTCAGCCATGGCTATATTGTTGTAGGTATGGATCATCCGTATACCTCAGCTCGCGTTACCTTCCCCGATGGGCGTAAAGTGTCTTATGAAGCCGGGCCTGAATTTGCAACGTCAGAAGAACTGTATCAATATAATGTTGAGGGCGTAGGCATTCGTGCAGCAGATGCACGTTTTGTACTCGACACGCTTGAACAGTGGAATCGGAATGATCCCAATCAGGTGTTGGAGGGCAAGCTTGACCTGAATCATACAGGCATTATGGGGCACTCTTATGGCGGGGCTACAACAGCCGAAGCACTCGCACAGGATGAACGTTTACGTGCAGGACTCAGTCTGGAAGGCGGCTTCTGGGGCAGCGTCTCCAAGACGTCATTAAAACAGCCTTTTATGTACATCATGTCTGGTGAAACGGCTAAAAGCTTCGATCCGAATGCTACATCCAAAGATAACGTGTTCTACCCTGAGTTTGAGCCGGATCTGGACCATGTGATGACGAGCAGTCTGAATGATACCTATTATCTGAAGGTGGAGAATTTCTTCCATCAAAGCTTTACGGATATTTCATTAATTTCACCGAAACTATTTGCCAGAGGCATGACGCCAGAACATAATGTGGATATAACTAGATCCTATGCGCTCGCATTCTTTGACCGTTATCTCAAAGGAGAGGAGCAGCCGTTATTGCAAGGCCCTGCATCTCAGTTTTCTGAGGTTACTTATGATGCCACGTATACCAAGATACGCAACAAACAAACACAATAAATTCGCAAGGGGTGGAGGAGTAGGCATGGAAACCATGACAAGAGGAATGTTGGCCAAGCGTACAGGTGTGAGTATGGCAACTCTCCGTTATTACGAAGATAGTGGAATTCTGCCTGCTCCCCGTCGTTCCTCCAACGGATATCGGGTGTATACCGAGGATTATCTGGTCAAAATTAAGTTCATTAAGGATGCCCAGTTGCTGGGTTATTCCTTAAAGGAGATACAAGAGACCCTGCAACTGCTCAGCCAGGAAGACATGGAAAAAGATACGTTAAAAACACTCGTCCGTGACCAAATCGCTGATATTCAGAAGCATATTGACCATCTGGAACAGATGCAGATTCATCTGGCACGACTGTTGCATACACCGGAGGACGATATTGACAATTATATTCAATCGTTCAGGGTGCAAAAGAAAGAGTTATAAACTGTAAAACCTCGAACAAAGAGCGCCTTAAGATGTACTTCGGGCGCTCTCTGTCCGAGGTTTCTTTTAGTTCTATTGTAATGTTCTTCATCACGACATGCCCGCCTCACGCAGAAAATGGTGAACAATCTCCGTCTGATACTTGATACGGGTCGCGCGCTTCAGACTCCAGCAGGTCTCCACCGTAACAGAACGGGCTTGTAATAGTCTTGAAGCCGCTGTACGGGCAGATCCCGGCAATTCATGCTGCTTAAGTTTAAAATGACGATCACGAATGGCAATCGACCGATTCATCCGTTCGATAACTCTTCTGCAAGCTGGAATTGTCCGACTGCCGGGATTGGTGATCAACGTCTGTCCAAGCACCCGCGAACTCAGTTGAGACAGGCCGTTGGCTTCATGCAGATCGAGCCACCAGTTGGCCCGATGTTCACGCGCGAGCTGAAAAACTGCCGCAGCGAGCGGATGCTTGGCCTTGCCTGACATACGGCGTGGAAACGTACGATTCAAATCTGGCTTGCCTCTGATTTTCTTAACGTAGGCTTGCTGGTTCACGCGTGGCACGATAATTAACAGCCCTCGCTGAATGGCGTGACGACCTGTCGCAATATCATCTGCGAGTTTTTGCGCAGCGGCCATGCTCGCCGTCTCGTTCCCGTGAACCCCGGATGTAATGAACATCACAGGCCCCGGCATGATGCCACGTACGATGAAGTAGGGAGTAGCGTGTACGCTGGATGTTGCAAGGACATGTTTGGTCACAAGCATGACGCTTCACCTCCAATAGTACAGTACGCCATGTCCCTCTTTCATGTAACGGCGTAAGAACAGGTCTTCATCCTATTTCCTCACAAAATGGGCCAACTAATACACCCGGTGGATGATATCTTCGAAATCGGGTTCCTTCATCTCCACATCTTCAATCTCACCCCATTGCTCAAGCTGCTTCAGAATGTCCATCGTGCTCCATTCCTTCCGGTTAACTTCGACGGTGACAATCTGCCCTTCCACTCCTGTGATCTGAATGGCGGACGGTATAGTATCAGGCATAAGAAATGAACCCCGATACGCAACTCGGATAAGTGTCGGCAGACCGATAGTGTCACGCAGAGAAGGTATCGAGCCGTCATATGTAAGTTGACCGTGATTGATCACCATCACCCGACTGCATAACTGCTCAATGTCATCCATATCATGGGTGGTCAGCAAAATCGTTTTGCCAAACGTTTCATTTAATGTACGTAGAAATTGACGAATGTTCCGTTTTGCGTTCACATCCAGTCCAATTGTTGGTTCATCGAGAAAAAGCAGTTCGGGATCATGCAGCATGGAAGCTGCGAGATCCGCACGCATGCGTTGTCCAAGCGAAAGCTTGCGGACAGGAGTGGCCCAGAACGATTCAAGGTCCAGCAGCTCGGCGAACTGGGACAGCCGTCTCTTTTTGTCCTCGGTACGGACGCCGTACATCTCGGCCAGAATATCATATGAATCTTTCACGGGCAGATCCCACCAGAGCTGGCTGCGCTGTCCAAACACGACGCCAAGTCGACCCACGGTCCTGCGCCTGTCCTGATGCGGGTTCATACCGTCAAGCCTTACCTCACCCGAGGTGGGGTGCAGGATACCTGTCAGCATTTTGATTGTGGTAGACTTGCCAGCCCCGTTCGGACCGATGTAACCCACAAACTCACCTGGGCCGATATCAAAACTGATATCGCGTACCGCTTCCTTGGACACATATTCACGTGAAAATAACGTACGTAGACCTGAGAAACGTCCTTCACGAATAACAGGAGTTTTGAATTCCTTTTGCAGATGCCGTGCTGTGATCATGTTCATAAATCGTTACGCCTCCTTAGCTACCTGTACTTTGATATTTGGTCATGCCGAATTGCCAGAAACGCAGACTTGCAGCCAAGCTCAGTACGGCAACCGCAGCAACAGCAACAAGGACCCATGCTCCTCCTTCACCCCGCAGTAGATAGAGTGACGGAATATAGTTGACGAATCCCACGGGAATCACCGTTAGCAGAATGCCAGACATCCATTTGGGATATAACGTTAGCGGATATTGGGCAGCCGTTCGTGCTGCATCTTCAGTAATCGTCTGTAATTCCTCGATGCGTGTGGTCCAGAATCCGAGTGTAGCAGTAGCGAGTCCAATGGAAAAGAGAATGACTGCACCCGTCAGGATAATAAACAGGGAGAAGGGAATGGCGATCCAGCCAATCTGTCCGCTATGCATCATGCCTGCCAATGACCAGCAGAGAATGAACCCGCCTTGCAGGACTTCCCCAGCCATGATGCGGAAGTTTTGCGGCAGCAGTGCCAGCAATACGGGCATGGGACGTGTTAACAGTTGATCAAGCTCACCATTAACCAGATATTTTTCCAGATGATGAACTTCGTTTCCGAATGTGCGATACAGTGTTTTGGATAACGTCATGATGGCAAAGAGATAACCGATCTCATGGAGGGACCAGCCTTTAATTGCTCCGAATTTGTGCAGCACGAGAGCAACCATCAGAAACTCGGAGATCTGAATTAAAGCGGCCAGTACGGACGCCATGATGAAATTGAACTTGTATTGCATCCGGCTGCGGATGCTTGTTCGAATCAGCATTTTATATAAATTGAACCAGGAAGTTCGCTTCATCCGCCTTGTACCTCCACTTTACGACGTAACACTTGGGTAATCGCAAGACAGATCAACGTCATACAGACACACCAAAGCAAGGTTCCCCATAACAAGGAGCCATCTTCGAAACCAAGATAGATTCGGGTAGGTACATAGAGCAGGAAAGGGTAGGGGGATATCCAGGCAAGTTGTTCAAGCCAGTCCGGTAGCCATTCCAGCGGAATGAAAAAACCAGCCAGCAGATTCATCATCGCGTGATTGCCCCAGTGAAGCCAGGAGGACTCCGTGGTCCACATCGACGTGGCACCAATAATGTAGTTCATGCAGATGGACAAGTATGCGGCGCCGGCAAGACCAAGTGCGGCATAGAATAGTGTTGAAACGTCTGAGGGCCAATCCAGGGAAAAGACAATGGAGAAGAGCAGGTAGATCGGAATACTTTTGTACACGAACTGGTAGGCAATCTGCCCCCATTCGCGTGCCAACAGGTGGGTGAACAGATGAACAGGCCTCATCAGATCAAGTGCGATCTGCCCTGTCCTGACGGATAAGGGAATACCCAATCCGTTCGTGAGAAAACCCGAGATCCAGAGAGAGGATTGCGTGAACGCAATGTAACTGATCATCCCCTGTGTCCCGTATTCTCCGAGCGTATGGTCGGCCCCGATGCCGATCCAGAGGCAGGCATACATGTAACCAAACATGGCGCTTGCCAAGTTATGTACCATGTGTGCCCCGCGGTATTGCAGATTCCGGGAGTAGGCTTTGGAAGCCAGAGTGAAATAAAGCATGTGACACCTCCGATAAGTGGATTGAACGGCGTTTCCGTTCACTTCAGTCAAGGCGAAAAAGAGAGAAGGACAACAGCATACCAATTTATTCCTTCACAGGCAAGACATTTTTTTAGCTAATAATGGTATTAACAGGGGTGTTCATGATTGCGCCACAAGACAACGGTCTGTCCGTTCATTTATAATTGAGAGGTAGTATCGCAAACGTTTACAATGTGAAATATTCAAATTTTAAATAAACCGCCGGGCTTGTGCTTGACGATTGAAGATACAGAACAAACAATCCGGCAAGAGAGAAGGATGTCATGAAGAAAATTGCATGGGTCACCGATAGTACCAGTACACTGGATCCCGTTTTTGCGGAGCAAAATCATATCTACATCGTACCGCTGCGCATCGTATTTGGAGAGGAATGTTACCGGGAAACCGATGACATTACATCTGAAATGTTCTATGAGAAACTTGCGGAGGCTTCACGTGCGAGCAGTTCGCAGCCACCCATTGGCGAATTCATTGAACTGTATGAGTCGCTCAAAGACAAGTACGATGAGATTATTACGATTCATTGCTCTACAGAGCTTAGTGGAACGCTGCATACGTCCATGCAGGCTGCAGAGATTGCAGGAGTGACGGTGACCGCAATTGATTCGAAGGCAGGTGCCTATCCTCACCGTGAGATGATTATGCAAGGACTGGAATGGCAGAAGCAGGGATGTTCAGCTGCCGAGATCAAAGTAAACATTGAACAGATGATTGATAACATGTCCTTTTACCTCATCCCGGCCAGTCTTCAGAATCTTCATCGCAGTGGACGGGTGTCCGGCACACAGCTAATCATCAGTCAACTGCTCAAGATCCATCTGCTGCTTCGATTTGAAGAGGGCAAAGTGGTTGTGAATGAGAAGATTCGCACGTTCAAGCGAACGAAAGATCGCATGCTGGATATGCTCAAGCTGGATATGGAGAAAGTAAAACATGTGTGCATTATGCATGCGAACAATCAGGAAGAAGCCGTCACGATCAAGAAGCAGATTGCCAATCTGCTCCCTAAATTAAAGACCGAAATCATGCCGTTTATCCCTGTGGTGAGTATTCATGCAGGTGCAGGAACCATTGGACTGTGCTGGATTCACAGTGAGAACGGATATAGAGAATAGAAGCACCAGCATTTATCTACAGACACTCATAGACCTGGCCGGAAACACACTTTATACCGAAGTGTACTTCCTGTCAGGTTTTTTCGTATATCATTGCCAATTCAAACAAACTGTGAGGTAATAAAGAAAAAATGTTCATGCTGGAGGGGAAATCGTGTCAAGTTACCGCTTGTTGCTTGTTGAAGATGATCGTTCAATTAGTGAAATGGTCGGACCTTATCTGGAAAAAGAGGGCTACGACGTCACTTATGCATATGACGGCTTAGAGGCAGAACGTCAGTTCAGCCAGTCACAACCCGGGTATGATCTGGTTATTCTGGACCTGATGCTCCCTCGCAAGAGTGGGATGGATGTGCTGCAAAGCATTCGGGCAGTCAGTCTGGTACCTGTGCTCATTCTGTCTGCGAAGGATGGGGAGGTGGACAAAGCGTTAGGTCTGGGCTTCGGTGCAGATGATTACTTGAGCAAACCGTTCTCGTTAATCGAACTGACTGCCCGCATCAAAGCTGCGATTCGCCGCGCCAATTATACGACTCAGCCTGTGGCTGAAGTGGCTAAAGATCAGCGTATTCACATTGGAGGACTCGTAGTTGACATGGAGACGTACGAGGTAGAACGTGAAGGTACACCCGTCAAGCTGACATCCAAGGAATTTGGAATTCTGAAGCTGTTGGTTACCCATCCTGGCAAAGTGTTCACCAAGGCTCAGATCTACGCCTCCGTCTGGAACGATCATTATTATGGAGACGAAAATATCATTAACGTACATATGCGTCGTCTGCGTGAGAAACTGGAAGCAGATCCTTCGGCTCCCCAGTATATCAAGACACTCTGGGGCATCGGATATAAGCTGGAGGCGGAGCAGGGATGACACTGATTTTTGCCAGTACAACAGCTATTCTGGCCATTGCCTTCATTGTATTGTGGTTGAAATTCCGGAAAAGAAACCAACACCTGTCCTATATTCATCAGAAAATATCCGCTATTTTGGATCAAGGCACCTTTGAGCGATTGCTTGTATTCAATAGTGATGACCAAGTCAGTCAGCTTCTGAAAGACATGAACCAGCTGCTTGACTATGCCCACCGCGCCAAGGCCGGTTATGCGAACCAGGAGAAGGAGATGCGTAATATGCTCTCCAACATTTCACATGATCTGAAAACGCCACTCACGGTGGTGCTGGGTTATAGTGAGACCTTACTGCACAGTCCATCACTGACCGATCAGGAACGGAAGATTATGACGGAGAAAATACAAGATAAGGCGCAGGAAGTGCTGCGTTTGATCCATTCCTTTTTTGACTTGGCAAAGCTGGAATCTGGAGACACGGAGCTAGTGCTTAGTCGAGTGAATATCAGCGAATTATGCCGGTTGAAGATGCTTTCCTTTTATGAAATGTTGACGAATCTGGGGTTACACGTGGAGCTAGAGATTCCTGATGGTGATATCTTCGTGCAAGCGAATGAAGAAGCATTGGACCGTGTGCTGGATAATCTCATTACCAATGGAATGAAATATGGAGCAGAGGGTAAGGTACTGGGGCTTTCACTGGATCATTCGATCGGTGAACCTGTGACGCTACAGATCTGGGACCAGGGAAAAGGGATCCCTGAGAGCGAGCATAGTCGTGTGTTTGAACGCATGTATACACTGGAGGATTCCCGCAATCGACTCTATCAAGGCAGCGGCCTGGGTCTGACCATTACGAAACGGCTAGTTGAGCGGATGGGTGGAAGTATTCACTTGCATAGTGTGCCACATCAACGGACTGTATTCTCGGTTACCCTAAAGGCTTGGTAGACTCTGAGTTTGGCTTGTCCGGTCAGACTTAAGGTTTTTGTAAGATTTGATTAATAAAAAAGAAGACTTTTCTCTTTACAATATAGATATAGGAACCCGGACAGGGGACGTAAAGGAGAACAAGGACGATGAATTATATCGCACGAACAATAGATGTGACCAAAGTATATGAAGGGGTGGAGGTTGTATCCAACGTCAATATGAATATTAAGCAAGGTGAGATCTATGGATTCCTCGGTCCAAATGGTGCTGGTAAAACAACCATCATGAAGATGCTCACCAATCTCGTCAAACCAACCACAGGGGAGATAGAACTGTTTGGGGAGAAGCTTACGCCGACCTCTTATGAAGTGCTGAAGCGAATGGGCAGTATTATTGAATATCCTTTTTTCTACGATAGACTGTCTGCTCGCGAGAATCTGGAGCTTCACTGTGAATACATGGGATTCTACAATAAAAAGATCATCGACAACACGATGGAAATGGTAGGGCTGAAGAATACGGGCAAGAAACCGGTCAAAGACTTCTCCTTGGGCATGAAGCAGAGGCTGGGACTGGCTCGTGCACTTATAACCACACCTGAACTGCTCATTCTGGATGAACCGATCAACGGATTGGACCCTGTAGGGATCCGGGAGATGCGAGATTTGTTCAAGCGGCTTAGCAATGAGTATCGCATTACCCTGTTGGTCTCCAGTCACATTCTTGGTGAGATAGAGCAGATTGCGGACACAGTTGGTGTCATTCGCGGCGGTCGTTTGGTGGAAGAAGTATCAATGGAGAGCATTCGTGGAAGTCAAAATGAGTACATTGAGTTACAGGCGGTGGATATCCGCAAAGCGACCTATGTCATTGAACACCAGCTTGGTTTGAGTAATTATAAACTGGTTGATAACCAAACGTTACGCATCTATGATCCGGGAATCATTCCATCGGAACTGAACACCAAGCTGATCCAGCACGGCATTGAGATCGAATCGATATCCAAACGGGCTCATTCCCTGGAAGAACACTTCATGAAGCTTGTGAAAGGGGATGAAGACGTTGCTTAAACTAATCAGACTTGAGATGCGGAAGCACCGTTTTGCACGTAATTTTGCAGGGGCAGGTATTGCCAGTATAGCCATTCTTCTTTTCCTGATCATGATTGGATTCGTGGATGTGGGAGCAGAAGATTATGCCTATGCCGATTACCAGACCGCCTTTATGATTATCGATACGTTTGTGAGAGCGACCTTTATCATATTTGCAGGAGCTTTATTATCCAAGCTGGTGATCAGTGAGTATAGAAATAAAACGATGAACGTCATGTTCACCTATCCTATCCAGCGTCATAAAATCATTGCTGCCAAATTGATTATCGTGTTTGGTTTTACATTTGTGATGATTATGGTTACCGACCTGTTGATGGGTTCACTGCTGTTGATTGTTAATCATTTCTACTCCTTCATTCCCGGATCATTGACAAATCAGGATATATTGGGACTTCTGGTGAAGTACAGTATGAGTTCTTTATCGGCTGCGTGTATGGCACTCATTCCCCTATTCTTCGGTATGCGTAAGCATTCTGTTACAACTACAATGGTCTCGTCCATTTTGCTGGTTTTGATTGTCTGCTCCGGATTCAACGGGTCGGAAGTTTCCATTCATTCGCTTGTTATTATCCCTCTGACCCTTGGAGCAATAGGGATATGGATTGCTTCGATGTCCATGGTTCGTCTGGAGACAAAAGATGTGAACTGAATCATTCGGAAAACCATGCTCTGTATGGCTTCAGATGCCATTGACATCCGCTCGTACAAGGGATAGGATAATGTCAACTGAGACACGAAGGAGAATGCAACTACCATGACGATTCCAAAAACATTAACAATAGCTGGTTCGGACACGAGCGGCGGAGCAGGTATTCAAGCTGATTTGAAAACTTTTCAGGAGCTGGGTGTGTATGGCATGACCGTACTGACTACGGTTGTAGCAATGGAGCCCGAAACATGGGATCACCAGGTCTTTCCTGTTGAATTAAATGTAGTTGAAGCACAGCTTCGCACGGTTCTGGACGGTATCGGTTTTGATGCCATGAAGACAGGTATGCTCGGTTCAGTAGATATTATTGAACTGGTAGCAAAACATATTCGCCGTAGCGGTCTGCCACAGATCGTTATTGATCCGGTAATGGT
Organism: Paenibacillus sp. 37; assembly: GCF_008386395.1. Lineage (NCBI taxonomy): Bacteria > Bacillati > Bacillota > Bacilli > Caryophanales > Paenibacillaceae > Paenibacillus > Paenibacillus sp. 37. The sequence goes on along the minus strand of NZ_CP043761.1, from coordinate 6,050,807 downwards.
CTGCAAAGGTACAGACGAAGTACTGCAACCGGAAAATACGGAAGCGATGATCGAATTCCTGTTGCCAGGTGCTGATCTGGTTACACCTAATCTGTTCGAAGCATCCCAACTGGCGAAGAGTGGACCGATTCGTTCCAAGGAACAGATGGAAGCAGCGGCAGCAGCAATTCATGCCCATGGCTCGAAACATGTCCTAATTAAGGACAGAGGTGTCATTAGCCCGGGTAAAGCAATGGATCTACTCTATGATGGAACCAACTACGAATGGTTTGAAGCCGATGTTGTCGGCTCCGGATATACGCATGGTGCGGGCTGCACAACGTCTGCGGCGATTACCGCAGGGTTGGCTCGTGGTCTTTCAGTGAAAGAGGCTGTTCGTGAAGGTAAAGCCTTCGTGACCAAAGCGATTGCCGGCGGATTCCCGCTGAACCGTTTTGTTGGCCCGACACTGCATGTGGCACACCGTCTGGAGCAACAACGTTAAGTGTTGCCAGGGAGCGCGCAGTAGCGCATCAATTCTGGACAACATACTTCGATTTCATTCAAGTAGCTGTCAATGAGCTGGAGCTTGCTCGTTGACGGCTTCTTTTTTATGCGAATTTTTATAAAAATTAGTAACTTTTGGCTTATATTAATCGTATATATCATGGGAGCATTCCAAAACATGTATGGACACATGAACGACACATGGAATAGGTATGTTATCATCAGAAATCTAAAAAGGAGAGTCGGCCATGATCAGAACAGTGCTTCTGGTGGAAGATGAAAGCCGCATTCGTGAGATTGTGGCCGATTATTTCATAAAAGAACAATGGAACGTCATAGAAGCAGAACATGGAGTACAGGCACTGGAACTGTTGGCTTTGCATGAGGTGGATTTGGTTATTCTGGATGTTTTGATGCCTGAAATGGATGGATGGACGTTATGTGGGCATATTCGATCCCAATCCACCGTACCTATTATCATGCTGACTGCACGGTCCGAGGATGACGATAAAATTCATGGATTTCAGCTGGGCGTAGACGATTACGTTACCAAGCCGTTTAGCCCACGTGTGCTGGTTGCACGTGCAGAGACATTAATGAAGCGTGTTGAAGGTGCAATTGGACGAGAGCAGGGTGTGATTCGTTTCGGAGAGGTAACCCTTGATCCATGGGCCAGACGCTTGGAGAAGGACGGAATTGAATTGGAACTTGCACCAAAGGAATATGATCTGTTGCTTTATCTGGTACGTAATGCAGGCATTGTGTTGTCCCGGGATGCCATTTTGAATCGGATCTGGGGATTTGATTTTGAAGGGGACTCACGTGTTGTAGATACCCACATCAAGAAGCTGCGGAGCAAATTGGGTGATGAAGCCAAGTGTATCCGTACGGTGATTGGCACTGGATATCGTTTCGAGGCAGAAGCATGAGAAGAAATGGCGTAACAATGAAGCTTTTCCTGGTCATGGCAGGATGTCTGGTACTTCTATATGGGACGACGGTTTTTGCCCAGTTGGTCTGGTTCCCCGATTTCTATCAGCATCAAAAGGTCAGTAGTATGAAGAAAAAGCTGTCCAAGTTCGAACAGCAATATTCCAATGGACATTGGAGTGATTTACAGCTGGCTAAGGAGACCGGGAAGTTCATGCGTCAGAATCAATCACATCTGGTCATTCTGACGAATACCGGAAGACTGGTTAATGACCCGTTCCACATTACGTTGCTTCAAGAGGATGGAAGTCACGTGAAAGTGTCCTTGTCCTTGTTTATCAATAGTGAGAATGCTGGCTGGATTACATCCCATCTGAAATATGGGCAAGAACTGACGGTGAAAGGTCCGGCCAGCGAATCCATGGTCTATCCATTCAAAATCCAGGATGCCACTTCTGCCGCATGGGGAACTGAAAGCTTTCAGGAATCAATTGAACCGGTAAAGGAATGGTCAGGTGTATTGACCGAGGTCGTTCTTCCCAATCTGGCAACGTGGAGTCAGAGGCAGGGACTGCTGGTGCAAGCACTGGATAGCCGGTTCCCTTTGTCCACCGAAGACCAACTGGCCTTGGCGAATGGCAAAATGCTCAATGAAGAATGGATGGATAGCTGGAGCGGTGTTCGCAATGTCATCACCATTGCTCCAGTGCATCGTTCCGGACCTGAGCAGCAACTGATCTTCTCGCTCACGTCTCTACAGGAGATGAGGGAAGCGAATGAGGCAACACGTTTGTTCTATGCGTATTTTGGCATAGGGGCATTTATATTGATTCTGTTGCTGGCGTTACTCCTGTCCCGAATTGTAACGAAGCCGCTCTTGGCCTTGAACCATGTCGCCAAGAAAATGTCTACGCTGGATTTCACGGTGAAATCACCCATCCGGCGTAATGATGAAATCGGCAGTCTATCTAACAGCCTCAATGCCTTATCGGGAACCTTGGGTCAGACACTGGAAGAGCTGAGGCAGGCCAACACGCAGATGCGTACAGATATGGAAATGAAGCAGGAGATTGAACAGCGTCAGCGCAAGTTTTTTGCCGATGCATCACATGAACTTAAGACACCAATCAGCATTATTAAGGGATATTCTGAAGGGCTGAAGGATGGCGTGAGCGAGAGCAAACGGGAGCGTTACATTGAGATCATTGCCGATGAGACGATCAAAATGGAAACAATGGTTGAAGAGATGCTGGATCTGGTGCGACTGGAATCCTCAGCGGTTCAATTGAATACGGATGCTGTTGCACTGGCTGATATGATTGAGGATATCGCCGGCCGTCTGGGTCCGCAACTGAAGGACAAAGGATTGGATGTGGTGCTTGTATCCACAACAGAACAGACGGTTGAGGGTGACCGAAGCAAGCTGGAGCAAGTTATTTTCAATATCATGATGAATGCTATACGTCATGCGATACCACATACCGATATAACTATTGAGATCAGCAGGCGTGAAGGTTTTGTCCATATTTCCATTGAGAACAAGGGTGAGCAGATCGCTGAAGCTGAGCGGCAGTATATATGGGAGAGGTTCTATCGGGTAGAGCGCTCACGTAATCGTAAAATGGGGGGGACCGGGCTCGGTCTGGCCATTGCGAAGCAGATTCTTGATCTGCATGGGTGCAGTTATGGAGTGGAGAATACACCGGATGGAGTCCGTTTTTATATTATTTTTCCTAAAGCCTAGTACGAAAGGGAGTCAAATCTTATGAAGTCTTTACCATCGATTTTAACCTTGGGGAATCTGAGTTCAGGCATGCTGGCAATCATTATGGCTATTCATGGTGAATTTGCCCTGGCTGTAATGATGATATGGGTAGCGATGTTCTTTGATCTGTTTGACGGGTATGCGGCTCGTAAATTGCATTGTGAGGGTGAGTTCGGCAAGTCCCTGGACTCGCTTGCGGATGTAGTTTCATTCGGAACAGCGCCCGTGTTGATTCTGTACCTGAATTCCATGATTGAAGTGAGTGTGCTGGGGATGGCACTGACTGCATTATTTCCCATTTGCGGTGCTTTGCGTCTGGCCCGTTATAACTGTCAGAAGACAGCAAGCAGTGGTTTTGTCGGAATGCCGATTACATTTGCGGGAGGTCTGATGTCCTTTTTCGCACTCTGGAGTCCTTATTTCACACATGGTGTAGCCTATCTTGTCATTATTGTATTATCCGGTCTCATGGTGAGCCAAATCCGATTCCCGTCTCTAAAACAAGTGCTAGCCTCACATGAGAAGGATATTGTGGAACCGAAATAAGGAGCGAGTCAGTATGGAATTTGCAAAAGAATTTATTGGTCAATATGGTTATTTCGCAATCTACGGACTACTGGCTCTTGGCGTTATTGGCATGCCGATTCCGGATGAGGTGATGATGACGTTTGTCGGTTATCTCGCCTCCATCTCGGTATTGAATTACTCCGTATCCATCGCCGTCAGTTTCGGTGGCGCATTTACCGGGGGGCTGCTCAGCTACATGATTGGCAAGAAGGCAGGCAGGCCGCTGTTCGATAAGTATGGCAAGTGGATTGGCGTGAATGCCAAACGATTTAGCAGGGTGGAGTCGTGGTTTCTGAAATATGGATACTGGTCAATCATCCTCGGTTACTTCATTCCGGGCATTCGTCATCTGATGTGTTGTTTCTCAGGGATGAGCCGTATGGCAATTGGCAGGTACGTAGTTGTATCGGGCATTGGTGCATTTGTCTGGTGTGTTGTCTTTATCTCGATTGGTTTTTATGTTGGTGTGTTAACTTAAAATGGGACAGCCTGTTGTAACTACGGGCATAGATGGAAGACCTCTTGAGTGTAAGGTGGTCTTTTTTTGTTTTCTACGATATAGCGAACTTGAGTGAGTAACGAATACGTATGACTTGTAAAAATACAAAAAAAACCGCTCTGACCACCTCTAACCTTCATGTTGAAGGGGAGGAATGGATCAAAGCGGCGTGTGCTTCACGAACGTATTGAATCTTCTAAAGAAGATATAGCCAATATCTCCGAAACTAAAAATATTTCACAAAGCCATCAGGTAAGCTAAACGTAGATATTCTTTTACAGTTACCCACTTAAATGTGATTCTTCAATTCCTCTTTCGACTTGCTTTTCACCCTTTTTGCGTGCAAAGGTAATTTTGAGCAGAGGTGGCGTAACAAGTGTAGTGATTATGACCATGATTACTACGCTCGTAAAGTATTCCGGATCAAGTAAGCCGGAAGCAAGTCCCGTTGAAGCGATAATGAGCGCAACTTCACCTCTTGATATCATTCCTGAGCCAATGGCCAATGAAGATGACATATTAAATCCAGTCAGTCGTGCACCAGCTCCGCCACCAATCAGCTTGGTTACAATTGCAATGAGGCTTATAACGACAATAAACCAAATTTGTGAACCCACACCATCAAACGTGACATTCAAACCAATACTGACAAAAAACACCGGAACAAAAATTCCGTAGGCGATCGGTTCCAGTTTGGTTTCAACTTCATGTTTGAAGTTGGTTTGGGAGATGGCGATCCCAGCGGCAAATGCACCAATGATTCCGGCAACACCCATCCACTCTGCAAAGTAGGAGAAGCCAAAACAAATAATCAATCCCGCAGTAATGACGGTCTCGGTTACTTTCAGTGGTGCCATCCACTTCATGATGCGAGGAACAAGGAACCAGCTGGCAGCGATGATGATCACAAAGAATAACAGCTTCTTGCCAATAAGCAGAGAAATCGAAGTGTCTCCTCCGCCTGTACCCAGCAAGCTCATCATAACAGCAAGAATGACAACGACCAGAACATCATCGACAACAGCTGCACCAAGGATTGTTGTACCCTCACGAGAGCTGAGTTGATCCATATCTTTTAGTGTCTGAACGGAAATGCTGACGGACGTGGCACAGAATAAAAGTCCAAAGAACAATGCGTGTGTCTGTGACATACCGAACGCCATGGCCGAACCGTATCCTCCGATGAATGGTAAAATAATACCACCCACAGCAACAGCAAAGGCTGCTTTCCAGTTTTTCTTCAATTGTTCCAGATCGGTCTCCAATCCAGCGATGAACATCAACAATAGTACCCCGATTTCGGCCATATAATGGACGAAATCACTTTGCTGAACCCAACCGAGAATTGCAGGCCCGAGGATGACACCCACAATCAGTTTCCCCAGTACCGACGGCTGACCCAATCTGACGGATAGATCACCGGCAAGTTTGGTAAAGATTAAAATAAGTGCAAGAACCAAAATAAATTCCATAGGTGTGCTCCTCTCCAGCAGTAGCGTTTATAGGTTTACCTGCCCAAGGGGGGATCATTCCAAGCCTTTAGAACAAAAAAAAGGCATAAAAACAGCGCTTGTTAAGAGTGCCGCTTTTATGCCTAAAAAAGACAAAGAGGGGCCCTTGGTGACAGGCTCCTCCAGTTTCAACGCGTATGTGATTAATTGCATTAATTATACCACAAATAAAGACTTGGGTAAATGGGAGCCGGTTTGGATTTGATTGAAAACGGCCGTAAAGGGGCATTTTATAGGGGAGTGCAGCGGTTTTTGTTCAGAGTGTTGTCACTTAACAGCCCGGAATTGCCGAGATATAATGATATAGAACATAGAAGTTAGGATATGAGGAGGATTTTGCATTGGGCAAAAATAACAAAGGGGAACCGAACATTCCATCCCCGACGAGCAATAAAAATTTTGCAGGTATCATTATCACGATTTCCATTCTCGCTAATGTCATTATTTTATTATTGTTCTTCGCACCGTCTATTGGTTACAAAGGTGATGTAACCTTTGATATTACGGTGTTGCCGCGGTTTAATGCCGTGTTTAACAGCTTTACCTTCATCTTCCTGCTTGCAGCGCTTATTGCTATTATCAAGAGGAATGTGAAGCTGCACAAACGATTTATTCTTGCTGCATTCTCAACAACACTGTTATTCCTCGTGACCTATCTGACGTTTCATTACCTCTCACCAGAGACGTCCAAATACGGCGGCGAGGGCATCATTCGTTCCATTTATTTCTTCATTCTGATTACCCATAGTATACTGGCAGCCCTCATTGTTCCATTGGCGTTGTTCACACTGGTATGGGGTTGGACGAATCAATTGAAGAAACACCGTAAAATTGCACGTTGGACTATGCCAATCTGGCTGTATGTAAGTTCTACAGGTGTTGTAGTATACCTGATGATGGCACCATATTATTAATGTGATGAACGTTTCACTGTGCTAATTAGTTTGACTTGCAGGTAATGTTTCCATGGAAGGAGGTTCACGTTTATGTACAGAGTTGTTTTGATTCGCCATGGACAGAGCATGTGGAATGTAGAGAATCGTTTTACCGGATGGACAGATGTGGATCTGACGACGGATGGTTACGCAGAAGCTCGTAAAGCAGGGAAGATCATGAAGGAACAGGGATTTGATTTTGATTACGCCTATGCATCCGTGCTGAAACGTTCTATCCGAACACTCGATATTGCGCTGGATGAAATGGACCTCATGTGGATTCCCATTACGAAAACTTGGAAGCTGAATGAACGCCATTATGGTGCGCTGCAAGGACTGAACAAACAGCAGACTGCTCTGAAGTATGGGGAAGACCAAGTAAAGGAATGGAGACGATCCGTGAACGTATCTCCCCCGGCACTGGACGAAACCGATGACCGATATGTGCAGGATCTGGACAAGTACAAGCGGCTCGGATGCACCATCCCTTTTACGGAGAACCTGATGGATACCTCGAAGCGTGTTCTGGAGTACTGGAATGCGGAGATTAAACCGATGGTGTCTGCTGGCAAAAGAGTGCTGATCTCTGCGCATGGTAACACGCTCCGTTCACTCGTCATGCATCTGGACCAATTGTCCGAAGCAGACGTGATGGCGCTCAATATCCCGACAGGCATTCCGCTTGTCTACGAATTGGATGAAGATCTGCATCCGATTGGTCACTTCTATCTGACCGCGGATGGTTCGACCTACAAACATGAAGAAATGACCCATGTGGCAACGCCATCTGATTAATTGGACATGGACGTTTGTCTTGATTGTAAGAAAGCTTGTATGATTTATCTCGTTCGGTTGATGTTTCAACTGGACGATTGGAAGATGACCGCTGAATTGAATTCGGAGGTCATCTTTTTTTTCTGCGATCAAGCCTGTACTTCGTTTCGTTTTGCTCCCACAGGGTAATTGTCAAACAAGACACGATGTACATTTATCCTGAAGGAGGAGAAGCACATGTCTAAAAGAAGAGGAATACTCATGACGGCGATCGGCGCAGGTGTGACTTATCTGATGAGGAACAAACAAGCAAGAGATAAGCTGTTTAGCACGGTCTCGGGTATGATGAAAAACTCCAATTCGTCCAACGGAACAAGTAAAGCCAGACCACGCGTGGAAGTGAAATAGATTGCGATAGCTCGTTTATCGCTTGAATTCAAATGATGATCATAAGAAACCTGGAGATGAAGTCGTTCCAGGTTTTTTTGTGCAGTTGAAAACTACCTTTGGTTTCGGTGAGGCATGCGATTTTTGCCAGCAAGAATGATACAATGGATACTTGCAGAACGTATGGAGGGAGATGCACATATGAAGAAAAATCGTCTGGGTACATCCGAACTGATGGTGTCTGAGATTGGGCTGGGATGTATGTCACTTGGAACTGAAATGGAGCACGCTGTGGGCCTGGTTCATGAGGCTCTGGATCATGGGATCAATCTGCTTGATACAGCCGATCTGTACGACGCAGGGCGTAATGAAGAGATTGTAGGACAAGCTATTAAAGGGCGTCGGGACCAGGTCATTGTTGCGACCAAAGTAGGTAATCGTCGTCTGCCGGGTAAAGAGGGCTGGTCATGGGACCCGTCCAAAGCCTACATTAAGCAGGCTGTACATGAAAGTCTGAAGCGGTTGCAGACCGATTACATTGATCTGTATCAGTTGCATGGCGGCACGTTGGACGACCCCATCGAAGAGACGATCGAAGCGTTTGAGGAACTAAACAAGGAAGGACTTATCCGATATTACGGAATTTCCTCCATTCGTCCCAATGTGATTCGGGAGTATGTAAAGAGGGCATCCATCGTCAGTGTGATGAACCAGTACAGCATTGCTGACCGCAGAGCGGAAGAAGAAGTGCTGCCTTTAGTGGAACAAAAGGGGATCAGCGTAATTGCCCGTGGGCCCGTAGCTAGCGGAGTGCTTGCCGATTCCGGATCTGCCAAGGCAGACAAAGGTTATCTGGACTATACGCCAGAGCAACTATATACCATTCGGCAAGGGCTAAGTCGTCTTGTTACAGACCAACGCAGTATGGCTCAGATAGCTATTCGCTACGCGTTATCCCATCCTGCCGTAGCAGCAGTTGTCCCTGGTGCCAGTTCAAGACAACAGTTACTGCACAATATTGCTGCTTCGAATTCGCCTGAACTCACCGCTGCGGAAATTCAGGAAATACGAGAACTCAGTCCCGCTAATCTGTACAAGCAGCATCGTTAACTCTATTAAGCCTATTTTCAATTGTAACCATACGAGGTACAATGAAGATCAACCAAAAAAGGAACATATAAGGGAGAGAAGACATATGGAAAGAATTCAAAGTGAACAGCAATATCTGGATACAATTAACTCTGATGGTTTTACCGTCATTAAATTTGATACAACCTGGTGTCCGGATTGCAAAAATCTGGATCGTTTTATCGGGGATGTTATCGACCAACATGCGGACAAAACCTTCTATGCCCTGGATGCAGAGAAGTTCCAGCCGTTTGCCGAAGAAAATGGTGTGCGCGGCATTCCAAGCCTGCTCGTCTTCCAGAACGGCAAGAAAATCGCACATCTGCATAGCAAATGGGCTAAAACACCTGCTCAAATCTCCGAGTATCTGGAGACGCTTGAATCCAAAGTTTAAGCGTATGAAGGCAAAAGCAGCTTGATCATTACCTTATCTACGGAGACCTCTTCTTGTCCTGCGACGGAAGGGGTTTTTCTGTTTCATTCCAGTCCGCATGATGTGCATTTGAATAACTGAAGTTGAGAAACAACGCTTGTTTAGAATTTGTTCAGTGCTCCCATGTATACTGTGAGAACAAACTGAATATTTGGAGTGAACAAGATCCGTATGAAGAATGAAATTTTTGAAGAAATGCACCAATTAAGTCACAATGATGACCGAAGATACCGATTGTTGATGATCGGGGTGAAGCAATTGCTGCAGGAACAAAAGGAGAATAGATATAATCTGCGTGAGAGATTAAAGAATCGAAAGAAACACCGGAACTTTCAAATAAAAGAGTGGTATTAGACAGGCTGCTTTCAGAAGTGAACATAAATATGGTTGTCCATGATACATAATAAACCTAGTCGGCATCACCAATGATCCAACCCACTAAAGAAGGAAGTAATGAAGAATCAGGCTTCTTCTAATTACGGATATTCCTGTCTTTGGAGCAGCAACAGAATCGTGAAGCAACAGAAACATAGTTCAGAATATAAAATATGGCGGCCTCGCTTCCCAAGGGAACGTGAGGCCGCCATTGATTTTGCCTGTCTAATTACTTGAATTGTAATGCTTACATCAAAATAATAAAGAACACGGCTGCCAAGACAAAGCGATACACAGCAAAGACGGTCAGGCTCAATTTTTTCAAAATGGACAGGAACGTCTTGATCGCAAGCATGGCGACGATGAAAGCAGCGATGAATCCAATCGCAAAGATTGGAAAATCACTGCCGTTCAGGTGATCGATACTTTTGTACAGGTCATATCCCGTAGCACCAATCATAATTGGCACAGACACGAGGAATGTGAACTCCGCAGCGGCTACACGGCTTACCCCTGCAAAGAGACCGCCTGAGATCGTTGACCCGGAACGGGAGAAGCCTGGCCACAATGCCAAGATCTGAAATATACCCACCGCGAATGCCTGTTTGTAGGAAATATCATCGACATCATGGGTAGTAATCCGCCCACTCTTCCGGCTCCAGCGTTCGGCCACGATCATCAATATACCACCTATAACGAGACTGTACAGCACTGTTTCCGGACCAAACAAATGTGCTTTGATCCAATCGCGGAATACAAGTCCGATGACTACGGCAGGAACCATCGCCAGGAAGATATGTCCCAGATTGAGGCGGCGGGAGTAAGGTCTGCTTCCTCCGGTGAAGCGGAACATATCAATGAATTTGTTCCAATACAGTACAACAACAGCAAGTACAGCCCCGAGTTGAACAACCACCTCAAACGTTTTGACTGACTCGTTGTCCTCTGATAAACCGAGCAAATGGGCAGTCAGAATCATGTGTCCAGTGGAGGAAACGGGCAAAAATTCTGTCAAACCTTCGATGATGCCCATAATAATGGATGATATAATATCCAATTCTCTTCCTCCTTGAAATACAGGTTACAGCACGGGCTGTCCTGCTTGACCATGCCTGTTCATCTGAACAAGACTATCACCTATTATGATCACAAATACGCTCAACTTCAACTTATACTTGTAACCATTTGTTTAAAACTATATTGACAAAAACCTAGTTATCCCATAGGATATAAATTAACTGACTGACTGATCAATCGGGAGGGTTACATGAATGACCAAAATTAACGGTTTGGAACCCGGTGAAGAACGCCGGGACCAAATAATACGCATAGCGATGGAGCGTTTTGCAACCCAAGGCTACCATCAGACGAAAATTTCCGATATCGTCCGCGAGGCTGGTGTGGCGCAAGGGACATTCTACTGGCACTTCAAGAGTAAAGAAGCCATTGCTTCAGAGATTGTCTTAACGGGCAAGGAGGAGTTGCTTGAGGCGATCGGACAAGGGTATCGCAAGGATGCCGGATCGGTAGAGGATATGGTGAAAGCATCGGAAAGGCTGTTCACTGACTTGTTCTTGTTTGCCGCGCAGAATCGCTATTTTATGGAACTGTTGCTCAAAGGCATCGTGACGGAAGAATCCGTACAACGCCTGGTTGAGGAGACACGTAATGCTGTGGAAACTGCGTTTCGTCACAATATGGAACGAGCCATCGAACTCGGCATGTTGCCTAAGGGCATGGATGTACCGCTTCGAGCAGCGTTATTGGTAAGCATGATTGAAGGCATGATATCACGCTGGTTGTTCGGTTCCGATGAGTTGCACAGCAAATTCTCAGCCATGACAGCTTCATCGCTGGCATCTGAGGCAGCAAGCTTTGAATTTTACGGACTATTGGGCACATAAGATTCACATGATTAAACAAATAGCAGGGAATAATGGGTACAACTGCGGTTTAGTCACAATAAAGTAACCAAATGTACACCCAGATTAATACACGACTGAGAGGAAGTTAACGTAATGAACAAAACATATGGATCGAAAACTCGTAAAGGCTGGTCTTTGACAGCAATTCTGCTGATGACCGTGCTGGTACTTAGTGCTTGTGGTAGTAAGGCGACAGACAATGGAAGTACAAATGGTGCAGAGGCAAGCAATGAACTGGAGCAGATCAAGTCTGCTGGCGTGATCAAAGTAGGCATGATGGGCACATATGCACCATACAACTTCCTGAACGATAAAAAAGAAATGGACGGCTACGATGCCGATATCGCACGTGAGGTTGCGAAACGTCTTGGGGTTAAAGTTGAATTTGTATCCCAGGAGTTCTCTGGTCTGACACCGAGTCTGCAAGCCAAAAAGCTGGATGCCATTATCAGCCAGATGACGATTACCGATGATCGTAAGAAAGTACTCGACTTCAGTGATCCGTATATTACGAACCAAGTTAAAATCATTGTCAAAGAAGACAATAACGATATTACCAAGCTGGAAGATTTCAAAGGGAAAACAATTGGCGTAGGTTTGGGTACAAATGATGAATCATATCTGCGTAATGAAGTGTTACCTAAAGTGGGAGACTTCACGATTAAAACCTATGACGATGTCATCTCTTCACTGAAAGACCTGAATGCTGGACGGATTGACGCCACAATCAACAACATGTACGCACTGAAACCGATTGTTGATGCCAACGGATTAAAGATCAAAGCTGTGGGCGAAGCAATCAAGAGTGACCAGGCAGGTATCGCTGTTCGCAAAGACAATCCAGAACTCGTAGCAGCGCTGAATGATGCTCTCAAAGGCATGAAGGATGATGGCACGTACAATACCATTTTCAAAAAATGGTTTGGTGAAGAGCCTGCGCAATAATGAACCTGCAAGGCGAAGGGAAGATTTGACCCATGGAACTGGTATTTGAGAATATCCCCTTCTTTCTGAAGGGGGCCTATTATACGCTGTATGTAACTGTGATCTCCATGTTTTTTGCGTTTATCATCGGGGTCCTTGTTGCGATTGCTCGTCTGAAGGGACCGATGTGGCTGAGGTTGATCGCAAGGTTTTATGTATCCATCATGCGGGGAACCCCGCTGCTGGTGCAATTATTCGTTATTTATTACGGATTGGTCGATTATGGAGTGACCTTGGGATCACTCACGGCTGCCTGTCTGGGACTGAGTCTGAATGCAGGTGCATTTTTGTCGGAGACGTTCCGTGGAGCCATTCAGGCTGTGCCTAAAGGACAGACGGAAGCTGCATATGCAACGGGAATGACCCCGGCTCAAGCGATGAGACGGATTATCTTCCCGCAGGCTGTACGCATTGCCATCCCGCCGATGGGAAACACCTTTATTGGCATGTTGAAGGAAACATCACTTGTGGCGGCGATTGGTGTTACTGAGTTATTACGGTCAGCACAACTGCTGGTATCACAATATGCATTGAACATGCCATTTTATCTGGCAATTGGTGTGATCTACTGGATCATGAGTATCGGCTTCTCGGCCATTCTGGAACAAGTGGAGCGCCGGTTGGCCCGGGCTTACTGATGGGAGGAGAGAACCGATGATTACAACAACTGGACTTACCAAACGTTTTCAGAAAAATGAAGTACTTACGAACATCGATCTTCATGTCGATGCCAAAGATATTGTTGTATTGCTCGGCCCCAGTGGTTCAGGCAAAAGTACCTTGCTGCGCTGTCTGAATGGGCTGGAAGAGTTGTCTGGAGGACAGATTGAAGTGAACGGCATTGTGGTTAACAGTGCAGATCCGCTGCGAGTCCAGCGTGCCCGGGTACTGGAGATTCGTCGCCAGACCGGCATGGTATTCCAGCAATTCAATCTGTATCCGCACAAGACAGTGCTGGGTAATGTGATGGAAGGTCTTGTTACGGTGAAAAAAATCAAGCGGGACGAAGCGGCTGAACGCGGCCGGATTCTTCTGGATCGGGTCGGCTTGTCGGACAAGCAGGATGCGTATCCATCCCGGTTGTCTGGTGGACAACAGCAGCGGGTCGCCATTGCACGTGCACTCGCAATGGAGCCGGAAGTGATGTTGTTTGATGAGCCCACTTCAGCTCTTGATCCTGAACTGGTCGGAGAAGTGCTTTCCGTCATGAAGGAGCTGGCAGAGGAAGGCATGACGATGCTGGTTGTGACGCATGAATTGAAGTTTGCCCGTAATGTGGCGAACAAAATCGTCTTTATGGCGGATGGATCGATCGTGGAAGAGGCAAGTCCACAGGCCTTTTTCGAACAGCCGAAGCAAGAGCGCACCCGTCGTTTCTTGCAACAGATTACTGAATTTTGATGAAGATAACAGCGATCGGAAGAACGAACGTACCCGGAGCGGGTATTTAAGGTCGTTAACGATATCAGTTCAACTAAACTTTTTGCACAAGAACGGAGAGGACAGAAGAAACCTGAAGAAGCGGAGCGTGCGCCTTTATCCCCTGATTTTCCCCTTGAAGAAGGGAATCAAAAAATCTGGGGATAACAGCGATCGGAAGGTTATTCTGTCATCGGAGTGGCAAGTGCAAACCTTTTTCGCTTGAAATTAACCTATTCTGAGAAAGAAGGATAACATCATGAATGTAACAACTGTATGGAAAGGCAAACGCGCGTTTACTTCCGAAGGACCCTCTGGCTACGCTGTTGGCATGGATGCCACTGCTGCTTATGGTGGTGACAGCAAGGGGGCGACCCCGATGGAATTGTTACTGGCGGGTCTCGGCGGCTGTATGGGAATCGATATTACGATGATTCTGGACGCTTTTCTGGACAAAATTGAATCGATTGAGATTGAAGCGCAGGGCACACGCAGTGAAGAGATGCCCAAAGGCTTCACATCCATTGATCTGATCTTCAAAGTCGATGGGGATATCCCGGATTATCGCATTTGGAAAGCCATCCAGATGGCTGAGGAAAAATATTGTGCAGTTTCCGCTTCGCTGAACGCCGATATTCATCCTAAACTGATCCTCAATGGGGTAAGTACACCTCGTCCTTAATAACAAACGAACAGATTTCTATACTAAGCAGGCACTTCCAATCGTGGGAGTGCCTCTTTTGTTAGAGGTTAGGCTGATTTGTTGCATGGCAGTATAGTACCCATTGCAATGACAATCCGAATTCTGACGGTTATGTGGTATGATTAATTCTAAGGACAGAACATCCTGATCCTGCTGTTTATATGTAAGCGCTTATACAGATGACGGAAGGTGCAGACATGTTGAAAAGGCTGATACGAACCACTAATAATCTCAAATTAAAGCATAAATTGCTCATTTCTTATGTACTGGTTGTCATGATTCCGGTCCTGATTGTGGGTCTTGCTGTGACCAGTTATTTTCGCCAGCAAGCCCTGGACAATGCAATAGGACAGACGATCATCAATGTGGACAAGATCAAGAGCCAGACGGCAACCATGCTGCGTGTACCCACCGATATATCCAATCTTTTAATGTTTAATGCGGATCTCAAGGAGATTGTGAATAAGCGGTACAAGAGCGTTGTGGAGCTAACCTCAGCGTATCTTGCATACAAAGACTTTCAGGAGTACAGGCGTTTGTACCGTGAGATAGCCGGCATTCGTTTTTACTCAACTAACCCAACATTGATCAACAACCTCGAATTCATCCCGGTAGACAAGCAGACTGAAGAGAGTTATTGGTACCAACAGGCACTGAAAACAACCAGCATCGGGTGGTTCTACATTCCGGACAAGGAAGATAATCCTGTACACAAGCTCAGCCTGGTGCGCAAAGTACCTTTTGCCGAGTATCGGACAGAGGGCGTGTTGATGATTGTGATCAATCAGGATGAGCTGAATGGATTGTTGCGTCAGGAACAGTTCGAGACGATGATTACGGACGAACAGGGGTATGTGGTTGCAGCCAAGAATACTGAGCTGGTGGGTAAAACGCTGGATGAGCTTGATTTTGGCGTTGATCTGCAGAATCAGGCAAAAGGCACCATAGAAGGTGATTTCCGGGGGGAACCATCTAATATTGTTATTGATGAGTTAGGCCCTGGATCGAGTATGAACAGCCTGAAGGTGATTTCGGTTTTTGCCACCAAAAATATAGTCAAGGACGCCAACACGGTCAGCTTGATCGGCATGATTTTTATTATACTGGTGCTGGTCATTGCCCTACTATTCGTATATATCATCTCGTTCCTCACTTCGAACCGATTGCTCCGGCTGAGTAAACACCTCAACAAGCTGGCATTAGGAGACCTGAACGTGACTTCACGGATTGATGGAAACGATGAGATTGGACAACTGTCACGACAGTTCAACTATATGGTGAAAAGTATCAATGAACTCATGACGCAGGTGGTAGAAGCGACCGAACAGAACAATCAATTGGAAATCGCCCAAAAAGAGATTAAACTGAAAATGATGGCGAGTCAGATCAATCCCCATTTCTTGTTTAATGCACTGGAGTCCATTCGGATGAAAGCGCATATTAAGGGAGAAGCAGAGATTGCCAACATCGTCAGGCTGTTGGGCAAGCTGATGCGCAAGAGTCTGGAGATTGGCAGTGGAAAAACAACCTTCCAGGCTGAACTTGAAATGGTACGTTCCTATTTGGAAATTCAGAAATTTCGTTACGGCGACCGCCTTGCATTCCAGATCCATATCGATCCCGAGGTGGAGAAGATGTACATTCCGCCTTTGATTATTCAACCCTTGGTTGAGAATGCGATTGTCCATGGTCTGGAGAACAAAGAGGGTACAGTCCGTGTTCGTATAAGTATTCGTTTAGTAGAGAACATTGTGCAGATCCGTGTGGATGACAATGGTGCAGGCATAACGCCAGAACGACTGGCTGAGGTGATGCAGTTTATCTGTGGTCCGGAGGAACAGGAGAAGAGTCGGATCGGCATGCGTAATGTACATCAACGCTTAACATTGACGTACGGGGAGCCATATGGATTACAGATTACGAGTGTATATGGGGAAGGGACAGAGGTTTCTTTCACTTTGCCAGCAGGAGGGGACCAACATGTATAAAGTGTTTTTGGTGGATGACGAACCGAGCATACGTGAGGGACTGACAACCATTATCGAGTGGGAAAAATACGGATTCCAGGTCATCGCTACAGCTGCCAGCGGGCGTGAGGCCATCTCCCGGTTTGAGGAATTGGAGCCTGATCTGACGATTATTGATATTCGCATGCCCGGTATGACCGGGCTGGATGTGATTGAAGAAGTGCGCCGGAATCATCCGGATTCGCACTTTTTGATATTGAGCGGTTATGCCGATTTTGATTATGCCAAAAAAGCCATCAGTTTTGGTGTGGATGGTTATCTGCTCAAACCGGTGGATGAAGATGAGATGATTAGTGAACTGGAGCGGATTGCTACGATCCTGACCCGTGAACGGGAGACAATGGCACGTCAAGCTGGTGAAGATACTGTCTATCTGGAGCACCAGATCGAGGCTTTACTCTTTGACAGTCTGGAGGGTGCAGGCAGTATGGAAGAAGACAGCCTGGGTCTGCACTGGCCTCACTATCAGATCGTGCTGCTTGAGATGCATGCGGCCCCTGATCTGCAACGGGGAAGTGTTATGAAACGCAAACTGATTGAAGCATTTGACCATAAAGACCGAGGTATTGTATTCTCATTCCATTCCGGTCTGGGGCTGTTAAGTAAGGAAATAATCACATCCGAGTCATCTGCAAGAAATCTGTATGATGAGCTGGAAGGACTGCTAGGAGAATGGGAGGTTCACATGTACGGTGCTGCGGGAGAACCTGTACATTCCACTTCTGAAATTGCGCGATCATACACGCAGGCGAATCGTTTACTCGGGGAACGCTTCTTGTTCACGGAGCAACGCATCATTCTGTGGACTGAAGGTAGCGAAGGCGAAAGCATTGTTAAGCCAGAAGTTGGAGCTGTGGACGAAGCACATGAGCCCGTTGAAGACGAACTCGCGGACAAGCTGTATTATGCGTTAGACATCCGCAGTAGTGAGTCCGTTATGCGGGTGCTGGGTGAGATGGAAGAGCGCCTGGTTCCATATCACCGAACAGAGCAAGCGATCAAGACGGCGTTCTCACAGGTATTTTCCCTGGCGTTCAACAAGCTTGCAGCGACGAATCAACATATGCACTCCATTATGCAAGAACATTCGGTTCTGATTAATGAAGTCTATCATCAATTTACGATGTCTGATCTCAAAGTCATGGCATCGGAACATTTGAATCGACTTATTCAACGTATGGGTGGGGGAAGCAAGGATACTGTATTGAAACAGATGATTGAATTTATCCAGCGTAACCCTGGCGAGAATCTCAAGCTTGAAGTACTGGCAGAAGTGTTTAACTATAACAGCAGTTACCTGGGTAAGTTGTTCAAGAATCATACTGGAGAGTATTTCAATGCATTTCTGGACAAGGTTCGTATGGAAAAGGCCAAAGAATTGCTGGACGAAGGACTGAAGGTCCATCAGGTCGCGGCGAGAGTGGGATATGCTAATGTGGACTATTTTCACGGTAAGTTCAAGAAGTATGTAGGGGAATCCCCTTCCGCTTACAAACAGGCCAGAACCCAATCATCAATTAAAGGAACGGCTAAGGATATAAACGAGGAATAAGTATAGAGTGCTGGGCTTTGCCCCTGTCTATTGTGTAAAACGTTTTCGGTATTGCTGAGAAATTTCCAGATTCATCATATTGTCCATGCACTTCCCATGATAAGCAATGGTCACGGAGTGTTTCACATTTTAGACTGGATTTACAAGAATCCAGATGAAGGGATGGCTATACGATATGAATTTGTCTGATATAGGCGCTGTACGTCATACATTGAACTTAAATGGAACATGGCAGTTTTGTTTGGATCTGGAGTCCGATAAACTCGTTGAGCAAGAGATATTACCGCCTTCACAGTGTGAAAATACATCATGGGAGACCATTCAGATTCCCGGTTCATGGGAAGAGCAAGGATACGGAGATGAGCCTGAATACGAAAGGCTTGATACCTGGACCAAGGTACGCGAGTATGAAGGCTCAGCCTGGTATGCTCAGGATGTTCATGTTCCATCAGACGATCCCGGATGCCACTATGTATTCAGATTGGAAGGTGTCCGATGGACAACGAATCTCTGGATCAATGGACAGTATGCCGGGCAGCAGGATAGTCTGGTGAATCAACAGAAGTGGGATGTTACCTCTCTGGTGAAGCAGGGAGAAGTGAATCGGGTGGAGATCCGCGTGGATAATACGATGAAACTTCCGCTGGCGGGTAGCCATATTCATTCATTGCATACGGCCACAGCCTGGGGTGGAATCACAGGTGGTGTTTATTTGGACAGTCTGCCCCCATGCCGATTACAGACGTTACGTATTCAACCAGATGCTGAGAACGGAACTCTTCGGATTGATTGTATTGTAAGCGCTCCCGCAAATGAATCGACTAGATCGATGCAATTACATGTGGATATCCAGCATCCGGATGGCAAATGGCTTGATCGATATAGTTGTAATGTGAATCTGAGTGATCCATCACATGTGGATATAAGCTCAGCAGGTTTAACTGAAATCAACGCTGTAATAGATCAGTGGCGATTGGAACTTGGTACAGGGAAATCTATTGCAAGATGGTCGGATGAATCCCCCGAATTATACAAGGCAGTGATCCGTCTGCATGACGGTGAGCAGGAACTGGATCGGCTGGAGCAATCATTTGGTGTTCGCTCCTTTGCAACAAACGGGAAGCAGCTTGAATTGAATGGAACACCGGTGTATCTGCGCGGGTACGTCGATTGTTGTATCTTTCCACTGACAGGTTATCCTGTGTGGGATAAGGAACATTATCTTCAGCAGTTTCGAATCGCTAGAACATACGGCTTCAACCACGTCCGTCTGCATGGGTGGAGCGCGCCTGAGCCTTTCTGGGACGCGGCTGATGAAGCTGGCATGCTGGTGCAGGCAGAACTTCCACATTGGTCTCGTTTCTTTGAGCAATCGAATCAGTCTGCGCCAGCTGAAGTATTGTCCTATCTGACACAAGAACTGGACGGGTTGCTTCAGTCGCTGCATAGACATCCTTCATTCGTCATGTTCTCCATGGGGAATGAACTCATTGGTCCGAATGGCCACCCTGAACTCAATGCATGGGTATCTAGAGCAAGGGATATGGACCCGACCCGCTTATATACCGACAATACAGGTTTTGGACAGCTTCCGGCGCAAGGGCGGGAAGGTGATTATTATATTCAATCGTTGAACTGGCATCCCCCGTTGGAATCCGCATATTCTGCTGTACCGGATACCACACTGGATTATCATGCAGTCACCCGCCTTGCGGAGCATCCCGTCATTGGACACGAACATGCACAGTACACCATGTATGTGCGGCCCCAAGAGCGAGCCAAGTATACTGGCGTATTGCGTCTTAGTTGGTTACGACCGATCGAAGAATCGTTAACAAACAAAGGCATGATGGAGGCCCTGGAGCATTTTCAACAGGTCAGTGGTACCCATCTGGTACGTTCCTTAAAAGAAGCCATGGAGCGGATTCGGCGAACACCGGACGCTGCGGGCGTACAGCTTCTGGACATTCGTGATTTTCCAGGGCAGGGACATGCTACGACGGGCATTCTGGATGTATTTTGGGATGACAAAGGCGTTACAACTCCAGAAGAATTCATGCGTTTCAACGCAGATCTGGTGCTATTGTTAAGCTGCAAGGAGCGTACATTTTACGCCGGAGAACCCATTCATGTTGATGTACGCATCTCTCACTACGGTAAGGAGCCGCTTGAGGAAGCAGTCATTCAGTGGAGGTTAATAAGCGATGATGTGATACTTACTGAAGGGGCATGGAAGACCGGAGATATCCAATGTGGGTCTGTCATGTCACTGGGAAGCATCGTCGCTACCGCTCCTCATGAAGGGGCAGCAGCTTTTCGGATCGAAGCGGAGTTGATATCAGGCGATTTGGACAGAACTGTAGCGAATGTTTGGCATGGCTGGTCGTTTCCTTTTTACCAGTCTCATCCGGGTTCGAATCGGTTCTGGAATACCTTGGCAGAGTTGAAGCCATTCCTGGGTGAAGCGCAAGATGATTGCGTAGATCGAATCGATGGATTTCAGTTGTTGAAAAATCGGGAGATTGACTTGGTTATCGTTCAGTCGTTAACACCCAATGTCGTTGATTATGTGGTCAACGGGGGGAGTGTTTGGCTACAGCCAACCGCAGAAGGGTTATATGATTCAGTGGAGACCAAGTATCTGCCTGTATTCTGGAATTACCTGATGTTTGCTACACAGCCTGGTGCAACGATGGGCATGTATTTGAGAAAACAGCTAGCACTACTAGGCTCCTTCCCGCATGATGGAGCTTCGGACTGGCATTGGTATCACTTGGTGAACGGTACACCAGCGATATGTTTGGATACGTTGCCCGGGGTGGAACCGCTGATCGAAGTGGTGGACCATTTCCATCGGGCCAAACGACTCGCTTATGCCTTTGAGGCAAAAGTAGGGAAGGGCAAGATTTTGATATCCTCACTTCCGTTTGCTGACCTGGCTTTAATGAAGCGTCCGGAAGCCGCTTACTTATTTCAGGAGATACTTGCGTATCTGAATGGAGATCAATTCCGTCCAGCAACCTCCATATCCGTAGCGCAATTACTCGGGATCGTTAAACTGCAAACCATTCAGTTTACATTGTAATCAGAGGGACCCGAAAGGGTCCTTTTTGTATGCCATGTGGTCAAAGTAAACGATTACTATAAAACGTTTTCGAAATTTACCATTTTAGATAGTATTTAACCTTAATATTACTTTTATATCATTTAAAAGTAGAATTTATCACTGATTTTAACGAATTAATGTCTGATTATATATGTCTATATCTAATTTTTATATGATTTTCTCTAAAATCCAGATGGTATTTTGAAAACGCTCTATCGAGTATGATTATTTTATAAAACAGAGGAGGGGGAACGGAGATGGAAACGCTAACAAAAAAATCCGCTTCCGCGAACAGAAGCAGTGACCCCAAACCGCCTTTAAAGAATCGGCGGAACGGAATTTGGGACAGAATGAAACAGCAGAAATATCTCTATCTCATGTCATTGCCATTCGTAGCTTGGGTTTTCGTATTTAACTATCTGCCACTATGGGGATGGACGATGGCTTTCCAAAATTATAAACCTGCCAGATCGTTTGGTGATCAAGAGTGGGTTGGTTTTAAACACTTTGTAGAGCTGTTCAGTGATGATCGTTTCTATCTGGTACTTCGTAATACGCTTGCAATGAGCTTGATGGGACTGGTTGTCGGTTTTATCGTACCGATATTCTTCGCTATTCTCCTGAATGAAATGAGAGGCATGTTCTTCAAACGTGCCGTGCAAACGGTATCATATCTGCCTCACTTTGTATCCTGGGTTGTTGTAGCCGGGATCATTACGAAGATGCTCTCCACCGATGGAGGGATTATCAATGATCTATTGGTAGGACTGAACATTATCGATCAGCCGATCCAATTCATGGCCAAGGGGAACTTGTTCTGGTACATTGTAACCGCTTCAGATATGTGGAAGGAAACCGGTTGGAATGCCATCATCTATCTGGCGGCGATTACAGGTATCGACAATGAGCTGTATGAAGCTTCCCGTGTAGATGGAGCCAACCGCTGGAGACAGATGTGGCATATTACGCTGCCTGGCATACGGACCACGATTTCCGTACTTTTCATCATGTCAATTGGACATCTTATCAGTATCGGTTTCGAGAAGCAGTTCTTGCTTGGCAACAGTCTGGTCACAGACTACTCGGAAGTACTTGATCTATACGCGCTCAATTATGGTTTGAATATGGGACGATTCTCGTATGGTACAGCCATAGGTATATTCAACTCCGTTGTCAGTATCATCCTTCTGTTTACTGCGAACGGCTTGTTCAAAAAATTCACAAAAGAAAGCATCATGTAGGGAGGGGACGACATTATGGCGAACAAAGCATTCAATGCTACTCGGGGCGATAAACTGTTCGATATATTCAACATCCTCGCGATGACCATGGTGCTGGTTGTAACACTTTATCCATTCCTTAACGTACTAGCCATCTCACTCAATAACTCGACAGATACAGTACGTGGCGGAATTTACTTGTGGCCTCGCGAATTCACATTACAGAACTACAAAACGATTTTCCAATATGATGGATTGTTACAAGGTTTGCAGATCTCCATTCTGCGTACACTTGTAGGTACCGTGCTCGGATTGATCAGTTCATCCATGATCGCTTTTACACTGAGCAGACCTGATTTTGGACTTAGAAAATTTGTTTCCACAACGCTCGCGCTCACGATGTATTTCTCCGGTGGTCTGATTCCGGTTTACATTCTGATGCGTGACTTGAACCTGATCGGTACATTCTGGGTATATGTACTACCTGGCATGATCAGTGCATTTAACGTGTTCATCATCCGTTCATTCATTGATGGCCTGCCATACTCATTGCAGGAATCCGCGAAGCTGGACGGAGCGAATGACTTTACAATCTATTACAGAATTATCTTGCCACTGTGTAAACCAGTGCTTGCTACCATCGCATTGTTCCTGGCTGTAGGTCAATGGAACGCGTGGTTCGATACGTACCTGTATAATGGTTCAAAGGCACATTTGACCACGCTCCAATATGAGCTGATGAAAGTATTGCAAAGTACGCAGCAGGGCTCAGGTGCTGGACGAAATGCCAATGATATGGCGCAGCAAATGACACAGATTTCACCGGAATCGATCAAAATGGCGATTACGATCGTTGTAACGGTTCCAATCCTCATTGTATATCCATTCCTTCAGAAGTACTTTGTTGGCGGTATGACACTGGGCGCAGTAAAAGGTTAAACAATTGGGTACAGGCTGCCACATAGAGCGGCCGTACATCTACAAATGAAGCATCAGGATACCCGAAGCGCAGCCATTTGGTCTGCGCTTCACCGTATAGGGCTGCGGTGTGGTATTCATGAAGCTATAGACAGGGACAAAAAAGTCCCGGACAAACAGACATATGAAACAGGGAGGATTACCATTATGGCAAGTTCCAAAATGAAGATTGCACTGGCACCAGTGCTTGCAATGTCTTTACTCGCAGGTTGCGGTGGAGGAAGCGGCAGTGATACGTCGTTCAAGGATACAAGCGCAGAGACAACTCCACTTACTTTTGATTTCTTCAGCGTTGACCCCAGTCCGAACTGGAATGGCATGAAGGATGAAGTAGGTAAGGTCCTTACGGAAAAAACAGGGATAACCCTTAACGGTGAATTTGCCGTTAGTGGTGGTCAAGATAAAATATCCTTAATGGCGGCGAGCGGAGACTATCCGGATATTGTCTCCCCCAAAGGAGAACTCAGCAAACTGGTGGATGCCGGAGCAATGCTCGATCTGACAGATCTGATCGACCAATATGCTCCCAATCTGAAGAAGCTGTATGGTAATTACATGGACCGGTTGAAATACAGTAATGAAGATCAGGCTATTTATGTGCTGCCAACGTATTATGCGGTAGACCAGAAGTACTTTGATGCAGGTGGTGGATTTGGCATTCAGCACCGTGTACTAAAAGAACTCGGATACCCGGAAGTGCGTACACTTGAGGATTACGAGAATGTATTGAAGGCGTACAAAGAGAAACACCCAACAATTGATGGTCAGCCAACGATCCCGTTAACACTGGACGCGGATGATTGGAGAATCATGATTACCGTAACGAACCCGGCCTTTCAGGCAACAGGAGCTCCGGATGACGGTGAATACTACATCGATCCAGAGACGTATGAAGCAAGTCTCCATTACAAACGCCCAGAGGAAAAAGAGTACTTCCGCTGGTTGAACCATATGTACAACACTGGATTGCTGGATCAGGACAGCTTTATCCAGAAAACAGACCAATACAAATCCAAAATTGCAAGTGGACGTGTTCTGGGTGTCATTGACCAGGATTGGGGTTACTCCGATGCAGAAAATGCATTGAAATCCGCTGGTAAGACTGAAGCAACGTATTCACACTTTCCAGTAACCCTGTCCGAGGATATCAAGGATCATGCCTACCAAGACCCTGGTTTTGTATCGGGTTGGGGTGTAGGGATTACAACATCAAATCCTGACCCGGTTCGTACGATCAAATTCTTCGATTACCTGGCTTCTGAAGAAGGGCAAGTGCTGATGAATTGGGGAATTGAGGGCAAACAGTATGAAGTGAAGGACGGCAAACGTGTCATTCCTGCCGACATTCTGGATCAGAAAACCAATAATGCAGCCGTATTCCAGAAAGAAACGGGTATTGGACTGTACACCAATATGTCCGGTCACTATGGAGACGGTGTGAAGGATTCAACGGATAACTACTACACTACGAATTTCCCTGAACAGATCGTGGCAGCATATTCCGATGCAGAGAAAGAAACACTCAAAGCTTACGGTGCTACGACGTGGAAAGATCTGTTCCCGAGTGAAGATGAGTTCCCAATCAAACCATGGGGAGCAGCATACAATCTGCCAACACCAGGTGACTCCAACTACAACGTCATCTTCAAGAAAACACAGGATATCATTCGGAAACGTATCCCGGAAGCCATTCTGAGTACTCCTGAACAGTTCGATGCGATCTATGACGGCATGATTGCAGAAGTGAACCAAGCAGGAGCAGAGGATATGGAGAAACAGTATACAGAACTCGTTCAAAACCGTGTTCAATTGTGGAGCGGTGAAGAGGCTAAATAAACGTTTAGCAATTCAGATCTAAAACAAAAAGGACCCAGAATATCTGGGTTCTTTTTTATCTAAAACGTTTTCTAAAAAACGTTTTCAATTTTATAAATTCACTATTGACAAGGGATATAGGAGAGATTATTATTCAAGTATGAAAGCACTTACATTTGCTTGTACAACACGTGGCATACACCTGAATCTCAAAGTAAACATTTGCAGAATGAAGAGGAAGTAAGGCAAGAAGAACATTTTTTTCTTTTTAGGAAAACGCTTCTAATGTTATAAAAACAAGAAAATTACAATTGTTTCATCTGGTCACGGTATGTGCAGGTCAGCCTGTTATACAAATATACAGCTTCATTAATATCCATAAGGGGGATTACACATGAAGGGCAAAACACCAAAAACATTCGCAATGCTTCTGTTAGCCAGTGCACTTGCAATTACAGCAGGATGCAGCGGCAGTGGAGGAGGAACTAACGCTTCAGAGAAACCGGTTGATTCCGGAGATACAACCAGTCCAGTGACCTTTACATTCTTCGGTGCAGACGCGAGTCCAAACTGGAATAACATGAAGGATGCTGTCGGTCAAGAAATTACTAAGGCAACGGGAGTTACAATTGAAGCTGAGTATGATGTGAATAATGGTGGTGACCAAAAGATTCCTTTGATGGCTGCCAGTGGTGATTACCCTGATATTATCTATCCTAAAGGCAACTTGTCTAAGCTTGTGGATGCAGGCGCGATGCTGGACCTGACCGATCTAATTGAGGAGCATGCTCCCAATTTGAAAAAAATCTATGGTGATCAGATGAACCGTCTGAAATACAGTTTGGAAGATCAAGCCATTTACACGATCCCGACTAATATGGGTGTAGATAACGTTGAGTTTGACGCTAGGGGCGGATTCGAAATTCAACAAAGAGTATTGAAAGAGCTTGGCTACCCTGAAGTAAAAACGCTTGAGGACTACGAGAACGTACTGAGAACGTATTATGAAAAACATCCAACGATTGATGGTCAACCTACTATTCCGTTAACATTGAATGCAGATGACTGGAAAATTATGATTACGGTAACGAACCCTGCATTCCAAGCTACGGGTGGACCGGATGATGGTGAGTATTATATTAATCCTGAGACCTATGAAGCTGTTCTACACTACAAACGCCCTGAAGAAAAGGAATATTTCCGTTGGTTGAACAAAATGTACAACGAGGGTCTGCTTGACAAAGATACATTTGTTCAAAAGGATGACCAATACAAATCCAAAATTGCCAGTGGCCGTGTACTCGGTCTAATCGACCAGGAGTGGAACTATGGTGAGGCGGAGAATGCTTTGAAATCGTCTAACGGTGGCGATAAAACATATGCCCACTTCTCCGTGTCCTTGAACAAGGATATTGTGGATCATACGTTCCAACCGACGGGATTTGACGGTTATGGTATCGGAATCACAACTTCGGCCAAAGATCCGGTACGTATTATCAAATTCATGGATTGGCTTGCTTCCGATGAAGGCCAGGTCCTGAGAAACTGGGGTGTTGAAGGCCAACATTACCAAGTCGAGAATGGGAAACGCATCATTCCGGCTGACGTACAAGATCGCAAAACCAATGATAACTCTGCTTTTACCAAAGAATCAGGCGTAGGCATGTATAACATATTTAGCGCCAGATACGGTGATGGTGTGAAAGATTCCACGGATAACTACTATACAACGAACTTCCCTGAACAGATTCAAGCTGGTTACACTGCCGCTGAGAAGGAAACGTTGAAAGCCTATGGTATAACAACATGGAAAGATTTCTATCCTTCCGACGATGATCTGAAGCTGAAAGATTGGGGTGCAGCATACAACATGCCTGTACCATCTGACACGGATTACAACGTAACGTTCCAGAAAACACAGGATATCGTACGTAAACGTATTCCAGAGGCGATCCTTGCCAAACCTGAGAACTTCGACAGCGTATATGATAGTCTTCTGGCTGAACTCGACAAAGCGGGTGCAGTGGAGATGGAGAAACAATACACGGTTTGGATCAAAGAACGTGTAGCTCTCTGGACTGGAAAAGATGTGAAATAAGCTTGAAAACCAAGCATTAAAGTTAAGGATTTTCATAGCGAAAAAAGCCCTTGAGAAAGGGCTTTTTTTATTGTTGACGTGAGGTGATGGATAGCCTATAATCTATCATGTAAGCACTTTCAGTAAGCGGTTTATTCCATTTACGAAAACGTTTTACGTTTGTTAGAAGAAGAATCTTTCTTTTTGCAGAATCTAAACGTCAGCTTCAGTAAATATGTCGGAATAAACGATACCGAAAGTGCATTCAAAAAAAGTGGTATCCTCAGGCATAAAGCCTGTTATACAGATAAAACCTTCATAAATAATAGGGGGAACTAGACAATGAGAGGCAAAATGAAAGGCAATACACCCAAGACGTTTGCAATGCTGATGCTCGCAAGTGCAATGTTGGTTACAGCTGGTTGCGGGAATTCGGGAACCAAAGAGACTTCAGAGTCCAGCGGAACCGAACCGATCACAGTTACATTCTTCGGGGCGGATGCTAGTCCAACCTGGAACAAGATGCAAGATGCTGTTGGTAAAAAGATTACGGAACAAACAGGCGTTACCATTGAAGCAGAGTATGATGTAAACGATGGTGGTAACCAGAAGATTGCACTGATGGCTGCCAGTGGTGACTTTCCTGATATGATCTACCCTAAAGGTAATTTGTCCAAACTTGTGGATGCAGGCGCGATGCTGGATCTCACGGATCTGATTGAAGAGCATGCTCCCAATCTGAAAAAAATCTATGGGGAACAGATGAACCGTTTGAAATACAGTTTGGAAGATCAAGCGATCTATACCATTCCAACCAATATGGGCGTTGATAATGTTACGTTTGACGCTACAGGTGGATTTGAAATTCAGCAAAGAGTATTGAAAGAGCTTGGATACCCTGAAGTGAAGACACTTGAGGATTACGAGAATGTACTCAGAGCCTATTATGAAAAACATCCAACGATTGATGGCCAGCCAACCATTCCATTG
Organism: Paenibacillus sp. 37; assembly: GCF_008386395.1. Lineage (NCBI taxonomy): Bacteria > Bacillati > Bacillota > Bacilli > Caryophanales > Paenibacillaceae > Paenibacillus > Paenibacillus sp. 37. Next base: position 6,022,221 of record NZ_CP043761.1, on the reverse strand, counting down.
ACATTGAATGCAGATGACTGGAAGATCATGATCACGGTAACAAACCCGGCCTTCCAGGCAACAGGTGCGCCGGATGATGGTGAATATTACATTGACCCTGAAACGTATGAAGCAAAATTGCACTACAAACGTCCAGAGGAAAGAGAATATTTCCGCTGGTTGAATAAAATGTACAATGAAGGCCTACTGGACAAAGATGCCTTTGTTCAAAAGGATGACCAATACAAGTCCAAAATTGCCAGTGGCCGTGTCCTCGGTCTGATTGACCAAGAGTGGAACTACCAAGAAGCGGAGAACGCGCTCAAATCATCGGGCAAGGATGATGCCACATATGCTCACTTCTCTGTATCACTTAACGATGAGATTGTGGATCACACGTTCCAACCAGCCGGATTTGACGGTTATGGCATCGGGATTACAACTTCGGCCAAAGATCCAGTACGCATCATCAAATTCATGGATTGGCTTGCTTCCGATGAAGGACAAGTTCTGAGAAACTGGGGTATCGAAGGCGAACATTACAATGTAGAAGATGGTAAACGCGTGATTCCAGATGACGTTCAGGACCGCAAAACGAATGACAACTCCAATTTCAGTAAGGAAACAGGAATTGGGATGTATAACATATTTAGCGCAAGATACGGTGATGGTGTAAAAGATTCTACCGATAACTACTACACAACGAACTTCCCTGAGCAGATTGTAGCTGGTTACACGGCTGCAGAGAAAGAAACGCTGAAAGCTTACGGTATCACGACTTGGAAAGAGTTCTATCCGGCTGAAGAAGATCTGCCAGTTAAGGATTGGGGCGCAGCGTATAACATGTCCGTACCTTCCGGTACAGACTATGAGGTAACGTTCCAGAAAACGCAGGATATCATCCGTAAACGGATTCCGGAAGCTGTTCTGACTACACCAGCAAACTTTGATGCAACCTATGATGCTTTACTGGCTGATTTGGACAAAGCGGGTGCAGTTGAAATGGAGAAACAATTTACGGTTTGGGTTAAGGAACGTGTCTCTCTGTGGACAGGAAAAGACGTAAAATAATATGGATTGTCTGTGATCCATGGTTACACAAGGAAAGGGCCCTATATGGGGCCTTTTTTTGTGTAATGATGTGATGATTTGCATTGACGCAAATTTTGAAATCACATATAATTTTATTATTGTAAGCACTTACCGAAAACGTTTTATGACATAAGAAATATAAAGCTGATTTAGGAACAGGAGCTATTCATGTCCCAACACAATAACCAAACTAAAATCAATCGTCTATGGTATCGACAACCGGCAAAACGCTGGGAAGAAGCATTGCCCATCGGAAACGGCCGTCTTGGAGGCATGGTGTACGGTGGCGCAGCAGATGAACGAATTCAGCTCAATGAAGATACATTATGGTCAGGGTTTCCACGGGATACGATTCAATACAGCAGTCAACGGTATTTGAAGCAGACGCGAGAGCTGATCATGTCTGGGCAGTATGGTGAAGCTGAGGATTTGTTGAACCGTGAAATGCTGGGTCGTGATGTAGAGGCCTACCAGCCGATGGGTCATTTTCTATTGCACCATGAGGGTCTGGATGATCTTTCATATGATGCATTTGAACGGGAGCTTGATCTGGAATCGGGTATTGCAACCACAACCTACTCATTGGAAGGAACTCAATACGTACGTGAAGTGTATTCCAGTGCTTTGGATGATCTAATGGTCTGCACATTAACTGCTGATCAGAAGGGCGCTGTGAGTGTAAGTGTTACGCTAGACAGTCCCCATCCTTATCGCGTTGAGACTTCGGGAGATGCTCTAACCATGTTCAGTCGGTGCCCAAGTCATGTGGAGTCCAATTACTTCAGGGATCACCCGGAATCCGTCCTCTATGAAGAGGATCGGGGAACGGCTTATGCTGTCCGGGTAGCATTTACGGCATCTGGCGATCAGGTGAAGGTCTCCAATCTGGAAGGCAAGTTACATATCCAGGGTGCTGATCAGGTTGTGTTTTATCTGGCAGCAGCTACGTCCTTTGAAAGTTATGATGTTTTGCCTGTGAAGGATCATCTTGTATTGGAAGAGGAATGCAAGGAGATGATCTCCAAAGCGACCACACATGGCGCGGAACCGCTTCGTAAACGACATAATCAGGATCATAGCGCGTTGTTTAACAGAGTCTCTATTGATCTAGGGGTATCGGCTAACGCCGAATTACCTACAGATGAGCGGTTGCAGGCTTATCAGGCAGGGCAACAAGACCCTGGACTGGAGGCACTGTATTTTCAATATGGAAGATATCTGTTAATGGCTAGTTCACGTCCGGGCAGCCAGCCTGCCAATCTGCAGGGAATCTGGAACCATCAGGTAGAGCCGCCATGGCATAGTGATTACACAATCAATATCAACACGGAGATGAATTACTGGCCAGCAGAAGTCTGCAATCTCAGTGAATGTCATGAGCCGCTGTTTGATATGCTGACCGATCTCAGTGATACAGGACGAAGAACTGCGCGGATTCTGTATGGAGCCCGTGGATGGACTGCCCATCATAACGTGGATATCTGGAGAACCTCTACACCGACAGGTGGAGATGCAAGCTGGGCTTTCTGGCCGATGGGCGGCGTCTGGTTGACCTCGCATCTATGGGAGCATTACCAATTTACCGGGGATCAGCGTTTTCTTGAGGAACGTGCGTATCCCATCATGAAAGAGGCCGCCTTGTTCTGTCTCGATTGGCTGGTGGAAGGGCCCGATGGTTATCTGGTTACGATTCCATCCACTTCACCAGAGAACAAGTTTCTCACAGATGCTGGGGAGGCACGCAGTATATCCATGGCTTCAACGATGGATATGACGTTAATTCGTGAACTGTTCAGCCACTGTATTGAGGCCGCGAAGCAATTGAATCTAGATGATTCATTGGCGAGCGAGTGGGGTGAGGCTCTTGAGAAACTCTATCCATTCCGAATTGGAAGCGAAGGACAATTGCTGGAGTGGTTTAAAGATTTTGCTGAATCTGAACCAGGGCATCGTCACGTCTCCCATCTGTATGGACTGTATCCAGGAGAGCAGATCAATCGAGTGCACACACCAGAACTTGTGGAAGCTGCAAGGGTATCGCTTGAACGTCGTATTTCACAAGGGGGCGGGCATACAGGATGGAGCTGTGCGTGGTTGATCAACCTGTATGCACGACTGCTGGATAGCAGCCAGGCACATCAGTTTGTCCGCACGTTGCTGGCGCGGTCCACACATCCAAATCTGTTTGATGACCATCCACCATTCCAGATCGATGGTAATTTTGGAGGCACGGCTGGAATAGCAGAGATGTTATTGCAGAGCCACTTGAACGAGTTACATTTACTGCCTGCACTTCCTGAACTCTGGACTCAAGGTCGTGTTGAAGGGCTTCGTGCAAGAGGTGGTTACACGGTAGCAATAACGTGGACGGACAACAAGCTTGTGTCAGCGGTTATTAAGGCAGATCGAAGTGACTCGCTGACCCTTCGCAGTGCTTATCCGCTGCGTGTAGAAGGAAATGAACAAGCCAAGGCAGAGCTTACGCCTCAGGGCGATTATGTAATTATTTTAACCATGACCGCAGGACAGACGATCCGCGTGTCATCATGAGACGGAGGAGCCAACCATGACCATTTTTAAATTTCCACAAGATTTTCGCTGGGGTACAGCAACAGCTTCCTATCAAATAGAAGGAGCGGCACAGGAAGGTGGACGTGGGGTATCCATCTGGGATACGTTCGCGCGCACCCCTGGCAAAGTATATAACGGAGATAATGGAGATGTGGCGTGTGATAGTTACCATCGGTATGAGGAAGACATCGAACTGATGAAGAAACTCGGGATTAATACATACAGGTTCTCCATTGCCTGGCCGCGTATTATTCCTGACGGAGATGGGGAGATCAATCGGGAAGGACTGGACTTTTACCACCGCTTCGTGGATGCATTGATCGAGGCTGGAATTGAACCGTTCCTCACACTGTATCACTGGGATCTTCCGCAAACGCTGGAGGATGACGGGGGCTGGGGCAACCGCAGAACTGTGGATGCTTTTGTGAAATATGCCGAAGTGATCTTCAAAGAATTCTCTGGCAAAATCAACTTCTGGCTGACATTCAACGAACCATGGTGCATCGCGTTTCTGTCAAACCTTCTCGGGATTCATGCGCCAGGAAACAAAGACCTGCAGACGTCAATCAATGTTGCTCATGGATTGCTAGTTGCTCACGGTAAAGCCGTTCAATCCTTCCGTCGCTTGGGAACAACCGGTCAGATTGGTATTGCTCCGAACGTATGCTGGGCTGAGCCGTACAGCAAATCTCCTGAGGACCAAGCTGCGTGTGACCGATCAATTGCGCTTAATACCGATTGGTTCCTTGATCCAATCTACAAAGGTTCATATCCGCAGTTTATGGTGGATTGGTTTGCAGAAGCAGGGGCTACTGTGCCAATTCAGGAAGGCGATATGGAGATTATCTCGCAACCGATCGATCTGCTCGGCATTAATTATTACACGATGGGGATTAATCGCTTCAATCCGGAGGCAGGTGCTCTGCAATCAGAAGAAGTTGATATGGGCCTCACCAAAACTGATATTGGCTGGCCTGTAGAATCACGTGGTTTGTATGAATTTATGCATTACTTGCAAAAGTATGGCAATGTGGATGTATATATCACAGAGAATGGTGCTTGCATCAACGATGACCTGGAGAACGGAAAAATTAACGATGATCGCCGGATTTCATATTATGAGCAGCATTTGGCTCAAATTCACCGCATCATTAATGACGGCATTAACCTGAAAGGGTACATGGCATGGTCACTGATGGATAATTTCGAGTGGGCAGAAGGCTACCGTATGCGTTTTGGTCTTGTTCATGTGGACTATCGTTCACTCGTGAGAACACCGAAGGAGAGTTATTACTGGTATCAGAATGTCATCAAGAATAATTGGTTGGAGACACGGAACGAACATAATCCCCAATAGTTTAGGCGGCAGGTTTAAGAGAAAAGCAGGTCCTATTATATAGGGTTCCCTTATTGAAGATGAAAAAGACGGTAACATTGGAGTATTTCAATGCGCCGTCTTTTTTTTGTATTTTTACCGTTGGAAATGAGTAGTTCATATAGATTTCGTAAGGTCAAGTGCCGTTCCTGTTATGAAGAGTCTATTTTTGGGTTATAAGAAGTAAGGAAGAAATGAATAATGTTTTGTCAACGGATAAATTTAAAATAAAGTGTCCAAATTGCGAAGAAAATTTGAACATTTGTTGACTAAAAATCATACTGATGTGGTATATTGGTATAAGGAAAGCACTTACAAAAAGGGAAAAGGAAGTGTTTACTATGGCATCGAAGACAGCAATGGTTAGCCAATTGGAGCGCAAAGACAAAAATATGCGGCGCGCCGTCTTGACGATGACAGTTCTGGCATGGGTCGCACTCATTACGGGAGTGATCATGTGTCTGATCAATTTGAACGAATTTAATGATCGTAATCTTGGCTTGATGGTTGGTATTGGATTCCTTGTAGGTAGTGTATTTATTTACGTTATTGCCAAAGCAATTGGCCTTGTTCATACACGCCGGGAAGACGAAGGCGCCGATTGATTATAATCCTGCGTTAATTCGTTCATAATAAGACTGGATAAGTTCCCGGAATCCAGTCAATAAAGCCCTTTGCGGATTCGTTGACACTGTTCAACGGGACTGCAAAGGGTTTTATTTTGCGACTTGATGTGTAAAGATTACGAAGTACAAATATCAAGCATGCAAGCGATTTGTGAGAAAAAATTCACACATTTAAGGTGTAAAATCGACAAATTTGTTAACAAGAACAAAAAAGTTGTTCATTTCTGATATCTTTAGTAGGAAGAGAGTAGTATACTGATTTTTCAGTATGAGCGAATTTAAGGAGAGGGGATCAAAATGAACAAGAAACCTAGGTCGCTAATCCGGATTATCATTCCGGTTGTCCTGACGTTGGTTACAATTGCATTGATTGTCTGGCCAATGCTGGCAGGCGGACAGTACGTTGTTCTGGATCCGAAGGGGCCAATTGGCGCTTCGCAGAGAGATTTGATTGTCATCTCGACAATTTTGTGTGCTGTCATCATTGTGCCAGTACTCATTTTGGCTGCCGTAATCGTATGGCGTTACCGTGAGAAACCGGACAACAAAGCAGCATATGAACCTAACTGGGCTCATAGCACCAAAGCGGAGGTTGTTTGGTGGACCATTCCAATTATTATTATTGGGATACTTGCAATTGTAACGATTCGTTACACTTATGTTCTGGAACCTTCAAAGCCGTTGGCTCACGAGAAAGCACCAATTACCATCCAAGTGTCTTCACTGGACTGGAAATGGCTGTTTATGTATCCAGAACAAGGAATTGCAACGGTTAATACGTTGAATATTCCGGCAGACCGGCCTGTGAAATTTGAACTCACTGCGGATTCACCGATGAATTCATTCTGGATTCCGCAACTTGGAGGACAGATTTATACGATGTCGGGTATGGCGATGACCTTGTATCTGCAGGCAGATCATGAAGGCAAGTACTGGGGTTCAGGCGCTAACTTCACAGGTGAGCATTTTGGAGAAATGCGTTTTGATGTGAATGCTACATCGGACGAAGATTTTGACAATTGGGTAGCTGAAGTGAAACAGAGTTCTCAAGCTTTGACTACAGAAGGTTACAAAGCACTGGCTGAGCCAGGAACAAGCAACGTTGCTTATTATTCTGCTTTCCCAGAAGGATTGTTCCAAAATATTGTGACCAAGTATGTTGTAGATGGTCAAAGTGCTCACAGTAAGCATGGAACTTCAAAAGAAGCTTCTGGAGCCATTCAAAATGCAACGGATACGTCCAATCAAGACGAGGACAAGAGTGCTAACTAAAGATTCGAAAGGAGGCCCCCAATGTTAGAGGGACTTAAAGAGTTTGCATCGGAGTTTTTCGTAACCGGTGATCCGCTCATTTATGGTGCGATGGTAGCTATCGGTATTACCATGATTACTATTGTAGCGGTGCTAACTTATTTCAAAAAATGGGGCTGGCTCTGGCGTAACTGGTTAACGACTGTCGATCACAAAAAGATCGGTATCATGTATATCATCGCTTCCATTATCATGTTATTCCGTGGTGGTGTGGATGCGCTAATGATGCGCCTTCAGCTAGCTATGCCTAACAATGAATTTCTGAATCCTGAGCATTATAATCAGGTCTTCACAACTCACGGCACGATCATGATTCTGTTCATGGCGATGCCATTTATGTTTGGTCTATTTAACGTTATCGTGCCATTACAGATCGGAGCAAGGGACGTTGCGTTCCCGTTCCTGAATGCACTGAGCTTCTGGTTATTCTTCCTGGGAGCAATGCTGTTTAACCTGTCATTCGTTATCGGGGGTTCACCGGATGCAGGATGGCTGAGTTATCCGCCTCTATCGGAGCTGTCGCACAGCCCTGGGGTAGGACAGAACTTCTATATATGGGGTATTCAGATATCGGGTATCGGTTCCCTGGCTACCGGTATCAACTTCCTGGTTACCATCATTAAAATGCGTGCGCCAGGCATGAGATGGATGAAAATGCCGATGTTCACATGGTCGGTATTCTCGACTTGTATCATTATCTTGTTTGCTTTCCCGATCTTGACCGTGACACTTGCATTGTTATTCCTCGACAGGTTTGCCGGGGCGCATTTCTTCACACTTGATCTGGGCGGTAACCCAATGATGTATATCAACTTGATCTGGATGTGGGGTCACCCTGAGGTATACATTGTCGTCTTGCCGGCATTCGGTGTGTTCTCCGAGATTGTAAGTACCTTCTCTCGGAAAAAACTGTTTGGCTACAAGTCGATGGTATTCGCAATGTTGATCATCAGCTTCCTGTCCTTCTTCACATGGGCGCATCACTTCTTCACGATGGGTTCTGGAGCAGACGTGAATGCATTCTTCGCCGTAACTACGATGTTGATTGCTATTCCAACAGGGGTTAAGATATTCAACTGGCTGTTTACCATGTATCGAGGAAGGATTCGCATGGCGACTCCGATGATGTGGACACTTGCCTTTATCCCGTGCTTTATTGTTGGGGGTATGACAGGCGTTCTGTTATCCGTTGCTCCTGCTGACTTCCAGTTCCACAACAGTTACTTCCTGATTGCCCACTTCCACCAGGTGTTGATCGGTGGCGTTGTCTTCGGATACTTCGCAGGTCTGTACTACTGGTGGCCTAAAATGTTCGGTTTCCAACTCGAAGAGAAACTGGGCAAATGGGCATTCTGGACTTGGAATATTGGTTTCTATGTCTGCTTCATGCCGCAGTACGCTGTCGGTCTGATGGGTATGACACGTCGTCTGAGCACATACGGCTGGGATACTGGCTGGTGGGAACTGAACTTCGTATCCACAATCGGGGCATTCCTGATGGGGGTCGGATTCCTGTTCCAAGTTGCACAAATTGCAGACGGTATTCGCAAATACAAATCACTCAAAGCTCCTGCCGATCCATGGGATGGCCGTACGCTGGAGTGGTCAATTCCTTCACCAGCTCCTGAATACAACTTCGCCGTTACACCGCGCGGAGATGATATTGATGAGTGGTGGGAAGAGAAAGAACGTCGTGCCAAAGGCATCTATCCGCCAGAGCAACCGCTTGAGCCGATTCATATGCCGAAGAACTCTGGAATTCCGTTCATCATGTCTGTCTTCTGGTTCATCGCTGGTTTCGGCTTTGTCTTCGGATGGCTGTGGATGGCAATTCTCGGACTCGCTGGCGTAGGGATCTGTATGATCGCCCGTTCATTCTCATACGATACGGATTATTACATTCCGGTCGACGAAATTAAACGTACCGAAGCGTCGTTAAGGGGGTCGGTATAGATGGCTCAAGCAGCCGCTAAACACGGTGAGAATCATGCACATGGTCACGACCATGGACATCATGATCCACAGGAAATGAAAATTCTCGGTTTCTGGTTCTTCCTGATTTCCGACGTTATCCTGTTCTCCGTATTGTTCGCAACCTTCATTGTGTTGCGTGACAATACGGCGGGCGGACCGATTTTGTCTGAATTGATCAAAATGCCTGGCGTTATCGCCGAGACATTTATCTTGCTCACAAGTTCATTTACGAGCGGACTTGCCGTTCTAGCAATGAACCAGGGTAAAGTGAAACAATTGATTAACTGGCTGATTGTTACAGCTGTTCTGGGTGCAAGCTTTATCGCCCTGGAGGTTTATGAGTTTATTGAGTTGATTCACGAAGGGTTTAGCTTTACAACGAGTGCTGCTTCTGGTGCATTCTTCACCCTCGTGGGTACTCACGGACTTCACGTATCGCTTGGTCTGATCTGGATGATTGGACTCATGTTCCAACTGAAAAAACGTGGTATTACTGATGTTACTCGCGGTAAAATCAACGTTATCAGTTTGTACTGGCACTTCTTGGACGTCGTATGGATCTTCCTCCTGTCGATCGTCTATCTCATGGGGGTGATGTAGATGGCAGAGCACAACTCACATGATTCCCACGGCCATGAACAACATGGCTCACTGAAGTCTTATGTCATCGGCTTCATTCTGTCCGTCGTACTGACAATCATTCCACTTGTGGTGGTTTTGAACGACATGATGGGCAAAACAGGAACACTCATTGTGATTCTTGGTACAGCAGCACTTCAGTTTGTGGTTCAACTCTTCTTCTTCATGCATATTCGGGAAACAGAGAAACCACGCTGGAATGTCATGGCCCTTATTTTCGGATTACTGATTATGATGACCATCGTAATTGGTTCGATCTGGATCATGCTTAACAATGCTGTTGCACATTAATTCATTGTTGAAAGAGCTTCACGACCTTGGAATTCAAGGTTGTGAGGCTCTTTTTTGTTTCTAAGCAGAAGTTATCGCATATTTTAATGGAAAAAAGTTGGATTATATCATAATAAGTCGTTGATGAAATAATTTACCATTGATACTATTGTTATACACTCTGGAAATATATTTAATATCCTAGTTAGAGCTATTCCAGCAAAATTATTTTAGGAGATGCACCAATGAAAGCAAGGGTAATCCGTTATTATCGTTTTGGCGAACCAAGTGAAGTGTTATGTATGGAAGAAAAAGATGTGATACCCCCTGGCCCTGGTGAATTAGCAGTGAGGATGCATGCTCGGCCTATTAATCCCTCCGATCTCATTCCTGTTCGAGGAGCTTACCCGCATCGTACCCGATTACCAGCTGTTCCCGGGTTTGAGGGTGTGGGGATAGTAGAAGCAGTAGGGCCGGGAGTATCCAATCAAATGTTGGGACGCCGCGTCTTGCCGCTAAAAGGTGAGAATACTTGGCAGGACGTCGTGAAGACCTTGGATCGTCATACAATCATCGTGCCGAATGATATCGATGATCACTCAGCCAGTCAGCTATATATTAATCCGGTTACGGCTTGGTTGATCTGTACAGAGGTGCTTAAGCTTACGTACGGTGATACCCTGATTGTGAATGCAGGGGGATCTGCAATCGGGCGAATCTTTGCACAGATCTCAAAAATTTATGGATTTAAATTGATTGCGCTTACGAGAGATGATCGTCATACTGCTGAACTGTATCGTTTTGGAGCAGTTTCTGTTATCAATACAACGAAAGAGTTGCTCCAGGCTAGAATCGCAGAATTAATAGAGGGGTGCGGTGCTGATGCAGCCGTGGATTGTATTGGAGGGACAGACGGGGAACAGTTGGTCAGTTGCCTTAAACCAAATGGTACGGTCATCAGTGTAGGATTGCTTTCGGGGATCACACCGTTATGGCATGAAGTAACCCGAGGAACACAAGTTCATGTGAAACTTTTCTGGTTAAAGCATTGGGTGGAACGCTGTTCGCAAGAACGCTGGGAACAGGTATTTCATGAGGTGATGGAGCTGGTCAGAGCAGGGAAGCTTGTCATGGCAAACATTGGGGCGACGTATGAACTAACGAATGTACAACAGGCTATTGCAGCGGCTGAATCGGGTATCGAGGGGAAGGTTCTCTTAATACGTAATACATAAAAATTGGAAAAAAGTCTTAATCTCATTATCACATAAATTACTTTTTCGAAAATAAAGGTACACAAAAGATACATAATGAACTAAAATGAACTTATATGAACATTTTCAAACTCAATCTCAACTAATTTAAATGAAGAAAGGAATGGATTAATAATGGAAAATCGTTATGCTGCACATCCCAATGAAGTGAAAACGTATGATACATCTCGCCTGCGTGAGGAATTTTTGATGGAGCAACTGTTTGCAACCGATGAATTGGTAACGGTGTATTCTCATGTGGATCGTTATATTGTGGGAACGGCTGTACCTGAGAGCAAGGACATTACTCTTGAAGTGAACCTGAAAGATATCGGAACGAACTTTTTCCTGGAGCGTCGTGAAATCGGTATCATTAATGTCGGTGGTCACGGAACAGTGACAGCGGACGGACAAGGTTATGAGATTGGAGCGAAGGAATGTCTCTACATCGGTAGAGGTGTGAAGGAAGTTGTGTTCACAAGCAGTGACAAGGCTCAACCTGCACAATTCTATTTTGTATCCACACCGGCTCATCACACCTATCCAACAGTAAAAGCAACGCAAGAACAAGCTCAGCCAAATCATCTGGGCAGCATCGAAACTTCCAATGAGCGTACGATCTATCGTTACATTCACCAAGGAGAAGGTGGAATTCAGAGTTGTCAGTTGGTGATGGGCATTACCGAACTCGACAAGGGTAACATGTGGAACACGATGCCTGCACATACCCATAACCGCCGTTCCGAAGTATACTTGTACTGGAACTTGCCTGAAGACGGTGTTGTATTCCATATGATGGGCGAGCCAAACGAAACACGCCATCTGGTTGTACGTGATCGCCAGGCGATCATTTCCCCAAGCTGGTCCATTCACAGTGGTGTGGGTACAAGCAATTATACGTTCTGTTGGGCGATGGCTGGTGAGAATCAGACGTTCGAAGATATGGACGGCGTAGCGATGAAAGACCTGAAATAATAAATTACAGATGTCTGAGTTAAATTGACAGGGTAGACACTAGAACACTCATTCATTTGACTCAGGTGGTATAGGAAGTTGATTATGATGAATCCATTGAAAAGACATGAAAAAATTATGGAGGCTCTGCTGGAGCGCCAGGAAGTAACCGTCAGTGATCTGAGTGAGTTACTGCAGGTGACTGGGAAAACAGTACGAGAGGATCTCGACAAGTTGGAGAGTATGGGACTGCTCGTACGTGTCCATGGTGGTGCTATGCTGGCTCAGAATGACCAGTATGGCATCTTGAATAGCCGCGGAGTTACCGAGAAGCATCATCCGGAGAAGACGGAGATTGCTGAACGTGCCCTTGCTTACATTCGACCTGGAGATATCGTTGCTCTCGATGGTGGCAGCACCACACTGGAGATGGCCAAACGTCTCGATAATCAACCGCTGACGGTGGTGACCAATGACCTGTTCATTATTGCAGAGTTGACCAAAAAGGAGCAGGTGCGACTGGTAGTTCCTGGCGGGGCTCGTGTACGGAATATGTTGGTTGGGGATGACACGGCTGCGTTTATATCCAGTCTTAACATTCATAAAGCCTTTATATCCACGACAGCCCTTCATCCGGAATTTGGATTATCCATATATACGGGAGATCTGGTTCCTTTGAAAAAAGCAATGATATCTGCCTCGCAGCAAGTATACGGCGTTGTGGATCATTATAAATTCGGACAATTTGCACTGCGAACTTTCGCCCAGTGTTCGGAACTGGACTATATTATCAGCGATAGTCGTTTGGATGAAGAGACGGCTGCCTTATACGAGCAGAGCGGTGTCACAGTGGATTATCAAAGTTAACCTCATTCATTATTCATGGGATTAAAGTACGGACGGATCTAAGGATTGCATATCAAAACCATGCGGAGGAATCATTCATGAACCCATTTGATTTAAGCGGACAAGTTGCACTGGTGACAGGTACCTCGGGAGGACTTGGACAAGGGATGGCCATTGGTTTGGCAGAAGCAGGTGCTGATGTGGTGCTGGTCTCTTATTCCAAGCCTGCGGCAACGGCAAGTGCCATTGAAGCACTCGGACGCAAAGCTTATGTGATTGAAGCGGATTTAAGTCGTGAAGATGAGTTGTCGGCTGTGTTCGAACAGGCGCTTGCGTTCCAGGGCAGAATTGACATTCTCGTCAACAATGCCGGAATCATTCGTCGCACACCTGCGGCTGATCATGCAGGGCAGGACTGGCATGATGTCATTGGTCTGAACCTGAACACTGTATTTTTCCTAAGCCAATTGGCAGGCAGACATATGATTGAACGCGGAAGTGGCAAAATCATTAATATTGCCTCCATGTTGTCCTATCAAGGTGGGATCAACGTGCCAGGGTATACAGCCAGTAAACATGGCGTTGCCGGTTTAACCAAAGCACTCGCCAATGAATGGGCAGGTAAAGGAATCCAGATTAACGGTATCGCACCTGGTTATATGGAAACCGATAATACTACCCAGATCCGTGCGGACGAGAATCGTTACCGGGATATTACAGCCCGTATTCCTGCGGGGCGCTGGGGAACACCTGAAGATCTGAAAGGCCCGGTTGTCTTTCTGGCATCTGCCGCTTCGGATTATCTGAATGGTCATGTGCTGAATGTCGATGGCGGCTGGATGGCACGTTAATCACCTGATAATCGGATTAGCATAAGGAGGCAGTGAGATGAAACTTGGTATTCTGGCACATACATTTGGCAAACAGCCTACAGCACAGCTTGCGCAGACGATTGCGGATAACGGATTTAATTCCGTACAGCTGGCGCTGGCCAAAGCATTATCCGATGTGGACTCATCAAATGGCAAGCTGAGCCCAGGGCTAGCGAATGAGATCGGAGATCAATTTGCACAGCGCGGGGTGAAGATTGCGGTACTGGGCTGTTATATCAATCCGATTGACCCTGATCCGGTAAGACGACGTGCGGACATTGATCGATTCAAGGAGCATCTGCGTTATGCCCGGGATTTTGGTTGCAGCATGGTAGCAACGGAGACCGGGGACTTGGACACCTATCAGGATACACATCCGGATGGATATGAAGAGAAGGCGTGGAGTGTGCTGAAAGAAACGGTTGAGGAGTTGGCTGAGGAAGCCGAGAAATGGGGCGTGCATGCGGCGATTGAGCCTGTGTCCACACATACTCTTCATACGCATGAACATATGACACGTTTGTTTGAAGAGATTCCTTCATCGAATCTGGGGATGCTGTTCGACCCGTGTAATCTGATCAAGCAACCACATGCTACAGATCAAGGGGCTTTCTTGCGCGAGGTGATGGAATCGCTGTATCAGCGGATGATTGTGATCCATGCCAAAGATGTAGCCTTTGATGCACAGGGAGAGAAGTTTAATCCGGTACCTGGGGCAGGCATACTGGATTACCCGTTATTTTTTGAATTGCTAAAAACGTATAAGCCACATATCGATATTTCACTTGAAGGTGTAACTGCGGAGGAAGCTGTACCTGCGGCCAAACATTTGCGTGAAGTATGGAGTGCAGTTCGGGTCTAAGAGACAGCCGGATTGAAAAGTGGTGCAGCGCATCTGCAGCAGCCGAAAAACCTTTGCGAGGGCAAAGGTTTTTTTGGTATAGAAATGTTAATGTACATATTTAATATTTCTCATCGGAAAAATCGGAAATAAGTCTTTTCAAATGCAACATCTTGTGAGAGAATATGGAAAACAACGCCACCATGTCAAGACATCATGAATTTATCGAACGTATATATCAAGGGAGGATTCAGATTTATGTCAAACGAACGTGAGCTTTCATTTGAAACATTGGCAATTCATGCAGGCCAGGAGATTGATCCAACCACCAACGCACGAGCTGTACCCTTGTATCAGACAACATCCTATGGATTCAAGGACACCGAGCATGCAGCTAACTTGTTTGGTTTGAAAGAGTTTGGCAACATCTATACCCGTCTTATGAATCCAACAACCGACGTGTTTGAGCAACGAATTGCGGCGTTGGAAGGCGGAGCTGGAGCGCTGGCTACAGCTTCTGGTCAGGCAGCCATTACGTTTTCACTTCTGAATATTGCTGGTGCAGGCGATGAGATCGTGTCTTCGGCGAGTTTGTATGGAGGTACATACAATCTGTTCTCGACAACTTTGCCGAAACTGGGTCTGGACGTGAAATTTGTGGATTCCAGTGATCCTGAGAATTTCCGGGCAGCGATTACGGAGAAAACGAAAGCATTGTATGCCGAAACGATCGGTAATCCAAAGGGGAATGTACTTGATATTGAAGCGGTAGCAGCCATCGCTCATGAACATGGAATTCCTTTGATCGTGGATAATACGTTCCCAAGTCCGTACCTGCTTCGTCCAATCGAACATGGTGCAGATATTGTCGTTCACTCTGCAACGAAATTTATTGGCGGTCATGGTACATCCATTGGTGGCGTTATCGTGGATAGCGGAAAATTTGACTGGAAAGCAAGTGGCAAGTTCCCTGGATTGACGGAGCCGGACTCCAGTTATAACGGTGTTGTATATACGGAAGCGGTTGGACCGATTGCTTATATTATCAAAGCTCGTGTACAACTTCTGCGTGACCTGGGTGCAACGATCTCTCCATTCAACTCATGGTTGTTGCTGCAAGGACTGGAGACATTGCACTTGCGCGTAGAGCGCCATAGTAGCAACGCGCTTGCGGTTGCTGAATTCCTTGAGAAACATGAGGATGTGTCCTGGGTAAGTTATGCAGGTCTGCCAAGTCACGATTCTTACGAGCTTGCCCAGAAGTATCTGCCAAGAGGGCAGGGCGCCATTCTGACCTTTGGAATCAAAGGTGGTGCGGAAGCGGGTCGTAAATTGATTGAAAATGTTAAACTGTTCTCTCACCTTGCAAACGTGGGCGATTCCAAGTCACTGATCATTCACCCGGCAAGTACGACTCACGCGCAGTTGACTGAAGATGAACAAACTGCCGCAGGGGTTAATCCGGAGCTGATTCGTCTGTCTATTGGCACAGAGAACATTCAAGACATTATCCATGATCTGGAGCAAGCGATCAAAGCAAGTCAGGGAGCAAGTGTAGGCGCATAAATGGTATTGGGTGGATGTGAAACATTCACTTAAGCGATATGCTATAAAATAATCAAACGCCTATCAATAGATGCTTTAAGCCGTTGTCCCATGGACAGCGGCTTTTTGCCTTTTTAAGGCGCATTTAGGAGTAACCGTCCGGAAAATATCCATTTACAAATGAGGATTACAGGCATATACTGATTAAAAGTTGTGTTGGGTAAAAATAATTGCATAAGCACAAAAATGATTATCATTCTCATTCGAGATGATTGCAAAACCATTCACAAAACCATGCTGCTGCGGGATTCCCGCAGCAGCATGTGTCATTTTTAGGGCATTAACAATGGCTCTCATTCTCAATACAACTTCATTTCTGGAAGCGGAACTGGAGCACATTCACTCTCCGCAAACCTACCATTCGAAAGGAACGTGATTTATATGCAAGCGATACATCAACCTCTACACAGACAGAAACAAGTAGAACAAAGCTCATCCCAAACACCCGGCCCCAATCGTGGCAAGAAGCCTGATTTTCGAGCCATGGTGCAGAATAAAGAGATGCAATCAGCATTGGGCAGCGGACTGTTGATGCTGATTGCCTGGGGAACTGCACCGTATTTTGGTACTTTATCCATCATGCTCTACATTGTGGCGTATGCCGTTGGCGGCTGGACCAAAGCGAAGGATGGCATCGAGACACTGGTCAAGGACCGTGATCTGGATGTAAACCTGCTGATGATTGCCGCATCCCTTGGGGCAGCAGCCATCGGTTACTGGAATGAAGGCGCGATGCTGATCTTTATTTTTGCACTCAGTGGTGCGTTGGAAAGTTATGCGACAGAGCGCAGTCATAAGGATATCTCATCATTGCTCGCGCTGAAGCCGGAGACTGCACTGCGTATTGAGGACGGACAGATGAACCTCGTGGCTATTGATGATCTGCAGCCGGGTGATCTGCTGTTGGTCAAACCGGGAGAACTCATCCCAGCAGATGGTGTCGTGTACCGGGGGAGTTCTTTTATCAATCAGTCGTCCATCACCGGAGAATCCCTGCCTGTGGACAAAGTTGCGGGGGATGAAGTCTATGCAGGTACGGTAAACGGGGAGGGTGCCTTATACGTAGAGGTTACAAAATCGGCTGAAGGGTCACTGTTTGGCAAAATCATTAAAATGGTGGAAGAAGCGCAGGCAGAAGTGCCGGATTCCCAGCGTTTTATGGAGCGGTTTGAAGGGATTTACGCGCGCATTGTTGTAGGGGTGACTTTACTTGTGATTGCAGGAACTCCACTGCTGCTTGGCTGGACATGGAACGAGGCATTTTATAAAGCGATGGTATTTCTGGTTGTTGCATCACCTTGTGCATTGGTGTCTTCCATCATGCCTGTCATGCTGTCCGCGATGTCCAGCAGTGCGCGCCGTGGCATTCTCTTCAAGGGTGGTGCCCATATGGAGAATATGGCACGCACGCAGGTCGTGGCTTTTGACAAAACAGGTACATTGACCATGGGCACCCCGCAAGTCACCGATATTATTACGGCTGAAAATGTAGATCGCGCCCAGCTCTTAGCTGCGGTAGCGGCAATTGAGAACCTCTCCATGCATCCTTTGGCTCGTGCCATCGTAGATCAGGCGAACATGGAGAACATTACACTTCAGGAAGCGGAGCACGTCCAGGCTCTAACAGGCTGGGGTATCGAAGGAACTATAAATGGTGTGGTCTGGAGCATTGGCAAAACAGGTGTATTGGGATCAATGCAGTCAGAGGAGATGAAAGATAGCAACGTTGGTGATCCAGATGAACATGGTGTTAACCATGTGAAGGTATCTTCTGAGTGGGGCGATGTACGCTCCCGTCTTGAGGGGGAGGGGAAAACCGTATCCGTTGTTATGGCTGATGGTGAATTAGTTGGGCTGATCGCCATGCGGGACACCGTACGGCCACAGGCAGCAGCTGCAGTGAAAAAGCTGGAAGCCATGGGTGTAAAAGTTGCGATGTTAACAGGAGATCGGGCCAGATCAGCTTCTGTGATTGCGCGTGAAACGGGGGTAAGCATGGTCTATGCAGACTTGCTGCCAGAAGATAAAGTGGAGAAGGTCCAAGTGCTCCGCAAACAGTATGGTCCTGTGCTGATGGTAGGGGATGGCGTAAATGATGCACCAGCACTTGCAGCAGCTACTGTGGGTATGGGGATGGGATTGTCCGGTAGCGGAACTGCACTGGAGGTCGCTGATGCGGTACTGATGAACGATAACATTGAAGAGATCGCTTGGGTCATTGGGCAGGCTCGTCGAGCTCAGCGTACGGTGAAACAAAATATGTTTTTTGCCATCACCGTTATTCTGGCCTTAATTGCAGGTAACTTCCTCCAAGACGTCGCATTGCCTTTGGGTGTGGTAGGTCATGAAGGCAGTACAATTCTGGTTATTCTGAATGGACTTAGGCTGCTACGGTAATCAGATTTGGAGAGGAAGATGGTTAATTGGTTTCGCTGGTAGTATGCGGCTGGTTGAACAGCTTACGTTTGAACCTTGGGTCAGCGGGTAATGATTCGAAGAGACGGTTCGATAATAAGGGAGCTGTGAAATATGGGACGTTATGTACAAGTGGAACCAAATGTAAAAGTATATGTTGAAGATATTGGCGAAGGCACCCCAGTTGTCTTTTTGCACGGCTGGCCTGTTAATTATAAAATGTTTGAATATCAGTTGAATGTACTGCCGAACCATGGCATTCGTGCCATTGCGGTAGATTTTAGAGGATATGGCTTATCGGATAAGCCTTCCACAGGATATGATTATGATCGTATGGCAGATGATGTTCGTGCCGTTATTGATGATCTGGACCTGAAAGACGCCGTACTCGCAGGATTCTCCATGGGTGGAGCGATCGCAGTACATTACATGGCTCGCCATAAGGGACATGGTGTCTCCAAGCTGGCCTTGTTATCTGCGGCAGCACCTGTGTTCACACAGCGTGAAGGTTATTCGTATGGATTGACTCCAGAGCAGCTGAATGAGCAGATCATTGAGCCGATCTTTGCAGATCGTCCGAAGTTGCTGGAGACGTTTGGCGGCATGTTCTTCGCTAAGAAACACAGCCAGCCATTCATGGATTGGTTCCACGCTCTCGGCATGGAAGCTTCATCTTATGGTACCATTCGCAGTGCAATTGCGTTGCGGGATGAGGACTTGCGAGGTGACCTGAGTTCGATTCGGGTGCCAACAGCCATTTTGCACGGGAAAAAGGATGAGATCTGTCCGTTTGAGTTCACCGAGCAGATGCACCAAGGCATCGCTTCGTCTCAACTGATTGCTTTTGAAGAGAGTGGTCATGGTGCATTCTATGATGAATTGGAAAAATTCAATTCGGAACTGATTCGATTTATTCAATCCTGATCAGGAGAGGGCGAAATATCTCTGACAGACGGTCCCAGTAATTTCATGGAATCTTCATTTGTGGCTAAACAAAGAACCCGGTCGACAGTCTTGGACTGTTCGCTCGGGTTCTTTAGTCTTCAATTAAAACAGTTCGGTCAGACCAATCATCGTGATGAGCCCGAGCAAAAAGGACATCGTCGCCACACGTGCATTGCCATCGCCGTGACTTTCTGGAATAAGTTCCTTATAAACAATGAACATCATCGCACCAGCTGCAAAGGCCAGACCATAAGGCACAAGACCAGCTACGAGACTGCTTAATGTGTAACCAATCATAGCGGTAATAATCTCTACCGCTCCAGTCAGGGTGGCAATACCCAGCGCTTTGAAGCGGCCAATGTTCTGGTTCACAAGAAAGAGGGCGACCAGGAATCCTTCCGGTGCATTCTGCAATCCGATGGAAAAGGCAATGAGATTGCCCAGGTTCTCATCCGAGCTTGCATAGCTAACGCCAACGGATAACCCTTCTGGCAGGTTATGCATGGTGATGGCTGCAATAATCATGAAGGCTTTGGTTTCAATTTTAAAAGGCATTTTCTCGGGATTCTCCAGATCGACGTGTGGAATCTTCATCTCCAGCACCAGTAGAACCAGGCTACCAAGCATAATACCAAATGCAAGTACAAAGAGATTCGATTGGCCAAGCGCTTCCGGAATGAGATTATACACCGAGGCCGAGGTCATAATACCTGCGGCGTACGCCAACAAGATATCACGCAGACGGTGCGATATTTTGCGCATAAATAGAATGGGTACGGCCCCTAGGCCGGTTGACATAGCTGATATAAAACTGCCAATGAGTGCATCGTTCATGCTTCCATTTTCCCTCCTGATGAAGACTTCTTCATAATCGCTGCCGAGCATTGACACCGTACATAAAAGAGATCATAATGAACAACAGATTAGAATGATTATAAATTAGAATTCCGTTTCTGCATAGGGCTATTGTCATATCACATGCAGGTCTTGTGGACATGATATGGGCTTTTCGTTCTAGTGTATGCAAAAGCCTAAGCTTTTGATGCCGGAGGGTCTAACCTTTTTGCAGAACCCGGGGGAGGAACTATACATGTATAAATCAATTATTATTGGAACAGGCCCTGCAGGGCTGACAGCAGCAATCTATCTGGCACGTGCCAACTTGAACCCGCTCGTTATTGAAGGTCCACAACCTGGTGGCCAACTGACAACAACAACGGAAGTGGAGAACTTCCCAGGTTTCCCTGATGGCATCATGGGTCCTGAACTGATGGACAACATGCGTAAACAAGCAGAACGTTTCGGTGCTGAATTCCGCACTGGCTGGGTGAACAACATCGACATGAGCGAGCGTCCATTCAAGATTCAAGTTGAAGGTATGGGGGAACTCGTATCCGAAACATTGATCCTGTCTACAGGCGCATCTGCTAAATACCTCGGTATTCCTGGTGAAGAAACGAATGTAGGCCGCGGTGTCAGCACATGTGCAACATGTGATGGATTCTTCTTCCGTAACAAAGAGATCATCGTTATTGGCGGTGGTGACTCTGCTCTGGAGGAAGCAAGCTTCCTGTCCCGTTTCGGTTCCAAAGTAACGCTGGTACACCGTCGTGAAGAACTGCGTGGCTCCAAAATCATGCAGGATCGTGCACGCAGCAACGAAAAAGTAGAAATGGCTTTGAATCGTACACCACTTGAAGTCCTTGCTGGTGACAACGGCGTAACAGGTCTGAAAGTATTGAACAACGAAACAGGTGTAGAAGAAGTGATTCCGGCAAGCGGCGTATTCGTAGCCATCGGTCACACACCAAACACCGGATTCCTTGGCGGACAGATCACTACGGACGAACACGGTTATATCCTGACTACACCAGGTACATCCGAGACAAACATCCCAGGCGTATTTGCATGTGGTGACGTTCAGGATACACGTTACAAACAAGCGATTACAGCTGCAGGTAGCGGATGTATGGCTGCCATGGACACAGAGAAATACATTGAGAGCTTGGAGCACAGCGCAGTTGTTCTTTAATAGAACTAGCTGATTCCAACCAAACTATAGATTAATATAAAACCATATGAGGTGAATTAAACATGGAAAACGTAATTGTATATACATCAACGAACTGCCCCAACTGCAAATCCGTAAAAACATTCCTGGCTGACAAAGGTATCTCTTATGAAGAGCGCAACATCGAAACTAGCGATGAATTTGCACAACAAGTATGGGACATGGGCGTACGTGCCGTGCCATTGACTGTCATTGGTGAACACCGCATTCTGGGTATGAACAAAACTCAATTTGCTAAAGCATTGGAAGCTTAAATCAGGCTGATTATCTGAATCATCATATGTTGAAAGAAATTTTCGATTCATATGCAATTCCGGTTTTCGCGAGCCGTTAGGATATAGAAAGAACCGTACCCGGAAGGGTACGGTTTTTTGTGGCTAAGGCAGAATATAATTTAGAAAAAAATACTCATGAAAGTCTGAAACACAACATATACAAGTACTCCTGACAGCATGTACATGAAACCAGCCTTCTTTTTGCTCTGAAACAATCGGAGTATGCCAAGGCTGAACAGGGGCGCAAGCACAATCAGGAACAGGAGTACGGTGACAAACATTTGCGCCGAGATATCTGAAGTATCCACGTAGGTCACGCTTCTTTTCACTCCGTTTCGTTATCGGAATTAACACAGCTATATCCACACAGCCATGACAAAAATCACATAACCCCATTATACATCTGGATTTCTTTAACAAAAAGGGAGGAAATGGGGCGAAATGATGTCAATTTTCATCTGTTATTAGACGGACACTCTTATTTTACCTAAAAATTGGGATATTGCAGAGTAAGCGGCACCAACCCGGGTGGAACGGCTGCCTAGAGCTGCCCATTCAATCTGCAAACTGCGGCGATGATAGGGTAACGTACGTTCTTCGACAACTTGTTTTAATGCCGTTTCAATCCAGGGACCTGCTTCAGAGAGCGGTCCACCAATAATAATACGTTCCGGGTTGAAACTGTTAACGATATTGGTAATGCCAATCCCCAGTTTGCGTCCAATCGTGTTGTATAATTCTTGAACAGCATCGTGGCCTTGCTCCGCATAATGAATAAGCTCGCGTGTGGTATGAGCAGGTAATTTTAGCTGATGATCCGGGTGCTCATAGGCTTTTTCCGATGCGTATAACTCCCAGCAACCACGATTACCACAGGAACAGGGAAGACCTTCCGCTTCAATGGACATATGGCCTGTTTCCCCTGCGTATCCCCACGCACCTTTGTATAATTCACCATCTACCATGATGCCTGAACCAATCCCCATGCCTGCACTGATGTAGATCATGTGACGGACACCGATACCTGCCCCAAAATTCAGCTCTCCATGGGCACCAGCATTGGCTTCATTATCGATCGTTACAGGCAGTTCAAATTCTTCTTCAAGCATCGAGCGCAGAGCTACCTTCTCCCACCCCAAGTTGGGTGCAAACAGGACCGTTCCTGCCTCATCCACCATGCCCGGCACTCCGATGCCAATACCAATGACACCGTGAGGGGAAGCAGGAGCTGCTTCAATGAGCTGTTTTG
This sequence comes from Paenibacillus sp. 37, assembly GCF_008386395.1. Taxonomy (NCBI): domain Bacteria; kingdom Bacillati; phylum Bacillota; class Bacilli; order Caryophanales; family Paenibacillaceae; genus Paenibacillus; species Paenibacillus sp. 37. The sequence goes on along the minus strand of NZ_CP043761.1, from coordinate 5,999,058 downwards.
CTGCCAATTTCAATTGCTCCAGTACAGAGGAGACGTCATGATGTTCCAAGGTTACTGCGTACTCTGTAATGATGTGTCCTTCGAGATCTGTAAGCACGCCTTTCAAATGGGTCACACTGAGTTCCAGACCGACTGCATAGCCTGATGTCCCTCGAAATAGCAGCATAAGTGGTTTACGTCCGCCGCTGGATTCCCCAGGGCCAATCTCCTGTACCAGGTCATCACTGATCAGATCAGCAACCAGGTTGGATACCGTTGCTTTGTTCAGCCCCGTAACCTCGGACACTCGTGCGCGAGAAAGAGGGGCATGGCGCCGGATCGTATCCAGAACGATCGACTTGTTTATTTTTTTGACCAGCATCTGGTCTCCGGTTATTTTCATATCGTTAAGGCACTCCTATTCTTCTGTTAAAGGGTCCTGACCCACATCCGAAACAAGTTATTCGACTATTATAGCGTAAACAAGCGTGTAAAAAACAATTTTATTTTTACTTTGTTTAACCAATAGACAAAGTGAATTCGATGTGATAGGATAACGGTGTAAACGATTTCTTAAAACTATTGAGGAGGCATTTTACACATGGCCTATTTTGAATCCGTTAATAAAATTTCATTCGAAGGTAAAGATTCCAAGAATCCTTTTGCTTTTAAACATTATAATCCGGAAGAAGTGGTAGCCGGCAAATCGATGGAAGAACATTTCCGTTTCGGCATGGCTTACTGGCATACATTAACTGCAGGCGGCAGTGACCCGTTCGGTGCAGAGACAGCTGTTCGTTCATGGGATAAATACTCGGGTCTGGACCTCGCGAAAGTACGCGTGGAAGCAGCATTTGAATTTTTGGAAAAAATGAATCTCCCGTTCTTCTGTTTCCACGATGTGGACATTGCACCAGAAGGCAACAACCTGCGCGAGTTCTACAGCAACATTGATACAATCGTTGATCTGATTGAAGATCATATGAAATCCAGCGGCAAAAAACTGCTCTGGAACACAGCGAACATGTTCTCGAACCCACGCTTCATGTTTGGTGCAGCATCCACTTGCAACGCAGACGTGTATGCTCACGCTGCAGCACAGATCAAGAAAGGTCTGGAAGTGGGGAAACGTCTGGGCGCTGAAAACTATGTCTTCTGGGGCGGTCGTGAAGGTTACGACACATTGCTGAACACAGACATGCAACTGGAGCAAGACAACATTGCTCGCATGTTCCACATGGCTGTAGACTACGCGAAGGAAATTGGTTTTGACGCACAATTCCTGATCGAGCCTAAACCAAAAGAGCCAACGAAACACCAATATGACTATGATGCAGCAACTTCCATTGCTTTCTTGCAAAAATACGGTTTGGACAAACACTTCAAACTGAACCTGGAAGCGAACCATGCTACACTGGCTGGTCATACATTTGATCACGAAATTCGCGTTGCTCGTACGAACGGCATGCTCGGTTCCCTTGATGCGAACCAAGGCGATATGCTGATCGGTTGGGATACAGATGAGTTCCCGGTTGATATGTACGATGCGACACTGACTATGTATGAAGTATTGAAAAACGGCGGTATCGGCCGTGGCGGTGTGAACTTTGACGCGAAAGTACGTCGTGGTTCCTTCGAAGCAGACGATCTGTTCCTGGCACACATCGCAGGTATGGATACGTATGCTAAAGGTCTGAAAGTAGCAGCGAAGTTGATTGAAGATCGCGTATTCGATGACTTCATCGAAAAACGTTACAGCAGCTTCAGCGAAGGTATTGGTGCAGATGTGGTTGCAGGTAAAGCAACACTTGCTTCCCTTGCTGAGTACGCACTCAACAATGAAAGCCCACGCAAGAACCAATCCGGACGTCAGGAATTGCTGAGAGCACAACTCAACCAGTATATCTTGGCTGACTAATTTTAGAATTCATCTGTGTAAGGAATGGCATGTACCCATGCCTCCCTGCACGAGCTTGTACCACGGAACGCCTGAACAAGCATGACATTCGGACCGTCCCCGACTTTCCCCTGGGAAGGCGGGGACGGTTTTTTGATACCTGAGCCAATCATGCACAAGTGATCTACATGCGTATCAAGGTTTCATTTATAACCAATGACGAATCAAGGTCATTGGATCAATTTTTTTGCTACAAAAACGAGTACGTTTTTACTGTTTTGATATAAATGGTTGTCTAAGATGGTGTATGCAGAACGGAGTGAGCAGAAAGGACCTGAGGAAGCAAAGCGGTCGCATTTATCCCCGGATTTCACCCTTGCTAAAGGGTATAAAGGAAATCTGGGGGTAACGGCGATCCAAGGGTTTTCTGCTCACGAAGTGACCACATGAGCATCGAGGTTTCATTTATACAATCCTGTTATAAACGAGAGGAGTTAACCTATGAGTTACGTAATTGGTGTCGATCTGGGAACCAGTGCGGTTAAAACCGTGTTGGTCAATCGTGAGGGAAAAGTGGCATTTGAAGCATCCGAGGCATACCCGTTGTACCAGCCGAAGGCTGGATACAGCGAACAAAATCCCGAAGATTGGGTAGAGCAGACGATTGTTTCCCTGCGTAAATTGCTTGAAGTGTCTGGCGTGCAGCCATCGGAAATCGAGGGATTGAGCTTCTCCGGTCAGATGCACGGACTGGTCTTGGTGGATGCAGTAGGTAAACCGCTGCGTAACGCAATCCTGTGGAATGATACACGTACTACAGCTCAGTGCCGTCGCATCGAAAAAGTGCTGGACAGCAAGCTGTTAAGCATTGCCCGGAACCGTGCACTGGAAGGATTCACCTTGCCGAAAATTCTGTGGGTTCAGGAGAATGAGCCTGAATTGTTACAGCAAGCAACCTTGTTCCTGTTGCCAAAAGACTATGTGCGTTATCGCCTGACCGGGGATTACGCTATGGATTATTCCGATGCAGCGGGTACCTTGCTGCTGGACGTTGCAGGCAAACAGTGGAGCAATGAGATTGCAGAAGCATTCGAGCTGCCAATCTCTCTTTGTCCACGTCTTGTGGAATCGTTTGAGGAAGTGGGCACGTTGCTTCCTGAGATTGCGGATCAAACGGGTCTGGCGGCTGCGACGAAAGTATATGCAGGTGGTGCGGATAATGCGTGTGGTGCCATTGGCGCAGGCATTCTGAGTGAAGGACAGACGATGTGCAGCATCGGAACGTCCGGGGTGGTGCTTTCCTACGAAGAGCGCAAAGATCTCGACTTCGAAGGCAAAGTACACTTTTTCAATCACGGGGAGAAAGATGCCTTCTATATTATGGGGGTAACGCTTGCCGCAGGATATAGCCTGTCCTGGTTCAAGGATACGTTTGCCGCGGACAAATCATTTGATGTGCTCTTGCAGGGCATTGATCAGATTCCGGCGGGCAGCAATGGATTGTTGTTCACACCGTATATCGTTGGGGAGCGTACACCTCATCCGGATGCGAATATCCGTGGTAGCTTCATCGGTATGGATGCAGGGCACAAGCTGGAGCACTTTGGACGTGCGGTAATGGAGGGCATTACCTTCTCGCTGCGCGAATCCATTGATATTCTGCGCGGCGCAGGTAAAACCGTCAATGAAGTCATCTCCATTGGTGGCGGTGCCAAGAACGAAGCTTGGTTGCAAATGCAGGCAGATGTCTTTAACGCCACGATTGTGAAGCTGGAGAGCGAACAGGGTCCTGCGATGGGTGCAGCAATGCTGGCTGCCTATGGTTGTGGCTGGTTCCCGTCCTTGCAGGAATGTGCAACAGCGTTTATTCGTCCAGCGAAGTCCTATGAGCCGAACCCGGAAACGGTTGCCGTCTATGATGGACTGTTCACACTGTACCAGGAAGTCTATGGACAGACACGTAGTCTCAATGATCGTTTGGCTGAATACCGTTAATTCATTTATTTCACTACATTAATCTTGTGATTACCTTAAAAGCATCCGCGAAGGCGGGTGCTTTTTTTGTCGTTCATCAAGATTAACCCCATGAAAGGTTTACTTGGCCTGCATATCCGCATTCCGGCTCTGCATAGATTGGAAATAGAGGATTGTGATTCGTCCAGGTATCGTGTGTCCGACATTTTAATAGGTAGAAGCTTGAGCAGGGGGTGAAGATTTGGATAGACATGAGGAACATGGAAGACCACATATTACCTTGTCGATGATCGTTCGTAATGAAGAGAATCGCTATCTCAGGCAGGCACTGGAGAGACATCGTCCCTGGATTGATCGCGCAGTAATCATTGATGACGGAAGTACGGATGCAACGGTCGCGCTGTGCCGGGAACTTCTGGACGGTATTCCACTCGTATTAGTGGAGAACGCTGCTTCACGTTTTGCAGACGAGGTAAGCCTGAGAAAACAGCAATGGGAAGAGACGGTGGCGACCAATCCGGAGTGGATTTTGAATCTGGATGCGGATGAGATTCTAACCAGTGACTTTGGTGTGGTACGTGATCTGCTGCTCAGTGGCAATGAAGATGCGATCTATTTCAGATTGTTTGATATGTGGAGTGAGACGCATTACCGGGAAGATGAGTTCTGGCAGGCGCATGCCTATTATCGGCCATTTCTGATTCGTTATCACCCGGGGATGAACTATGAATGGAAAGAGACACCCCAGCATTGTGGTCGTTTTCCGTTAACGATCCAGCATTGGTCCTATGGATGTCATGCTCCCCGGGTGAAGCACTATGGTTGGGCGCGGGAAGAAGACCGCATCCGCAAATATGAACGTTATCAAGCACTGGACCCTGAAGCAAGATACGGCTGGAAGGAACAGTACGAATCGATATTGGATCAAGAGCCACGACTGTTGGCATGGTTCGAATAAGGAGAGGGGGAGTGAGCACGTTGAAGAAAGACCCGTTACACCCATCGCAAGAAGAATCCCAACCTCAAATAGAGCTGAATTTACAAGGGAAAGAGAATGAGAAAGAAAATCAAAATGCGGAGCAAGATGAGAGCAAGAAAGAGAGCCATAGTAATCATCGACCGTCCAGACGTTCTGATAAATCGCTGGAAACCCGCCAATCGGAAAAGCTTGAAGAGCTTGGCCAGGAAAGAATACTGATCGCCAGCCCGGTTCGCCAGACAACGCCAGTGCTCCGTGAATTTCTGGATTCTCTGCATGCACTGGAACGAACAACAGTGAAGACGGATTATCTGTTTGTTGACGATAACGTGGAAGAAGCCGCATCGAATATATTGCATGAATTTGTGCTTCAACATGAAGGGACGGTTATTCAAGCAGATGAACATGGTAGCGGTAGTCCTGACAACAAAGGGGTGTACAGCAAGGATGAGGGAGGACACTATTGGCAGGATGAGCAGATTTGGCGTGTAGCCGGTTTGAAAAATCGCATATTGCAATATGCACGCGACAATCACTACGATGGGGTTTTCCTGATTGATTCTGACTTGGTGCTGCATCCACGGACGCTGGAGCAACTTGTATCGAATGGCAAAGACATTGTATCCAATATCTTTTGGACCCGCTGGCAACCGGATGCCAGGGAAATGCCACAGGTATGGTTGCAAGATGAGTATGCCTTGTATCGCCGCGGTGGTAAAACATTAGACGGAACCGAGGCGGAGGACGAGGGCACACAAACGACTGCTTTTCTGAGTCAGTTGCGGATCCCGGGTTGTTATGAAGTTGGAGGGCTGGGGGCATGTACTCTTATTCGCAAAAATGTGCTGGCAGCAGGAGTTTCATATGACCAGATCCCCAATGTATCCTTCTGGGGTGAAGATCGTCATTTTTGCATTCGTGCTCAGGCACTGGGTTTTCGTTTGTTCGTCGATACTCATTTCCCTGCGTACCACATTTATCGATTGTCCGAACTGCCGGGGGTATCCGCCTTTAATCGCAGGGCGAGAAGAGGTGAGGAGACGATCAGTATTACCCTGTGTATGATTGTGAAAAATGAAGAAGCTTCCCTTGCCAGATGTCTGGACTCGGTCAACGGTATTGCCGATGAGATTGTAATCGTGGATACCGGTTCGACGGATCGTACCCGTCAGATTGCTTCCAGATATACGGATCGTATTGTTGATTTTGAGTGGGTGGATGACTTTGCAGCAGCACGCAACTATGCTTTCGATCAGGCAAAGAGTGAATATATTCTGTGGCTGGATGCCGACGATGTGTTTGAACCGGAAGATCGGGCGAAACTGATCGCCTTGAAACGTTCGCTGGACCCGGATGTTGATAGTGTCACGATGGATTACAATCTGTCATTCACAGCAGATGGCAAGGTAGCCTACAACCTACGCCGGAATCGTCTGGTGCGTCGGGATCGGCAATTTCGCTGGATTGGCGCGGTGCATGAATACCTGGCTGTAGCGGGCAATCTGCTGCATAGTGATATAGCGGTTACCCACAAGAAAGATAAGGAGTATACCGATCGGAATCTGCGGATCTATCGCAAAAGGGAACAGGCCGGAGAGGAATTTGGGCCGCGTGACTTGTACTACTTCGGTAATGAACTGAAGGACCATGGACAGCATGAGGATGCGGTGAAGTACTATGAGAAGTTTCTGGATACCGGGCTGGGCTGGGTGGAAGATCAGATCGCTGCGTGCCAGAAAATTGCGGATTGTGAAGCTGCACTTGAACGTCCGGAACAGGAAGTCACCGCGTTGTTCCGATCATTTGCCTATGATTTGCCAAGAGCCGAGATTTGCTGTCGATTGGGTGGTTATTTTGCCGACCGTGAAGATTATCGCAAGGCCCTGTTCTGGTACGAACAGGCGACTCGTGCTGTACGTCCCGATGATCCTATGGTAGTGCTGAATGAAGCAGCCTGGACCTGGATGCCGCATCTGCAACTATGTGTGTGTTATGACCGGATGGGTAACCGTGCCAAGGCCCGGGAACATAATGATATCGCACTCGCCTATCATCCAACACATCCGAGTATGTTATATAACGATCGATACTTTAAAGATTTGGAGAAGGATAACGTGTTGGAAAATGCTTAGTATTTTCAGTCGAAATACTGCCTCTTTCGTGGAATTGAATGGGTGAACCAGCCCCATTTCCATGGAGAGGTTTTTTTACGTTGAAATGTATTCACTTTATAGTATCTCTCGAATTCACTTCAGTAATGGATTAATGTATTTCATCCAGGGGAGGATATGCCTTACAATAATGAATAACGGAAAAGCGGTGACCATGATTGCCTGTCTTCGGCTGCCGAATTGATGAAGCAAGGGGAACTGGATATGAATTTGACGGAAGTACTATTGGAGTCAAGGCTGGTTGCGATTGTGCGCGGTATAAGCCGCGAAGCGGCAGTAACAGCTGGACAAGGTATGACAGGTGGTGGCATCCGACTGATGGAAGTCACACTAAACACACCTGGAGCACATGATATTATTGCAGACTGGCGTGAGCGGCATGAAGGAAAGGCTTATGTTGGAGCGGGTACGGTTCTGAATGTGCAGATGGCGAAGGAAGCGGTCGCTGCAGGAGCACAATTTCTGGTGTCTCCCAATGTCGATCTGTCTGTCATTGAATATGCTGTAGAACATGGTGTCGAGATCTGGCCTGGAGCCATGACACCCACGGAGATTGTCGCTGCCCATGAAGCGGGAGCACGAGTTGTGAAGTTGTTTCCGATGGCGAGTTTGGGCATACCGTATCTGCGGGAGATCAAAGCTCCACTGAATCATATTCCACTGCTGGCAACAGGTGGTGCCACACTGGAGAATATTGCTGATTATTATGCAGCAGGCGCTGCTGCAGTGGGTCTGGGAAGTGCCCTTTTACCACGAGAAGCTCTTGTAGCAGGAGATCATGAGTGGATTTCAGCATGTGCACGGAGATTTGTGGAAGCAGCTGTAGTCTAGGATTCCAGCATCAGATGAGGGATATGTATATTTGGGTATATATATGATGGTTCCGAAAAATTAGTTGTTAGATTAATCTTTATCATAAAAACCCATGTGACTTAACATGCCGTTCACTCTATTGTTTTATGATGGATGTATGCCAGAATTCGGAGAGGAGAGATGCCCTGTGAAAGCTAAAACAATGATAGGCGGCATGCTCGCCGTGGCCGCAGTAACGGCAGGTGGTTTATGGAAGGCAGCGGTAAAGAGCCAGACACCTAAGAAGATTCCAATCACACTGACACCCCCAATGCCATTTGAGGATGTGACCTTTGACAGTGGGGGAGGTCGGGTGCATGGCTGGTTCATCCCGGCCAGAGCCGACATTCCGAAACCATGGCCGCTCGTTATCATTGCACATGGATGGGGCTCCAATCGCTCCCGTGTTCTTCGTTACGCACGTCCGATCTGGGAAGCTGGATATGCCTTATTTATGTATGATGTGCGTAGTCATGGGGCCAGTGATCCGGTTCGTGCTGCATCTGCCTACCTGTTCCGGGATGATCTGCTCGCGGCGTTGCAGTATACGACTGCACGACCAGAGATTGATGCGGATGCCATCGGAGTACTTGGACATTCTTTGGGTGGACTGGGTACGATTCTTGCAGTGACGGAGGGAATTCCTGTATCAGCAGTGATTACGGACTCGATGCCATCGCAATTTGAGGTAATCGTCAGTTCAGAGCTGAGACGCCGGCGTCTGCCCTTATTTCCACTGGCCCAGTTAATTCCGAGAATCTGGTTCTGGCGACTGGGTGAATCTCTGAAATCCTATCGTCAGCGTGAACCGGTGATGATGCTGAATGAACGGCGCAGGGGGATGCAACTGCCAATGCTTATGGTGCACTCCAAGGGAGATAATTTCATTCCCCCGAGTGAGCTTGAATATTTTATGTCCAAAGCCGATCCGCCTGTTGAACATCTATGGGTCAACAGCGGAGGACACAGTTGTTCCGAGGAAGATCCCGCCTTCTGGGATACCGTGATTCCCTTTTTGAAAATCCATGTTCAAGGTCAGGCGAAGTCGAACGATTCGTCTATAGCGAGTAGTTGACAAGGTAGAATCAGCCTACATAAGAGTGCAGGCTAATAGAGAAAACGCCAACGTGGTTGGCGTTTTTTTTGCTGTTAATAGCAATATGCAGAAATTCACATTTGTAAAATTGCCCCGAAAACGACGATTAAAAAGGAAGCTTATGGTATCATAGAATAGACTGGCAATATTCATGCGAGGTTATTTGTTATGCTTCTTTGTATGAAATTGAAGGGAGAGGTCCAGATTTGAGTTTGAATTGGAAGTGTAATCTAACTTTGAAAATGTTCGCAACCAAAGCAACAACCGCAGCGATGGCAACACTGCTGCTTGCTTCGCAAACACCAGGTTTTGCAGGCAGTGCATCAGCCGCGCAAGCAGAGCAGTTGACCGAAGCGACAACGGGGGAAAATGAACAACTAGACGCAACGAGCAATGACGTGCCAGAGGGAGCAAAAATCTCATCCAGGCAAGCCAGTGAAAATATACTGAAATTGTTTCCATTGTTAAAAAAAGCAACAATCTCATCTGCACGATTCGATTCACCTAATTCCTATCCAACGCCAGACTACAAGGCATGGGAGATCGGGTTCCAGATTACACAAGGTAATCATACGTCGGGATTCAGTGGAACTGTACATGCAGGCACAGGGGAAGTGTTAAGTGTACATTTGCCGTCGGATATCCTGGACAAACATGTCTCGGAATCGGATGTGAAGCTAACCAAAGCTGAAGCTGAAGAAAAGGCCGTGGCATTGTTGTACCAAGCGATTCCAGGTCTTAAGGACAATGAATATGCTCCGCTTGGAGATCTGTATTCTTCCATTGAACAAGAGTCATTGTTTGGCAGAACAGAGTATCGATACGGGTACCAGTTAAAACATGATGGATTGTTATCTGATGCAGAGACAGTCTACATTAATGTGGATGAAAGTGGTTTGGTGACAGGTTACTCACGAGGTACTATTGAAGCCAAGTATCCCTCATCGAAACCGGCAGCTTCAGAAGAGAAGGCAAGACAGCAGTTTGAAGAACAGTTCGATGTGGAACTGGCTTATATCGCCAAAGATCGTCTATCTTCCAAACAGGGTCAGCAGTATTATCTTGCATATACACCAAAAAATATCAGTATCGTTCCGATTGAAGCCAATACGTTGGAACGGATTAATACATTAACAGGTAAAGCTGTGAATGAAGATTCTTTGCAGCAGGATACGAAGTTGAAAGGTGATGTAACGCCTTTTGTGCCGGCCAATGGTACGAGGTTAAATGTTCAACAGGCCGCCAATCGGGTCGCAACAAACTTTGATATTCCCAAGGGTTATAAGCTGGAACATAGCCAGCTGGGCAAGGGATATTACTCAAGTCCGAACAATCAGGTGTGGAGTTTGAGCTGGAGTGATCGAAGTGCCAATATGTCCTATATGTTCATGCGGGATATCTCAGCACAGGTAGATGCAGTTACCGGGCAGATCTACAGCTATACGATGATGCAACGAATCGGACCGGAGATGGAACAGGAGAAGCCGGCTGAGGAGAAGGCAGGCAAATTGGTAACGCGGAAGCAGGCTGAGAAACTGGCGATGGACACAGTGATTGCGCTAGTTCCAGACGCAACGGAGCAGTTCCGACTGGCTAACGTTATTGAGATAGACGATGCTCGTACGTTTATGTTCCAACGCTATCTGAACGGAATTCAGGTGAAAGATGATACGGCACAAGTGCAGGTGTTGAACGATGGAACCGTGAACGAGTTCTATACACGCATTGCCGCAAAACCTGAACAATTGCCAGCAGATGATAAGCCAGCCATCAGTTATGAAGAGGCCAAGGCACTCTATCTGGAGGAGTTCAAGCTGATCCTCGCATATTCCCGTTATGGCGGATATGGTACGAACGGTGGTCAAGTCATCCCAGCGGGGGTGAACCTTGCTTATATGCCTACACGTGATGAGAATTCAATCTATGGCAACTATGAAGCGCTGGATGCGAACACAGGAGAGTGGAAGCTTTTATACGGGGACACAAGCTCTGCACCCAAGGCTGAACCTACGGACATCTTGGGTCATGTGGCCGAAGCAGCTCTACGCAATATGACACAGCATGGCGTATTGCTTGCTGATGAGCAGGGACGCGTATTCCCGGATCGTGTGATTACCCGAGGAGATTGGTTTAACTATCTGGCAAGAGCGATTAATCCAAATATGGATCTTTACTACAGTGGGGACGGAGATGACAAGTTATACGCTGATGTGACACCTGACAGCCCGTATTATAAGGCAGTTCGGGCATTAATCGATCAGCGCTGGCTTGCCGGAGCGGACCCTGAACAGAATTTGAATCCGCAGGAAGAGATGACACGTGAAGAATTGGCAGTGCTGCTTGTACGTATTTTACGCTATGAGAAGCTTGCCGGATTCTATACGTTGCCATCGGATCTTCCCAACATTGCGGATGCCAGTGCCATTACAAGTAAGGGAGCGGTTTCCCTGAGTCTGAAGCTGGGATTGCTTCCTTCGATTGAAGGACGGTTCATGCCTGCACGCAAAGTGACGGTAGCTGAAGCGTCACAGGTATTGGAACGGCTGGCGAAGCTTCAAGGTAAAACAGAGACATTTATGAGTGGTAATCGCCTGTATTAGACGAGGAATCACTCATATCATGCCCAAGCGAATCATAGGATGAAGATAACGGGTAATCGTGATTCAATGAACTAAAGATCAAAGGGACCTTCCATAGAAGGTCTCTTTTGATTTGCTTTTACAAAACTAGAATGACGACAGACCCTTTTGTGATACAATAGGGCGTGAGAACTTTGCAAAGAAGGGTGGGTTCCTTTCATGGGTAAGAACGGGAAACGAATTATCACCATACTGCTGGCAGGCTGTCTGATTGCTGTAGCGTTACCACGTACGGTTGATCTGGATCAACTGTATGCTGCATCAGGGACATCGGATATATCCACGGCAACAGATTTGCGCCAGACCTTGCTTACCGCAATGTCACAGCGAACGGAGGAACTTGTTTTTACATACAAAGGCAATGTGAAAGGCCTCAAAAAACAATTACAAACCTCCATCGATGAGGCAATGAAGAGTGACCCCTATATCCAATATACCGTTAAAAGTTATGCATTTAATTATAAAGGATCCAATGTGTCCGCCGAGGTGCATGTGACTCTCTCCTATCGGGAGACCAAGGAGCAGACGGATTATGTGAATCGTAAAGTCACAAACGTGTTGAAAGAAATCATCAAACCAGGCATGACGGATCATGAGAAGGTCAAGGTCATCCATGACTGGATTGTGCTTAACCTTTCCTACGATACTTCGCTCAAGAAATATACGGCCTACGACGGGCTTGTTACAGGCAGTACCGTATGTCAGGGATATTCACTGTTGGCCTATCGGATGCTGGAGCGAGTAGGTATCGATAACCGGATTGTGGAAGGTACAGCAGGTGGGCAGCTTCATGCCTGGAATATCGTGAACCTGGACGGCAAGTGGTATCACATGGACACCACCTGGGATGATCCTACCCCTGACCGCAAAGGTAAGGTGAGCCACAGCTATTATTTGCTGAGTGATGATGAGATGGCACGTGACCATATCTGGACAGGCAAAAGCAAGTACCCCGCTGCGCCAGCCCCATATCGAGAAGCTTTATTAAAGCTGGTGAAGGCTGGAGATAGCAAAAAAGCCGCTTATCAGAAGCTGTACCACGCTCTCGACTATTCCCTGTATGATGAAGAGGATGCGGTTAAAGGCCATGCTGCCCTGAAGACCAAGGTTCAGAGTAAGCTGAAGGAAGGCGGAACCTCGCTGACATTCAGGTACAAGGGTACGGAGGCTGGGCTGATTGAAGATTTGCAGGATTTGTACCAACTTGGCATGAAATCGATATCTTATTATGTGTCCAAAATGGAAGGTACTACCGATCTGCGCGTCAAAATTAACTGGACAATATAACAACCATTTGAACAGGATGCTCCGATTGAGGAGTATCCTTTTTTGTGTTCAATTTTGTGTCCAAAAGCGAGGATTTTAGTGTTGTCTATTTTTTGTATATGTCGCTTTGCTATTCTAATCTTCGGCGTATGCCAACACTACGTACGAGGAGGATATGCAAAAAATGAGGAAAAAAGTGAGCATAGTGATCATTGCTCTGTTACTGGTCACGCAAATGATGCAGGGTTGGATATTTACACCAACAATGCATGCTCAGGATGAATTAACTAACTTGCCAGCCAGTGCAATCAGCGATACAGCGTCAGAAGAAGGTTTGGCAGGTTCGGAAGAGGTCAACAACGTTGACGTTGCTGCCACTCCGGAAGAAGAGGGGGAGGGAAACCTCAACCAGAGCAGTTTAGCAATCGCAGCTGCAGGCCCGGTAATTACAGATCAATTGATTACCAGTGTGCAGATGTACAATCAGGCACCAGAAGACAACGGGAATGGCACGATTGAAGTCAAAGGAGATAAAATCGAGGATATTCGACCACGCATTCAGGATGAGGTGGCTGTAGTCTTTACATGGGGGCTTGCAAATGACACCCACAACTACAGCGATGGTTCCACGTTCACCTTTAACTTGCCCGATAAATTCATCATTGGATCGCAGCTTAAAGGTAATCTGGATGGCGGTGTTGGGGAGTATGTGGTGAATCCAGATGGCACAATCATCTTTACCTTTAATGAACTGATCGAGCATGCGAAGCTGGAAGGCAACTTCTACGTGTGGATTAAGTTTGATGAGAGCAAGATGGAAGATGGTTTGAAACAACAGATAGACTTTAGTTCCGTAGGGCAGAGCATCATTGATGTACATTTTGCCAACACAGCCGTAGATAAGTTGAAGAAATCGGGAAGCGCAAACAAAGACAACTTCAACTCGGATGAAATTAAATGGACCGTAGATTTTAACCAAGGCGAGAAGGCTATGAAAAATGCTGTTCTTGCAGACACGTTCCCAGCAGAGCTGGAGCTCAAGGGCAATATCGAAATTCGCGAATTGGAAGTGCAATTGAATGGATCTGTAAAAGAAGGCCCAGTAGTTCAAACGGAACCACAGTTTCCAATTCAATTGGGAGATACAGATAAGGCCTATCGTGTAACCTATACGACAAGTGTTAAAGCACCAACCACTGCTCCGTTCACCAACGTGGAGTATCAAAACCAGGTTGCGCTTACAACGGATCAGAGCGAGCACAACGAAACCGATATTGGCCGAGTTCGTGTGAGTTTTAATGAGCCTTTGAACAAGTCAGGGCAAGATAGTGCATATGATCCGGTGACACAGACGATTACATGGAAAGTGCAATATAACTACAATCAGCAAGAAATCATGCAAACGAATGCATGGATTGAAGACCGTTTTGATACGGCAAAACAGCAACTGATCAACAATTCCGTCAAGGTGTACCAGGTGGATATTAATTCGAGCGGAGCCGCTTCGAACAGAACGCTGGTGAATCCGAATGAATACACACTTGAAGCGGTGAATACAGGGTTCGATGACGGCTTCAGATTACATTTTAATAACGACATTACCAAGGCCTATGAGATCGAATATGATACACAATCCATTCATCGTGTATATACCAACGATACCATTACGAACACAGTGAACATGTATGATGGTACTTCCAAAACAGGCCGGAAAGACATTCGGGAAGTCATTTTTGCAAAAAGCGTAAAAAGTGAAAACTTCAACACAAAAGAAATCGAATGGCAGATGGTGTTGAACCGTGATTTGCAGGACATGACGGATATCGTCATCACCGACAATTATGAAGGCAGACACATGAAGCTGATTCCGGGTAGTCTTCAAGTAAGTGGGGTTAACAAAGACGACTTTGAACTGACTCCAGACCCGGCTGATCCAACGTATGAAAAAGGATTCTCCGTTCGCCTGAAAGACGGCGTTACCATTAACACGGAACATGTCATTACCTATACGACAAGCTTTGATCCGACGGCAGGTATGCCAACGGATAATGAATATCGCAACTCTGCCAAGATCGATTGGGAAGAGTCCGATGTAGCACAGACTGCGATTACCAAATCGGCTATGGTCAAACCGCAAGAGTATACCATTCAAAATGGTAACAAGAAGGGCGAATACAGCGCCAAAGACAAAACGATCACGTGGACAATTGATGTAAACTACAACTTGTTCGATATTCACGAAGCCATCCTCAAGGATGCCTACACAGGTAACCAATCTTTTGTAGACGGTTCATTGAAGGTTCATGAGTTAGAGTTACAGGGAGCCAATAATGTTACTGCTGTAGGTAGCGAGGTTCCGCTCACACCTGGTCAATTCCAGCTGAATCCGGACGGTAAAGGTTTTGTGTTGGATCTGGGTAACATGGGCAAAATGGCTTATCGCATTCAGTACCAAACAAGTCTGGATGGACCATATTCTGTCGTAGGCGCTTATGCCAACCAGGCTGTTCTGACGGATGGTGAGGGTGGTGCAATACGATTTAATAGATCAGCCAGTGTTACACCTGCCAACGGTGGTGTATACGTCCGCAAAACAGGGAAGCAAGAAGGTACAACGGATAAAGCATCATGGACGGTAAATATCAATCCAAGTCAATCTTTCATTCCTGCGGGTAATCAATTAACAGATACCTTGTCAGAGAACCAGATTTTATTGGCTGATTCATTGAGATTATATGCAACTAATTTACCTGCCAACAATTCAGGCAATGTATCCACCAAAGCTGGACTTGTTGATCCGGCTGATTATGAATTGGACGTGGAGGGCAATACATTTACCTTCACCTTCAAGAAAGATATTCATACCGCATTCATTTTGGAATATCAGTCTTATATTAATGCCGATCATGGCGCCCGAATTGTGAATAAGGTTGAATTTGCAGGCCAATCTTCCTCGGTAATCGGAGAAGGTAATCAGTCGGGAATCAAAGTTTCCTTGGCTGGAGCAGGTGGAGGAGCCTCTACAGGTCTGGGCAAAATCAGAATTCACAAAGTCAGTGATACAGGAGTTCCGCTGGAGGGTGCAATATTTGCAATCTATAATGCGTCTGGAACTACGCTTCTGGAAACCTTGAAACCAACGGACGAGAATGGTGTGGTTGAAAGCTCCAGAAACTATCGATTAAACAATCTAACCAACGGTGTACCTTATAAGTTAAAAGAATTATCTGCACCGGCAGGATACTTGGTTGATCCTGAATATGGCTCTGCCTCAGGTAAAACGATTGAGTTCAAGGATGCGGATATTGCTTTTGAAATTGAAAATAAAAAGATTCGTCAAGGCTTTGAATTAACCAAGGTAGATGCGGTGGACTCCTCCAAGACACTTAAGGGTGCAACTTTCGAATTGTACTCCAAGGACGGAGCAACGCGAGAGAAAATCGATGAGTTAACGACAGGGGAAGATGGGAAGATCGCCAAAGGTGGACTGTTGCCAGGGGATTATGAGCTGGTAGAAGTCGTGGCACCTGAGTTTTATCAATTGGATGCTACACCAATTCCGTTTACGATTGTAGAGAATCAGACTCAGATTATTACACTGACGAAGTCGAATGCAATGGGTGCAGGCGGTAAACTTGTCGTTACCAAAGTAAATGCCAAGGATAAGTCCGTATTAAGCGGAATTGAATTCGAATTGCGTGATCGTTCCAACAGTGTCATCGATACAAAAGTAACCGACCTAAATGGGATCATTGAATTCGATGGTTTGGACTATGGTTCGTATACATTGGTAGAAACCAAGGCAGAAGGATTTGTTATTGAACAGCCGGAGACCCTTGTATCTATTATCAAACCGGAAACTCAATTGACCATTGAAAATAAAAAAAATGAACGTTCTGTTAAATTGATTAAAACCAATGCGGGTAGAACTCAGCACCTTCAAGGAGCTGTGTTTGAATTACGGGCTCAGACTGCATTGATGGATGCAAATGGGAATTGGGAGTTCCACAAGGTAACAGGTCTAGATGAAGCTACACTGACAACCAATCAACAAGGTGAAATTGTACTGGAAGGCTTGGATATCAATAAATATCAGTTGGTTGAAATAAAAGCACCTAACGGATACATGTTGGAAACAACACCAGTTCCATTTGAAATTACGAACATACAAACCGAAGCCGTAGTTGTGGAAAAAACGAATCAGGCCATCCCGGTATCGGGTGGTGGATCTAGTGGACCTTATAATCCGGGAACACCTACTACGGGTGTAACACCAGATCCGGAGAAACCAGTAACACCAGGACCGGAAACACCAGGAACGTCTATCCCAGGCACAGTGGTTACTGGACCTACTGAACCTGAAGGCGGAACCGAAATTCCAACAGATGAAGATTACGGAGTAACTCCTCCTTCGCCTGGCGATTCCAACGGTGACGACAATGCACCTCCAGTTGGGGATACAGATGCACCGGATGGGGATGGTGCACTTGCACCTCCTGCTGGAACGGGTACAGATGGGTCACAGGGCAATGGAAATTCTGCATCACAGCCAAACGGAAATTCGTTATCTCAGGGAATGTTGCCACAAACAGGTGAAGAGAGCACAATGGCTTACACTGCTGTGGGCATGATGCTGATGGCGTTAGGTAGCGCGGGATTCATGTACTTCCGCCGCAGACAACAGCTTCAACGCTAGATCGAAACACAAAGTATCTAAAATTCATCGTGTGTAGATAGAAATACCCTCTAGCAATCACTACGAAGGCTTAGCGTCGACGTGTGAATATGCTAGAGGGTATTTTTTGATGATATTAAGGCAGGATCAAGTCCCCGTAATATTTGGTTTCACTTCAATAGCTCTTACAATTAGGCGATGTGTTGGATTGACGAGTGGATCACAGGTAATCAAGGTAAGGACCTGCCCAAGCCCGGGATCCTCCAGCACAGATAAGTCATTTGGCTCTACAACGGATATCTGATCTACCTTATATTGGATAATTGTTCGATTTGCCAAGGTGACTTCCATTGAATCACCAATCTGGAGTTCTCCCAGACGATTGAACAGCCGTCCTTTTTTGTGGGCGCGATGAGCGGCTATGGCAGCATTACCTTTATTCCCGATACGGGTGGTTTCGACAAGATGGGTTGCAGCTACCTTCATATTGTCCTCCGTTGCACCCTCCAGAATCGGTAAGCGGACATCAATCTTGTCAATCGATAGTACCCCCAACGTATCCGAGGAGGCCTCTTGTACTGTACCTGTATTGTCAGTAGTCGGCTCGGCAGAAGCTGCATCCTGTATGCCTTGTTCGAAGGAGTGATTAAGCTTAGACAAGCCGTTTTGCAATTGTTCCAGATCGTTCATGACACGGGTTTGCTGCCAGTCATAATACGTTTCCCGCAGGAAAGGAAAGCTGATGATCAGGATGCCCAATAGAACGAGCAGAATAGAGAATTTTTTCATTATACATCAACTCCCGTTGTCCAAGAAAAATAGTATACCTTTCTATATTCTACTTACCGACCTATACAAAATATGGACAGGGACGAAAGGACGTACGGGAATGTTCGAAGGGGAGAGTGGACCCAAAACAAAATATCCCCGTATCGCTACAGTAGGAAAACTGCAACGCCACGGGGAGGTTTTTTTATATAGAGTCGGATTGAATCAGTTAATGGTGGTACACGTTGGAGCTACTATTTATCACTTGGTGAATCGGTAGGTGTGAAATCACATTCCTGCAGCGGCACCACTTTGGTCTTTTTGATCCATTTGTAACCAAGCCACAATATCAGGAACAGGGGTACGCTCAAGTAGGCAACGATGGCTCCACTCCAGTCGATCTGATCACCCGTGAATGCCTGATAGTTCTGTCCAATGATCACGATGATACACAGGACAAAAGCAAAGATCGGCCCAAACGGGAACCAGCGTGCACGGTAAGGCAGATCGCTCAGATCCCTGCCTTGTGCAACGTATGCACGACGGAAGCGATAATGACTGATAGCGATACCCAGCCAAGTGATAAAACCACACATCCCGGATGCATTCAACAACCAGGTGTACACAATTCCATCGCCGAACAGGGAGGCAAGGAATGCCAACATACCAACGGCTGTTGTAAGCAAAAGTGCATTCATTGGAATGCCTTTTTTATTCAGCTTGCCCAGGAAACGAGGGGCTTTACCGTCACGGGCAAGGGCATAGAGAACCCGACTTGAAGCGTACATGCCTGAGTTACCGGCAGAGAGTACAGAGGTTAAAATAACGGCATTCATGACGGAAGCTGCAATGGCGAGGCCAGCTTTCTCAAATACCAGTGTGAACGGGCTGACACCGATATTCTCCAGGTCACCTTTGAGCAGATTCGGATGCGTATACGGGATGATCAGACTGATCACGGTAATTGCCAAAATGTAAAAAATCAGAATGCGCCAAAATACCTGACGAATCGCACGAGGTACATTTTCGCGCGGGTTTTCACTTTCACCAGCGGCTACCCCGATAAGCTCGGTACCTTGGAATGAAAATCCCGCAGCCATGAATACGCCTAACACGGCGAAGAATCCGCCATGGATGGGCGCATCACCGATGGTGAAGTTACTGAAACCAACCGCTTCTCCGCCCATAATCCCAAAGATCATGAGCACACCAACGGCCAAGAAGATGATAACAGTAGCGACTTTGATAATGGCGAACCAGTACTCGGACTCTCCATAGCCTTTAACAGACAACACGTTCAAGGAAAAGATCAGCACGAGGAACAATAAGCTCCATAACATGGATGAACTGTCGGGGAACCAGTATTTAATGAGTACAGTAGCGGCAGCAAGCTCTGCTGCAATGGTTACCGCCCAGTTGTACCAGAAGTTCCAGCCCATGGCGAACCCGAGAGCAGGATCGACAAAACGTGCGGCATACGTATTAAATGAACCGGAGTCCGGCATAAAGGTAGCAAGCTCACCAAGGCTGGTCATTAGGAAATAAACCATGATGCCAACGGCCACATAGGCAATTAATGCTCCACCAGGGCCTGCGGTTGAGATGGCGGTACCACTTGCGAGAAACAGCCCGGTACCAATTGAGCCACCGAGGGCGATCATCGTCATATGGCGTGCGCGTAATCCTTTTTTCAGGGAAGGTCCAGTTGTTGTTGGGTTACTGCGGTCTTGCATGGAAACACTCCTTCATTCGATATACTGATGTTTGCGATACTTGAATTCATAAACAAAAAGACCACAGGCATCAGCCTGCGGTCTTTAATATTTCAATGTCCGCACCATGTCCCAGATGATTAAGATAGCTCAACACAGAAGAATTCATACCTTAATATAAAGGAAATGTACTTCCGTGACAGTTCTGCGCCTTTCGACAGCAGCCCCAGCTCACCGGACCGTATAAGGAACGTCCAGCGAGCTTCGGCGGGTACACCTTTCGGCTGATCTCATAAGCGGCTCCTTAGCGCCTCCATCAGCGTACTGATCGCACCCGCGACCTCTACCTCACCATCAATGGATGAGGTGTATCTATTGTCTATGAAATTATGAACAACACAACTTAACATTGTGTGTCCTGTTTAGTAAACAGACAATCAGTATAACGCGCATGGTTTTCCAGTGCAATAACAATTGTTGGATGTGAGGTCTGAGAGACGACTATTCCTCTTTTTTGTTACGACCAGCCATCTGCTGCCATACCGTTCCAGCAGCTTGTTCGCCGGATTCGATTCGCTCCAGAGCCATCTTGGCCTGCAGGCTGACTTCGAATTCGGGATCATCGGCTGCAACTCGCAACGCTTGTTCTGCTTCTTCTGTTCCGACCTCATATAGAAAACGAGCTGCACGCCAGCGTACAAGTTTACTTTTATCGGATAACGTAGCTGTCATGGCTGGAGTGGCGGCAGGATCACCGATATCAGACAAGGTATCCCCGGCAGTCCGGCGTACCGCAGGAGAACTGTCCTGAAGCGCTTCATACAGCAATTCCATCGCTTCCGGTGTACGAATGTCACCCAGGTATACGACAGCCAAGCGACGTATCTGCATTTTGTTGTCATGCAAGGCATGGGCTACGAGAGGCAGTCTTTCGGCCGTAGGCTCCATGCCGTCAAATGCCGCATAGCGAACATTCCAGTCCTCGTTTCGCAGAGCCTCTTCAAGTTCGGCTCCATCCAATTCACGGCGGCGCTCGACGAACTCTTCGGATTTGGTACCATGTTCAATGGCCTGTTTGATGACCTGCTCCAGCCGTTCCGGGGGGTAAGCGGCTTCCAATTCCTGCTCAACTTCACGTGCAATATCAGGCAATTCACCATATCGAACACCGTAATCACTCAGTTTGCGTTCTTTGATCATTGTTGCACTGGCGACTTCTGTCACGGCTTTGACAAAGCGATCGGACAACGAGATTCGTTCTTCCTTGACCCCGGCCTTGACCCTAATTTGCATCGGTACGCCTCGGAAGAATTGTACAAATACCTGTGCTTCTCCGAAGTGCTCACCTGAACCATCTTCGGATTCAATCCAGTCCAGATCAATGCCTTGCTGTCCAAGGCGATTTTGGACTTCACCCAAGATAACGGACCAGTCGGCATTCCCTTTACGATCAAGTGCCACAAAGTCTGTTGTGTGGAACACACTCTTTACACCGGGAATATGAAGCATCTGGCGAATGAACGCCGGAGCAGATCGTTCGTTGTCCAGTGTATATGTTTTGCGAATTCCGTCCTCCAGACGTTCATCGAGATGTAGCATCATCGTATTTGGACTCGGTGTTGGTTCAATGGAAACAATATTCATCAATGTAACCTCCTATAGTACCAGATTCATCTTTAACTTCCCGTAAATTAAATCACACGGGTATTTCTCTATTTTACATCAATGTGTGGAATCTGCGAAATCATCCAGAAGTGAAGTGGACGTTTCTAACACTTAATGTGAAGAAGTACGAAATTTGTTAACACTTCTTTCATGTTCACGCACAAACATTTTTAAACGAAAATTGGCACAATAAAGATAAGAATCAACTGGAGGTTATACCTATGGAACCCATTACCGTGCTCTCGGATGGAAAACGTCGTATTGCATATGAGAATATTATTCAATTGTTCAGGAACTGGATTGAGGACTCAGCATCTGGTTCTGCGATAGAAACACATCGGGGAAGTTGGGAAAATGCCCGTTATTGCATTGTTGATTATCAGGTTGCCGAAGAAGCGGTGTCAGCAGCAAATGCCATTCGGGCTTTTATGCCACAACTTCCGTTACTGGTCATTACGGATTTCAAATCCCTTATTCGGAAGCGTCACCTGCAACAGATTACAGGTTCAGGTGAGATGAAGATGATTCTCTGGAACGAGCATGACCCGAATCAACTAATCAAGGATATGGAAAATTGGTTTCATTCTTCGTCTATCCATAAATCAGAAATAGCCATACCACCCATCTTATCCATGAGATAAAAGAGAGATATGGCCAAAGATGTTTAACTTTTTAATCGTTAAGATCGTATTAGATCACATATTTATAGCCTGTTCCCCAAACCGTCTTAATATAACGTGGGTTCTTGGGGTCAGGCTCAATTTTTTTACGCAGACTTGAGATATGAACATCAATGGTACGATCCAGATAGGCGCGTTCGGAGCCTTTGATCCGATCCATCAGTTCATTGCGGGTGAACACTTTACCCGGATTGCGGTACAATTCCTTCATAATCTCAAACTCAATATGAGTGACCTCGATTTCAACACCATCCACGAACAGAGTTCTTCTGTACTCATTCACATTCACATGTCCAGTAACCTCTGTCTGCTTATCTTCTTTTACCGGTTTATCCTTATAGGAAATGATTGATCTTCGCAGCAGTGCTTTAATCCGGGCATCCAACTCTTTCAAACTAAATGGTTTGCACAGAAAGTCATCCGCACCGTTATGCAATGCGCGAAGTCGATCATTCAGCATGGTGCTTGCCGAGATCATCAGAATGGGCACAGTGGAGTGCTGGCGAAAGGCTTCTACGAGATCATTTCCATCCATTTCAGGAAGCATGAGATCCGTTACAACAATATCCGGCTGGAATTGTGGAAACAGTTGAAGTGCCTCGCGGGCATGATGAACCCGTTCAGTGATGTATCCTTCCTCCTCAAGAAAGAAAGCAATCATGTCGGCCAGATTTTTCTCATCTTCTATAAGAAGTACTTTGATAGTCATAGGGTCACACTCCTGGTGAAAATAATATGTTAAGAAAATGCTAAAAAAACAAGGTGAATTGCGAATAAATGCCGCAAATTTTTTAATGTTTCTATCCCAAAATATAGGATGTATATGTAGAGAAAGAATACGCTTTTTTTGATGAACTTCAATATTCTAGCATGAATGCAGTTTGGTTGCCGATCAATCAGAATTTCCCAAATCTACACCAAGTACTAATTACAGTATAATGGATCAGAACGAGTTAAGGGGAAAAAAGTAATATTTGTATCCGCTTAAGTTTATAGGGGGAACCAACGTTGTTGTTGAAAACAGTAGAAAAAATGATCCATGAGGACAATTGCTTATGGATCGTATAAAGGCAAGACATATGCTAGATTGGGTCGTGTTGAAGCTGAGAATACCCTGGATTGGGACCAGCATTTTGATCATTCTGGGCTCACTAAGCACTATTTTTCCGTTTACTTTATTCTATGGTGTACAGTTTATGATTGGTAGCGCGGCAGCACTCGTTGCTCTTCGTTTGCATGGGGCCATCTATGGATTTGTAACCCTTACAGTCATCCATCTGCTGAATACTGTCTTTGTCGGCTTTGTGCCGCACAACTTAACTGTGATGCTTGCCCACTTCTTGGAATTAATCTGGATGCTCGTTTGGCAGATCCGTTGGAAGAATGGCAGCCTAATCAAGGCTAATGCTGTCTTTTGGGTAGTGATGTTACTTCCTGTTATCTATTCCGGGCATTTTATGTTGGGTTTAGATATAGACGATTTGAAGTATGAGTATATGTATATTGCTGTGATTGGTATGGTAAATGCGCTGATTGCGGGAATTGTAGTTGATTTCTGGATCACCACGGGTGAACACAAATCAAAGCGGACGGGAACCATTCCATTAACAAGAATTGCGTTTAAATACGTAGTCGCCTTTGTGGTATTTGTTTCTCTCTTACTGTTATCCGCAGATAGCCGCAGACAATTGGGTCAAATGAATGATGCCATATTACGTGATATGAAATATGCAGCGACTGCGGTTGTTCAGGACATTGATGAAGAGTATGTTACCTCTGAGAATATGGATCAGAATATGGCGCGTTATCATCATCTACTAGGCGTGAATGTAATTCTGCTGGATCGGAATGATACAGTCGTCGCTTCTGGATTGAATACACTTCAGGCGGGCGATTACCTGGACATGGACAGATTCCGTCTTCTGAAATCAAGGGATAACCTCTTTCTGTTAAGTTCCGCAAATATCCATTACAGCGATGTACTGAATCACTGGAAACAAGCCTCCTTTATCTATGAAGCAGAAATGACAAGATTAACACCTTATCGGGTATTCATTGTGACTGACTCGTCCAAGTATTACCCCCGAATCGAATCCATTTATCTGACCACGCTGCAATCCCTGTTCATCATCATCGTGGCTTCCATGATCGTAGCGGCTCCTCTCAGCAGTAAGGTTGTTAGCCCGCTGTTAAGACTGACCAGGATGACAGGCTCTCTTCCGAGGCTGTTGTTTCGAAATGGGAAGATGGAGTGGCCAACCAGCCATGTAACCGAAGTACAGATCCTGATTGGTAATTTGCGCAAAATGGCCGATGTGCTGCTGGAACAATTCGAACAGATTCGTCACGACAAGTTAACGCTGGAGGACAGGGTTATTGAGCGTACCAAGGAACTCAAGAATAGTGAAGAGGTCAAACGTGCCATTATTGAATCCTCTATTGATGCGATTATCGCTGTGGACTCCAATGGGCTGATCGTTGAGTTTAATCCGGAGGCTGAAAGAATGTTTGGATTGCGTCGGGAAGAAGTGATCCTGCACAAGGAAGCACCTTCTCTTTTTCAAGGGGCCAGCTGCAAGGAAATCAAGAATTTGCTGGAGCGATTTGAATATGTTGAAGGTAAAAGATACACCATCGTTGAAGAAATTTCAGGTATCCGACGGGATGGTTCCGTTTTTCCGATCGAGTACAAAATTGTTGAGATCCAGTTGGGCAAAAATGAGACATTATACAACCTGTTTATTAAGGATATTACAGAGCGGACCAGAGCAGAAGAAGATCGTGTACGTCATGCCCTTGCGCTGGAGAAGCTGAACTCGGAGTTGTTCAATGAGAAGATTGCCATTCAGGAACAGCGAGATATCAGTGAGCAATTTATTGAATCCGTACGAGAAGGGCTCGTGATGTCTGATCGATCAGGGACCATAACCATCGTCAACCGAAGGATAGAAGAGATGTTTGGTTTGGGTGATTTTATGGGCAGATCCATTGAGGATTTGGCGCAAGCGATAGATACGATGGTATTAACGGACAACTTCAATCTGATGGAACAGACAAGAGCATTCCTGAATGGAGAAACAGCGTTTATCGAGACCGAATTTATATTTAATAATGTGGATAAAAGTGTATTTTCCTTGTACATGAAGCAGATGGATGTCCCGGGTAAAAACCATGGATTTCTGCTGGTGTTCCGTGACCGGACAGGAGAAGAACGGCTGGATCGGATGAAAAATGAGCTGATCAGTGTGGTATCTCATGAGCTTCGAACGCCTGTAGCCACCATTATGGGTTATGTGGAATTAATGATGATGTATGACCTTCCGGCAGCTCAGCAGCGGGAATTCATGCAGACCATCTCTTCGGAGGGCAAGCGGCTGAGCAGTTTGCTCGATGATGTACTTGATATTCAGCGGCTAGACAACGAAGGTATGACTTACCACATGACGTATGTACCGCTGGTTGAGTTGGTAGAAGGGGTTGCCGAACAGTGGAATATGAAGTCTGCCCAACGTATCTACGTGCATACGTTTAATGGAGACTTTTTTGCTTATGCTGACCAGAACAGGATGGTTCAGGTTCTGCATAATCTGGTGGGCAATGCAGTTAAGTATTCGCCGGGAGCAGATCGTATTGATGTTACGTTATGGGAAGAAGAGGAATGGTTATGTCTTGATGTGCGTGATTATGGAATAGGTATTGCGGAGCAAGAGAAGGACATGTTGTTCAACAAATTCTATCGGGTCGATAATTCGGATCATCGGCAGATTGGTGGAACAGGAATTGGGTTGTACATTTCCCGTAAAATTGTAGAGGACCATAAGGGTACGCTGACCTTTATATCTGCACCGGACAAAGGAAGCACGTTCAAGGTTCGACTGCCCAAGCAGGACGTATTGGTGTGAGCTTGCTTAATGAAGAATGAAGAGATGTATTTCACTTTTTCATGAATAATAATTATGTACGAGACCTACGAATAGAGCCTTTGTCCTTCAGCGCGTGAGCGCGATAAGGGGAAAGGCTTTTTTTGTTTTTCAATTTCCCCGGATAAAAAAACAACTTCTTTTGCAAACTGTCTATAGAGCCATAATTTGCATCCCATGCAAAAGGAGGACGGCAGGTATATGTTCCGTAAACAAGAGAAAACACTCATCATCGTCTGTCTGGTTGCAGCTGTGGTTGTGCTGTATGCCGTTGTGAAGAGCATCATCCGAATTATGAGTTATTGAGATACATGTTCAAGCAGAGTAACTGCTGTCGTACATAACGATTATGTGAAAGAGGAGTGTAACCATGTCATCCCTGGACCCTGTTTTGTTCAGCCGGATACTAACCGGCCTTACCTTGTTTGTGCACATTATTTTTGCCTCTATCGGTGTAGGTGTTCCACTTATGATTGCCTTGGCCGAGTGGCGAGGACTCCGAACCAATGATATGCATTACACCTTGCTGGCACGCCGGTGGGCGCGAGGTTTTGTCATCACCGTTGCCGTGGGCGTCGTTACAGGCACCTCGATCGGATTACAGCTCAGTCTGCTGTGGCCGATGTTTATGCGGGTAGCGGGTCAGGCAATCGCCCTGCCGCTGTTCATGGAGACGTTTGCCTTTTTTATCGAGGCGATCTTTCTTGGAATTTATCTCTATACGTGGGATCGTTTCAAAAAGAAATATACGCATATGCTGCTGTTGATTCCGGTAGCTCTCGGCTCATCCGCATCTGCGATTTTCATTACAACGGTGAACTCCTTCATGAACCAGCCTCAGGGATTCACCCTGATTAATGGCATTATGAAGGACATTCATCCGATTGCTGCCATGTTGAATCCGGCAACGCCAACCAAAGTGTCCCATGTACTCGCTTCATCCTACACCTTGAGTGCAGGTATTCTGGCGGGGATAGCCGCCTTCAGTTTGCTTCGGGGACGGGATCATGTGTATTACAAAAAAGCACTGAAACTCACGACGGTATCTGCACTCGTATTTGCGATTAGCACCGTCATGATCGGAGATTCCTCCGGTAAATTTCTCGCGAAATATCAGCCGGAGAAGCTGGCTGCCGCAGAATGGCATTTCAAGACGATGAAAGAGGCACCGCTCGTCTATGGGGGGATTTTGGATGAGAACAATGAGGTGAAATACGCCATTGAGATTCCCTATGCTCTTAGCATTTTGGCGGGTAATCGTCCCGATACGGAAGTGAAGGGTCTAGAAGAATTTCCGGCGGATCTAAGACCACCGTTGTCCATTCATTATATGTTCGACCTGAAGGTCACAACCGGAGTGATCATCCTGATGATTCCTGTGTTATATGTACTGCGGCGGTGGTTACCAGGGCGCAAGCCATATCCCAAATGGCTGCTGCTTGGCATTGTCTTGCTGGGGCCTCTGGCCATGATTGCCATCGAGCTGGGGTGGATGTTCGCTGAAGTTGGCAGACAGCCTTGGATCTTACGTGGGTATATGAAGGTGGCGGAAGCGGCTACGACGTCAACTTCGGTAGGATGGATGCTGGTGTTGTTCATCTTGCTGTATCTGATCCTGTGTTTCTCGTGCATTCGGGTGCTCAGCAAGCTGTTCCGCAACAAGGAAGCAGAGAAGGAACTGGAGTCTCTGGGGCTTGAAGGAGGGATCGTGCATTGAGTTTCGAAATTGCAGGCATCGCGATATTGTGGACATTTTTGTTCGGTTACCTGATCGTCGCTTCGATTGATTTTGGGGCCGGGTTCTTCAGCTTTTACAGCATTTTGACTGGGCACGAGAACAAAATTCATAACATCATTCAGCGCTACCTGTCTCCCGTGTGGGAAGTGACGAATGTGTTTCTGATCTTTTTTGTGGTCGGATTGGTCGGCTTTTATCCGGACAGCGCCTTCTATTACGGGACTGCCTTGCTGGTTCCGGGTTCACTGGCTATTGTACTGCTTGCGATCCGGGGCGTATATTACGCCTACAATACCTATGGCAACCATGGGCAGAACAGCCGGATCTATATGGCATTGTACGGGGCGACGGGATTGCTGATTCCGGCGGTATTCTCCACCATTTTGGCAATATCCGAAGGCGGGATCATTGAGCAGGTGGGCGATCAGGTGTTTTTTCGCTGGCGTGAATTTCTGACGAATCCCTATACCTGGTCGGTTGTTTTGCTTGCATTGGTTAGTGTGCTCTACATCTCGGCGATGTTTCTTTCCTATTATGCGAAGCGGGCGGGGGATGAGCCGGCATATGAGGTGCTTCGAGAGTACGCGCTGCTCTGGAGTTTGCCTACCATTTTTGCGAGCTTTCTGGCTTTTCTGCAGATTAACAAACAGAATCCCGCACACTTTGAGCAGATGGTGAATATTTCGTGGATGTTCATCGCTTCGTTTATTTGTTTTGTCATTGCCGTGTCGCTGGTGTGGAAAAGTAAATATCTAGGTTGGTGCTTTGTCGCTGTCATGCTTCAGTTTGCCTTTGCCTGGTATGGTTATGGGCGATCCCACCTTCCGTACATTCTGTATCCTTACATCAATATTTACGACAGCTTTACGAATCGTACGATGGGGATTGCGCTCATTACAGCGTTTAGTCTGGGGCTACTCGTGCTCATTCCTTCGCTTGTGCTGATTATGAAGCTGTTCCTGTTTGATGCCAATTATGTGCGCGGTAATTCTGGTAAAAAGAAAGGATGAGTCTGTTCATGCACCCAAACATGTTTTTACACATGGCTCCCTTGCTGGATCCACTATCTACTGAGGGAGTCACGGGGATACCCGGTATAACCGGATTAAGCTTTTTTGAGACATTCACCATTATGTACGCCCCTCCACTGATCATTGCGGCTGCTATTGTCTTTCTGTTTGTATATTTGGCCGTATATAAGAACCCAAAGGATTGATTGGTTGGTACGTCCATTCCCGTTTGGGGTAATCTCTTGTTAAGAAATGAGGAAGGGAGGAGGGCCCTTTCATGCCGAAAATCCGTTATAACAATATCGATAATGTAAGTACGGACAAAACGCTGAAGGAATTCAAGCAATGGAGGGAGCAACGGCGCAATAAAGTGAAGGACTACTCCTACACCGTGCCCAAACACCCGCCTGAACTGGATTATCTGCATGCCAACCGGGATGACACAAGTATTACCTGGATTGGTCACTCCACGTTTTTCATTCAATATTATGGATTGAACATCGTGACTGACCCGGTGTGGGCCGAAAAAATGGGATTTCAACGAAGGCTCGGTGCCCCCGGCATTCCGATTCAGGATATTCCACCGTTGGATGTCATTCTGATATCCCATTCCCACTATGATCATCTGCATCTGGCTTCCTTGCGTAAGCTGATTACAGCCAAGACGTTGCTGATCGTACCCGATGGTCTCAAGCGCAAGATGATTCGCAAAGGATTCCATCGATGCCAGGAGATGAAATGGTGGGATCATATGACACTTGGCGGAGTCAAAATAACTTTTGTGCCTGCACAGCACTGGACGCGCCGAACACTGTTTGATACCAATACGTCCCACTGGGGCGGTTATGTGTTGGAAAAGAACCATGCGGCGACGACTTCAGCAGCGGAAAGTGCTGCAACAGCGAGCAGTCAGGATGAATCATCCACGGAATCAGGGAAGAATGAAACATCCAAAGCATCAGGCGGTCCGCCTGTGTTGTATTTTGTGGGTGATACAGGTTACTTCCAGGGTTTCAAAACGATTGGAGAGCGCTTTGACATTGGTGTTACCCTGATGCCCATCGGTGCCTACGATCCGGAGTGGTTCATGACTTCTCAGCATGTGACACCTGAAGAAGCGCTGCAGGGGTTCGTTGAATCCGGCTCACAGCTCATGGTGCCAATGCATTACGGCACATTCAAGCTGGCGGATGATACGCCCAAGGAAGCGCTGGATCGGCTGGAAGTTGAACGTGA
The DNA here is from genome assembly GCF_008386395.1 of Paenibacillus sp. 37. NCBI lineage: Bacteria > Bacillati > Bacillota > Bacilli > Caryophanales > Paenibacillaceae > Paenibacillus > Paenibacillus sp. 37. The sequence goes on along the minus strand of NZ_CP043761.1, from coordinate 5,968,801 downwards.
ACGGCTAGGCATTGGTAAAGAGCGGATTCGGGTGCTTGGTCATGGTGAAACACTCCGCATTCACCACGAGGAAGGTAAACGGGACTAACAAAAGTGAGCTAAATATGTTAATGTAGGGATATGCCTGCATGAACAGTACATTTACCAAATCTTTAATAAGTAAAAAGCGGCCAATTTTCGAATTTGCCGCTTTTTTGTGTTATAATATGGTGCCAGAATAGGCATCGGGATATTGAATCCATGATTTACGCAACTTGCTATTCATGCAGTATGCAGATTAACCAATAAAGGATGGTATGCTTAATGATCAGTACAAGCGGCATCACGCTCCGCTACGGAAAACGTGCACTTTTTGAAGATGTAAATATCAAATTCACACCAGGAAACTGTTACGGCCTCATCGGCGCCAATGGAGCCGGTAAATCAACATTCTTGAAAATTTTGTCCGGTGAAATTGAATCAAACTCGGGAGAGGTGCACATCACCCCGGGCGAACGTATGGCCGTTTTGAAGCAAAACCACTTTGAATATGATGAGTATCCGGTTCTCGAAACGGTAATTATGGGTCATAGTCGTCTCTATGCCATTATGAAAGAAAAAGATACGCTGTATGCCAAAGCGGACTTCACAGAAGAAGACGGCCTGCGTGCGGGTGAACTTGAAGGTGAATTTGCCGAGTTGAATGGCTGGGATGCTGAGCCTGATGCAGCGGCACTCTTGATCGGTCTGGGTATCGACCGTGAAATGCACGATAAGAAAATGAATGAACTAAGTGGTAATGAAAAAGTTCGTGTCCTGCTTGCACAAGCATTGTTTGGTCGTCCAAACAACCTGTTGCTCGATGAGCCTACCAACCACTTGGATCTCGAATCCATTCAATGGCTTGAGAACTTCTTGATGGACTATGAAGGTACTGTTATTGTAGTATCCCATGACCGTCACTTCCTGAACAAAGTATGTACGCACATTGCGGATATCGACTTTGGTAAAATCCAGTTGTACGTAGGTAACTATGACTTCTGGTATGAATCCAGCCAATTGGCACTTGCGTTGCAACGTGATGCTAACAAGAAAAAAGAAGAGAAGATTAAAGAGCTTCAAGCCTTTATTCAACGTTTCTCTGCAAATGCCTCGAAATCGAAACAGGCAACTTCCCGGAAGAAACAACTCGATAAAATCACGCTGGATGACCTTCGTCCATCGAACCGTAAATATCCGTTTATCAACTTCAAACCTGAGCGTGAAGCCGGTAAACAATTGTTGACCGTAGATCGTATCAGCAAATCCATTGATGGTGTAAACATGCTGAATGATATCAGCTTTGTCGTGAACAAAGGGGATAAAATTGCATTTGTTGGCCCGAACGGAAATGCCAAGTCACTTTTGTTTGATATTCTTATGGGTGAAACGGAATTGGATAGCGGCGAATATACATGGGGTGTAACTACAACTCAAGCTTATTTCCCGAAAGACAACTCCAAATATTTTGACGGTGTAGACATGACTCTTGTGGATTGGCTCCGTCAATATTCCAAAGATCAGGATGAAACGTATCTGCGTGGATTCTTGGGACGTATGTTGTTCTCAGGTGAGGAATCCTTGAAAAAGGCAAGCGTACTCTCCGGGGGCGAGAAAGTTCGCTGTATGCTGGCGAAAATGATGCAGACTGGTGCTAACGCATTGATTCTGGATGAGCCTACGAATCACTTGGATCTCGAATCCATTACAGCGCTGAACAATGGTATGATTGATTTTGACGGCACCATGCTGTTCACATCCCATGACCATCAGTTCATTCAAACCATTGCTAACCGGATTATCGAAATTACGCCGAATGGCATCATTGATCGCCAAATGAGCTATGACGAATATCTGGAAAGTGATGAAATCAAGGAACTGCGCAATAAAATGTATCCGGTAGAAGCTTAAACTAAGCATCATCTGCAGCACATTATTATAGGAACACCAAAGAACCGCAAGCCTCTGTAAAGAGGGCTTGCGGTTCTTTTTGTAATTCAATGGGTTTCTCTGCGGCTTTAAGACCTAAGATCCACCAGTACGGCGACGCTGGTTGTTAGGCTTCTTGTTGTTTTGACTCTTCATCGCTTTAGGTCCGCCTTCAAAGTAGGCGCTGGATTGGTTACCAGAATTTGCTTGTTCTTTCTTTTGCGCCAGCTTTTGGCGTATAGCATCCTGCAAACTGACCTTTTTCGGTTCGTTATTTTCGCTCATCGTTATTTCCCTCCCGGTCTTACAGTGAGCCGTCCAGATTGGACGGGATGTACCTATTTTATACGTTTTACAAAAGCCCTACAAGGGCAACCTGATAAAATGCTCAAAACCTTTGGTTTTACCCAGGCCAACATTTTTTCTCATTAACTACAGCCCTGCCGTCTGGCAACTTTGTTTCGGCTTGCCTACAGCAATGGAGCCTGGCAACACTGTTTCTGTAGACCCACACGCTCCACATTTGTTAACATGAAAAAACCGTAATACGAAACGTTAAAAGGGGTGTCGCCCGGTTTGAACGCTTATGAAGAAATTCGAAAAGGGGAGCGAGGGGCTTGGGTTAGTATCGCAGCCTATCTCGTCTTGTCCGCCTTTAAGCTGATCTGTGGTTATTTATTTGCTTCCAGCGCCTTGTTGGCCGATGGTTTTAATAACCTTACGGATATTGTGGCATCCGTTGCTGTATTGATCGGGCTTCGGATCTCCCAGAAACCACCTGATTCGGATCATGCCTATGGTCATTTCAGAGCGGAGACTGTTGCTGCCTTGGTGGCTTCATTTATTATGGCTATGGTTGGGCTGCAAGTATTGGTTGAAGCCGTTCGCTCCTGGTATGAAGGAGCCTTTGTTGCTCCAAACCTGTGGGCGGCAGCGGTGGCTGTAGTCTGTGCTGTGGTGATGTTAGGCGTGTATCGTTACAATCACCGTCTGGCTAAACAAATTAATAGTCAGGCTCTGATGGCTGCGGCGAAAGATAATCGTTCGGATGCCTGGGTCAGCATAGGCGCTGCAATTGGAATTATAGGTGCGCAGTTCGGACTTCCATGGCTGGATAAAGTAGCTGCCATTGCTGTAGGTCTGTTGATCTGCAAAACGGCTTGGGAGATTTTCCGGGATTCTACACATCGTCTTACCGATGGATTTGACCAGAAGGAACTGACGGATCTCAGATCCTCGGTAGCACGCGTTCCCGGTGTTGAGATGATCAAGGATGTGAAGGCACGTGTGCATGGCAGTCATGTACTTGTGGATGTAGTCATTGAAGTGGACGGAGGCCTAAGCTTGATTGAAGGCCATCAGATCTGTGACCGTGTTGAAGAGCGGTTGAAGCGATCGCATAACATCATGCATGTACATGTACATGTGGAACCAAAGACGGAAGAAGTCACAAGGAACCCTTGAACAGGGAGTGAACATCTTGGAAAATCAAAAGAGGACAGCCGCGATTGTGCGTGCTGTCCTCTTTACTTATCATTAGAACGATTATACGATGTTACTGAATGGCAACGTGGATCCACGCTTTGCCTTTCCAAGTGTATACTTGTACCCACTCGCCGCCATCGAATCCATCAACCACTTCACCTGTTGTATCGATGACTTGGGAACCTAATGCACCGATTGGTTTACCGTTAGGTGCATCATAGAACCAAGTGCGCTCCAGAAGGTTCAGCAACATCGTTGGTGCCAGGACTTCATCGCCTGGTTTTACGAGTGGCTCTTCAAACATTTTGTCATCTGTAGTCGTAGCTGGCGTTTCAGTTGTAGTTGAAGTACCTTCTGCACCTGTAGTGTCTGTTGTTGTGCCTGTTACAGTCTCAGCAGTACCTTCTACTGTTTCTACAGCAGGTTTGTTCACTTCAACAGCTGGAGTTGTAGTGGTCGTTGGCGTTGTTGTAGTCTCAGTTCCTGTTTCCGGAGTTACCGTTCCAGTAACCGCTTCCTCAGCACCTGCAGCGGCAGCCATTGAACCCATCAACGTTAAAGCAGCGGCAAAACTCACGATTTTTTTCATTTTGTTTTTCCTCCTCGGTAGGTATGTAAAATGTTGTCCTGATTACAAGTAACCAAGCAAGCACCCTTATGAATCACAAATTATAACAATATTTTCTTGCATTCTCCAGTGTCAACTGGCTCATATGTGGGTATATAGCAAGCCTGTAAATATCATACTTCGGTGGGATAAAACCGGGTTGGCTATCTCAAAAAGGTCCTGATTTTTTGGGATTCATACGAGGGCGAATTGGAATAAAGCAGAAGGGAGTGCAATACATAATATAGAAAAGTTGACCTATGCCTGAACGCACAAAAGCCAATCGGCTTGGTAGCACGATCGGCTTTTGTATGTATTCGTTTAGTAACACTCAGTCATATCAGAGCCTGAGGTTATCGCATTCGGCTGCGCCCCGTAATCAGGGAGATTACGAACAGTACAACAAAGATGAAGAAGAGTACTTTCGCGATTGAAGCAGCTGCTTCAACAATACCGAAGAATCCAAAAATACCTGCTACCAGAGCAATAATTAGAAATAATACAGACCATTTCAACATAAGGTTTCATCCTTTCGTATAATTGATTGTGCAGTGAGTTGTGTTCACCTCACCGCCTTGTGTAGTCTAACTTTAACCGAGTGCTAACCACTTGAAACATTGGTTTTTTTTCCAAGCGAAGGCATATATGAAGGGATATATAATATTGTTTCGTCCGGGAAATCGCCGGGTAACTATAGCAATAACAAACTGATGCACATATGGAAAGAGAGGTTCTTCTATGATCTATCAAATTAGCGTGGCCCTGATTGCAGTGGCATTTGCAGTACTGGTTTTCTTTTTAATTCGTACCTTGAAATCCGCTCAGGGTTCTTTGGACAATGTCTCACAAACATTGCAGGAGGTACAGAAAACCATTGATGAACTTAGTTATGAAGTGAAGCAGACGGTAAGACATGCCAATGATATTACGGTGGATGTACAGCACAAAATGAAAAAAATTGATCCTGTTATGGAATCTGTTGAGAATCTGGGTGAAGTGTTGAATGAAGTGACGGCAGCAGCCAAACAAGTCTCCACAACGCTGATGGCGAAATTTCAGACCAAACGTAACAACGCTGAACAGACCAAACATGCTGAAGCGGTTCATGTAACCGCACCGCCTGCTACATCAACGGACCGTACCCTGCAATCCTATGAAGCTACATATAATGGTGAAGCTAAGGGCGGGAAAAACTGGATGAAGTATATTGATGTTGCAGCGAATGTATGGCAACGGATGCGCAAGTAACATGACCGCTTTGTAACCATAAAGAAGCCTTCAGAGCGGTGATGAACCTGATGAAAGGGTGAGAATCATGATGAAACTACTGCTTGTGATGTTTAGCGTAATTTCTCCCTTTTCCGTTCAACCGGCAGCGGTACCCGCTGCTCACGATATGCAATGGACGGCAATGGAAGAGAAGGCGTCAGAGGTAACTCTGGCTGTTGATCGATCCGAGACTTTCCAGCATTTTCGGACTCTGAATGGCATTTCTCTGGATGACACCATGGATGATTTGTTGGCCAAGAAGGGCCAGCCGGGGCATAAGCAGGAAGATCCTTATCTGGGGTGTCCTGAATATCACTTTCATGATGTAAAGGTTGGTTTGTGTGAAGATACGGATGTCATTCAATATGTGCATATCGATGCATCTGAGAATCACATCATGTTAAACGGAAAGAGAATTGAGATGAATATTGAAGCGATCCATCACGCTCTCGGGAAACCTTATTATGTGGCAGAGGACGGAGAAGTGTTTCTGCGTGGAGACCAGGCTCTGAAAGTATATATGAAGTCAGGCTCTCAGCAGATTGAAGGCATTGATCTTTTTGATGACACAGTTTCCTAGGATTGGTTATTACCGAATCGTTTCAACCCCATATAGTATGGTTATATATTAAGTAGCTCGATACAGAAGATTAAATCAGAGGAGAGTGGAAACGATGAATTCAACCAATGAGCAAGCTTATGCAAAAGTGGTAGAAAACGGAGTCCAGGCGGTAGAAGCGGTGAAAGAATTGCAGATTACCGGATACCTTGCTGATCAAATCTTTGTTCTCGCCCATGAGAAGGATCGTACAGATCGAATTGCAGATACAGCAGATGCCAAAGAAATTGGCATTAAGGAAGAAGGCGTATTTGATTCCTTGGCGAATCTGTTCCGCTCACGTGGTGATGAACTCCGGGCCAAAATTGTTTCGATGGGCTTTACCGAAGCCGAAGCGGACTTCTACGAGAGTGAACTCGACAAAGGTAAAGTGCTCGTTATTGCTAAAAAGAAAGATTAACCCGATAAGTTGAAGTTTGCTGAACATGGACAAGCTTCTGAATCATTTATGTAAAATGCTTAATCAAAAACATAGATAAGGAATGGGGAAAGCCCCATTCCTTATCTATGTTTTTGCAAGTTTGGAAGCGGGATCAGGACGCTGCAAAAACAGGGCGAAAAGCGGTGAACATTACCCGTGATGGTGCCATTTACTGATAGAGTTTTTTTGATTTTACGATTATAGTTATACTAGGAATTATTATGTCTACTGCCGTTTTGTATGAAAAATTTGTATAATTAACGTTCGTTTTTACTTAATAAGAATCGACAAACCCGGACGCCACAGATAAGGAGATATCAATGAGAATACTTATTGTTGACGACAATCCGACGAATGTCATTATCATTCGAGAAATTCTGAAAAAAGAGAACTATCGTGACATTGTAACGGCGAGTTCCGCCATGGAAATGTTTGAAGTGTTGGGAATTGGGGAGGAAAGCAACGAAGTTCGTCCAAGACCGTCGGATATTGATCTAATTTTGCTAGATATGATGATGCCCGAGATGGACGGTATCGAAGCCTGCAGTATTGTGCAGAAATTTGAGAATCTGAAGGATATACCGATTATTATGGTGACTGCCATCGGAGATTCTAAGAAACTTGCCGAAGCATTGGATGCAGGTGCATCTGACTATGTGACCAAACCGATTAATAAAGTCGAACTGATGGCCAGAATTCGACTCGCACTTCGTTTGAAACAGGAGAAGGATTGGCACAAAGAGCGCGATCAACGTATTCAGGATGAGCTCAAGTTAGCAGCGATGGTCCAAAATGCGGTTTTAAGTCCGGCAATTAGGGACCCGCTGTTCCAAGTGCATGCCATCTATAAACCATCCTTTGAGCTTGCCGGTGATCTCTATTCTTGGTACCCCCTTGGGGAAGGCCGTTACGGAGTGCTGCTGCTTGACATGATGGGACACGGGATATCTTCATCCCTGTTTACGATGTTTATCGCTTCTGTGTTGAAAGATACGGTTACCACTTATGTGGATCCAGAGAAGGTTATTCAGGAGTTGAACCGTCGTTTTAACCAGCTCCATCTGGAAAAACAATTGGTGCAGTATTATTTCACGGCAATTTATCTGGTCGTTGATACACGGATGAAACGTATTGATTATGTTAATGCAGGGCATCCACCTGCTTTATTTTTCCGAAACGATGGCAGTGTCACCACATTTGACAGTGTTTGCTGTCCTGTTGGTTTATTTGACAAGATGGATATTGAACCACAAACGATCCATTACGAGGGTGACGGGCATATTGCACTTTATACGGATGGATTACTGGAAGCTGTTCAGGGCGGGCAGGAAGAACAACATGAATTCCTGATCGAAAAACTGACCGGCTCACATCAGTGGAATGAAGCTGCCATGCAGGCGATGTTTTTTGACGACGAAATTCCCCAGGAGCGGGATGATGATAAATGTCTGGTCTGGATTACTTTGGATAAAGGGGCGGGGGATGAATGAAGATCAGGAATAAACTGCTGATTGGTTTTACCGCTCTGATGGCTATTCTGATCGTACTCACATTTGTGAGTTATGAACGCCTGAACAGTAGCAATAAGCAGATTGATCAGATGTATCAGGAACGTTATCTCAAAGTAAGGTTCACCTCAGCTGCCCGCGGAGAGGTTAATGACATTGCCAAAGTGCTGGCTAACTTGTTATTAAACCCAACCAACTCCATTGGGGCAGCAGATGGGGATTTGAAAGCGATGAAAGAGCGTGGCGATCGTAACCTCGAGGAAGTGAGAAAAAGGGCAGACAGTGCACCTGAACATCAGCTGGTGGATCGTGTCAACACGGCATGGGAGGCTTATAACAACTATGCAACTAGGCAGGTTAGCCTGATGTCCCAAAACCGGGTGGAAGATGCGAATAACTACCGCAATTCAACAGGACTCGCGGTGCAAAAAGAAGCTGTGGATAGTTTGAATGCTCTTTCCCGTTATCAGGACCAAGAGATTGATGCCGAGATCAAAAACGCTAATGCAGCGTATACGAGAGCCGTACAGATCACGATAAGTATCATGATTGCGGGGTTGTTGCTGGCATTGGGTGTCATTATGTGGGTGCTGCCGAGTATTACGCGGGGGCTGAACACGGTATCTATGATGATTACCAGCTTTGGTAAAGGGCGTTACCGAACCATTCGGCGCATACAGGTCAAATCAACCGATGAGATTGGTCAGATTGCCAGTGTGTTCAAAGATGTATCCAGTGATCTGGAAGAAAAACTGGAAATCGAGAGGGCTTATGTACAGGCTCAGCAGGATCAAAACTGGATGAGTTCGAACATCGCAAGAGTTCCGGAGCTGCTTCGGGGGATTGGCTCCATTCGCCAAATCTCACAGATGTTTATCAGTGAGTTCACACCTGTGCTTGGCGCTCAGTTGGGTGTCGTCTATCTGATCGATGAGGAGAAACATCCCGACGAACTGAGACGTTACGGTGCATACGCATTTGAAGAGAACGAAGATGTTGGTAAAGAAATGTATCGCATCGGTGAAGGCCTGATTGGTCAAGCCGCGCTGGATATGACACCGATTATTCTGGAAAATACGCCTGAAGATTATGTGCATATTGGTTCAGCATCAGGCTCAACACGTGCTGCGGGTATCATGATCTATCCTGTCGTGTTTGAAGATGAACTGATTGGTGTAGTTGAAGTGGCTTCCTTTGAAGGTTTCAATGAACTTCACAAGCAGTTGTTCACACAACTGATTATGAACCTGGGCGTAATTTTGAACAACGTTCGACGTCGTTTGCGTGTGGAGGAGCTGCTGCGCGAATCCCAGGCACTGACTGAGGAACTGCAGGTTCAATCGGAAGAATTGCAGACACAGCAAGAAGAACTCCGTCGTTCCAATGAGAACCTGGAGGAGCAGACAGAGGCGCTTAAACGATCCGAGGAATTGCTGCAGCGTCAGCAGGAAGAACTGGAACATTTTAATACGGAACTCATTGCCAAGACGCGGGCGCTTGAAGAGCAAGTGCGTGAAGTTGAAGAGAAAAATGACGAAATTGAGAAAACGAAGACACAGTTGGAACAGCAAGCTACACAGCTGTCGATGACAAGCAAGTACAAGTCCGAATTTTTAGCGAATATGTCACATGAACTCCGTACACCATTGAACAGTCTGCTCATTCTGTCCCAGTTATTGTCGGAGAACAAGGGTGGGAATCTGACTGACAAACAGCAGGAATATGCGCAAACCATCTACATGTCGGGCGCGGATCTCCTGAAGATGATTGATGAGATTCTGGATCTGTCCAAGGTGGACGCAGGTAAGATGGATATCAATTATGAGACAGTTCGAATGGAAGAGCTGACCAGCTTTGTTCAGCAGAACTTCGGACCGATGGCGAATAAAAAGGAACTGAACTTGAATATCGATTTCGACAGCGATCTACCGGAATGGGTGTACACCGACAGTCATCGCGTCAAACAGATTTTACGGAATTTGTTGTCGAACGCATTTAAGTTCACCAATCGAGGTTCGGTTAGTCTGATTGGACGACGGATGAAACCGGAAGAGCTGCCGGGTTATATGAACACCAATCAGGAATATCTCGGATTCAGTGTGAAAGATACGGGTATTGGCATTCCATCGGATAAAACGGATCTGATCTTTGAAGCATTCCAGCAAGTGGATGGGACTACAAGTCGGAAATACGGTGGAACTGGCCTGGGATTGTCCATTAGCAGGGAACTGGCACGTTTGCTTGGTGGCGCAATACAGGTGGAATCATCCGAAGGCGAAGGTAGCTGCTTTACCTTATACCTGCCGGATAATCATGAAGAGGAAGCCTTGGCAGAGGAAGGTGCTTCAAGAGAAGCGGCTGTATCCTCAGAGGATCTTTATGAACAGTCCATCGAAACACGGACCATGCTTTCAAGTCATCAGTCCATTCTCTCTCCTGATCCGGAGCGTAGCGTGGGTACAGATCTTTCTCCTACCCATACTCCAGATGTCACGCAGATCGAAGATGATCGGAAGAATCTTATGGAAGGTGACAAAATCCTTCTCATCATTGAGGACGATGTGAACTTTGCACATATTTTGATGGATATGGCGAGAGGAAGAGGATTCAAAGCACTTGTTGCCCTTCAAGGTGATAAAGGACTTGAAATGGCACGTCAATATCTGCCGGATGCCATTATCCTGGATATTCAATTGCCGGTGATGGATGGTTGGACCATTCTGGGCGAGCTGAAGAGCAGTTCGGCAACACGTCACATTCCGGTTCATGTGATTTCAGTTATTGATGATATGAAGCAAGGGCTGATGATGGGCGCCATTGCGTATCTGAAAAAACCTTCGAGCAAGGATTCACTGGATAAAGCATTCTCGCATATCAAATCATATACCGAGAATCAATTAAAACGACTGTTGATCGTCGAAGATGATGAAATTCAGCGTAAAGCCATTATTGAATTGATTGGTCATGATGATGTTGCAATCACCGCTGTATCGACAGGTAGTGAGGCATTGAATGAATTACACAGCCAGCGTTATGACTGCATGGTACTGGATCTGATGTTAACGGATATGACCGGGTTTGAGTTGCTCGACCAGATTCGCGATGATGAATATCTGAACGATCTGCCGATTATAATTTATACAGGCAAAGAACTGGATTCCAAGGAAGAAATGAAGCTGCGCAAATATGCGGAATCCATCATTATCAAAGATGTCAAGTCACCGGAACGTTTGCTGGATGAGACGACTTTGTTCCTGCATCGGGTAGAAGCCAATTTGCCGGAAGACAAGCGTCGAATCTTACAGAAACTACACAACAAAGAAACGTTGTTTGAAGGCAAGAAAATATTGCTTGTAGATGACGATATTCGTAACGTATTTGCCCTTTCAAGTGTTCTTGAAGGCTATCGGATGGATGTGACGTTTGCTGAGAACGGCCGAGAGGCTTTGGAGATTTTGGACAAAAATCCGGAATTTGATCTGGTACTGATGGATATGATGATGCCAGAGATGGACGGTTATGAAGCAATGACACGAATCAGACAGATCCCGCAGTTTGAAAAGTTGCCGATTATTGCGCTTACGGCCAAAGCGATGAAAGAGGATCGCGGTAAATGTATTGAGGCTGGGGCATCTGATTATGTGAAAAAACCGATCCAGACAGATCAATTGTTATCCTTAATGCGCGTATGGCTGTATTCGTAAGTTCATTATTCGTATGTTGATTGTTTGGGTAATGAAAGACAATACGACGAATACGCAAGTAACAAATGAAGAAGTGGAGAGAAGTTATGACACCGTGGGAACCAACCGAGACAGGGGCAGATTTGGTCCGCATGCCGCAAGATGAAGAGCGAGAGCTGATCGAGATTGAGTTGCTGTTGGAAGGCATGCACCGTTTATATGGATATGATTTTAGAAACTATGCATTGCCATCCCTGAAACGAAGAATCTGGCATCATGCACATGCTGAAGGTGTTAAGAGCATATCCGGCTTGCAGGAGCGTGTGCTTCATGACCGTTCCGCGTTTGACCGTTTTGTACAGAACTTATCCATCCCTGTAACGGAAATGTTTCGAGATCCTTCGCTTTTCCGAATGTTTCGGGAACAGATTATTCCTATTCTGAGAACCTACCCGTATATCCGAATTTGGCATGCGGGATGTTCTACGGGAGAGGAAGTTTATTCCATGGCAATTATGTTGCATGAGGAAGGACTGTATGACAAGGCAAGAATCTACGCAACGGATATGAATGATCGCTCTTTGCAACAGGCCAAAGAAGGCGTATATGGCATTGAGAAAATGAAACTATTTACTACAAATTATTTGGAGGCAGGGGGTACCAGAGCCTTCTCCGAGTACTATACAGCGAAATACAATTCGGTGATATTTCATCCTTTTCTAAGGAAGAACATCATTTTCGCCGAGCATAACCTGGCAACAGACCGGTCATTTAACGAGTTTAATGTTATCTTTTGCCGTAATGTCATGATTTATTTTAATGATGAACTGCGGAACCATGTGCATGGGCTGTTTCATGAGAGCTTGAGCCACTTTGGTATTCTGGTTCTGGGGTCAAAAGAATCTATACATTTTACACAGTTCAGTGATACCTATGAGCCGTTAGACCGGACCGAAAAAATATACCGGAAGATCAAATAGGGGGTTAGGGTTAGCCATGGGGCTCAATGAACCAATCCACATATTATTGGTAGATGACCGCCCTGAGAACTTGCTTGCTCTTGAAGCAGTTCTGGAATCGGAACAATATAAACTCGTTAAGGCAACTTCCGGAGAAGAGGCACTCCGCTGTCTGCTAAAAGACGAATTTGCGGTTATCGTTCTCGATGTGCAGATGCCTGGAATGGACGGAATTGAGACAGCAAAGTTAATTAAGGCACGGGACAAGTCCAAGGATGTGCCGATTATATTCATCTCTGCCAATAGCAGAGAAGCGGAGCACTTGTTTGCCGGGTATTCAGCCGGGGCTATTGATTACATGGTTAAGCCATTTATTCCTCAGATTTTGAAATCCAAAATCGAGGGTTTTGTAGAGATGTTTATCACCAATAAACGTTTGAAGACACAGACCATGCTTCTTCACCAGAAGACACAGGAACTGGAGAAGATGAACCAACAACTCATTCAGGCCAAGGAAGAAGCAGAAATTGCAGCCAATGCAAAGACCGAGTTCCTGGCAATGATGAGTCATGAGATTCGTACACCGATGAACGGAGTTATCGGCATGGTTGATCTGCTGATGGAGACGGAACTGAGGGAAGATCAGAAGGAATATGCAGACATCGTTCGTCGTAGCGCGGATGCACTTGTCACGGTCATCAATGACATTCTTGATTTCACCAAGATGGAATCCGGCAAAATGGAACTTGAAGAGCATCCTTTTGAAATTGCCTCCTGTATTCGGGAAGTGTTGGGACTGTTTGCTGCAGAAGCAGGCAAAAAGAATCTGGAATTGGATTATTTCCTGGAAGATTCTGTACCTGAATTAATCTATGGAGATATGGCAAGGCTGCGTCAGGTTCTCTTGAATCTAATTGCAAATGCGATCAAATTTACTGACCAGGGTGGAGTATATCTGATCGTGTCAGTGAATGAAGAAAAAGACGGACAAATGGCATTGGAGTTTGCTGTTAAAGATACAGGGATAGGTATCGCTTCAGACAAAGTTGATCGCCTGTTCCAGCCGTTTTCCCAGCTGGATACATCCATGACACGTAAATACGGTGGAACTGGCTTAGGACTGGCAATATGCAAGACTCTGGTTGAAATGATGGGTGGACAGATCTATCTGGATACAACAGAGCAACGGGGAGCGACGTTTGTATTTACAATTCAGGCGAAACGTTATGTAGAAACTGAACTGGTCCAGAGGAACGGGGAAGAGAAACCAACGGATGTGAAAAATGAGAATAAATATCCTACGGTATTAATTGTGGATGATCATCCGATTAACCAGAAGTTGATGGCGATTATGCTTGGTAAGCTGGGGTTGCTCTCAGACATTGCTGAAGATGGGCAGAGCGCACTCGATATGGTAAACGGTAGCCGGTATCCCTATGACTATGTGTTTATGGATCTGCAGATGCCTGTGATGGACGGTTTGGAATGTACACGGCGGATTCGAGAGAGTCTGTCCCAGTCTAATCAGCCAATCATTATAGCCATGACTGCTAACGTGATGGAAGGTATTCAACAGCGCTGTATTGCTGCCGGCATGGATGATTATATTAGTAAACCGGTGAAAATGGGCAATGTAAAACAGAAAATAGCCCATTTTCAGAAACAACGACAAATGTTAGACCCAAGCCCTTCAGCCATGAATCAGGCCAATTGAAATATTTTCCAAACTTCTTTTTGTTTCACTCGTGCGGAAGTTGGGTTATTAGGTAAGGAAACCATTGATCAGGAGAGAGATGTCTAATGAATACAAACAAAAACGAAAAATTCAATGCAAGAACTGAAACACAGGACGGCGTGTGCACGGTGTATCTGACTGGCGAACTGGATTTGTCGGTTGCTCCTGACTTCCGCTTGGTGATGGAGCCGCTGGTGGATAACAAGGAACAGGATCTTGTGATCAACATGAAAGAATTGAAGTATATCGATAGTACAGGGATTGGTATCCTGTTATCTGTTCTGAAGGCCAGACATGGAATGGAAGCTCGCTTTGAAGTACAGGAAGTTCCTGCGCAAATCCAGAAACTTTTTGACATGACGGGCATCGCCAAATTCTTTGTCACACAGAAGAATTCCCAATAGGAAAGGATCGAAAAAGGAATGAATGCAGAAGTTCAAAGAGTCACCATTAATTTACCGGCGACAGCTGATTACGTTGATATTGTAAGACTTAATCTTTATGGAGTAGCATCCAAAATGGGATTTTCTTATGAAGACATTGAGGATATGAAAGTTGCTGTATCCGAGGCCTGTAACAACTCTGTACTGTATGCTTACTCACACGAAGGCGGCATGGTTGAAGTTGTATTCGAAGTCGAAGGCGAAACATTGTCCATTACTGTTAAGGACGAAGGTGCCAGCTTCGAGAACATGAATCCTGCTGTGTCACGTGCTGGTCTTCACGACAAAGAACTGACAGAAGCGCAGATTGGCGGACTTGGGTTCTACCTGATGCAAGCCTTGATGGACGATGTCAGTGTGGAAAGTGAGACGGGCAAAGGTACGAAAGTAGTACTCGTAAAACGTCTTGCAAGAAGTGAGGAGAAAGTATGAATGAAAAAGTGACTCCCCCAGAGTCCATGTCTGAAGCTATAGGTTTGATCTGGGAATACCAGCAGACCCAAGATAATGAAATTGCAACAGTTCTCATCCGTAAATATGAACCGATGGTTAAGATGGCAGCAGGTAAAATTGCTCGGAATCGCCCCGATCTATACGAAGACTTGTATCAGACCGGGCAGATGGCCTTGATTCGTTTGCTTAAGCAATACGATATCAACCTGGGTATTCCGTTTGAACCTTATGCCATGAAGAGCATGATCGGTCATATGAAGAACTACTTGCGAGACAAATCCTGGTATATTCAGGTGCCCCGGAGGATTAAGGAAAAGGGAGCACTTGTGCAACATGCCATTGATGAGTTAACCGTGAAGCTGGAGCGCTCACCCGGTGTGAACGAAATTGCTGAATACCTTGATTTGACTGCAGAAGAGACGATTGAAGTCTTGGCTGGTCGGGAATGTTATCACTATGTGTCACTGGATTCTCCTTTATCTCAGGATGACAGTGCAGCTACATTGGGTGAACTGATCAGTGCGGATGTTAATGACTATGATTCGGTCGAAAAACGGATGGACTTGCAACAGGCATTGGGACAATTGAAGGAACAAGAGCAGCAGGTACTTATTCTAGCCTTTCAGGATGGCCAATCTCAGCGGGCAATTGCCCAGAAGCTTGGTGTTTCACAGATGAGCGTATCTCGTATTCAGAAGCGAGCTACAGAGAAATTGAAACAGATCATGTCTAATGCTTCAATGTTATGAAAAATGGAACCCTGATGTTGTTGAGTACGGCATAAAGAAGGACACGTCATTGCGCTGAAATGCATACGTGTCCTTTTTGGGATCAAAAAGATGGGTATGCAATGAAGAACATGAGTGCAGGAGTGGATAAAGTGATTGTGAACCAAATCAAGTTGGAAGCTCGCCGTGACAAGTTATCTTGCTCAAATAATTGGCAATGGTGGGATTGGGTTGCACCTGACACCGATAGTATGAACGATGCTTTGGAAGAGCTGACAGAGGCGTTTCCGGATATGCGGTATTGGCTTTGTAAAATTCCGGAAGTAGAATCGAATTATTTGTCCGTCCGTTTCGTGAATGGTAAAGAACCAGTCATATTTGGTTCATTGTTGTATGCGATCAAGAATGAGAGAGATGACAAAAGAAAAGATAATCAGATGTTCTTTTATGTCGATCGTAATAACCTGGTTACCTTGAATATGGATGACAATACACGAGGTATTATGAAGACGGATGAACGTGCCCATATGTTACAGCAATGTAGTGAGGCCAGGGACGGGATGTTTGTACTCTTTCGAGCTATACTGCATTACTACCATGTGGGAATGGATCATTTTGAGATGAACCTGCGTGATCTGGAACGGAAGATGGAATCTCGCAATGCACGCACCTTGATGGACCAGATTCTCGCCGCTCGATTTGAATTATTGTATTGGAGTAATCTGTTCATCCCTTACTCGGAACTGATGGCTGCTTCACATGAGGCTTACCTTGATGAAATAAATGAAAATCGATATTTCAAGCAGCTCCAACATCGAGTAGAGCGAATGGAACGTTTGTTTAGTCACTACGAGAAAGAGATTGATACGTTAATCTCCATTGATAATGCGATCTCCGGTGTACGTGGCAATGAGATCATGAAGACGTTGACCATTGTCACTGCTGTGTTCATACCCGCCACGGCAGCTGGTGCGATATGGGGGATGAACTTTGAGAACCTGCCCTTTATCGACAAATCATGGGGAGTTGTACTGGTCCTTGTTGTCATTATCTTAAGCATGATCAGCATGTATGTATGGCTGATGATGAAAGGCTGGACAGGAGATCTGCTCAAAGTGAAATCCTCACAGCCTTCAGCTGAAGAGATAGAGAAAAAAGGAGCTACGGAAAAACGTAAGGGATAGCCTACTATTGGTTAGTCCTTTTAGTTTTTGTAATCTTCAATATAACCAAGCAAGTCAGCGATATATTGGCCCACAATAGGCATATTCACAAATTGGCTGAGAATGAATGCCAGCAAACCGAGAACAACAAAGGTACCCACAGTCAGACCGAGACCTCGTGCCATGCCCGCTGTGAAATTAGTAATAATCCGCTTTTTGGGACTGCTATAATTCTCAATAATATCCTTGATCTGTGCTCTCTCCAGACTGTCCGCAATCTGGTCCAAACGGGTGTTTAATCGCTTTACCTCATGACGCAATTCAAAAGGATGCTCGCTTGTATCATACTGCTGTGCTGGTGTTCCTCCTGTAATTGGAGTATTACCGTTGATTGTAACTTTACTCATATTATTTGTCCTCCTCAACTCTCATTGGATAAAAAATAGCCAGCTGGAGTGCAGCTGGCTATTGGTCACTCGATCTGTATCGCCTTACAGGCTAGTCGAGTTAAGTTCTTTACGTGCATCTTCCTTCGCTTCAACGGAAGCGGCAGCCACTTCATCAGATGCACGGGATGCTTCGTTAGCCACATCAGCGGACGCTTTTCTCACAGAGTCCATTACATCATTGCGGCCTTGATTTACCGTTTTTGCAATATCGGAAGTTTTGGAAGAGACCGTTTTAGCCAGTTCAGTGGCTTTGTCACTTACAACAGTTGCCACTTCTTTGGTGCGGTCAGTAACGATGCCCACTTTCTCGGAAAGGTCACCACGCAATTCACGTCCCGGTTTAGGCGCAAAGAGTAGTGCTGCTGCAGCTCCCAGCAAACCCCCGATGAAAATACCTTTTGCGAAAGTTGAACCCGTCTGTACAGGATATTGCTCTTCTGCTTTATTCATGTCTAATCACTCCTTCTTCAATTTAAGAAACAAATACGAAACAACGAACACCTTGTTGCCCGAATCAGGCAGCCTGTCTTAGCAGTCTGGACACAAGCCCCAGCAAGAAAACAAAGAGCGCTGTACCAATGATGGCAGGGATGATGGCAAAGTTACCGATAACGGGTCCCCAGTTACCAAGCAAAAGTGCTCCCAGCCAGGCTCCGGCAAATCCTGCAATCATTGCACCGATTATGCCTCCAGGCATATTGTGACCGGCAAGTGCATCTCCGATCAAACCGATGATGACAGCCATCACAATGCTGATAATGATGCCCCACATAACAACCGCCTCCTTTAAACTTGATGTAGGATGTTGTCTGTTCGCGTTTGCTTACTTCGTATATAAACCCCGTGCAACCCTGTGAAACAATAAAGATGAAGATGAATGAACTGGAAATCAGAGGAATTCATTCTTTTAGCGGCTTTGTTTAATGCCCTTAACCATGCAGAAGATCCATGCCAATCCAGCAGTAAATCCAGTAAATACATCTGTAGGATAATGAACACCCAACATGATCCGGCTGAGGCCGATCAAGAAAATAAAACTAATACCAAATAGAACAGGAAGCCACACACCGGAATATTTATGTTGTTGTCGTTCCAAGGCCCAGATTACAAAGAGCATGCCGTAAAAGCCCATGGAGATCATGGCATGTCCGCTGGGAAAGCTGTACCCGTGAACGACCAGCAGATGATCCAGTTCAGGCCTGCTTCGTCTGAAAAATTCTTTCAATAACGTGTTCAGAATCCACATCATGGCAAAACTTCCCGTGAGCGCATATCCATATACAACAAACCTTGGACTGCGTTGAATGAAGAAAAGAAGAGCAAAACCTCCTGCAGCCACAGCAGAGATTTTGAAAGAACCCAGTGCGGTTATGAATGCAGTGTAAGGGAATAGATGAAGACGTGAATCTGAATTCAGATAAAATAATTGCTGAATTTGATCATCCAGACGAATAATAACATCAGCACCCAACCAGGCACCCAGACCTGCCAGGATGAATACAACCGATGCGCTGAGGGCCAGACCAGCCAAACTCCAGTTGAGGAGTGGACGTAATAACGTACCGGAATTTGAACTGAATGAGGCTGGTGAATACGTTTTGCGCGGCATAATGAGTTTCTCCTTCAGTTATTGTAGTAGATGAACATAGATGATAAAGCTATACCCGAAACGCCTGTCGAAAAAACTGTAAAAACGTCGCTTTTGTACTATACTATTTAAGATATCCCATGCGGCGTCGTGACGCAAAGCAGAGATGAAATCGGGAGCACAAAGGAGAGAACTCGCATGGAGAGTGCCTTGTTAATTAAAGAATACCGTGCAGGCGTTATGGAATGCGCCCATTACGGACACATAAGTATTACGGATGAGTATGGCCGAATTGTATACTCGGCTGGTGACCCTCATTTTAGAGCGTTCACTCGCTCATCTGCCAAACCTTTTCAAGCCATTCCAGGTATTCGGGCAGGAATTGCCAGTCACTATGGCCTATCCGCACAGGAGGTTGCCATTATGTCCTCTTCGCATCGTTCAGAACCGGAACACATTCGGGTGCTGGAGCAGTTATCTGGTAAGATCGGATTGGGAGAAGAATGCTTAATCTGTGCACCAAGCTATCCGCTTAATGAAGAAAGCCGTAATCAATGGTTACGTGGACAAGGAGAGAAACGGCGCATCTTACACAACTGCTCCGGAAAACATCTGGGAATTCTGGGGTACAGTCAGATGAAGCAGGTTGACCTGGGTAGTTACGCTGAACCGGATCATCCGGTACAACGAGAAATTCTTGAAACCTTTGCCGACCTGGCAGGTATTGAGGAAAAAGAGATTGAGCTTGGGACGGATGGCTGCGGCTTTCCGGTATTTTCTTTGCCGTTGTCGGCATTGTCGAACGCTTATCTGAAGCTCGCTTGTCCGGATCTTATCGCTGATCCTTCCACAAGAACAGCTGTAGAGACCATAACATCAGCTATGAATGAACATCCGTTGATGGTAGGTGGCACGGAGCGTGTAGATTCAGTGCTGCTGGAAGACGATAACATTGTAGCGAAGGGTGGATTCAAGGGGGTATTCGGATTTGGTCTGAAAAAAGAAAGACTGGGAATCACCTTCAAGGTGCTTGATGGTTCCGAGGAAGAGTGGGCTTTCATCACCCAATCCATCCTAAGACAGATTGGTTATTCCAATGAGAGAACCATTGCACGATTGGCTGAAGTGTTCCCTTCGGACATCCGAAATGATGCGGGTACCGTTGTAGGTCATGCAGATAGTGAGTTCATTCTCCACTCACTTGAAGATAGCGTATAACCTTAAGAAGGGGCGTGATTAGAGTTGCCGGACCTCGGGTAAAGATGACATACCAACTGGTATTCATCTATACAATTCATATACACGCATGGACTGCCGCGGTAATGTGGCAGCTCTAAACCCTTGGAGGTGGATGAACATGATTAAAGTGGTGACATCGGAAGAAAGGCACACGTCGGATCGAGGTTGGATACACAGTGAATTCAGCTTTTCGTTTGCGGATTATGATGATCCAAGCAACGCCCATTTTGGCTGTCTGTTGGCTCATAATGAAAACACGCTGATGCCGCAAGAAGGCTTTAAGAAACATCCACATCATGATCTTGAACTTGTCAGTTATGTCATTTCGGGCACACTCAAACATACGGATAGTATGGGAACAGAACAATTGCTTGAACCGGGTACGGTCCAGGTGATGAGTGCGGGGACGGGAGTGGAACACTCCGAGACCAATCCGTCAGCGGATGAACCGGTACGTTTCCTCCAGATGTGGTTTTTGCCATCGGAGCGTATGCTGAAACCTTCCTATATGAATCGGAGAATAGAGCCGCAGGAGCACTTGAATCGTCTATGTCCGATTGTATCCGGGCAAGGGGGAGAGGGAAGCGAAGGCGCATTGCCTATTTCCCAGGATGTAACCTGTTACCTCTCCCATTTGGAGTCCGGGAAAAAGTTGATGTACCCGCAACACGAAGATCGACGGACACATCTTTTTCTGATCAGTGGGCATGTAGAGATTCATTGTTCGGATGGTAACTTCAACCTCAAGCCGGGCGATGCCGCACGAATTCGCAAAAGCTGTGATCTGCAAATCACGAGCACAGACAGTGAACCTGCCGAATTTGTTTTGGTTGACCTGCCTTAAGGATGTATTCCTTAAAAGAGTCTGGAAATATAAACATGTGAAAAAGGACCTGTTCCCACGGTGATGTGGAAAACAGGTCCTTTTTTTACTAAGATTTACGAAGATTACCCAGTTCCGAAGCGACAGCTTCCACTTCAGAAATACTGAGATGTTCCTTGCTCAAAATCATTTCATACAGGTCAAACAGATCTTCATATTTCTCAAGTGGGAATGAAGAAGCTTGCATGGCGGCACCGCTTGCCATACGAAGTTTGGTTTTGATCGCTTCAATCATATATTCCATATTGGCTGCTGTTGCTTGTGTTAAATCCATCGTTAAGTTCATCCCTTCCGTTTCGGAAACTCTTGTTATTGTATCATGATTGGAAGCGCTCAGGCTAATGCTTTTGCGAGGAAACCAAGCATCGGTTACAATGATGGATACAACAACAGGATTTAACTGAAACCTGATTGTACTGGAGGGAATACAGCTTGGCAGCCTATAAGCGAGAAATGGTTCGTCATCAAGGAAGGGAAGTCCGCAAAGGCGTGCCTGCAGAGAATCTGGTCTTATTTTTCAAAAACATCGTTCAACTTCATTCTCCAGCTGAGATCACGTTTATCTGCATCGGTACGGATCGTTCCACCGGGGATGCTCTGGGTCCACTGACCGGAAGTATACTGCAAGAGAGCGGAATGGAGAACGTGATTGGCACGCTGTCTTCCCCTTGTGATGCAGATACGCTGGAAAAGAAATTGGCACTTATTCCTGCACACCATGCCATCATAGCGATTGATGCATGTCTGGGACCAAAGCATGCGGTAGGTACATACTATCTCTCGAATAACCCACTCATTCCGGCCCAATCGGTCGGAGGCAAGCTACCCCCTGTTGGGCAATACAGTGTAGCGGCTGTGGTTAATGCTAATGGACCAAGGCCCTATTCCATTTTGCAGATGACCTCGCTTCACTTCGTCATGGGGATGTCCCGAACGATTGCAGACGCCGCAATTGAAGCATGGAAATGGAGACAAACGTTTCATTTATGATATGTAGGCTTAATAATATACAACCTGAATTATTTAATTCGCGCAGAGAGAGGGATTCATATGGAAAAAGTGATGTGTGATGGAACGACGATTTGTTATGCCGAACAAGGTAAGGGAGAAGCACTCATTTTGCTCCACGGATACTGTGGCAGTTCATCATATTGGGATGAAGTCGTACCTGAACTGGCACGAAGCTATCGCTGTATCGTACCTGATCTGCGTGGACACGGAAAAACAGATGCACCTGTAGGAAGTTATACCATCGAACAGATGGGCAACGATGTATTACAGTTGATGGATGAGTTGAATGTGGAAAAAGCGGTCCTTTTGGGACACTCGATGGGTGGATACATTGCGCTCTCGATTGCGCAACGTCACCCGGAGCGTTTGAATGCATTTGGTCTGATTCATTCGACAGCCTATCCGGACAGTGAAGAAGCCAAGGAAAAACGCCTTCGTGCTGTATCCACCATTCAGACAGAAGGTATCGTGAATTTTGTAGATGGACTGGTTCCCGGACTGTTTGCACCAGAACATGTGGAATCGCTATCTAAGCATGTAACACGTGTGAAGGAAATTGGTTACCAGACTGCTCCTCAAGGTGCTGTTGGTGCTGCACTTGCTATGCGAGAACGTCCGGATCGCCGCGATGTGTTATCGGCTACACCTTTACCTGTATTGCTGGTTGCGGGAGAAAAGGATGCGGTTATCCCGCCAGAACGTACATTTACAAGTGACAAGCCACATATCGTGCAAGCCGTAATTGCGGGTGCAGGTCATATGAGCATGTATGAAGCTCCTGAAGAGTTAATTCAGGTCATTAAACAATTTATGGCTGGATTATCGAAGTAATTGATGAAGTGATTTATGTTGATTTTATTAAAATATAGTTTGGTTTCTGGATGATTCAACCTCTTGTGGAGGAGGGGTATCCAGTTCCATTTCAACCTAACCCCTGCAATGTCCCTTTTGGATAGGCAGGGGTTTATTGTGTTCATGGACAGAGCATAGACGCGTGTGTCTTGTTTTTGGCTTTTTGTCATGGCATGAATTAAAATAAATATAAAGGAACGATAGGATGTATAGGGTCGAATGATGAGGGGGCATGCAGCATGTTCAGAAAAGATTATCTGCTCCGCATGATGGAGGAAATGACTGAAGCAATTGGCAAAGTGTTCACGCTCAAACAGCAACGTAAGCACACCGAGGCATTGTCTGAACTGGATGAGCTGATGCGCAGGCAGTTTGGGTTAAACTTATCGCTATTGAACTCGTTGCCAGCAGAGGATGTTATTGAAATGTTCCGTTTTCGCGGAATGATTGAAGTGGACAATCTGCAGCACGCCGCCAGGCTGATTGAAGAAGAAGCCTATATTTATCAAGAGAAGGCCAAAGTGGAAGGCATCGATGATCAGGAGAGAATGGACGCAGAGGATGATGCTGTCATTCGATTGATGAGGTCAATTCATTTTTACCTGTATGCATTGAATCATGGCGCTAATCCCAAGTTATTAGACGCACCGGAACGGGTTGAGGGTGTGTTGGGGCTTACGAAAGAATATGAACTCCCTGCTCGAACCGAAAGACAGCTTGCCCTGTATCGTGAACAACAAGGGCGTTATGACCAGGCAGAGAACAGTTGGTACAGATTGCTACATCTTGGTGCTGAATTTCCGGTGAGCTACCGAAATGATGTACAGGCGTTCTACGAAAGGTTGAGCCAACTCACGGATGAACAGCTGGAGCAGGGCGGTTTGCCACGTAACGAAGTTGAAGAAGGATTAGCTGAACTAAGTCGTCAAGAGATGAGCTCCTAAATATGGATTGGATCAAGGCCTGTTACATGCCTTTACTTGGAGAGGGAACGGAATTGTGGTATGGTAACGGTTGACCAAACCAAACCGAAAGTGAGATGTACCCCGTGGATTCATTGCGAAAGCTTATACAAGACATCTTTGAACAGAATTCGCTGATTACAGCGACCTGGAGCCAGCTGCGCAGACGGGACAATGTCTCGTATACCAAAGTGCAAGTCAAGCCGGTGACACTGAAGAATCAGCTGCATTATCAATTTGCATTTCATTATAACAACAAAGTGCTGCACGAGAATTTGACTCCGGCTGAAGCGGCTGAGCGCATGACTTTGTTATGCGAAGAGACGTTTCGTCAAGGGCTGCTCTGTACGACCGAGGCAGACTATCAAATTTTGATCAGCAAAAAATATAAAGTATCCATTCTGACCAAATCTGCTTCCAAAACTGCGGTGGATCTGTCGCATAATCGCAAGAAGCAATATGTATTGGAAGAAGGCGTACCTGTATCGTTCCTCGTTGAACTTGGTATTATGAACGAAGAAGGTCGTGTGCTGGCTCGCAAGTATGACAAGTTCAGACAAATCAACCGTTTCCTCGAAATGGTGCAGGATGTCATTCCCCATCTTCCGGAAGGACGTCCACTGACCATCGTTGACTTTGGTTGCGGCAAGTCTTATCTGACATTTGCGTTATATCATTATCTGTCTGTGCAACAACGTCGTTCACTCAAGATTATTGGGTTGGACTTAAAGGCAGATGTCATTGAACACTGTAATGATCTGGCTAATCGATTGCATTATGGTGATCTGAAGTTTCTGGTTGGAGACATCGCGGACTACGATGAATTAAATGAAGTGGATATGGTTGTCACGCTTCATGCCTGTGACACAGCTACCGATGCTGCTTTGGAGAAGGCAGTTCGTTGGGGGGCTTCTGTGATTCTGTCTGTTCCTTGCTGTCAGCATGAACTGTTTGATCAAGTAGAGGCTTCCGTGATGAATCCGTTATTGTCCCATGGTATCCTCAAGGAACGTTTTTCCGCTCTGGCTACGGATGGGATTCGTGCCAAGTTGCTTGATCTGATGGGATACAAGACACAATTGCTTGAATTCATCGATATGGAGAATACGCCTAAAAACATATTGATCCGTGCTGTTCGTGGTCAGGCCGGCGAAGTGACGGAGATGTGGAATGAATATACGGCTTTCCGTGATTTCATTCATGCCGATCCATATTTGGAGCGGGCTTGTGCCGATTTGCTTCCTGGCGATGGCAAGCAGGCCGACGGGAAATCAAAATCGAGCAAAGAAACCGTTCAAAATTCCGCAAATTGCGACATTTGCTGAGTGTGCCAATGCCAATCCAGGGACATACTGCAATTAGGGTCCCTGAATGTAAAGTTCAATATTATGCACATACGTTGTAGCAAGCAACATCATAACTGTCAGGTATTTATCAGACAGAAGGACCCGTTATCGGGATCTTCTGTCTTTTTGTTATGCATATGGAGCGGCGGAAGGAAGGAGGGGGTATAAGGATGAAGAATATTACAATGGATAAGGGAGTTGTAAGGTATAAACGAGGGTATGCGGCGAATGAGAAAATGATGGAACAGTTGTTTGAACGGTCTCACCACGCAAATGATACAGAATATGTAGATAACAGGGACTTATGTAATGAGGACATTAGGGGCATTAGAGACAGTGCATATAATAGACAAGATACATACAACAAAGATGTTACGTATAAAAAAGATGAACCATATCAATTAAATGGAGTTATTCAAACCGAGGGGTCAGGTTATTTTTCTCAAAGTTTGAGGTGTAAACGTTATTCAGGATCTGGGTGGACTGTTGGGTTGGGCATACTCTCCATTGTCTTGCTGCTTGCAGGATGTCTGAGTCGGGGACTGTACTATTCGGCTGATCTGTACCCTGTTATTCTGATCGCAGCAGGAAGCACTTTGATTATGTTTTTGCTTTTCCTTGTAGGTATTCGTCCACAGAAGACGAGTGAACGAATACCCATGTCATTGGTACAGGATCGGGGGAGACTCGAACGAATCGTTGAGAAAATATTCCGATTTCCGGGGATGTGGCGGGTATTGTGGCCGCTGGGGATGATGACATGTTTTGGACTACATGCATGGGCAGGCTCGGTGAGTAAACAGGGCAGCATGGATGAAATGCTGCGGTGGAGCCTGCTTGCGATGTTTACCCTGCTTACCGCAATATTGGCTGCGCGCACGAATGGTGCACGTTGGTTAGCCTGCGGTTGGCAGATGGCAGGCGGCTTGCTTGTGCTAAGCGGCATCCTTGCCGTGTGCGGGATATTGCCGCTGCCCTTCGGGGTGATGCGGACTGCTGACCCCGAGATCAGTTCCGCCGGAGCAAGGCTCGGCGGATTATTGCAGTACCCGAATGCGTACGGTGCCGTTGTTGGCATGTACGCATTGGAGCGGCTGACAGCCGCCGCACGAGTCTTGGCCCGGCCTGTGCCGGCCAGGCGACTCATCGCGGCAGTGCTGCCGCTCATGCCCGCGCAAACCGCGCTCCTGCTGAGCGAGTCGCGCGGCGCTTGGCTGGCGACCGGCTGCGCCGCGGTCGCCGCCTTTGCTTTGCAGCGGCGCGGTGCCCGCCTGCCGCTGCTGCTGGCCACGGCCGCGCCACTGGCGTGCGCGGCCTGGCTGTACCGCCAGCTGGCTGCTGCCCAGCTGGCGCCTGCACCTGTGCCCGGCCTGCTGGCACTGGCCGGGGCATGGGCAGCTGCGCTGCTCGGCACGCTGCTGCTGTGCCGTTTATGGCACAGCGGCGCCGCCAAGGCTCCGCGTACCGCTGCCCTGACGGCCATTGTGCTGGCGGGAGCCGCCGCCGCACTGATGGCCGTGGCCTCCACCGCCGAGCGCCTCGCGGCGGGTGTCGGTACTGGGGTGTCCCGCCTACAGATGTGGCGGGACGCCCTCCAGCTGTGGACCGAGGTCGCATGGCTCGGCCACGGGGGAGATACATGGCGCAACATGTTTCGCGCCATTCAATCCTCGCCTTATGTTGGAGGCGAGGTCCACAACGGCCTGCTTGATCTCGCCCTGGACAGGGGCATGATCGGCATCCTGCTTGTCGCAGGGTGGTTTCTCCTCACCCTGCGAAGCATCTTTCATTTTGCACCGCAGCTATTTCCATCCGTGCTTGTTTTTGGCCTGCATGGGGCGATGGACTTTGACTGGAGCTTTACAGTATTTTGGATGCTTTTCATCTGGCTTGGTGCTTGGGCAACTGCATTGAAGACGGAAACAGAGGGGGTCCAGCGATCCGGCGTAACAGTGAAATACACTCCCATCAGATCCAAATCGGGATCTAAATTGAGATCTAAATCCAGATCCAGATTTCTTTTCTTGCGATCTCTATCAATCCACACCCGTTTATTATATGTCCCGATGTGGCGTTCCTTCTTTCATATTCTTCAGCGAGTAACTGCTCGGCTAATAAGGGTATCGACAGTGATGATCATCCTTTTCTGGATTGGTGGAACATTCTGGCTGACCTTCCGATATGCCATAGCAGAAGTGCAGTACCGTCAGGCGATGTCTGAACCGGATGGCACTCCAGCACAGAAGGTGCATCTTATGGCTGCTTTTCAATCGAATCCGAATCGACCCGATATCGTGATATCCCTTGCACGATCCCTCCCGGGACGAGAAGCAGAATCACTCCTTTTGAACAGCTTGTCCCATTCCCCGATGCATCCTCAGATTTACATTGAACTGGGACGATTGGCAGCCAAATTCGGCGAAGGACAGCAGGCTGGAGAATATTTTGAACAAGCGATCGCATTGAATCGGTATGATGGCATTGGCCAATCCACGGCTTTGTATTGGATGGAGCAGGCAGCGCGGCGGGAATGGAAGGCAGGATATAGAGATCGAGCCCAACAGACTGCCGCCGCTGGTGTACAGATGTATGAACGGTATCAACTGCTGGCTGAGGAAGTGGAAGCAGGAAACGTTCGCAATGATCGTCGTTTTGTACTGGAAGAACATGCTCCAGGCTATGGAGAGAACCTGCGCAGGCTTGCTTCAGCTTTTTCTCCTCCATTTACTCAAGAGTTGACCAAGCGGAGCCCTTGAATGACTGATGGATGTCAGCGTCTGAAAAGTCTGAGGGTCCAAGCTCGTTGCTCCTGGCGGATGGGTATACCATTTTCTAAGGAACACAGGGCGTCTTATTTGTCCTTTACCTCCTCCTTTAAATTGTAAGGAACATCAGACACGTTATTTCCGGAAATCCCCTAACAAAAACCCTATAAAAGTCCAAAAATTCCGATATAACGTGTCTCAGATTCCTTAGATTTCTAAGAGTGCTTCAAATCCTTGAATAAGACATCTCAGGTTCGTTACCACTCGTGGGCTTGAGCATGAATAATTACTCGGTGTTTATGTTCATAATCCCAGTTTATGTTCATAATCCTAGTTTATGTTCATGCTCCCCGTGGTGGTCGGCTCCATGCTCTGCTCCAACCGCAAGCCAGAGTTGCCCCCGAATTCCACCCAGATCGAAGCTTTTCATTTCTCCATTCCTACAGACGATAACCGCCAAATGCATGCTGAAACGCATCTTTTAATGGTTCAACATCTACTTCCCACATCGCGGCGATCTCTGCACTGACATCCGTGTTCCACCACTCACATAATTTCTTGCGGTTGTCGCGATTCTCCCCAATCCAGAGCAGATTAGCAATCACCTTACCGTAATAATATTCTTCCGCCTGCTTCATCCGTTCGGGAGAGACATATACTTTTAGCCTTTTGGCTGTCCGGTACAATTCCTTGCTGCATGCCCGGCGAATCCCTCTGGCGGAAGGAAGGTTTTGACCGGATTGCGTATGTTTGACCGGCGGAGAACCGGGTATTGACTTGTGTGACATCTTCTCACGCTCCTCTCCCCATACCATATGCGGACTGCTACGAACGGGACACTATCCCAACCTTGTGAAGTAGCAACGTCCACAGCCCTGTGATAAAATAGGGACGAACATCCATGGTGCGGAGGGGCACCGCCAATCAGGATGGAGAAAGAGGGTTGAGATGGACTTTATTCATAACCTTGTTGGCCAATTGTTCGATTGGATTCAAAGTCTTGGCTACTTTGGAATCATGCTTGGATTAATGTTGGAAGTTATCCCAAGCGAAATTGTGCTGGCGTATGGAGGTTTTCTCGTTTCACAAGGTAATATCAACTTCTTCGGTGCTATGATTTTTGGTACGGTGGGCGGTGTGATTGCCCAGTTATTTATTTACTGGATTGGCCGTTATGGCGGCAGACCTGTACTTGAACGCTACGGTAAATACATACTCATCCAGAAAAAACACATCGACCATTCCGAGGAGTGGTTTCGCAAGTATGGTACAGGTGTCATTTTTACAGCGCGTTTTGTTCCGGTGGTAAGACATGCAATCTCCATCCCGGCTGGCATCACGAAAATGCACACAGGTAAATTCATCTTGCTTACTACACTCGCTGTTATACCTTGGACTGCATTGTTTATATATTTAGGGATGATTCTTGGAGATCAATGGAAGCATATTGATGAGAAAGCGGCACCATATGTTATGCCTATTTTGCTTGTCGCTCTCGCCCTTATGATCGTTTATGTACTTATTAAATGGATGAATGCTCGTAAAAAGAAAGGAAGTGTCTAGTCATGGGTAAACCCAACTTGTCTCACAAATTCGGTAAAGGTCTGCCACCGAAGGATTTTATCGAGAGTATGACCAAGAACCAAAGTGAATTCCAGGCCAATTATGATAGCTTTACTTGGTCGAACGAAGAGGATCGTGAGTTTTTTGAGAGTCTGAACCATCGCGATGATCTGCGTGTGTTAATTCTGGCAGCTGACTGGTGCGGGGATGTTGTCCGTAATATTCCGGTTGTGTTCCAGGCGCTTGAAATCTCAGGAATTCCAACTGAAGTTCTGATTATGGAGAACCACCCGGAAGTGATGGATGAGTTCCTGACGATGGGTGGCCGTTCCGTGCCAGTCGTTATTTTTGCAGATACAGGTGGTCATGTGTTAGGTCAGTGGGGACCTCGTCCGCAGCATGTACAGGAAGTCATGATTGAATTCAAACGCCTTAATCCGGATCGTGAAGCAGCAGATTACCAGGAAAATTTGGCTGTAGCGCGTCAAGAGATTGGTAAACGTTATGGGGAAGGAACGGAGTCACATGCGGCCATTATCCGTGAGCTGCGTGAACTGATTTCGGGTTACTAAGCCGATATGCTTAACATTCGTACGTTTACACTAGGCCCGCTTCAGACCAATGCGTATCTTCTACAAGGAGATGATCCGGGCAAAGCCGTCATTATCGATCCGGGCATGAATCCAGGGTCGCTGCTTAAGGCGATCCAAGACTTGGAGATTGAAGCCATTCTCCTCACTCATGCTCACTTTGATCATATGGGCGGGGTAGATGAGATCCGTAAATTGAAGGGATGTCCCGTTTATCTTCATGACTTGGAGAGTGACTGGCTCACCACCCCGAAATTAAATGGATCTTTGAATTGGCCGCAGGCGACACCACCGCTTTCGACAGATCCTGCTGAATATGCCATGGACGAAGGGCAGAAGCTGAATCTGATTGGTCATACGTTTAAAGTGTTCCATACACCTGGACATTCACCAGGCAGTGTAAGTTTGCTTTGTGATAACGACCTGTTTGCCGGTGATGTGCTGTTCCGCATGGGTGTGGGCAGAACGGACCTGACAGGAGGGCGTGAACGGGATCTGATTGATTCAATCCAGAACAAGCTTTACACCTTTGCTGATGAGGTTAAAGTATATCCGGGTCATGGTCCCAAAACGACCATTGGTTATGAGAAACAGAACAATCCTTACGTGTCCGCAAGATAATCCGACATGATATGTGAAGAAAGTCTGGACAAGTGACAACTTTTTCATTAGAATAGCAATTAGTTGTTACAAGCGTTAAGGCATCATCTAACTGAAGCATTACCAAGAAACACCCAACCTCGCGAAGCACGCAGACTGTGGTCTATACCCGGTTTGCGTTCTTTTTTTGTTTTCAGCCCCTTTTTAACACAGAATTAGCCTTTTTTATGCTACATAGAGATGCAAGATGCGCTTTATCACAAGCCAGTTTGAGACCAATAGCAAGTTAGAAGCAAGTACAGATTGATTTAGAAATAACAAAATTCAAGAAAACAGTATATAAGTTGAACTAATCATTTACACAATAACGGAGAGGACAGAAAAAACCTGAAAAAGCGAAGCGTTCGCCTAAAAGCTTTCTGAAAGAAAGCTGCATCGGAAGCATAAGCTATCCCCGGATTTTCCCTTTAAGAAAAGGGAATCAAAAAATCTGGGGATAACAGCGATTGGAAGGTTATTCTGTCATCGTAGTGTCAATGTAAATAATCTTTAGTTCAACTTATATAGATCATGAGAGAGTGGGGAATATCAAAGTGGAGAAACCAAGAGTTATTCCGTTGAATCAGCGTGTCGAGTATCCGATCATTGAGGAAAACCGTCGCATATTGGAAAGTGGGAAAAGAGAAACGGGTACTGAGCGAGCTTTAATACATAACCCTAGCGTGGCCAAAGAAATGATGAAGTCTCAGCAGAATATATGGACAAGCCGTGTTTTAAGAAACGGAGCCCGTAACCAACCGTGGTTCGACAAGCTGCAAGATTACCGGAATCAAGTCTGATTGCCCGGGAAATTGTCGGGTTTTAATTTTTTTTAATTTCATTGAACGTTTTTGCAGAGTCAGTCGTATTAACTCCAGATTGAACGGGAAGCAGGTGATTTCATGATAAAGGCAGCTGAGCTGGAAGAGGTACGCAGAGCAGTATCGGGAGACGATAGCGCACTCGCAGCGTTGTTGCAACGTCACTACACGTTTGTGTATAAGTATCTTGTCAAAGTGACAATGGACGCTAACCTTGCAGAAGAGACGGTGCAGGATACGATGATTCGTTGTATGGAAAATATCCATCGATATGATGGCACGTCTGCCTTTTCATCATGGATGATCACCATTGCGACCCGCATCTATATCGATAAGACAAGACGTAAGAAGAGAGAACAGAACTGGCTTGCTCTCATTCGGGATCAGGCTGTACGTCGATTCCGCTGGCAGCTTGAGACTCGGAATGAAGAATGGACAGATGTCATGGATGCGATGACAAGACTGACACCTGAACATCGTGTTGCAGTGCTACTGAAGCATTATTATGGATACGGGTATGAAGAGATCGGGGAAATGCTGGGTATTCCTGCGGGAACGGTGAAGTCACGCACAGCTTATGGTCTCCGTCAGTTAAGAAAGGAGCTGGAATAAAGGTGAGCAGATCAGATGATGCACAAGAACAAGAAGTTGTAGAACGATTGCAACAACACATGAAAGTGCTGGATGATGCATTTGAGCCTACAAGTATTCCTTCTTTGGGTGCACTTGAAGCCCAAGTCAGGGGACGGAGACAGATTAGACGTCGAGCCAATTGGATCGAGATGATATGTTTCTGGTTGGTTGGATTGCTTGCCATTGTGTTCGGTACATTATTGTTCGTATCTGCTCCAGCTCTATATTTAGGTATCCAGGCTCTTGGTACAGCTGTTGCGGTGATTTTGGCTGTGATCTGGGCCGGACGGCGCCGGAAGGAGGTTCGTCATGAATAAAATGCATTATTCATTGGATGAAATTTCTCCACTATGGCTTATATTGCTTGGCATTTTTCTCCTGGTTCAGGGCACATGGATCTTTCAGGACGCACGCAGACGTGGACGTTTCCCTTGGTTATGGGGATTATGGGGTATCACGGGATTTCCCACGCCGCTGATAATATATTGGTTTGTCGTAATTCGATCACAGCGCAAGCCAGGTGCACGAAATCCGAAATAACATCATTTTAAAAATGGAAAAAAAGATTTTGCACAAATATGTTGTTTAATTCTAGTATTCCTAGACATCGTTATTCTTTTCTAGTAGACTATACAAATAAATATTAATGATAGACTACCAGGAGGTTAGACGATGCTGCGATTAGGAGAGAAGGTTGTCATCGTCGCGGATGCGTTTGAGCAGAATCTTCCTGTGGGGGAATATGGTTTCATCATCGCTTATGACCGGAATCCGGACAATGCGTTCGATTACGTGCTTCGAGTGCCGCAGGTGAACCGGAACTTTTTTGTTCCATCCGGCGACGTCGATCTGGAAGAGGTTCTGCTGAAGCAGGAAGCTGAGCGGGTCGAGCGAGAAGCGTTGATAGATTACGCCCTTGCGACACACAATGAGAAGCTGTTTCATCATTTGATGAACGGAGATTTTCAAGCTGTGGAAGAGGAAGAGGAAACCGCGAACGATGTTATGTCACAGGCGGATTTTATAAAGCAGGTTAATCTGCGTGCATGGATCTAGAATTTTAAGAGTCGGCTGATGCCGGCTCTTTTTTATTTCCTAATACAATACAAGATGTTCAGAATCGGTTCAGAGACATTTGATACGATATCTTCCGTTGAAGAAGGGTAATCCCTATCAAACTTACATAAGTGAGAGAGGAAGATATGAATATGAGAAGGATTAATCAGAATGGTAAGAAATTCATTATGATGTTGTTGGCTTGTGTAGTCATATTGGGAGGGGTTCCAATCTTTCCGACATGGGTTGCAGATCAGGCCTATGCTTCTGTTGATGAAGAATGGACATCGCTCGGAAATACTGGTTTTTCTGAAGGAGAAGCCTCTGCTCCCAAGTTGGCGGTTGATCAATCAGGTAATACATATGTTGCTTATACGGATTTAGGTGCCAGTTTCAAAGCTACAGTGATGAAGTATAGTGTCTCCGATGGCTGGCAACTTGTTGGTGAGAGAGGTTTATCGAGCGGTTCAGCAATTGGAATTACGCTTGTACTAGATCAACAGGGTACCCCGTATATTGGATATCAGGATAATAATGCGGATGGTAAAGCAACAGTTATGAGATATAATGCAATCAATGATGGGTGGGAACCGGTAGGACAAGCTGGCTTTACGCCAGACAGGGCGAACTATCCTTCGCTTGCGCTGGATCAG
Source organism: Paenibacillus sp. 37 (assembly GCF_008386395.1). Lineage (NCBI taxonomy): Bacteria > Bacillati > Bacillota > Bacilli > Caryophanales > Paenibacillaceae > Paenibacillus > Paenibacillus sp. 37. Next base: position 5,934,731 of record NZ_CP043761.1, on the reverse strand, counting down.
GCGGGTAATCCGTATGTTGCTTTTAAGGATGGAGCCAGTGGTAAGGCAACAGTAATGGCATACAACGAAACAACAGGATGGGCTTTGGTAGGAATTAACGATGTTTCCCCCGAAGTTCAAAACGCGGTATCGTTGGTTCTTGATCAAGCAGGTATACCATATGTAGCTTTTCAGGACAGTTCCTCCAATACGACAGTGATGAGATATAGCGCTGATACTTGGGAAGTGGTAGGACAAGCAGGGATCTCGCCCGGATATACATCCTCTCCCGTGCTCGCACTAAGCCCCTCAGGCAGGCCATTTATCGCATTTAGTGACGATACATCCAAATTGACAGTAATGACATTCAAGAGTGAGACAGAAAGCTGGGAAACCGTTGGTGACCGGGGGTTCTCTCCAGGTTCGATTTCTTCACCGTCAATTGTAGTAGATCAGATGGGCGTACCTTATGTTGTCTTTAAGGACGGTGCAAACGGTCATAAAGCAACAGTTATGAGTTATAGTTCGCATAATGGTTGGCAGTTTGTGGGTCAAGCGGGATTCTCCGCAGATGTGGTATCTACGCCTGCACTGGCACTAGATCCCCAATATGGAAAACCCTATGTGGTTTATCAGGATGCATCTGAGCAATCCAAAGCGACCGTAATGCGGTTTGGTACGAAGCTTTCGCACACAGTCACGTACGATGGGAATGGAACTCAGGCAGGCAGTGCACCAATTGATAATCAGCAATACCCTGAACAAGCAGGTGTCACTGTTCAAGACAACACAGGGGCTTTGGAAAAAGTGGGATATCTATTTGCTGGCTGGAACACAGCAAGTGATGGAAGCGGAACGAGCTATGATGCTGGCGAAACGTTAATAATGGGTACTTCTAACGTAACACTATATGCGGTTTGGACACCTTCTTCTTCTGGAGGTACAGACCCGGAACTAGAAGAAGACAAATGGAATATTCTTGGTCAAGCAGGCTTCTCAGAGGGAATGGCTTTTGATCAGGATATTACAGTAGATGCGAATGGCACGCCATATGTTGTATTTACGGATAGTGCTAATAGCTCTAGAGCGACTGTAATGAAATATAGCAAAGATAGTGGATGGGTGCCTGTAGGACAACCGGGCTTTACCCAGAGTCCTGCATCCAAAAATAAAATAGCAATAGACCAGAATGGAACAATATATGTTGCTTTTAGTGATGGAAATCGTATTGGCAGTGCCACTGTCATGAAGTACACGGAGCATGATGGCTGGAAGGTCGTGGGATCGCCAGGTTTCACTCAGAATAGTTTAAGGAGTCTTGATTTGAAACTCGATCTTAATGGTGTGCCTTATGTTGCACCTAATACGGGTTATGAACTTAAAGTGATGAAGTATAACGACGAGTCAGATCAATGGGAGTACATCGGTAACACAGGTTACAATCTGGCAGGCGCGGCGGGCGGCGTACTGGCTATGAGTCCAAACGGTATTCTGTATGCTGCATACAGTGACACTAATGCAGGCTTCAAATTATCTGTTATTCGATATAACGAAGCAGATGATTCTTGGTCATTGGTTGGCGATCGTGCGTTCACTGAACAAAATTTGGCTGAAATTGCGCTCGCTGTGGATCAGAACGAAACGGTGTATGCTACATATACGACGGGTGGCCACAATGGACTTAAGCCAACCGTAGTGAAATACACTGGCTCGGGAGCATGGACAGCGGTTGGAGAGCCCAATTTCTCTGAGAACCAGACCGAATTTCTTTCCATGGTAGTTGACCAAAAAGGAAGTCCGTATGTGGCTTTTAAGGACTTTGCCAATGGTAATAAAGCAACCGTTATGAAATATGACGAGGTGAATGGCTGGGAACCATTAGGGGGAGCTGGAGTATCAGAAGGAATTGCAATGGATACCAGACTGGCGATTAACAAAGATGGGGCCCTTTACCTTTCTTTTAGAGATGGAATTAGTGCACCCAAATCTACAGTGATGTCCTATGTTCCATCTAAGAGTTATCAAATTCGATATGACAGTAACGGGGCTTCATCAGGAAATGTACCTTTAGATGACCAGATGTATAAGTCACAATCGCAGGTTACCATTCTCGGTAACACAGGTAATCTAGTGAAGACAGGATATGCTTTTGCAGGATGGAATACGGCTGCGGATGGTAGTGGACATAGCTATGGTGCAGGGGATGTTCTGCTCGTAGGAAAATCTAATGTAACCTTGTACGCGAAGTGGACTGCTTCAAATAATGGTGGATCTGATGGGTCAGGAGGCTCCGGAGGTTCTGATGGATCTGGGGGCTCAGGTGGATCTGGAGGTTCTGGAAGTGCGGGAGGCGGAGCGACAGGTGCATCACCATCAGGCGGAGGAACAACCAACTCGGGTGTCACGATCTTGGTGAATGGAAAGCCGGAAACAGTTGGAACCTTGAGTAAAACTCAATTGAATGGGCAGAATGTGTTGACTCTGACCGTCGACGAGCTGGCTGTCATGCAAAAATTGCAGGTTGAAGGCAAGGGTGCCGTAGTGACCCTTCCTGTGCAAAGCGGCGATAAAGACCGGGTTAATGGTGAATTGACTGGAAGATTAGTGAAGTTCATGGCAGATCAAGAAGCTGTACTTGTGCTACAGACAGATGCGGCTACGTATTCCTTGCCTTCCCGCTTGGTGGATGTTAGTATGCTAGCCCAACAACTTGGTGCGAATAAAAACCTTGAAGATATGATTCTTCATTTGCAAATTTCTCCTGCTTCTGCAGATCGCGTATCCGAAGTGGAGGAAGCAGGCCGTGTTAACGGCTTTAGCTTGATTGGTTCGCTGTTAGAATTCAATATCACAGCCACATATGAGGGTAACTCTGTGAGTGTAGACCGATTTAACGAGTATGTGGAACGAGCAATAATACTACCTAATGAGAGTGAATCCATGAAGGTGACGACAGGAGTAGTTGTTGAGAAGGATGGCAGCATACGTCATGTACCGACCAAGATTTCGAATATTAACGGTGTGAACTATGCGAAGATCAACAGTTTGACCAATAGTGTATACGGTCTGGTCTGGAATCCACGAACATTCACGGATGTTTCGGGACACTGGGCAGAAGCAGAAGTAAACGATATGGGCTCACGTATGGTTATTCGTGGAGTAACGGATACAATATTTAACCCAGATGAGCGTATTACACGTGCTGAATTCACGGCTGTTCTGGTAAGAGCGTTGGGGCTGCAAAGCAATACAGCTAATAACCAGTTTAGTGATGTGAGTCCAAGTGATTGGTATGCAGGTGTAGTTAGCGCTGCGACTGATTATGGTCTCATCGATGGTTACACAGACGGTGCGTTCCGTCCTGCACAGGATATCACTCGTGAGGAAGCGATGATGATAATTCATCGGACGATGAAAATCACTGGCTTGAATCGTAAGTTGGATATAAATGCGAGCCAAGATCTTTCACGGTTTACCGATATGAATCAAGTATCCGATTGGGCCAAAGAAGCGGTGAACATCAGTCTACAAGCTGGAGTTGTATCTGGTCGAAGTAACGAGAACATTTCTCCGAAATTTATGATTACTCGGGCAGAGACAGCTGTGCTTGTTCGACGGCTGTTGCAGCTATCAGGTCTGATTTAATAAGATAATTCCAAAAGTCCACCCTTTTTTTTGAACACGCACTAGTATTAATTCTAATCAGGTTGGTAACCAAGGGCAGTGCGTTTAGCGCTGCCTTTTTGGCAGTGATAAACAAGAACGAATATTGGATAGTATGGAGGACAGGTCATTTGCATTGAATTGTCGAACTATCTCACCTATAATGAAAAAAGTTATCTTGAGACTTTAGCCCGTTAAACGAGCGATTCGTTTCAGGTCGTTTCGGGAATTAGAACGAATGAAGGAGGCATCCGCTAATGAGTATTTCGAATAATGACGTTCAGCATGTGGCCAAGCTGGCCCGGCTCAACTTGACTGCTGAAGAAGAACAGACCCTGACAGGTCAGCTGAACGCGATTTTAAAATATGCAGAAAAGCTGAATGAGCTGGATACGGAAGACATCGAACCCACCACTCACGTTCTGCACGTAAGCAATGTTATGCGTGAAGATGAGACCAAAGAAAGCCTGTCGATTGAACAGGTGATGCGCAATGCACCGGAAGAAGAAGACGGGCAGTTTAAAGTGCCTGCTGTAATGGAATAACGGATAACCGGAAGGAGGACAAAAACTGTGAGTTTATTTGAACAATCGTTGCCTGAGTTACATAACAAGCTGCATGCCAAAGAGCTGTCGGTCAGCGATCTGGTGGATCAGGCGTATCAGAACATTGGCGCGCATGATGATAAAGTTAAAGCATATTTGGCACTGGATGAAGAACAAGCACGCGCTCGTGCACGTCAACTGGATGACCGTCTGGTTAGCGGCGAGGAGAAAGGTTTGCTTTTTGGTCTGCCTGTAGGTATTAAGGATAACATCGTTACAAACGGACTGCGCACGACGTGTGGCAGCCAATTCCTTCGTAATTTCGACCCGGTGTATGACGCGACAGTTGTTGAGAAATTGAAAGCTGCGGACACCGTAACTATTGGTAAACTCAACATGGACGAATTCGCCATGGGCGGCTCCAATGAAAATTCAAGTTTCTCACCTGTACGTAATCCATGGGCACTTGATCGTGTTCCAGGAGGTTCCAGTGGTGGTTCTGCAGCAGCTGTGGCTGCGGGAGAAGCATACTTTACACTCGGATCAGACACAGGTGGTTCCATCAGACAACCTGCTTCGTATTGCGGTGTTGTTGGATTGAAGCCAACGTACGGACTTGTTTCCCGCTTTGGATTGGTAGCATTTGCATCATCTTTGGATCAGATTGGACCTTTGACGAAAAATGTTGAAGATTCTGCTTATGTGTTGCAAGCTATTGCCGGATATGACGCCAAAGATTCGACATCTGCAAAAGTAGAGATCCCGGATTATTTGAGCGGACTGACAGGTGATGTCAAAGGGCTTCGCATTGCTGTTCCGAAGGAATACATCGGTGAAGGCGTCGATCCACAAGTGAAAGAAACGGTTTTGTCTGCATTAAAAGTTCTTGAAGGACTCGGGGCAACATGGGAAGAAGTATCCCTTCCGCATACCGAATATGCGGTGGCTACGTATTACCTGTTGGCATCTTCAGAGGCTTCTTCAAACCTGGCTCGATTTGATGGTGTACGTTATGGCGTGCGTGCAGACAATCCGGACAACTTGTTGGATCTGTACCATCAGTCTCGGAGCCAAGGCTTTGGTCCCGAAGTGAAACGACGTATCATGCTTGGAACGTATGCACTCAGTTCGGGTTACTATGATGCCTATTATCTGAAAGCACAGAAGGTACGTACTTTGATCAAACAGGATTTCGACAATGTATTTGCCAAATATGATGTGATTATTGGACCAACTGCGCCAACTACGGCGTTCAAACTCGGTTCACAGGTGGATGATCCACTTACGATGTATCTGAACGATATTTTGACGATTCCGGTCAGTCTGGCTGGTGTACCTGCCGTGAGTATTCCATGTGGATTCTCGGATGGATTGCCTGTCGGCCTGCAGATTATCGGTAAAGCCTTTGATGAAACAACCGTATTGCGTGTAGCGCATGCGTTTGAACAAAATACAGAATTCCACAAGCAGCGTCCGCAGCTGTAGACTGCCCGGAACGGAGGAATATAGAAATGTCCGCATCTAAATATGAAACGGTCGTTGGACTTGAAGTCCACGTGGAGTTGCATACCAACTCCAAAATCTTCTGCGGCTGCTCCACAGCTTTTGGAGCTCCGCCGAATACGCATACCTGCCCGGTCTGTCTCGGACATCCGGGCGTACTGCCTGTACTGAATCGTCAGGCGGTAGACTACGCCATGAAGGCAGCGATGGCCCTCAATTGTACGATTGCTGATGTCAGCAAGTTTGACCGTAAAAACTACTTTTACCCCGACTCACCAAAAGCCTATCAGATCTCGCAATTTGATCAACCAATCGGTGAGAACGGCTGGATTGATATCGAAGTGAATGGTGAAACAAAACGAATTGGCATCACACGTCTTCACTTGGAAGAAGATGCAGGGAAGCTTACACATATCGATGGCGGATACGCGTCTTTGGTGGACTTCAACCGTGTCGGAACTCCACTGGTGGAGATTGTATCCGAACCTGAGATTTCTTCTCCGGAAGAGGCACGTGCGTATCTTGAAAAATTGCGCGCGATCATGCAGTACTGTGATGTATCGGACGTGAAGATGGAGGAAGGATCACTGCGTTGTGACGCTAACATCAGTTTGCGCCCACATGGACAGGAGAAGCTGGGAACAAGAGCTGAGCTGAAAAACATGAACTCCTTCCGTGGTGTTCAACGTGGTCTGGAATATGAACAATATCGTCAGGCTGAGATTCTGGATGATGGCGGCGAAGTGGTTCAGGAGACGCGTCGCTGGGACGAAGCTCAAGGGAAAACACTGTCGATGCGTGGCAAGGAACAGGCGCATGACTATCGTTATTTCCCGGACCCTGATCTGGTGAAGCTGCATATCGATGAAGCCTGGAAAGAGCGGATCAGAGCTACCATACCTGAGCTTCCAGACGAGCGTAAGGCTCGTTACACGGCTGATTACGGATTGCCTAGTTATGATGCAGAGGTTATTACTTCATCCAAGGCTATAGCTGATCTTTTCGAAGATAGCTTGAAATTCACTCAGGATGCCAAATCCGTATCCAACTGGATCATGGGCGACTTGCTGGGTTACCTGAATACGAGCAATCTTGAGGTGACTCAGGTCCCACTGACAGGTCAAGGTTTGGGTGAGATGATCGGACTGCTGGAGAAGGGCACCATTAACAGCAAAATCGCCAAAACGGTATTCAAGGAAATGCTGGAGAGCGGCAAGCTTCCACAGCAGATCGTTGAAGAGAAGGGTCTTGTGCAGATTAGTGATGAAGGCGCCATTCTTGCCATCGTTGAGCAGGTTGTAGCAAATAACCCTCAATCCGTGGAAGACTATAAAGCTGGTAAACAAAAAGCCATTGGCTTCCTTGTTGGTCAGGTTATGAAAGAAAGTAAAGGCAAGGCGAATCCCGCTCTAGCCAACCAACTGCTTGCAGATGTACTGAACCGCTAATCCTTCCGGTGAGGCCGGACAGAAAGAGGCTCGTCCCTGTGACAGCCTCTTTTTGGTATTGATAGATACAAATGTATTTTGGACGGGGGAACAGATATGAACATTCAACCATTGTCACTGAGTGATCTGGAGACGTTGGGACAGTTATGGAGACTACAACATGTAGCTTATCGATTGGAAGCCGAAATCATCGGATTTCAGGAGATTCCTCCTTTGATGGATACGATGGAGACACTTCGGGATTGTGGAGAGAGTTTTTATGGTTGTATCCACGATGACGGAGAGCTTATCGGGGCTGTCGCTGTAACAGAGGAAGAGGAGAATACACTGACCATTACACGAATGATGGTGCACCCGGATCACTTTCGCAAGGGAATTGCGGCATCTTTGATGACCTATGTGTTGGAACAGCATGCGGATCTTCCGCGTTATATCGTCTCCACAGGAACGCTGAATCAACCCGCAGTGAATCTGTACACCAAATTTGGTTTTAATCCCGTGGAAGTCACACAGATTGCACCTGGAGTGGAATTAACGACTTTTCACAAGAATAAACTTTAATAATATTAACAACTTGAGGAGGAATACCGACTTTGGGCGATCCCTGGTTCATTGATGAGTGGCACATTTTATTACGATTATTGCTGGCTATGCTGCTTGGAGGGCTCGTAGGCCTGGAGCGGGAACGGTCCAATCATGCTGCCGGTTTGCGTACCCATATCCTGGTATGTCTTGGTTCCGCACTGATTATGATGTTGTCTGTTTATGGCTTTAAAGATTTTGCTAATGAATTAAATGTAAGGATCGATCCAGCCCGTCTGGCTACTGCTGTAATTACTGGTGTCGGATTCCTGGGAGCAGGGACAATTCTCTTCACGGGAAAATCCATTACCGGACTGACTACAGCAGCTTCAATCTGGGTTGTTGCAGCCATTGGGCTCGCAGCAGGTGCGGGATTCTTTTTTGCCTCTATCGTATCCACCGTTCTGGTATTACTTAATCTCTGGGTATTTAACAAATTAGAGCTAAGGTATTTACGAGGGAACAAACTGCATGTTGTTACACTTCATACCTTGTCAGAACCCGGTTTTCTCGAACAACTGTCTTCATGTATGGAGCAGGAAAAGATCAAAATTCGTAAAATTACCGTGAATGAACAAGACTTGGCTTATGCAGAGATGGTCTCGGTTGAACGTAAAATTGAGATTGTGTTACATGTTCAGGTACCGCATGATTTCCAAACGGTAGGCTTGGTATCCAAGTTAAGACAATGGGAACACGTTACCAAGGTGTCGATCGAATAAATGAATTACAACCCTCCCCAGGCCAGTAGTGCCGGAGGGTTTTTGGTCATATCCATATTTCTTCCAGTTACTCTCCTTGCTCTTTAGGGTACTATCTAACCAAATGCATGAAGAGCGGAAGGTCAGATCAGAAGAGAGGAGTATGTTATGAAACGGAGACGTCAATTGAACAAAAAGACCCGTTCAGTCCAGGCCAAACCGGTCAGAAATCGGACTCACAAGTTTATCGCGGGATTACTGAGTGCCATTATTCCTGGCCTGGGTCATATTTATCTGAGATTGTACATGAGAGGTTTGACCTTTATGCTGCTTGTTTTGCTTGATCTGTCAGCAGTGTTGTACTTCTCATCTATTGGTATACAGATCAATGTGCCATTGCTCATCTTACTGGCTTTGTGTATTCCGGTTATTTACTTTTACAATGTATATGATGTGTTGCAATCTGCAGATTGGGTCATGATGCGCAGACGTAGAGCAGTAACCCAGGCAACTTCGGACAAGCCGATAACTAATGAACGTTCTACAAGAGATGCAATGATGGTTTGGGAGAGAGGCATATCGTTTGGATTACTTCTGATTGTGGGAGGGTCTTTGATGGTGCTGTTTTTCCGCAAACCACGTTGGTTTCAAGAGCTTCTCGCCATGTACGGCGGATATTCATTTGCGGTTCTCATGATCGTAGGCGGTTTGCTTCTGTTTGGTCGTGAATTCTGGGTGATGTTGAACAAGAAAAAAATGTAGTGGAAACGATACAAGGAGGGAACGTGATGAACCGTAAAGTCCGGGTTGGCCGCTATACGGCTGCCGCCTTAATCATAGCGGTCGGTGTGCTGTTGATTTTGGATAAACGGTGGGGAACTGACTACGTATATGAGATGGTGGACTGGTGGCCATTTTTGCTCGTTGTTTTAGGTGTTGAATATATTGTGCTGTTCCTGTGGACACGCAGAAGAAACAAGGTGCAATCGGATAACCCGAGCAATCCTGATGAGCAAATCAAAGTACGTTTCAGACCCGATGCCAAAGGGATTCTAACCTCACTGATTTTGGCAGCTTCCGTATTTATCGTCACCGAGCAGGATCACTACATGCACTTATGGAATAGAGTGAGTCTAAATCTCGGAGCGGCATCCATGGACTACAGTCAAGCGGCAGGATATATGGAGGATAAGGGAACGATTCGTGTACCTGTTCGCATGGATACGTCAGACCTGGTGGTTGAAGGTGTCAACGGAGATATCTCGGTACAACGCGGAGATACAGATGAGATTGAAGTACGGACGGTGATCTGGGTAGATCAGACGACGGAAGTACAGGCAAAGGCCGTTGCAGCAGCCTCTTTTGTAGAGGCCGATGGTACAAAAGTAATTTATATCAAAGCTACAGGCAAGACTTATGGAGACAATGAAAAAACGCAGCCACGGATGAATCTTACCATTACGATCCCGGATGATCGTCGTTTTAATCTGGATATTCGAACGTCCAATGGAGCGATATTATTAAACCGTCCGGAAGCCATTAGTACCATACTGGCCGAAACGGGTAACGGACGTATCCGGATTACCAATGCTGTTGGAGATATCTCCGGGAAAACGTTGAACGGGGATGTCATTGTAGCCAATGCCATTGGTAATGTCGATCTGGACAGTAACCGTGGCGACATGAAGGCTCGCGGTATTTCCGGCGATGTAGATCTTGCTACACAAGTGGGAAGTATCAGTATTGCGGACTCCGTTGGTGAATTCATCGCAGAGACACGCAACGGCAATATTACGCTGGATGGAGCCAATCTGGGAATCAAAGCCCAATCGCTTAATGGCAGCATTAACATCGTATCTACCAAAGTCGGAGGGGACTGGGATGTGTACAGTGCGGTGGGAGCCATTAACGTATTACTTCCTGATCGTGGAGACTACAGTCTTGCGGGTTCCAGCAGTTATGGAGATCTAAGTACGGATCTACCTTTCAAAGTACAGAATAAAACCATAGAAGGCCAGCTCGGTGAGGGCGAGTACAGGGTGAAAATTGAAGGCAACAGTGATCTCACCATTCAGAGCAACCCGGCTGTATCTACGCCTGAAACAGTTACACCTGATTCTGAAGATACGGCTGAGAATCTGGAACAGACTACCGAGGACGGACCAAATTCCCAGCAGGATTCTACAGAGGTTCCTTGACTGCCGCGTTGACAATAAACTTGTAATCGCCGTACAATAAATGTACACTGGCAAGATTACACGGCATGAAAGATGGATTGTCGTTCTTAATGGCCGGGAATCAACTCTGAGCGAGGAGACAGTAAATTACTCTTCACCAGAGAATGAAAGGTAAGGCGGTGGGTTTTATGGCAACACGTGTCCAACATGCGTTGGAGCATCTGAAAACGACCGGTGTCCGTATTACACCCCAGCGTCATGCCATATTGAACTATCTGATGGAATCCATGGGGCATCCGACAGCCGATGAAATTTACCGAGCCCTTGAACCCCAATTTCCCAGTATGAGCGTGGCAACGGTATATAATAATTTGAAGATGTTTCTGGAAGCTGGCATGGTCCGGGAATTGACATACGGAGATAATTCAAGTCGCTTCGATGCCAATGTGACGGATCATTATCATGTTATCTGTGATCAATGCGGCAAGATTGAAGACTTCAGCTATCCTTCACTCAAAAGTGTAGAGCTTCAGGCGGAGTCTAGTACAGGATTCGAAGTACACGGTCACCGATTGGAAGTATATGGCGTTTGCAAAAGTTGCAGGGATTAAGAGAGTTGAATTACAATATTAACGTGCAGAATTCAGTATGGATTCTTCACGTTTTTTTTTAGCATTTATGCAAAACACTCATTTTGATAACAACTTATGCGCACATCCCTATGATCAGCATAATTAACGGAGGTAGACGTTTGGGTAGAAAAAGCAGATATACACGTCAGAAGCGACGTTCATTTTGGCCCGGTTTTCTCGGGGCTTGTCTGATCGCCGGAGGGGCTTACTGGCTTATAACGAATGTATGGTTGAACCAGACCCATGAAGACCCCGACTGGGTAGGAAGAAGCCAGCCTATTTTTGTAGATGGGCAACTGATGGATGGAGACGCTCTGGGTACAGGAGATCAACTCAAGTTGCCTGTAGATGTTTTGCAAGAAGCGATTGATGCAGGCATACGTTATGAATCAGAATCGGGAGATATCATTATTGCCTCTCCTCAGCGAGTCCTTCATATGAAAGATGGAAGCACACAAGCAGAACTTAATCACAAAGATTATCCTATGACAGTTAAACCTGAGGTTAAGGACGGAGAAGCCTATATTCCGCTCAAACCTTTGAAAGAAGTATATGGCATAACCGTACAGGAAGATTCAGTAACAGGTGCTGTGCTGCTGATGCGTGGTGGAGACATGATACAGTATGCAGAGATTGATACATTATCATCCAAAGCGGACAAGACCGTGCCGTTATATAAACGTGGGGGAGAATCCTCACCAATCATTGCCGATATGGAAAAGGATGCACGGGTACGTGTATGGCAGACGGGTGATAAACAGAGTTTTGTTCAACTTGATAATGGATATGCCGGATATGTAGATAATGATTATATTGTCCTCACCGAGAAAAAGAAGGTGGACTTGCCTAAGTATACGCTGACTGCAGCAGAGAAGAAGTGGCAGAATAAACCGGTAAATCTGGTTTGGGAAGCCGTGTACAATCGTCAGCCTGATGTGGGTTCTATCGGTAAAATGCCTGGTGTGAATGTGGTCAGCCCCACATGGTTTCATATTACGGATGGACAGGGCACGGTGAAAAGCAAGGGAAACCAAGCTTATGTGAACTGGGCTCACCGTTCGGGTATGGAAGTATGGGGACTCATGGATAACAACTTTGACCCGGACGTTACAAAAGAAGCTGTAGCTACTTACGAGACACGCACTCATATTATTGAGCAGATGTTAGAGTATGCGCAGACGTATCAACTGGATGGTATTAACATCGACTTTGAGAACGTGTATACAGATGACGGGCCTAACATTACGCAATTTGTGCGCGAGATCAAGGCGATGGCACGTATACATGGATTGATGTTATCAATCGATGTAACACCGAAATCAAACAGTGAGATGTGGTCTGCCTTTCTGGATCGCCGTGCATTAGGTTCTTTTGCAGACTATGTTATGGTGATGGCTTATGATGAACATTGGGCGGCCAGTCCCAAGGCAGGTTCGGTAGCATCTCTGCCTTGGACCGAGGCTTCCATGAGACGCATACTTGAGGAGGATGAAGTCCCTTCTAACAAGTTGATCATGGCGGTTCCGCTCTATACCCGGATCTGGACGGAAGAGACGAATGATCAGGGTGAGGTTAAAGTGTCTTCCAAAGCGGTGGGCATGAATGCCATTGTGGAGCTGATCCAAGAGAAGAAACTCAAACCTGAACTGGATCAGGCAAGTGGACAGAACTATGTGGAATATAAGGAAGACGGAGCTACCAAGAAAATATGGATCGAAGATGCCGTGTCCCTTCAGGCGCGGGTGGATTTGATTGCTTCGTTGAAACTGGGCGGAGTAGCAGCATGGAATCGGAGTTTTGCTAATGCTTCTGCATGGGAGGTATTAAAGCAGGCCGGTTACCAGAAATAAATTATTCGAACTCAGAGTGTCTGCTTGCTCCAATTTATTTTCACTAAGTTCAAAGTTTATTATTGGATACCATCATACGTGCAGTCTACCGTTTTATTGGTCTTAGAACTTATAACTTAACTTCATATTTTAGCTATCGATAACACCAATAAGGGCTCACTTATAAGCAAAATCCAAAAAGGTCCGGTAAACATACCGGGCCTTTTTTTGTTCTTCAATGAAATTAAGGTAAAAGACATTTAGCGGTTGGAGATCATATCGTGCTAACCATCGGTGGGGGGAACTGTTGTAGAAGGCGCTTTCAGTTGCTGACTGGTCATGTTGGCCTTATTAGGGTCCAGGGTGAGGATGGTATGACAGAACATACACCGATCCGTTTTGCCAAGCATTTTGGTTAACTTCCCGCATTCCGGACAGTCGACTTGTACTGCACTGGTGGAGAGCATACCCGCCCAGAAATAAATGGCTAGACTGGCCATCATGGCAATCAGTCCGATGACGAGCCCTACAGCTGCGAATACCTTGCCTGCATGTCCCCAGAAAACAATCCCGGCTGTTCCGAGTATCATTAGGCCCATACCTAGCATGGTCAGTAGTAATCCCCAAGTGCGAAAAGCATTAATTTTTGCTGATTTAAAAATCATGAAAAATGCTCCTATCGTATGAGTAGTATCGGACCTGGAAAAGAAGGAAACTTCAGTCTGGATGTAGAATTACATTATAACTGACTTGGCGCTTATCTGCCATGAAATGTATGGAGGGAATCGTGGAATTAAAGAACCTTGCTTTTTTGTCCGAACAGTCGGAAGAGACAGGGGCAGTTGGGGCTATCGCTTATTCCCACCCGGGAGAGCGATTCCACGGCTCCCTAATTCAAGATTTCGAATTATTAGTACTTGTTGTTCATAATGATGATCAATTGAAGTCGGCAGTGGGACATTACAGATATGGTGATCTTCGTTATCAGATGATCTATGCAAGCCGTCATGAATTAAAGAGTAGTGTAGTTACCGGAAATCATAATAATCTCACCCAGTGTCTAATTGAAGGTGAGATTATCTGGGAAGCGGACAGCGCATTAAGTGATTTGCGAGAAGAACTGTCTACCTTTGGGGCAGAATTGCGTGAGCAGAAGCTGCTTCATGAATTCACCAGTTTTTTGAGAATGTATGTGGAGGCCAAACGTCATATTCAGGAAGGCCATGTTGTAGACGCCTACTACAATGTATTAGAGGCTCTGGGGAACTGGGCAAGAATTGTATTGATTGAACAGGGGATATACCCGGATCATGCCGTCTGGACACATGTGCAGAATCTGGATCGCGCTTTATGGAAACTATATCAAGAGCTTACCGTAAGCTCGGAGACGCTGGAGCAGCGAGTAGAGCTTGTCCTGCTTGCCTGTGAGTTTTCCGTAATGTCCAAAATGAGTGAATGCTCAGAACTGCTGCTGCGTGTGTTAAGAAGTCGCAAGGAGCCGTGGAGCATGAATGAACTTGTTCATCATCCGCAGTTAAGATTTGTTCGAGAAGATCTGCCATTGGTTATACGTAAGCTGGTCTTTCGTTCTATTGTAAAAGAATCGGCAGGATGGCCATCGATCGGAGGAGAGGGCCGGGAGATTCGGTATTGGATAGAGGCATAACCTCCTCCCGAAGCCTGACGTTATATTGATCACATAAGGGAGGGGAAACCTTCCTTTTTTGTTTGTTTAATAATTTATAAAAAGATGTTGACTCTCATTCATGATATATGATACATTATATTTCGTTCCTCAAACGAGATTATCGTCAACAAACGATAAATTCTTCAGAGGAAAAGTGAAGAACTAAAGCTTCAAAAAAGAAATTAAAAAATTTCTTGACGAAAACAAACGAAATGTGTTACATTATTTAAGTCGCCGCCGAAACTTGGTTGAGACGAAAATGAAGTGAAACAAACCGTGTTTGATCTTTGAAAACTGAACAACGAGTGAGTAAACATTCTGCTTGCAGAATGAACGCGAAAGTTGAGACAAGCCTTGGCTTGAATCGACTGGAGCACAAATGAGATTTTTAATCTCGTCAGATTCAAAATGAGCTTATCGCTCTTTTCAATACTTTATTGGAGAGTTTGATCCTGGCTCAGGACGAACGCTGGCGGCATGCCTAATACATGCAAGTCGAGCGGACTTGAAGAGAAGCTTGCTTCTCTGATAGTTAGCGGCGGACGGGTGAGTAACACGTAGGCAACCTGCCCTCAAGTTTGGGACAACTACCGGAAACGGTAGCTAATACCGAATAATTGTTTTCTTCGCCTGAAGAGAACTGGAAAGACGGAGCAATCTGTCACTTGGGGATGGGCCTGCGGCGCATTAGCTAGTTGGTGAGGTAACGGCTCACCAAGGCGACGATGCGTAGCCGACCTGAGAGGGTGATCGGCCACACTGGGACTGAGACACGGCCCAGACTCCTACGGGAGGCAGCAGTAGGGAATCTTCCGCAATGGGCGAAAGCCTGACGGAGCAATGCCGCGTGAGTGATGAAGGTTTTCGGATCGTAAAGCTCTGTTGCCAGGGAAGAACGCTTGGGAGAGTAACTGCTCTCAAGGTGACGGTACCTGAGAAGAAAGCCCCGGCTAACTACGTGCCAGCAGCCGCGGTAATACGTAGGGGGCAAGCGTTGTCCGGAATTATTGGGCGTAAAGCGCGCGCAGGCGGTCATTTAAGTCTGGTGTTTAATCCCGGGGCTCAACCCCGGATCGCACTGGAAACTGGGTGACTTGAGTGCAGAAGAGGAGAGTGGAATTCCACGTGTAGCGGTGAAATGCGTAGATATGTGGAGGAACACCAGTGGCGAAGGCGACTCTCTGGGCTGTAACTGACGCTGAGGCGCGAAAGCGTGGGGAGCAAACAGGATTAGATACCCTGGTAGTCCACGCCGTAAACGATGAGTGCTAGGTGTTAGGGGTTTCGATACCCTTGGTGCCGAAGTTAACACATTAAGCACTCCGCCTGGGGAGTACGGTCGCAAGACTGAAACTCAAAGGAATTGACGGGGACCCGCACAAGCAGTGGAGTATGTGGTTTAATTCGAAGCAACGCGAAGAACCTTACCAGGTCTTGACATCCCTCTGATCGGTACAGAGATGTATCTTTCCTTCGGGACAGAGGAGACAGGTGGTGCATGGTTGTCGTCAGCTCGTGTCGTGAGATGTTGGGTTAAGTCCCGCAACGAGCGCAACCCTTATATTTAGTTGCCAGCATTTCGGATGGGCACTCTAGATAGACTGCCGGTGACAAACCGGAGGAAGGTGGGGATGACGTCAAATCATCATGCCCCTTATGACCTGGGCTACACACGTACTACAATGGCCGGTACAACGGGCTGCGAAATCGCGAGATGGAGCCAATCCCAACAAAGCCGGTCTCAGTTCGGATTGCAGGCTGCAACTCGCCTGCATGAAGTCGGAATTGCTAGTAATCGCGGATCAGCATGCCGCGGTGAATACGTTCCCGGGTCTTGTACACACCGCCCGTCACACCACGAGAGTTTATAACACCCGAAGTCGGTGGGGTAACCGCAAGGAGCCAGCCGCCGAAGGTGGGATAGATGATTGGGGTGAAGTCGTAACAAGGTAGCCGTATCGGAAGGTGCGGCTGGATCACCTCCTTTCTATGGAGAATCGTTTCCTGCAACGGAAACATTCAAATATGCAGCTTAGCTGCAAAACACTCACTCGTTGCTCAGTTTTGAGAGCTCAAACTCTCAAAACAGCTTGCTTTTGCATGGAGCTTGTTCTTTGAAAACTAGATATCGAAACGAAACAAACGCGAATTAGAACATTCCTTTTTAGCTGAACTTGTGTTAAACAAGTTTAATAAATTGGTACTTAATTGCTTTTGCGATGGTATTGAATGGGAGCGACTTTTGGCTTTGGACGTAGTCCAAAACAAGGGAAGCGAACAGCCAAAACCGGAGCAAACTGGTTAAGCTACTAAGAGCACACGGAGGATGCCTAGGCGCTAGGAGCCGATGAAGGACGTGGCGAACAACGAAACTGCCTCGGGGAGCTGTAAGCAAGCTTTGATCCGGGGGTGTCCGAATGGGGAAACCCAGCTGGGGTAATTTCCAGTTACTCACAACTGAATACATAGGTTGTGCAGAGGCATACCAGGGGAACTGAAACATCTAAGTACCCTGAGGAAGAGAAAACAATAGTGATTCCGTCAGTAGCGGCGAGCGAACGCGGAGAAGCCCAAACCAGAGAGCTTGCTCTTTGGGGTTGTGGGACGTCTCACATGGAGTTACAAAGGAACCGGTTAAGCGAAGAGGTCTGGAAAGGCCCGCCAAAGAAGGTAAAAGCCCTGTAGTTGAAAGTTGGTTCCCTCCGAGACGGATCCCGAGTAGTGCGGGGCACGTGAAACCCCGTATGAATCCGGCAGGACCATCTGCCAAGGCTAAATACTTCCTAGCGACCGATAGTGAAGCAGTACCGTGAGGGAAAGGTGAAAAGCACCCCGGAAGGGGAGTGAAATAGAACCTGAAACCGTGTGCTTACAAAAAGTCAGAGCCCGTTTTAGGGGTGATGGCGTGCCTTTTGTAGAATGAACCGGCGAGTTACGTTCCCGTGCAAGGTTAAGGTGAAGAGCCGGAGCCGCAGCGAAAGCGAGTCTGAATAGGGCGACATAGTACGTGGACGTAGACCCGAAACCGGGTGATCTACCCCTGTCCAGGGTGAAGGTGCGGTAACACGCACTGGAGGCCCGAACCCACGCATGTTGAAAAATGCGGGGATGAGGTGGGGGTAGCGGAGAAATTCCAATCGAACTCGGAGATAGCTGGTTCTCCCCGAAATAGCTTTAGGGCTAGCCTCGGAAAACAGAGTCGTGGAGGTAGAGCACTGATTGGGTGCGGGGCCCGCAAGGGTTACCAAGCTCAGTCAAACTCCGAATGCCATAGACTTACTTCCGGGAGTCAGACAGTGAGTGCTAAGATCCATTGTCAAAAGGGAAACAGCCCAGACCATCAGCTAAGGTCCCCAAGTGTGTGTTAAGTGGGAAAGGATGTGGAGTTGCACAGACAACCAGGATGTTGGCTTAGAAGCAGCCACCATTGAAAGAGTGCGTAATAGCTCACTGGTCGAGTGACTCTGCGCCGAAAATGTAACGGGGCTAAACACACCACCGAAGCTATGGCTTGATGCTTTGCATCAGGGGTAGGGGAGCGTTGTATAAGGGTTGAAGGTGTACCGTAAGGAGCGCTGGACATTATACAAGTGAGAATGCCGGTATGAGTAACGAAAAGATCAGTGAGAATCTGATCCGCCGAAAGCCTAAGGGTTCCTGAGGAAGGCTCGTCCGCTCAGGGTAAGTCGGGACCTAAGGCGAGGCCGAAAGGCGTAGTCGAAGGACAACAGGTCGAAATTCCTGTACCACCGTAAGCCGTTATGAGCAATGGGGGGACGCAGTAGGGTAGTGACGCGGACTGATGGATGTCCGTCTAAGCAGTAAGGCTGATGTGTAGGCAAATCCGCACATTGTAAGGCTGAGCTGTGATGGGGAGCGAAAATTATAGTAGCGAAGGTCATGATCTCACACTGCCAAGAAAAGCCTCTAGCCAGGTGATGGTGCCCGTACCGCAAACCGACACAGGTAGGCGAGAAGAGTATTCTAAGGCGCGCGGAAGAACTCTCGTTAAGGAACTCGGCAAAATGACCCCGTAACTTCGGGAGAAGGGGTGCCCCGGTAGTGTGAATAGCACGAGGGGGCCGCAGTGAAAAGGCCCAAGCGACTGTTTAGCAAAAACACAGGTCTGTGCGAAGCCGTAAGGCGAAGTATACGGGCTGACGCCTGCCCGGTGCTGGAAGGTTAAGGGGAGTGGTTAGGGAGTAATCCCGAAGCTGTGAACCGAAGCCCCAGTAAACGGCGGCCGTAACTATAACGGTCCTAAGGTAGCGAAATTCCTTGTCAGGTAAATTCTGACCCGCACGAATGGCGTAACGACTTGGGCGCTGTCTCAACGAGAGATCCGGTGAAATTTTAATACCTGTGAAGATGCAGGTTACCCGCGACAAGACGGAAAGACCCCATGGAGCTTTACTGCAGCTTGATATTGAATTTGGGTACGATCTGTACAGGATAGGTGGGAGCCTTTGAAGCATGAGCGCCAGCTTGTGTGGAGGCAACGTTGGGATACCACCCTGATCGTATCTAGGTTCTAACCTGGTACCGTAATCCGGTGCGGGGACAGTGTCAGGTGGGCAGTTTGACTGGGGCGGTCGCCTCCTAAAGAGTAACGGAGGCGCCCAAAGGTTCCCTCAGAATGGTTGGAAATCATTCGAAGAGTGCAAAGGCATAAGGGAGCTTGACTGCGAGACCTACAAGTCGAGCAGGGACGAAAGTCGGGCTTAGTGATCCGGTGGTACCGCATGGAAGGGCCATCGCTCAACGGATAAAAGCTACCCTGGGGATAACAGGCTTATCTCCCCCAAGAGTCCACATCGACGGGGAGGTTTGGCACCTCGATGTCGGCTCATCGCATCCTGGGGCTGAAGTAGGTCCCAAGGGTTGGGCTGTTCGCCCATTAAAGCGGTACGCGAGCTGGGTTCAGAACGTCGTGAGACAGTTCGGTCCCTATCTGTCGTGGGCGTAGGAAATTTGAGAGGAGCTGTCCTTAGTACGAGAGGACCGGGATGGACGTACCGCTGGTGTACCAGTTGTTCCGCCAGGAGCACCGCTGGGTAGCTATGTACGGACGGGATAAACGCTGAAAGCATCTAAGCGTGAAGCCCCCCTCAAGATGAGATTTCCCAGTATGTAAGACCCCTTGAAGACGACGAGGTAGATAGGCTGGGGGTGGAAGTGCAGCAATGCATGGAGCTGACCAGTACTAATCGGTCGAGGGCTTATCCAATTAGCAAGTGATAATTCGCATGTTTCGTTTCGAATCTAGTTTTCAGAGAACGATCTCTGAAGCATATTCCCTGATAGCTCAGTTGGTAGAGCACTCGACTGTTAATCGAGTTGTCACAGGTTCGAGCCCTGTTCGGGGAGCCATATGGAGAGGTGTCCGAGCTGGCCGAAGGAGCACGATTGGAAATCGTGTAGGCGTCACAAGCGTCTCGAGGGTTCGAATCCCTCTCTCTCCGCCATAATATTAAGGCCCGTTGGTCAAGGGGTTAAGACACCTCCCTTTCACGGAGGTAACAGGGGTTCGAATCCCCTACGGGTCATAATAACTTCTCAAAAAAGAAGTTGATTTTTACAACAAGATTATGGTATGATCATAAATGTGTTGTTCGGAGGCTTAGCTCAGCTGGGAGAGCATCTGCCTTACAAGCAGAGGGTCGGGGGTTCGATCCCCTCAGCCTCCACCATATAAACTTTATAACGACGCGGGGTGGAGCAGCCCGGTAGCTCGTCGGGCTCATAACCCGAAGGCCGCAGGTTCAAATCCTGCCCCCGCAATCATACTTTCCTTTGAGAAAGTGATCTGGAACCGTGGTGTAGTTGGCCTAACATGCCTGCCTGTCACGCAGGAGATCGCGGGTTCGAATCCCGTCGGTTCCGCCATTTAATCTTTACATGAGGCAAACTGTTCACTACATCTGCTGTATGGCACTGATGCCCTATATAAAGTGTAAGGAATTAAGATTAGACTTTATTATGGCTCGGTAGCTCAGTCGGTAGAGCAGAGGACTGAAAATCCTCGTGTCGGCGGTTCGATTCCGTCCCGAGCCACCATTTTTAAAACAATTTAATATGCCGGTGTAGCTCAACTGGTAGAGCAACTGACTTGTAATCAGTAGGTTGGGGGTTCAAGTCCTCTCGCCGGCACCATGTAATCCTGGAGGATTAGCGAAGTGGCCAAACGCATCAGACTGTAAATCTGCTCCCGTACGGGTTCGGTGGTTCGAATCCATCATCCTCCACCAGTTTTTAGGGGCATAGTTTAAAGGTAGAACAACGGTCTCCAAAACCGTTGGTGTGGGTTCAATTCCTGCTGCCCCTGCCAATTATCTTTTAGAAAATAACCTTTTGTGGCGATCGTGGCGAAGTGGTTAACGCACCGGTTTGTGGATCCGGCATTCGGGGGTTCAATTCCCCTCGATCGCCCCTTTGTTTTTTCATTTTTTATTGGGGATTAGCCAAGCGGTAAGGCAACGGACTTTGACTCCGTCATGCATAGGTTCAAATCCTATATCCCCAGCCATTATGCGGACGTGGCTCAGCGGTAGAGCATCGCCTTGCCAAGGCGAGGGTCGCGGGTTCGATTCCCGTCGTCCGCTCCAAAATATGGCGCCATAGCCAAGTGGTAAGGCACAGCTCTGCAAAAGCTTTATCCCCAGTTCGAATCTGGGTGGCGCCTCCAGCATATGCCGGCGTGGCGGAATGGCAGACGCGCTCGACTCAAAATCGAGTGGGAAACCGTGGAGGTTCGAGTCCTCTCGCCGGTATATTGAATAGCCCTACATGTTGCTTATGCAATGTGTAGGGCTATTTTTATTTTATATAAATTGATTTTTTGTATTGTAAGGATAGTTGGACGTTAATAAAGATTGACGTATGATTTAATTAAGTATATTGTAGATAATTGAAGTCTTCAATTATAGAGGAGTGAAGCATAGTGACTACTGGAAAAAATGTAACGGATACCGATCTGTTATTTGATCTTTCTGTATGGGAAGAGGCATGGAAGAACCGCCCGAGAATTTCAAAATATGAGAAGAAAAGCACTACCTTTAATACAGAAGAAGCATTTGAGCGGTGGGCCAGGGATTATCATGCACAGTCGTTTACCGAAGAAGGAAAGCAGCGTTCTGAACGTATTATGGGCTGGATTGAAAACCAGGGTGTGGAATTCGCAGGGTTATCCATTTTGGACATTGGAGCGGCCTCAGGCATATTTACCATTCCTTTTGCGGAAAAGGGGGCAAATGTGACAGCAGTTGAGCCTTCTGAGTTGCTTGTCTCCTTTATGAAAGAGACGATACCTCCAGCACTTGAATCCAAAATCGAAATCGTAAACGAACGATATGAGGAAATCTCTATTCAGGATAAAGGCTGGGAGAAGAAATATGACTTTGCATTTGCATCCATGTGTCCGGCGATGTCGGATTGGGAAACGATTGAGCAGGCGATCAATTGCGCCCGGAAGTATGTGTATATAAGTACTATGGCGGGACAGAAGGAACACACACTAATGGATGAACTTAAGGATGTACTGGGGGTAACTTCTTCATACAAGGCCGGTGATATGGGGTATATCCAACAGTTGCTGTATTTGAAGGGGTATTCTTATACGATGATCATTACGAGAGAAGTTAACTCATTTGAAGTACCGGTGGAAGAGATTATCGAAAAGCTGCCAGAATGGCTTAGTACGTATGAGTTACCATCGAATGAAGATTCCCTCAGATTGGCTGAGAATTACATTAGCGATACGTACAAGGATAGTACGGTGACCTTCTCACGTGGAGCAAGGTTTGGTAAAATTCTAATTCAACTTGAACAGCCAAATATGAAAACAGTTCGTACTAAGGATAAGCGATAAATCGCATACGCTTGGCAAGTGTACTGATAATAAGGAATTGAGATGGACAATGTAGTCTAACGTCTAAGATGACACTAGGAAGCATCACAACACTGCGCAAAGAGATGAACGGTTGAAACATATGATGTTAAGATTGTAGAAGTAAAGTTGTAAGTGAAGGGAGCAGGTTATGTGCTCCCTCTTTTTGAAGCCACTAATTTGTCGATCGCTTTGAACCAGACCCTCGTTTATTTAGAGATGTTCGAGACAACGAAAAACAAAACACAGACCTTGTTTTCAGAGAATGATCTCTGAAGTACATTCCCGGATCTCTCAGTTGGTAGAGCACTCGACGGTTAATCGAGTTGTCACAGGTCCGAGCCCTGTTCGGGGAGCTATATGGAGCGGTGTCCAAGCTGGCCGAAGGAGTACGACTTACTATCGTGCTCCTTGTCTAATTTCTGTTCGACACTTCTGCTTTCTGCTTACGCTCCCGATACTGGCCGGGGGTGATTCCTTCCCATTTACGGAATGATCGGATAAAATTTTGCGGATTGTTGTACCGAAGTCGTGCTGCGATATCTTTAACGGTTAGCTCACTTTCGTCCAGCCATTTTTTAGCGATATTAAATCGGTACTTGGTAAGATATTCACTAAATGCACAGCCTGTCTCTTTGCGGAAAACACTACTCAAGTAGTTGGCATTGTAGTGAAGCTTAACAGCACATTCCTCAAGCGTCAGATCCTTATCATAATCTTGATGGATCATGGCAATCATTTTCTCAGATATATGCTGATACTGGGCATATTGTCTCGCTTTAAAAACCTGAATGACGGGCAAGATGACTTGATGGTTAAACCACTCCTCAACTTCAGCAGCGTACTGCAAACCATGAAGTTCATGAAACATCGAGCCACGACCTTGGGAGAACTGTCCGAGTCGTATGCCGGATTCCTGAGTCATTTGCAAAATATGCGTGAGTAGCCTCGTAAGAGCCACCTCATACTCCTCGGGTGTAACCTCCATACCAAAGATCACTTCAAGCAGTTGTTGCAGAAGAGCAGAGGACTGAACTTCGTCCGCGCTTTGAATAGCTTGGATCAACGAATATTCCAATGATTCCGGGTAGGTCATGGACCAAGTGGGAGCGTAATGATCTATGTTCTCATATTGAAAAATAATGCCTGTTCCCAGCTTCATCCGATGCCTCAATGCTTCCATGGCTTCTGTATAAGCTTGAGGGATGTGATGTAGAGAGCTGTGCGGCTGGCTGAATCCTATACTGACTTGAAGAGCTAGAATCTTATCCATCTGTTGTTGTAACTGATCTGTTAATACATATAGCTGCTGTGAAAAAATAAACTGATCCTGTTCAACGGTCCCAATCACCGTGACTACCGTATGTTCCAGCACAATGGGAAGCAATTGTTGGTTATGCACAACCGTTTCCTCCAATATATTTTGAATAGCGAATAATAAGAGATCACGATCACTAGCTCTATATTTTGTATGATTAACAAGATCGGCCTGTAGTGTAATAACAGCAATTTGTTGCCATTCCCGAACCTGATGTGTGTAGCCATATTCATGCAAGGTGTCATGAAGAGTATGAACAGGGATCTTACCCTGGAACAGATTCATCATAAAATGATTGCGAATCTGCAACAGATGCACATTAAGTGTGTTCTCTAATTGGGACCGAGAGGCAGATAATTGTGAGACCCCTGCCCTGATTTGTTCGAACTCATCAGAAAATGGTGGTGATTGCTGAGCTACCGTGTTTCCTTCTTTGGACAGGTGGTTGTCACCAAGTTGGGTTAAAAGTTTACGAATCGGGACATGCATTCGCTTGGAGCCGAGCCAGGCGAGTAATAATGAAAGTAAAAGTAAGAAGATACTGATATACAAGGTGTGTAATCCGATATCGATATATTCTTGTGTCAGAATATTGGTAGGTGAGATTAGAACATAAGTCCATCCTTTTAAGGTAGAAGGGCTATACGTCAGAGTATAATGTGTATCGTCGATCTTCACTTCTCGGTTTTCAAAACCTGTTGAAAATGTGATGGGTGATAGTTTGGTTATGTTGGCTTCTGTATCCCGATCCTGTAATCCAATGGCAGACAGCGGTTGTCCAATGTATACAGGATCGGGATGGACCAAGATACGTTGTTCCCGATTCATAATGATCAGTCCTGAGGCAGCATTTCCTAAGGAGGCTTCTCCTCGTGTATTTTGCAAAGAGCAAGCAGGAATTCCCGCAATCAGGGCAGCATCAGAAGACGTATTCAGATTCGGAATAGACCTCGCTAGGGCAATATGATAAATACAGCCTGTACCGGGTGAACGCTCATCATTGCTGAACACCGATGAAGGGGAGAGCTGCCATCCAGAAGTTAACGTATCCGATATCAATTCCCTCATGGGAAGAGCCAGCGGAAAATCGGTATTACGATATAATCCGGCATGATCAATAAGCCAATTCTGGGATTGATTCACCAGGGTAATATCCAGCAAAGGCTCCCATGACCTCATATTCTGAAATTCGCTCTGTAGCTTGTCGGCAAGCAAAGGTCCTTTCCCTTCTAGTGAAGAAGAAGCAGACAGGGAACGAAGGGTTACTGGAGAGCGAACGGCCTGATCAAGCATATAACTGACTGTAGCGAGTTTGTGCTCTACGTTGGATTGCATTTGTTCCAGCAACTGTCTGTTGGCCTGTGTACGATGCAGCTCTGTTTGGTTTGATGAATAGATAAATGCGGCAATTCCCGTTAACAAAATGGGCAGGGTGCTTAACAGGATTCCGAAGATGATCATTTTATGGAGATAGCTGATTGGTCGCACAGTTTCAGTTCCACCCCTGACATTAGAAATAGTAACACTTTCTATTTTAGTAAACGCTTACATATAGAACAATCTAAATTTTGTTTATTTGGATAAATAAGTAATTTCACAGGGGGATATAGAAGTAGAGATAAGGGATTGCTGATAGATGACTTTGCAGAAAAGGCTAGAGAAACGGCTTGGACTGACTATCCAATACGGAATCATGAGGAACGAAATTGCAGTGTGAACGTAAATAGAGACATGGACATTATTCTCTCTACAGGTCGATATCGGCTAAAGGGTAGCCTGAATACGGGGAATAGAAGGTATCTGGAGTGTTATTCAGCTTAGGTGGAACGTTGGTCTTATACAGGGACAGTCAAAGGTCCAACTAGATCCCCGACCTGAGTCTAGGATGAAAAACCGTCCACGGTCTGTTTTGAAAAGTCGCAGAATCCCCTAGAATAAGGACATAAGGTTAAACAAGAAACACGGAAACAAAAAAACAAGAAACAAACGAACAAATGACTCAACATTAAAACAAACGAATGGAAAGGGCGGTGAACAACAATTATGAGATTGAATAAGGGAAATGGCTGGGCGATTGTATTGATTGCGCTGGGTGCACTACTCCTCTTCGGAAAGTTAACTCCACTTCTTGGACACTTAATGGGTTATCTGATTCCGGTCCTGATGATTGCACTGGGATACTACGGAGTCAAACGAGGGAATGTGATGCTTGGCTGGATTGTTCTCATCATCGGTATCATCTCACTGATGGGTAAACTGGCATGGTTGATCGGACCGATCATCGCGATCGGGTTAATCATCTTTGGTATCTCAATGCTAAGCAATAACCGCAGTCGTCGTGGTCGGTACTAAGCTTTCACGATTATGAAAAGGAGGGACAGAACATAATGAGTGTATTTCGTCGAATGCGGGATATTACCGTAGCCAATCTGAACGAACATTTGGAGCAAAGTCAGGACCCAGTCAAACTGATTGATCAGTTTCTGGTCTCGACCCGCCAAGACATCGGTGAAGCCGAGAAACTTCGTCATCAATATGCAAGTCATACCAGACAAATGAAACAACAAGCCGATCAGGCAGCAGGTATGGTGAACAAACGCGAAGAACAGGCTTCCATGGCTCTCAAAGCAGGAGAAGAACATCTCGCTAAGCTGGCCTTGCAGGAGAAAATCCTCCACGAGGAAAAAATGGAACAGTACAATGAATTGTATGCACAAAGTTATGCGGCATTACAGGAGCTGGATGAACAGATCGACCAGTTGAAAGTTGAATATCAGAATGTATACAGCAAACGCCAATATTACTACGCTCGTATGCAGACGATTCAGTTACAACAACGTATGAACCAGAGAGGGAATCACAACGGTCAGAATGTACCTCGTATGTTTAACCGACTGGATGACCAAGTCTCAGATCTCGAATATGAAGCACAAAGTCTCCGGGATATCCGGCGGATGGGTCAAGATGGTTCAGGAGTAACTGGAAACATGTCATCCTCCACGCTGGATAAGGAACTGGAGCGCTTAAGACAGAAATTGAACAATGACAGAAAGGAGTAGTCACATGAATAAATTATACCGCTCGGCGCGTAATCGAATGCTAACAGGTTTGATCGGCGGCATTTCTGAAAATCTCGGATTGAGCACCACGCTGCTACGTATCATTTTCTTCATCAGTATTTTTGCTACGGGAGGTACTTCATTGTTGATCTACTTCATCGCTGCATTGGTGGTACCCAAGGAATCCAACCACGTTGATCCATATGCTTATGATCCCAACGTAAGAGGATACAAGTAAACGAAAGGAGCAAGAACATGAGCAAATTATACCGCTCAACGCGTGACCGGATGTTAACCGGCTTGTGCGGCGGAATTTCCGAAACCATCGGAATGGATTCCACCCTGCTGCGTATCATCTTTGTTATCAGTATCTTCGTAACTGGCGGCACGTCGTTGTTAATATACTTTATTGCAGCACTGGTGGTACCAAAAGAACCGTATCCGCCTTATGATCCATATGGCTACGGTCAGGGCCCAGGTCCTGGTCCTGGCAGAGGATACAACAACTATGATCATCAGCCACCGAGAGGTCCTTTTCAAAATAATCACAACCAGCAAGGTCCTGGTAACTTCGGTCCCGGCCCTGGATTCAACGGCAGACCTCAATCTGGTCCCCGTTCTTATGACAACAACGCCTACGGAGCAGGTGCACCACAAGAAAGTGAACTTGATTCCATGATGAAAGATATCGAGAAAAAAGCACTGAAAAAAGAAGTTGAAGAGCTTCGCCAAAAATTATCTCGTTACGAGAAGGGAGAAAAGTAAAATGGGAGTATTTAAACGGATTAAGGATATGACGAAAGCATCGGTAAATGATATGTTGGATAAGGTAGAAGACCCGATTGTAATGTTGAACCAGTACTTGCGTGATATGGAGGCTGAGATTCATGAGGCAGAGGTAACTGTTGCTAAACAAATGGCAAATGAGCGCCGCATGAAACAACGTTTGGATGAAGCGGAGCGTACTTCGGTACAACGTGAGTCCCAAGCAGAAGCTGCTCTGTCTAACGGTCAGGAAGAAGTGGCACGCAAATTGTTGGAAGAGAAAATCTACTTTGATCAAAAAATTACGGAGTACAGCGAACTGCATGCACAGTCCGAAGCACAAGCAAAAGATCTGTTGCAACAGTTGCATGACATGAAAGATGAGTTCTACAAAATGCGTAACAAACGTAATGAACTTGTATCCCGTGCACAAATGGCAAAAGCTAAAAAACAAATGTCTTCCATCAACAGCTTGCATTCGATCGAAAGTGGCGGCGCATCACTTGGATTCCACCGCATGGAAGAGAAAATCATGCAGCTGGAAGCTGAAGCTGACGTAGCTCGTGCACCTTATCGCAACACATCATCCACGTACACGAATCCTGTAGATGTGGAAAAACAATTCAAAGTGGATCAGCAATTACAAGCCCTCAAAAACAAAATGGGCAATGGTTCCAAGAATGAAGCGAACGGAACTTCAAAAGAATAACTGTTCGCTTAGTGGACAATATGATATTCTATAAATCGTGTATAATGTACGGTTGGTAGAACAAAAGTTAAGCCATACAGGACTTCATTGCCTGATATGGCTTTTCCGTTGAATAAAGAGAGATTAACTTACAGAGGGGGTGCGGCGGGGATGAATCAAAAGAGTAAATGGCTTGCAGTTGTCATTATGATTATTGGCACAATGATGTTATTGAATGACAATATTAACTTCCTGACCGCTGCCGCACTGATTCTGTTAACGGTTGGAATGCTTCAAGTCCGCAATGGGGATACCCGCAAAGGTCATCGGTATCTTGGCATTGGTGCGGCACTGTTATTGCTGGATAATTTAATGATTGTATTTTTGATTGTACTTGCTTCTTTAGCTTACTTTTATTCGAAAAACAAAAAGATTCATCTGGACGAAGGCGTTATGAAAAAACAGAATTTCATGGCTCGGTACTACTGGGATCAATCATCCTGGACGTTACGCAGTATGAGTCTGTGGCATGCCATAGGTGAGGTTAACGCGGATCTATCTCTTTCGATTCCGGAGGAGAAACAAACGATTGTGCTGCTGCAAGGAGTTATGGGCAATGTTCGCCTTACGCTACCAGAAGATTATGGAGTGGAGATTGAAGCATCGGTTCTTTTCGGCCGGATTAATCTTCTTGGAGAACAAGATAGCGGCATGATGAACAAATTAGTATGGAGAACGCCTGGATTTGAATCCAGTGAACATAAAGCAAAATTTGTCATTTCTTATATTGTTGGCGACCTAAGTATCAGTAATCCGTAGTAAAATAGATGAAGAGAAGGAGGAGACCCCGATGAAGACAAAACGACATACCGACATGGTAACCCGAAGTATGGGTGAAGGGATCCTCCTGGTTTTCATTGTGCTCGCTGTTATTTTGTATGTATTGTATACATATGGTTATCTTGCTCCGTTTGCAGGCTGGCGGCATCTGATTCAATCCGGGCTGGCTCTATTGCTGCTTCTGATTGGGATTGGTGCGGTCTTTGGGTTCTATCAGAGTTACCGGGTTAAACGCCGGCTCGAACTGCTGCGGGAAACGCTTCTACTGTGGGAGAAGGGCTCTCTATCCCGCACTGTACCTGATCTGGGCGATGATGATGTGGGTCGTCTAAGTGAGCAACTCGGACGAATCGGCAAAAAGTGGGAAGATCAGGTATCTTCGCTCCAGCGATTGTCTACTCATAATGCACAGCTTGCTGAACAATCCAGAATTACGGCTATTGTGGAAGAGCGGCAGCGTTTGGCACGGGAACTGCATGATGCGGTATCGCAGCAATTGTTCGCGATATCCATGACAGCAACGGCCGTTGGACGGAAGATGGAGAAGGATTTTGAACGTGCTCAGCGGCAGGTGGCTTTGATTGAGGAAATGGCTTCGGTAGCTCAGTCCGAGATGCGTGCGTTACTGTTACATCTGCGGCCAGTTTATCTGGAGGGTAAACATCTCGAACAAGGTCTTCGTGATCTGGTGATGGAACTGAAAACAAAAGTACCCATGGACATTGTGCTCGAAATGGACGAAGACATTGAACTGATCAAAGGCATCGAGAATCATCTGTTTCGAATCGTTCAGGAGGCTATGTCCAATACGTTACGGCATGCAAAAGCGGAAAAAATGGAGATACGGATCCAGCGCCGTACTGATGCGATCCGGGTATTGATTCGTGATGATGGGCAAGGCTTCGATCTGGATGAGAATAAACAAGCTTCCTACGGTCTGGCTAACATGCGTGAACGTGTTACGGAGATTGGCGGGGCTATACAATTTGTAACAGCGCCTGGTAAGGGAACGCGGATTGAGATTACGATACCTTTGATGAACGATGAAAGTGAGGAAGAACATGTCAATGGAACCGGAAGTCGAAACGGAGACGGAAACGTCGATCAAAGTATTGCTCGTGGATGATCATGAGATGGTGCGTATTGGTCTTGCAGCGGTACTGGATACCGAAGATGGAATTGAAGTTGTTGGTGAAGCAGGTAGTGGAGAGGAAGGCATTCGGCTTGCACAGGAGTATAAGCCTGATGTTGTTCTGATGGACCTGGTTATGGAAGGCATGGATGGCATTGAGGCTACTCGTCAGGTACTTAAAATGTATCCGGAGTGCAAAGTCATCGTATTGACCAGTTACTTGGATGATGAAAAAATGTATCCTGTCATTGAAGCAGGTGCATTCAGTTATCTGTTGAAAACATCAAGAGCCAATGAAGTGGCAGATGCGATTCGCGCAGCCGCTCGCGGGCAATCCGTTCTGGAGTCACAGGTGGCTTCGAAAATGATGAATCGCTTCCGGCAGCCACAGGCAGCAGCTCCTTTGCATGATGAATTGACAGACCGTGAAATGGATGTGCTCCGGTTGCTCGCCAAAGGTAAATCGAATCAGGACATCGCTGATGATCTGATCATCGGCATTAAGACAGTCAAATTCCATGTCACGAATTTACTGGCAAAATTGGGCGTAGACGACCGTACACAGGCTGCGATCTATGCTTATAAAAACGGACTTGCAGAGTAATAACAAGAATCATATGCGTTAACATCATTAAGCCAAATAACCGTGCATTAATGTGCGGAAGTTATAGATAAGAGATGATTTATATATAAGTGCGTGTTCAAAAAGGTCGGTTTTCAGTACCAAGAAGATGGGATAAAGCTAGAAATGGAGTAGCGGAGCGTAGATCGAGCTACGTGAGCAACCGCAATGTTTCCGAAGGAAACATTCTTCGTAAGCCCCTACTTATTTCGGCTGAATTCCATAATGATGTTGAGGATGCCGCTAGGCACCCTTCGTAATCAAAAGCGGAATTTTTGAACAACCTCTATAAGTATGAATGGAAAGCTCTGATCTGCCATGCAAGTGGCGGGTGGGGCTTTTTTTTGCTGTGTTCAGAAGAAGTATGGCTAATGTGGGAATGGGGCATGCTGTTGATAGATTCATAGAATGCAAGAATGAACGGGGGATTCAAATGTTAAATCGTTGGATGACAGCAGGTATATTGGCAATGGCTATTATTATTCTTATTGGTGTGACACAGGTATACGCAGAGAAGAACGAACCGAAAGCAGCCCAACTGGAACAGCTAATCTATACTGCTGACAGTGTAATTGATAATGTGGATCGTCTGGTGATTAAATGGCAAGGAGAAGGCAAGGGAGATGCACAAGCACAGGCCGTGTTACTAGCAAGTCACTTGGGACTTGAATCACCGATGCAGGTACGTCAGACGGGCCATAATGTGTACCGCAGTGAGGTGGTTGTAGGTACAGCTAATAGTAGCATAGGCATGTTGGCCAATGTCGTCGAGACAGGAGATAACGGCTACTACGCCATCGTACAAATTTCTGGGGATGCACACACGGATCGGAAGGCATTAATGACAGTACATGAACAGGTGGATCAACTGCTTGTAGACTCAGGGATGAAGGCAACCTGGAATATGTCTGTGCAAGGTACAGCAGTTACTGCTACTGCACATAATGCGAGTCAGCAACTGGAACTGATCGAAGAACAGCTGTCTACAAAGGTGGATATCACCTCCGTTGAACGTTATACGGATGTAGCCAGCGCAAGTGTCTCTTTTGAGGCGGCTGAGCTGCCCCTGTCGATCAAGAGTGGCTCGCATATGTTAAATATGCAACTCGCAGTTCACCAGGTTGGTGACGAGGTCGACAATCGAATTACAGTGGGGTTTCCAGTGATTACGATTGAATATTAAGGATGAATTTTTCATGAATTAGGACCCAATATTGAGAATCTTTATCAGAAAAATGAGTTTGAAATAGTGCATCCATTCAGTTGATATGCTAAAATGGCATCACATCCAAGAAGGAACTTGCTGGTAATTGACAGTTGTATGTCGTGCATATATAACACCATTACATAGCTCGGGGAGAGCGTGAAGGTTATCTTCCCGGAAGAAAGAGGAGCCCATGGTTGAAAAACAATTGCAAGATGAAGTACAGACACCAGGCGCAGTATTTTTCATTTTTGGAGCAACGGGTGATTTGGCCCGCCGGAAGCTGTTTCCGGCTATCTACAGTCTTTACCGTGAAGGCAAGCTTGCCGAAGACTTTGCGGTTATTGGCGTAGCACGTCGTCCGAGGTCCCCAGAAGAATTCCGGGAAGACATCTATGAATCCATTAAAGAGTTCTGCCGTTATCCAGCGGGGGAACCTGATGAGTGGAACGCTTTTGTCGATCATTTTGAATACAAAGCACTGGATATCAATAATGTGGACGGATTCAAAGAGCTGCGTGCGCAGACGGAGCATCTGGAATCAAAGTTTAACACGCCGGGGAACCGGCTGTTCTATCTGGCACTGGCACCTGAGCTGTTTGGCAGTGTCTCGTACAGTTTGCGGGACGGCGGTATGCTGGAAAGTCAGGGTTGGAACCGTTTGGTGATCGAAAAACCATTTGGTTATGATCTGCAATCGGCCGAACATCTGAATGAGCAGATTCGTGAGGTATTCCGTGAAGAGGAAATCTATCGGATTGATCATTATCTGGGCAAGGAAATGGTGCAAAATATCGAAGTGATCCGCTTCGGAAATGCTTTTTTTGAACCGCTCTGGAACAACAAACATATTGCCAACGTTCAGATTACGCTTGGTGAGACCGTCGGCGTAGAAGAACGTGGTGGTTATTATGATCACTCCGGTGCACTGCGTGACATGGGGCAGAATCATATGCTTCAGATGTTAACGATGATTGCGATGGAGCCGCCAAGTCGCTTATTCCCGGAGGACATTCGGGATGAGAAGGTGAAGGTATTACGTTCACTGCGGGCCTTTACTTCGGATGAGGAAGTGAGCAACAACGTTGTGCGGGGACAGTATTCCGAAGGGGAATACCGTGGCAAGCAGCTTCCGGGGTATCGTCAGGAAGACAAGGTTGATCCGCAGTCGAATACGGAGACGTATTTTGCCGCACGTGTATTTGTTGATAATTTCCGCTGGGCGGGTGTTCCATTCTACATTCGGACAGGCAAGCGTCTACCGGTGAAAACGACCGAGATCGTAGTTGAGTTCAAGTCGATGCCAAACAACGTGTACCTTGGGAAAAAGTATAAATTGGAACCGAATCTGCTAGTCATTCGGGTAAATCCGATGGAAGGCATATATATCAAAATCAATGCTAAGAAACCAGGCTCGGATTCCGAGATTCAGCCACTCGCAATGGATTTCTGTCAGAGCTGCATGATTGGAATCAACTCGCCTGAAGCGTATGAACGTCTGCTGCACGATGCAGCAGAGGGGGATTCTACGTACTTTACCCGTTGGGATGAAGTGGCAACAGCCTGGTCTTTTGTGGATCGGATCGCAGCAGCCTGGGGACAGAATCAGGGAGAACTTCATACGTACCCTGCTGGAACATGGGGGCCAGAAGCGACAGATAAGCTGCTGGATCAGGACGGATTCCACTGGTGGCCGGTGAATGGTCAGGACGAGGACAGCGTGATCTGGCAAGTGAATGGTTAGGGTAGGGTAAGGGCATTAACAATGGTAATAACAACATACACAACATGACTGAGTCTGGGGAAATCGCAAATTTTGCGGTGTCTCCAGGCTTTTTTTCGCGGGGAAAGGGGAGGTATCCATCATAAGGAAATAAGTAATTTAAATTAAGTTGTTGACAAAAAGTAAGTATGTAACTTATACTCAACACATGAGTTAAAGAGTTACGCAAATGACAAACTTTATTCGGGCAAACATTTCGGATAAGTTATCATTCATGAGATAAAATGTAAACCAGTTGAAGGGGTTTGCGTCACAGAGAATCATGAAGAAAAAATGTGCATAATATCTTTAATCTAAGAATACTATTTTGTATATATCGAATGGAGGAAAAAGAAAATGATGTTGGATGTAGGGTTGTTGTTGATTCGTTTGGTGATTGGATTGTCGTTCATGGCGCACGGGGCTCAAAAGCTGTTTGGTTGGTTCGGAGGGTACGGGATCAAGGGTACAGGCGGCTGGTTTGAATCGATGGGTATGAAACCCGGTGCATTGGTGGCGTTACTGGCTGGACTCGCGGAATTCGGTGGCGGATTGCTGCTGGCTCTGGGTCTGCTCACACCGGTAGGTGGCATTCTGATTGCATTGACGATGGTCATTGCCATTGTGAAAGTCCATGGAGCGAACGGATACTGGTCCACACAGAACGGATTCGAATATAATCTCGCGATTCTGGTGATTGGTGTAGCGCTGGCACTGACGGGTGGCGGACAATACGCACTGGATGCATTGATTTTCTAAATCCGATAAATAAAAATGAATGAGGAGTGCCTGGATGCCATGGAAATGGCTGAAGGGTGCTTTTTTTTGCAAGTGAAAAGAGAAGAATCTGCTGTAGTAATCGGTTATTTTCGGTACAGATTATGGTACAATAGGAGAGTTGGGTTAAGAAGCAGTTCACGGTATGCATGAAAGCACAGATTTGAGGAGGATGAACTCCATTGTAAATGTGTAAAATTAATCTAGTGTGTAAATACATCGTATGTAAAATGATCAGTGTACAATCAACCGGCCTCGCCGGATTGCATAAAGATTGAATGATGGACCGGCCATGCCGGATTAACGTGAATGAACGGACGAAAGGGATTAAACCTATGAGCAAAGCTGGAAATGAAATTCTTCAACAGGAAGTGGACAAACGCCGGACGTTTGCCATTATCTCTCACCCGGATGCGGGTAAAACTACATTAACCGAGAAACTGTTGCTGTTCGGGGGCGCGATTCGCCTTGCGGGAACGGTAAAGGCTCGGAAAGCCAGCAAACACGCAACAAGTGACTGGATGGAAATTGAGAAACAACGGGGAATCTCGGTTACCTCTTCCGTAATGCAATTTGATTATCTGGATCATCGCGTCAACATTTTGGATACACCGGGTCACCAGGACTTCAGTGAAGATACGTATCGTACACTCACGGCTGCCGATAGCGCAGTAATGTTGATTGACGTGGCAAAAGGTGTCGAGGCACAAACGATCAAGTTGTTTCAGGTATGTGCGAAGCGTGGCATTCCAATTTTTACGTTTATCAACAAACTCGACCGTGAAGGTAAAAGCCCATTTGATCTGATGGAAGAACTTGAAAATGTACTGGGTATTCGTTCGGTTCCGATGAACTGGCCTATTGGTACAGGTCGCGAACTGTGCGGTGTCTATGACCGGATGAAAAATCAGGTGGAGTTGTTCCAAGGGGACGATCACTCGACGATTAAAGTGCAAAAGGTAGATGGCTACAAAGATCCCATTATCCGTGAGATGGCAGGAGAATACCTGCATGATCAATTGTGTCAGGATCTGGAGTTGCTGGATATTGCGGGCGACCAATTCGACATGGAGAAAGTTCAACGCGGCGAATTGACACCTATTTTCTTCGGTAGTGCGATCAACAATTTCGGCGTACAGACTTTCCTGGAGAACTTCCTGGAACTGGCACCAAAGCCTGAACCACGTCGCAGTACGGCAGGAGAGATTCAGCCAACGAATGAGAAATTCAGCGGTTATGTGTTCAAGATTCAGGCAAACATGAACCCGGCACACCGGGATCGTATTGCGTTCCTGCGTATTGTATCAGGCAAGTTCCAACGTGGAATGAGTGTGAAGCATACTCGTGTGGGCAAAGAAATCAAGCTGTCACAGCCACAGCAATTCCTGGCACAAGACCGGGATATTGTTGAAGAGGCATATGCTGGCGATATTATCGGTTTGTTCGATCCGGGTATCTTCCGGATTGGCGATTCACTGAGCCAAGGCAGCGAGATTGTCTTTGAGGAGTTGCCAACGTTCTCACCAGAGATTTTCGCCAAAGTTACTGTGAAAAATGCATTGAAACATAAACAGTATCAAAAGGGAATTGATCAGTTGACGGAGGAAGGAACCATTCAGGTGTTCCAGACGGCAAGTTTCGACGAGACAATCCTCGGCGTAATTGGTCAACTTCAGTTCGAGGTATTTGAGTACCGGATGAAAGGCGAGTATGGGGTAGACGTGCAATTGCAGCGCATGCCTTATCAGTTCGCTCGCTGGATTGTGGACGAGAATCTGGACCCAAGCAAATTCCGGATTAACTCTGCGCTTGTAAAAGATAAAAAAGGGAATTATGTAGTGCTCTTCGAAAATGAGTACGCCATGAGAACGGCTATGGATAAAAATCCTACAGCTCAATTCCTGGAGACTGCGCCTTAAGTGAAGACGGAAGTCTTTCGTGGATATTGTTAAAAGGTTAGTTAAACGCGACAAGTTCATGTGATGAGATAGATCTTGTTATAAATAAGATCCCTCTGCCAATTGGCGGAGGGATCTATTGCTATACACCTTACTTGGAGGCGGGTATAACCAGCCGAATAAGGGAAAGCTTTCTTTTGCAGACAGAACAAACGGTTTGATGGTTACCTTACCCTTCAATGCTTCGATTAACGAAGCGGTTGAACGGGAATGGTGTGCAGATGCTCCTGCGCGATTTGAATGAGTTCTTCCTGCTTGGCAGGTTCTGTGTTCTTCCAGATCATCTCGAAAATGGCGCCAAGTCCAGGTAATGCAGCTTCCGGTCCATCCACTGAACCTTCAATCATCTCCCGGAGCTGATCATCACTCTTGTCATGAACTTTATGAACAATCGCTTCACGCAGGCTTAATGTAATGGGCATCGCAATTCCCTCCTCGTATATTCGGCTGCTCTAATACTGTTCCCTGGGAAGCGCGAGCGCATTCAAGTTTATCAGGCTTTGTGGTATACTACGAAGGATTATTTACGTTAGCATGGGTATCCGTAATGATGCGTCATGCTGAAGTGCAGCGGGAGGTTAAGACCCTAATGGCCAAGAAACAGTATGCCGTAATTGGCATGGGACGGTTCGGATCAAGTGTTGCCAATGCACTGAGCGGTATGGGATTCGATGTGCTGGCAATTGATGCGGACGAGCAGCGGACTCAGGAAATGTCCAATGTGGTGACCCATGCGGTATCGGCAGATTCAACAGATGAAGAAGCGCTGCGTGCGCTGGGCATACGAAATTTCGACGTTGTCGTTGTGGCAATTGGTGAAGATATACAAGCGAGTATTCTGACAACATTGATATTGAAAGATATGGGTGTACCGGTGCTGATCGTAAAAGCTCAAAATGAGCTTCATGGTAAGGTATTGCAGAAGATTGGGGCGGATAAAGTCATCTATCCTGAGCGGGATATGGGACTGCGCGTAGCCCATCATCTGACCTCACCTAATATACTGGATTACATCGAATTGTCTGAGGATTACAGCATTCTGGAGATGAGAGCTTCCGAGCAGATGATCGGCAAAAACCTGATGGAATTAAACATTCGTGCACGTTTTGGTTGTAATGTGATGGCGATCCGCAGTGGGAATTCAATGAACATCTCGCCGTACGCGGAGGACCGGATCGAAGCTGGAGATGTGCTGATCATTGTAGGTCACAAGGATCATTTGACGAAAATGGAGCTTGCATATCCGAAGTGATGGATGCAGATGGGAAGGATGGAAAGATGGATATTGTATCACCGCAAAATACACGTGTAAAAGAATGGGCACAGCTGCTGGAGAAAAAGCATCGTACCCGTCAACATAAATATATCATTGAGGGCATTCATCTGGTACAGGAAGCGTTGCGCGCCGGAGCAGATCTGGAGTGCATTGTGTACGACGGAGAGCAAGGCGTACCTAGCGAACTCGCCGGACTTGAGAATCCGCTACAGCGTGTGGAGTGGGTCAGTGTATCTCCAGCGGTTATCGCCAAA
Organism: Paenibacillus sp. 37; assembly: GCF_008386395.1. Lineage (NCBI taxonomy): Bacteria > Bacillati > Bacillota > Bacilli > Caryophanales > Paenibacillaceae > Paenibacillus > Paenibacillus sp. 37. The sequence continues at coordinate 5,896,445 of NZ_CP043761.1, read as the reverse complement.
TGTACGGATACGATGACACCGCAGCCTGTATTCGCAATTGTGCGTAAAGGCAGTGAGCCGCTGGAAAGCCTGATTGCCGGAGCGCGCGGGCTTGTTGTGGTGCTGGACGGAGTGCAAGACCCAGGGAATGTAGGAACCATTATTCGTAGTGCGGATGCAGCTGGTGCAGCTGGGGTCGTACTTGGCGCGGGCTGTGCTGATGTATATAACCCGAAGACGATTCGTTCGACGATGGGGTCATTGTTTCATTTGCCCATTGTGGAGGGCCAGTTGGAATCCTTGCTTCCCGAAGCGAAGGCAGCGGGCGTGAAGCTGGTAAGTACTTCTTTGCAGGCAGAGCATTCATGTTATAGTTATGATTTTACGCAGTCGGTATGGCTTGTCATTGGTAACGAAGGCAAGGGTATCTCGGACGCTACGGCAAGTTTGGTGGATGATGCGATTACGATCCCGATGCAGGGACAGGCAGAGTCGCTTAACGCGGCAATGGCGGCAACGATTCTGTTGTTTGAGGCCATGAGACAGCGGATGGTGTAGGTAGTAATATAGCTAATATTTTGTGAAAAATGTATGAAGACTGGATACTGGTTGAAGATTGATTAAACCAATTCCAGTCTTTTTTAATTCTCATGTGAGTGCGTTCGAAGCATATTCTTTAAACAAATAATTCTTTACTGTTCGTTCTAGAAATGATATGCTAACAGCAAGTTAGTTCTAACTGTTTTTTTTGCATAATAAAGAACGATCGTTCTCAAAACTGAAATTACACTAATCTAAAGAATATGAGGGAGAGAATGAGATGAAATACACCGTAATTACAGGAGCAAGTTCAGGGATTGGATATGAAACGGCATTGGCATTTGCAGCACGGGGCAAACACTTGATTTTGGTAGCTAGAAGATTAGATAAGCTTGAAGAGCTTAAATCGACTATTCAGGGTATCGATCCTAATGTGAGTGTTATCGTTCACACAAGTGACCTGTCTGTTAGCGCAGAGGCGTACACGCTATATAACGATTTGAAGGAATATGAAATTGAGACTTGGATCAACAATGCAGGGCTTGGAGAAGGCTCGTTCATTGCTGAACAGAATTTGGATAAAGTGGAGACCATGCTGCGTGTTAACATCGAATCGTTGACCATCCTTTCTACACTGTATGTGCGAGATTATGCGAATGTCGAAGGGACACAATTGATTAACGTCTCATCCGCACTTGGATATGCCATTGCTGTAGGCAGTGTAGCTTATTCTGCATCAAAATACTACGTAAGTGCCTTCACCGAAGGTCTTGCCAGTGAACTGGATCTGAAAGGTGCAAAACTAAAAGCGAAGATCCTGGCACCAGCGATCACGGAAACAGAATTTGTACAAAAATCAATAGATGCTGAAGGATTTGATTACAAAGCGAATATGTCCAAATATCATACTGCTAAAGAAATGGCAGGCTTCATGATCGATCTGTATGATCGCAACGATGTGGTTGTGGGGATTGTAGACCAGAACTATGATTTCCAACTTACAGGTGCAATCTACCCGGTGATTTCAGAACTAGGTTAATTCAGAAGCATCCACCAATACATCTTTCACCAAATTTCAAATAAGAAGAGGAGTACATCCAATTGAAAAAGATATGGAGTAAAACAAAGGTTGGCAACATGGAATTGCCTCATCGACTAGCGATGGCCCCTATGACACGCAGTCGAGCACAAGAAGATGGTACACCTGGAGAGTTGGCGGCACTTTATTATGCTCAGCGTGCAACGATGGGACTTCTGATTACGGAAGGAACACAACCTTCCGACGATGGACAGGGTTACTTATGGTCACCGGGCATTTATACGGACAAGCATATTAATGGATGGAAAAAGGTAACGGATGGGGTGCATGAAGCTGGCGGATATGTGTACATCCAATTAATGCATGCGGGTCGCATGTCACATCCGGACAATACCCCGCATCATCGTCAACCGGTTGCTCCATCAGCAATCGCACCGGGTGTAAAAATGTTTACGGCTACAGGGATGCAGGATATCCCCGTTCCCCGTGAACTGAGTCAGGAGGATATTCAAACGACCATCTCCGATTTCCGAAAAGCAGCAGCCGCAGCGATCGAAGCAGGGGCGGATGGCATTGAGATTCATGGGGCCAACGGATACTTGATCAATCAGTTCTTCGGAGAAAATTCAAATACACGGACAGATGAGTATGGCGGGTCTATTAAAAATCGTGCTCGCTTCGCAATTGAAGTAACGAAAGCCATCGTGGAGGAAATAGGTGCAGAACGAACTGGCTTCCGAATTTCGCCTGGGACACCACTGGGCGGTATTCAGGATGGTGAACAAGGTCCTGAACTCTATCGCTATCTTGTAGAAGAATTGGCTCAATTGGATTTGGCTTACCTTCATGTTATGCATCTTGGAGATGAGAACCTGTTGCAAGACATTCGTTCGATCTGGCAAAATCCATTGTTGGTCAATCGGGCTGGAAGAACGTTGGAGGATCTCAGTGTCGATTTAGATCGTGGTCTCGCTGATGTGGTACCTGTAGGTATATGGTCCTTAGCTAATCCAGATTTGGTGGAACGACTTCAACAAGGTGCGCCACTCAATGAAGCAGATCCGACAACCTTCTTTGGATTAGGAAGTAAGGGCTACACGGATTATCCTACGTTGGAAGAATTAAAGTCGCAAGAGGGGCAACACTAGCACCAACCATGGAGCATGGTGTACAACTGAACATTGCGCGCCATGTTCCTACATAAGTTGAACTAATCATTTACACGATAACGTAGAGGACAGAAAGAACCTGAAAAAGCGAAGCTACAAGCTTTCTGAAAGAAAGCTACTTCGGAAGCATACACCTCGCCTTTATCACCGGATTTTCCCTTTAGAAAGGGGATCAAAAAAATCTGGGGATAACAGCGATTGGAGGGTTGTTCTGTCATCGTAGTGTCAGTGTAAATAATCTTTAGTTCAACTTATATAGTTTATAAGCAAAGGAAGAGGATAAATGATGAAAGCAGCTCAAATACAGAAATACTCCAAAAAAATCCAAGTGGAGATCAATAATATCGAGATACCTCAGATTCAGAGCCATGAGGTCCTTGTCAGAGTAAAAGCAGCGGGTGTAAATCCGCTGGATATCTTGAATATGAATGGCAGTGTTCGGATGATTGCCGACTATGCGTTACCTTTAACTTTAGGGAATGAACTATCCGGTGTCATTGAAGCCGTCGGTGATGATGTTTTGAAATTTAAAGTGGGGGATTCAGTCTATGCCAGGTTGCCAATAAATAAAATTGGTGCTTTTGCTGAATATGCAGCTGTGCATGAGGATGCTTTGTCCATAATGCCGGAGAATTTGTCCTTTATTGAAGCTGCGGCGGTACCCCTTACTGCCCTGACCGCGTATCAAGCATTACATGATGTACTCCGAGCTGAACCGAATAAAAAGTTGTTTATTCCTGGTGGAACTGGTGGATTCGGTGCGATGGCCATCCCGATTGCCAAGTCCATGGGATTAACAGTGATTACAAGTGGAAGCGAAAGAGGCAGAGCACGTGCACTATCTATTGGAGCAGATCAATTCATTGATTATAAAACTCAACATTATGCTGACATTCTGTCCGATATCGATTATGTAATTGACACTTTGGGCGCGGATGAGATCAAAGCTGAACTGAGCATTTTGAAACCACAGGGCAAATTAGTTTCTTTAAAGGCTGGACCCAATTATCGCTTTGCAGTGGACAGTCAATTCCCGTTGTGGAAAAGAGCATTATTCGGTCTCGTAGGTGCACGCCTGGATTCTTTAGCGCGTAAGAATCAAAATGAATATCGTTTTTTATTCGTGCACTCCAGTGGAGTTCAATTGCAAGAAATCACAGCTCTTGTGGAAAAAGAAGACATTAACCCTTCGATCGATTCTACGTATACGTTTGAGGACATTGAAAAGGCATTGAACAAAGTATCAACGGGTCACTCTCAGGGCAAAATCATTCTTACCTTTTAAAGGCTCGTTAAGATCATACGTATGTTATTCAATGTTCGTTTTCTGAACAGGAGGGAAGCTAATGGCGAGAAGCAAAGAGTTCGATGAGTCTGTTGTACTGGATAAAGCGATGAGACTTTTTTGGGAACAAGGCTATGAGAAGACGTCTATGACGGAGCTGGTTAATCATATGGGAATTCATCGTAAAAGCTTGTATGACACATTTGGCGATAAACATACCTTGTTTCTGAAGTCAGTAGATCTGTATGATCACAAAATCAGCTCTGCCCTTGTAGCAGGCGTAAAGCGTTCCAAAACGGCAACGGAAGCACTTCAGTTTATATTTTGTTCTTTAATGCATGGAGAGGAATCTCCAGCATCAGGCTGCTTCATTGTTAATTCGACGGTAGAATTGGCGTCACGCGATGAAGACATGAACAACCGATCAACGGAGATGTTTGCAAATACGGAGAAACTAATCAAGGACATTATGGTGTGGGGACAGCAAGAAGATGAATTCACAACGGAGTACAACGCCGAGGTATTGGCGGAATATCTGCATAATGTAGGGGTTGGGCTAAGGGTGATGGCCAAGACTTCAACGACAAAGGAAAAACTTCTTCGTATATCGACACTATCTATGGATCTCATACTGAAGTAGTCTATTTTTTCACCATTATAGAACGTCCATTCTAATTAATGTTCCAGATGAAACATATTTTATAGAAAAGAGAGGCAGGTAACGATATGAGAAAGACAGTTCTAATCACAGGGGTATCGGGTGGGATTGGTAAAGAGTTAGCAGATCGGTTTGCCAAAGGTGGACATCATATTGTGCTGGTAGCACGAAGCGAGGGTAAAATACAGGATCTAGCTCAGGAGTATCAGAAAAAGTATGGCATTCAGGCGACGGTTATTGCCAAAGATGTTGCGGCACCAGGGGTACCACAGGAAATTTATCATGAGCTGAAGGAAAAGGGGATTGTTGTTGACTATCTTGTCAACAAAGCAGGTTTCGGTCTGTTCGGGATGTTTATGGAAACGGAACTGGAACAAGAAGTTAATATGATTGACGTGAATATCAAGGCTTTAACCGTCATGACCAAGCTATTCTTGCCGGATATGATACAACGTGGACACGGCGGTGTGATGAATGTGGCTTCGTTGGTAGGTTTTTTCCCTGGACCGATGATGTCGGTATATTATGCAACAAAGGCATACGTGCTATCGTTCACTGAGGCTTTGGAGAATGAAGTAAACGGAACGGGCGTTACGGTAACGGCACTGTGTCCAGGTCTGACATCTACCGGATTTGTTGATCGTTCGGGTATGGGTGTCTCGAAGATGTTGCAGGGCCCAATCATGGAAGCGGGACAGGTGGCTGAAGAAGGGTATCAAGGCTTCTTACGTGGCAAGACGTTAATTATGCCTGGTGCTCGAAACCGATTCATCGCGTTTATGCCGCGGTTGTTGCCGCGCAAGATGATGACCCGCATGATTAGATCCTCACAGGACAAGACAGGACATTAAACATTTATAGAGTGTGTCCTTCATCTTGTCTTTTACGACAAACATACACAAAAACAGGAGGAAAGTTGAAAGGCACAAATTGAATTTTCTCCATCTCAAATAACTCAGCTAAGTGTTTCCTCATATGAAGAGAGTACTGGTATAAAACTAATGTGCCTCCAGGTCGGAGCGCTGTATGGATCTGTGACAGGATGTTTTGTCTCATTTCTCTGGAAAAATTAAAAAAGGGCAGTCCGCAAATGATGCTATCCAACTGATGAACATGTTCTTGATTGATCCTTTTTGATAGATAAGATGCATTCGAATGGAACATGAATTCAGGATATGTGTTCTTCAGATTACTTCTCATTTTGGGGTCCCTTTCAAATAAAAACACGGTTGCCGATTTCGGTAATTGTGCTCTCATGAGACGTGTGATGGCTCCTGTTCCTGGCCCCAGTTCAGCGATGGTTCTAACCTCATCCCATGGTACAGACTGGACGATTTTACAGGCTAGAAATTTGGAACTGGGGAGGACACTGCCTACTCGTTTGGGGTTCTTCAGGAATCCTTGCAGAAAAAGGAGTGGTTCGGATGTTTTCATTGCGGTTTCCTCCATTATCAATGCTATTGATGTTTCACTGGGTGTTAGAAAGCAAGCTTAGTTGGAATATAAATACGTTACGCGTATGTTCTAGTGTTAGAGTCCCCTGATGTAACTCCGCAATGTTTCTCGCAATAGAAAGTCCCAGACCAGATCCTGATTGAATGCCTTCGCTATTCCTCGAATAATCCACCTTATAAAAGCGATCAAACAGTCTGTTCTTTTGTTCTATCGTTAGAGGCATGCCTTTATTCTCTACTTCAATGGTAACGTGATTAGGCTGCACACTCATTCGAACATGAATTGTGCCCGGTTTAAAGGAATACTTCAGTGCATTCATGAGGAGATTGTCGATGGCTCGTGCAATCTTATCACTATCCAGAGAGACCATAATCGGAGCCTCACCGAGTTTTTTTTCAATACGAATCCCATGTTCCTGAGCTAAAGGTTCGAATTCAAACAACAATTGATCCAATAGCTGACGTAGGTCAACCTTTTTCAAATCCAATTGGGTATTCACTGCGTTAAGACGTGTGTATTCAAATAAATCATCAAGCAGCTTCTTTAAATGCGTTGCTTTGTTATGGGTGTTCTGGATAAAACGATCATACTCTGCTTTGTCTTGAAATGATTCTGATTTGAGAAGCTCAATATAACCAATTATGCTGGTAAGCGGTGTACGCAGGTCATGTGAGAGGCCAGTGATCATGTCCATCTTGGATTGCTCCAATTCACGTTCTTTAGCAATCTGTTGCTTTAACTGTTCTGTCATGTGATTGATGTTGGAAGCGACTCGCCCAAGTTCATCTTGTCGATTAACGGGCACCCTGTAATTCAGATTTCCTTCGGATATGAATTGAAGCCCTTTCTCTAATGTAATGAGATCTCTCACAATTTTTCGTGTGGAAAACAAAAAAAATAACGTGAAAATTACGATGAAGATTGGTGTTAAAACATAAGGAAAAATGTGAAGAAGTGAAGGCCAATTAAATCTTTCACTAATTTCTGCGGCAGCTATGATCAACATATTATTTACACCCACAGAGCCAACAAATGAAATCAATAAACTGATCAACATTTGATATAGGATGTTAATCTGTATCTTTTTTTTAAAATGTGGTAATGGTTTAATCAATTTTATATCCCACTCCCCATACCGTTTTAATGTACTGAGGTTCGCGCGGATTTACTTCCAATTTCTCTCGCAGGTTACGAATATGAACCATCACCGTATTATCCGAATACCCGTAAGGTTCTTTCCATACGGTTTCGTAAATTTTCTCGGAGCTAAATACTTGTCCAGAATGGCTGGCGAGCAGCACCAGAATGGAAAACTCCAGTGGTGTAAGTGAAATGTCATTATCTTTGAGCTTAACAGAATGTTTACTCGTATCAACGACAAGGTCTTTAATCAGGATAAGTGAATCAAATTCAGCTTTGCCAATGAGTGTTTGACGTCGGAGCTGAGCCTTAACGCGAGCCAGTAATTCTAACGGATTAAACGGTTTGACCATGTAATCGTCGGCCCCGGTAGTCAGGCCCGTGATTTTATCAATGTCTTCTTCCTTGGCGGATAACATAATAATGGGAGTGGGTGATACTTCTCTTATTTTGAAGCAGGCTTTGATTCCATCCATAATGGGCATCATAACATCCAGAATAACGAGTTGGACCGATGTTGTATTGATAATATTTAGCGCTTCTTCACCATTGGCTGCTTCAATGACCTGATATCCTTCGTTACGTAAATAGACATGAATGACATCACGGATATCGGGTTCATCATCAACAACAAGAATGGTACTCATGATTCAACACTCCTTAAAAATTAGGATAACATCAGTGTAAACGATAGCCAGGAATGTTTAAATTGTTTCCTTTTTGCGACAGACATAAACGAACGCAGGTGGGATATTCAAAGGCACTAATTCTATTTTTTCGATGATAAAGTGTTCGGATAATAATTTTTTCATTTGAAGTGAATATTGAAAGGCGATGAATAATCCTCCGGGTTTTAGTGCCTTATGGATCTGCCCTACCAACGTATTTCTTAATTCAGGCTCAAAGTTGAAGAAGGGCAACCCGCTAAAAATGTAATCGAGTTGCTGAACGCCCTCTTGATTCATAGATTCTACCAATCGAGCGGCGTCTGGATAACAAGAGAACTCCGGGTATGCCGTCTTAAGAGTATTCCTCATCGTTTCGTTCATCTCAAACAATAGGACTTTGGTGGAATCCTGTACTTGTTGATGAATATAGCGAGTGATAGGACCTGTACCCGATCCAAGCTCGGCGACTGCTTTTGCCTCTAGCCAAGAGGCTTGCTTCACCATTTTGCTGGCGAGAAACCGGGAACTGGGTATGATACTGCCGACATGTTTAGGGCTTTGCAGAAAGCTTTTCAAAAATAAAACAGGTTCATTGGAATTCATAGGGGTTCCTCCATAATGTGATGTTATGTTATCCAAACCAGTTAGAAATGTAATAAATGAAGCGTCGATAATATGGGGCCGCCGAAGTAAGTTCCCGCTGTAAAATACGTTAGGGTCCATAACAAAGCACTGGAATAGGAGATAATAGCAAATTTTCTATACTGGACGCCGCTCAGCCCAATGACCAAAGGGAGAACATACCGCACGATTGGAATGAACAAACCGATGCACATCGCCCAATTGCCACTCTTATTCAGGATGAGTTCAGCCTTGACGAAGTGTTTATGATGTTGAAATCTGTGTTTTATCTTGGTTCCAAATAACTTCCCTGCAAAATAGGCAAAGGTAATGGCCGTTAATAGTCCTGATAAAATACAGAAATATGTGATCCATGAATTGATAACTCCTGTGTGGCTCAAAATGGCACCGCTGATAATCGTGATTTCATTTGGAATTGGAATTCCGAAAGGCCCTAATGAGAAGGCAAAATAAAAAATCAGATATCCATACTGATGTAGTAGCTCTAAGATCGTATTACTGATCATTGTTTTGCCTCCTCTCTTGTCGATATAGCAATCTTAATGAAAAAAACTAAGGAATTAATGAGCATAATTCTGAAGAAAATCTAAAGAATACATAAGCAAGGCCAAATAACTTACGTTTAAGAGAAAAAAGCCTTGCCAACTTAATGGCAAGACTTGAACAGGTAGAACAATTCAGGAGCGGTGATCAAGTGATTTCTGAATATCAAATAAAGTTTGTCTCAAAAATGAACGTATGAGCGAGCTCGAGTTGATTACCTATATCTTTATCTGCAAGGAATAGGATGAGCATCAAAGAAGAGCCGAGATGTCATAATGACGACTCAGCTCTTTTTGATGTCCCAGGGGATCAGATTTCTTTAAAATCAGTTTATTGTAGGAAGTAGAACCATCTGAGTTTGGCACCAGCAATATAAAACAAAACAATCCACCCCCACAAAAACAACAAACGTAGAGGTCGTGGAATCAGGAGATATTCTGAGTACAATTTGCTGAAAAGTTTCATTACAGTAGTGACCACCCCTGCTAAGTTACTCCCTTATATCCGCTTTCGAAAGAAAAAGAGATGATAAGATAACCAAGATCCCAATAAGTCTGTATACCGTGGTCTAGGGCTCAAGGTTTGTTCTGGCGATTACCAATCTGATGATCGATATAGATAATAGTAAAAGACCAAAGGGGATCTTATAACTCAGATGCAGAACCTCCAATTATATCAAAATTAGGTATATTATATCATGATAAACACCAGAGGACATTTTTGTATCAGATTCAGCCGTACCTACTCATTCAATAAATAAATCGAACGATATGATGCTGGCATGCCAATATATAGTGTAAGGAGGAGGGGGATGGATAATGAGTGAGCAAGATGAGTACATAGAACTTGTAACGTTAATACGGGCGGGGCATGAAGAAGCATATGGAGAATTATATGAGAAAACAGTGACGAGGATATATCACACTGTGCGATTTCTCATCAAGGACAAGTCTGACGCGGAGGATGTGGTACAGGAGATTTACATTCAGGCGTATCGATCATTGGCGCGATATGATGCGGAGCGTGCTTTTCGTCCCTGGTTGATGGGGGTGACGATGCGACAGGTTCAGAGTTATCGACGCAAAAGATTGATGCAGTTTCGGTTTGGCAAGCGGCTCGAGAAATCTGACGTTGGTATGGAATATGATTTTTCCACTGATCTGGTCAACAAATTGGCAAATCGTCCTCTGCTGGAACAGGTGCGTCGTTTGCCGTACAAGCTGCAGCAGGTGGTTACACTTCATTATTTGAACGAATACACGCAAGAGGAGATTGCTGGCATATTGGAGATTCCACTTGGAACCGTGAAATCGCGCATACATGCGGCGCTGGCGAAGTTGAGACAAAAAGAGAAGATGAATCCAAGGTTGCGGGGAAAGGTGGAGGATTTGCATGAGACTCGATGAAGAGTTGCGAACAGCCTACCAGGAAGAGACTAAAGAGTGGTCTGTTCCTGCGGGAATTAAACATAAAATGTTGGATGGTATTCGAAGTGATATTCACATTAGAAGAAATCGAAAAAGATGGCTGGTCACTGGGCTATTGGCTGTTGTACTCATTATTCCCACCGGAGCCTACGCAGGGTACACCTATCTTGCAGACGGAATATATGGTTCACAGGAAAATATCACTGCTATGGGGGGAACAGCTGAGGATTATATGAGGTTGGAAGCAAAGCTGCAGACGGCCAAGACGCATTTCAGTGAAGAAGAATTTGTTCAATACATGGACCTGCTGAAGAAAATGGGGCAAATGGCCGTGAAGTATGCTGATTCTCAGGGAAAAATGCATCCAGAGCAGTGGGGTACAGTGGAGCAGGAACAATATAACCTTCTTGTAGCTGAGCTGGAACCGTTTTTCGAGAAGCTGGAAGCTGTGAGTACCGCTTCACAAAAGGATCCTATGAATGAGCAACAATTCTGGACGGAGCAGTTGGCGCGAGCGGAGGAGATGTTATCTAAAGAGGAGTATACCGAGTTCAAATCTGTGTATGAACAAATGAAGGAGTATGAGCTGATGGTGGTGGATAAGGATGGAAGTATTCATGATGAACGCTTGTCAGTGGAACAGAAGGATGATTTGAGGCAATTAAGAGAGCGACTTATTCCGTATTTGGAGAAGTTGGGGCTTGATGTACGGTGAAGCAAGTAAAACGGTTTGTACGAGAAGAAGCGGAGAAGTGAATTCTTTCGCTTCTTTCTTTATGTGGTGATCCATTACTTCCTCCCCTGCACCTTCAGCCGATATTGATGTGGTGTAGAGCCTGTGGTAGTACGGAATACTTTGCAAAAGTAGGAGGGGCTTGTCATACCGACACGGTGACCGATTTCGGGAACGGAAAGGGAGGAACGGGTGAGCAGCACACAGGCATGACGAATGCGGGTGGCTTGAGCATAAGCAATAATGGTGGTGCCAGTCGCTTTTTTGAATACATGAGATAGATGATAGGGGGATAGATGAAGTGTCTCTGCGATATCCTCCAAACGAAAAGGCTCCTGGTAATGCTGTTCAATCCACTGCATGATGGCTTCGGCATGAGGATGAAGCATTACTGAACTGGATACGGAATGTGCCTTTAGATCCTGAATGACAACATCTTTCCATAAGTAACGTAGTTGCGTAAGTGAATCAAGTATAAAGAGGCAAGTATCCTCCACTGCTTCATGAGGTAGTAGTTCTGGATAGGTCTTATCGAATTGTTCCATTCGTTGAATGAGTGGGGAAGTGGCAGGAAGTCGGATCGGGTGAATCGGAGAGTGCTCTCCCAGCAGGTCATGTATGAAACGGTGAGTCGTCATAAAATGCGACCAATATGTCTTTAATATTTCAAGCTCAAACATAAGCACGTTTCTGATGAAAGGCTGCTGACTGGATACTTGAATCTGGAAGTGGTGCAATTGAAAAGGTCGAAAAATCATGAGCATACCGCGTTCAAGGGAGAAAACCTGACCTTCGGTTATCAACTGCCCGTATCCTTCGTGAATATAGGTTATCTCCAGCTGCGAGTGAGCATGGAACACTTCGCGAAACGTAGTGTTGGATGTACGGCGACAGACCAGCTTAAATTGTTCTCCCAGGAAGATGGACATCATGAATGCCTCCCTTATCATGCACAAGATAGTTATATTTTACCACAAGATGAACGCATAAAAGCGCTTTATTATTGTGTATTGTGAAGGAAACAAGGGAGGTTGTAACGATGTTAAGAGTGGCGATTATTGGAGTAGGTGCAATTAGTGGAGCGCATATCTCAGCATACTTAGCATTTCCAGAGCGATGTCAGATTGTTGCTGTGGTCGATATCTACGTGGAAAAAGCACAGAAGCGAATTAATGAATATGGATTGGAAGGTGCACAAGCCTTTACGGATTACACAGAGCTACTTGCCCAAAATATTGATCTGGTATCCGTCTGTACGCCACCATATACGCATGCTCCAATTGCGTGTGATTTCATGCAAGCAGGTGCGCATGTGTTGGTCGAAAAACCGATGGCATCTTCCCTGGAGGAAGCGGATCTGATGTTGAGAGCAGCGCAAGAAAGTGGCAAGTTACTATCTGTAGTAGCACAGAATCGATTTACGACACCGATGATGAAGTTAAAAGGTGTGCTGGACAGTAAACGGATGGGGCCTATTGTACATGTGCAGGTTGATTCGTTCTGGTGGCGGGGCCACAATTATTATGATCTGTGGTGGCGCGGGACATGGGAAAAAGAAGGCGGAGGTTGTACCCTTAATCATGCGGTGCATCATATTGATGCTATGCTTTGGATGATGGGACCTCCAGTGGAATTACAGGCGATGATGGCAAATACGGCTCATGATAATGCCGAAGTTGAGGATATATCCATGGCGATGCTTCGCTTCCAGGAAGGGGCGCTTGGCATGATTACCAGTTCCGTCATACATCACGGAGAGGAGCAACAGTTAATTTTTCAGGGCAAAGAAGCCCGGGTATCTGCACCTTGGAAAGTGGTTGCTTCTACCGCGCGGAATAACGGATTTCCGGAATCCAATGGAGAGTTGGAACAACAGATTCAGAAGCTCGCTGACGAATTGCCGGATGTTACTCATGTCGGTCACGCTGGGCAAGTGGAGAATGTGTTAAATGCTATTGAGACAGGATCTCCCCTTCTGGTGGATGGCCAAAGTGGTCGGAATACGCTTGAACTGATTGTGGGTATCTATAAGTCGGCAAGTACGAGAGAAAAGGTTGTTTTTCCACTAGGGGCGAAAGACGCGTTTTACACAAGAGAAGGAATTATGCAACATGCCGTACACTTTTATGAAAAAAAGACGACGGTGGACAACTTCGAGGATTCGAGTATTACACTCGGGAGTAAGTTGGATTCGTAGTATTATACGTGAAAAAGATGCCCCTCACATAAGTGAGAATTGGCATCTTTTTTTGTTCCAGGTCTATAACACCTACACCACTAAAAAATCAATACACCCGGTTTTTCCATCCATTTAACTCGCAATCGCTTCGAGATAATAATCTCCATAGTCATTTGGTTTGCAAAATAATAGCGTTATTACGTCTTTGTATACAATTAGTATTCACTGTTTGAAGTAAATAAATCCCGGATGCGGATTGCACTAGCCATTTGCTAAATGCGATACTCCACCTCCGGGATTATCGGCGTTACCTTTAAGCTAAATAAATAAACCATAATGATTCCTCAAAATATTACAGCCACTTATCAGCCCAACGTTCCACGGCGCTTAGCGCTCTCCCCAGTTCCGTACCTTTTCGTGACAACATATATTCAGTCCGAACTGGACGTTCCGTGACCACATGGCGAACCACGAGTCCTTCTTCTTCCAATTCCTTCATTCGCTCATTTAACACGCGTTTACTCAAGTCAGGGATATAAGCGTGAATCTCACTGAAGCGCTTGGGTTCCTCCATCAACGCATGGATTATGAGGGCTACCCATTTTCGGCCAATGATCTGATAAGATTGTTCCACTTTTGTGCATATTTGCTTGGCATTCTCATCATCGCTCATGATTGTGCTCCTTCGGTTTAGTATTGCTTGTAATATCATTAGTATACTTATTGTAACCTACTTGTCCACAGGCCATATGTGTAAAATGTCACATACCAATTGTTCTTAATCTTACCACATAAAGCGTTATCATCAAATAAAAACCCTATAAACACTGGAGTTCACAGGTTAGACACGATTATTGACGAATTGTGACGACAGGTGTAATATGGGTAACGTTAATTCAAAAGGTTACAATTTATAACCTAAATACAGGTTGTGGAGAGAAGGAATGTTCCATGGTTAAATTCAGGTGTGTTATATAAACGGAGGCAAGGCGGGGAACACACCCACTTATTCCGTCTTTTGTCATGCTTGGATTTGAACATTTTGCAACATCATATACTATACTGCACAGATCACAGGAGGCACTCCAATGGATGCAATGACATTTGTCCTGTTCGGGGCAACAGGCGATTTAGCCAAACGCAAGATTTACCCTGCATTATATAACTTGTACATGGATGAGAAAATGCCGGAATCCTTCTCCGTTATCGGTTTGGGACGACGTGAATTGTCGGATACGGACTTTCAGGCGAATGTTGAAAAGTCACTGCATGAATTCTCACGTCAGACGCCGGAAGAAGCATCTCAGGTTCGGGATTTCATTGGAGCTTTCCGTTATTGTTCTTTAAATAATACGAAGCTTGAAGATTACACCAAACTGTTGGAACTGGTTCAACAGCGTGAACAAGAGCTTAACATTCCCGAAAACCGCATGTTCTACATGTCGGTGGCACCGGAATTCTTTGAGCCAATCGCATTAAACATACAAGAAAGTGGCCTGGGTAACACCAAAGGCTGGAAGAAACTGATTATCGAAAAACCTTTCGGACACGACCTGCAATCCGCTCGTGATCTGAACGAAAAACTGAGCAATACGTTTGCGGAAGAAGAGATTTACCGTATTGACCATTTCCTTGGTAAACCAATGGTTCAAAATATTGAGACGCTCACCTATGCAAATCCGGTAATTCAAGCGTTGTGGTCTAACCGTTATATTGCCAATGTTCAGATTACGGCAAGTGAGACGGTGGGTGTTGAAGAACGTGCGGCGTATTACGACCAAAGTGGTGCGCTTCGTGACATGTTCCAAAACCATATGCTTCAGTTGCTGATGATGATTGGTTTGCATTTGCCAAAACGTTGCACACCGGAAGAAATTCAATTCAAAAAGCAAAAAATTGCTGAAGCACTTCGTCCTTTGACGAAAGAAAACGTCGCTTCTGAAGTCGTTCGTGCGCAATATGCCGCAGGTGAGCTGCAAGGCACTTCGGTTGTTGGATATCTGGACGAGCCTGGCATCCCTGCCGGATCGCAGAATGAGACCTATGTTGCCGCAAGACTGTGGATCGATGATCCGTTCTGGAGTGAGGTTCCATTTTATATCCGTACAGGTAAACGCCTGGCTGAGAAATCCACTCGAATCGTTGTTGAGTTCAAGGCTCCACTGAAAACGGGGCATGAATCCGAAAATACAACGGAACCTAACCTGCTTACGATTGAAATTGGTCCGGGAGAAAGTATTTCCCTTCAATTAAATGCGAAGAATCCATTGAACCATGGTGAAGTGGAGCCGATGCATATGACCTTCAACTCAGGTAAACGTAACATCCCTGAAGCGTACGAGAATCTGATCTTTGACGCTATGCGTGGTGATTCCACCTTCTTCGCTCACTGGAACGAAGTGGAGCTGGCATGGCAGTGGGTTCAACCGATTCAGGAAGCATTCGAAGTGGGCAACGTGCCACTGGATACGTACAGTGCAGGTTCGCATGGACCAGAGTCAGCAGATCGCCTGACAGCTGCAGATGGCTACCGTTGGTGGTAAGTGTAACAACAGAGTAATCATCTGAGAACACAACAGTGCAATCCATTGTGTTTACCAATGAACATTTTGCACAAATCCAAAGACCGTCTTTCAAGTAAACAGGATATGAAACGAAATGGTTCTTTTCGTCTTCTAGAACTTGTATTCGGAAGCGAGTTGATCGAAATGATGCAAAATGCTGATATAGATGAAGTAGCTTTTATGATGTATACAGATCTCATTTTTTATGAATTATACCGTTCCAATTTTGCATAAGCCCTTCCGGTTATGTTTGCCGGAGGGCAGTGGAAATTTTTTAATATAGAGGTGTTCAAATTAATTAACTTTTGGTGTAGTGCCGTAGTGTAGGGGATGGAATCGATTCTGAAGAAGCGAAGCGTTCGCCTTTGTATCCGAATTTTAACTATAAGAAAAATAGTTAAAAAAAATTTGGATACAACAGCGATCATAAGAACGATCCATCACCGGAACGGTTGCTGCATAACGCAAACCTTAATTAATATTTGAACGCAAATGCAATTTAAACATTGTTCATAACAGGAGGATTTTAAAATGAAACTTGGACTCGTCGGATTAGGAAAAATGGGATTGAACCTAGGTAGAAACTTGATTGACCACAAACACGAAGTAGTTGCTTTTGACCTGAACGCTGAAGCAGTAAATGAAATGAAAGAATACGGCGCTGAAGGCGTGTCTTCTTACGCTGAGATGGTGGCTTCGCTCGAATCCCCACGTGTATTGTGGATCATGGTTCCCCACAACGTAGTAGATGCTGTATTGGCTGAAGTCAGCCCGTTGTTGTCCAAAGGCGACATCATCATTGAAGCGGGTAACTCCCACTACAAAGAATCCATCCGTCGCTATGAAGAGATGAAAACCAAAGGCATTCACTACATGGATGCAGGTACATCTGGCGGTATGGAAGGCGCACGTAATGGAGCATGTTATATGATCGGTGGGGACCCGGAGGCTTGGGCAATCGTTGAACCGGCATTCAAAGATACTTCCGTAGAGAATGGCTACCTGTATGCTGGTAAAGCGGGCAGCGGTCACTTCCTCAAAATGGTTCACAATGGTATCGAGTACGGTATGATGGCATCCATTGGTGAAGGTTTTGACGTATTGGAGAAAAGTGGATTTGATTTCGACTTCGAACAAGTGGCTCGCGTATGGAACAACGGTTCCGTTATCCGCTCTTGGTTGATGGAGCTGACAGAACGTGCCTTCTCCAAAGATGCAAACCTCGATGAGATTAAAGGTGTAATGCACTCTTCCGGCGAAGGACGCTGGACAGTAGAAACGGCATTTGACCTTCAAACCGCTACACCGGTTATCGCGTTGTCCTTGCTGATGCGTTATCGTTCCCTGGAGACAGACACATTCACAGGTAAAGTGGTAGCAGCATTGCGTAATGAATTTGGCGGTCACGCTGTAGAGAAAAATTAATTTTATATATAACTGTTAACATATGATGAGAATCGGGTAATGACTTATATCGTGTTTTCGAATTCATCAAGTGGAGGGAACATATCATGAAATTTTTCTTGGATACAGGGAATGTGGAAGAAATCAAACGGATCGAACGTCTGGGTCTGGTGGATGGAGTCACGACTAACCCGTCTTTGATTGCCAAAGAAGGTCGCGTATTTAAAGAAGTCATTCAGGAGATCTGTGGCGTTGTTAAAGGCCCGGTCAGTGCTGAAGTCATCGGTCTCAAAGCCGAGGATATGTTGAAGGAAGCTTATGAAATTGCAGAATGGGCACCGAATGTAGTCATTAAATTGCCGATGACCGAAGATGGGCTGTATGCTTGTCATGAGTTGACGCAAAAAGGGATCAAAACCAATGTTACGCTGATTTTCTCCGCAGCACAGGGCCTGATGGCGGCGAAAGCCGGTGCAACCTACATCAGTCCATTCGTTGGTCGCTTGGATGATATTGCTGTGGATGGTATGAAATTGATTCGTGATCTGCGTCTTATTCTGGACATGTATGATCTGCCTTCCGAGATTATCGCAGCAAGCATTCGCAATATCAAACATGTAGAGGATGCAGCCCTTTCCGGTGCGCATATTGCCACCATTCCGGGTTCGCTTCTGCCGACACTTTGGAAACACCCACTGACGGACAGCGGGATTGAACGTTTCCTGAAAGACTGGGAATCTGTTCCGAAATAAAAGGATAGACATGCCTGAATCTTTGGGTGGTCTGAACATAAAGCCTTTCGTCTTGCAGAGTAATCTGCGGGCGAAAGGTTTTTTATCTCTGTTTATTATGTTGTTGTTACTTTCTATAGAGTGTACACGTACTGTCCTTCTTTTTTGGGACAACGGTGCATAAGGTTAACATATAGCCTATAGCTCATCCCGTAGGGGAGGGACACTTCGATGATGAGAAGAAAATGGCGAAGCCGGAGACGCCGTAAGCCGCCAAGCGGCAAGCGCAAAATGTGGTTGATCATTTTATTGGTCACTGCGTTTTGTTTGATGCAGGGCTTTGCTTATGTGGATAAAAAGATGAAGCCCCCCATCATGCACTTGGCCAAGATCAGAGTGAAGCAGATTGCGACCGAAGCGATCAACAAGGCGATTACAGCACAGGTTGCTGATGGCAAAACCAACGAAGGACTGATTGACTGGAAGACGGATACCGCCGGGAAGGTGTCCGGTTTCATGCTGAACTACAATGAGCATATGCGGATCACCGCAAGTACGATGAATATTGTGCAATCCACGCTGCAAAATGTACACATGTTAAAAGAAAAAATCCCACTGGGTCAGGCGCTCGGCAGTCCGGTGTTGGCTTCATTTGGCCCGAGTATACCGGTTCGTATTGAGCCCCAAGGTGCTGTCAAAGTGGATCTGAACACCCGTCAACAGAATGCGGGTATTAACATGATTTTGGTGGAAGTGTACATTCACATTATTGCTGAGGTCGCGGTCGTGGTGCCCTTCGACATGGAACCCGAAACGGTCGATACGGAAATCCCGATTTCCTACCTTTTGGTTGTCGGAGATGTGCCAATGTATTATTACGATAATCAGGGCAAGCCAGTGGGTAGTAACGGCAGTAATGCCCCAGCTATTGCGCTGCCATCAGGTCATACAGGTGTATCAAGCGGTAATGGAGTAACTACGAATCCCCCTAGCCAGAACCAGCAACAGACGCCGTCAGACCCTTTGCAAGGGAATGAACTTGAAATTGAGCCGGATGATCTGCCTGATGTGAATGGGGGATTGCAGCTCAATAAGGACGCGCACCCATGATACACACAAATTAGAATTGTAAAGCAAAGAAAGGGGCCTCAATTAAAGAGGTCCCTTTTTCGCTTTGCTGATCGTGCATATCCTCGTCTCACTTGCTTTTCTTGCTCTTTTGTTTGCGTTCATCCTGTTCCCAATGTTTCAGCTGTGGATAAGGATCAAACGACCATTCGTGCAGTCCGCTGTCCCGGTAGATCCCATAGTGCAGATGCGGAGGGAATTTGCCCTGTGTCCCAGGTTTCCCGTAACCCGAACTGCCAACCCAACCTACAACCTGACCGGGGATTACCACTTCACCGATGCGTGCACTTTTGTCAAAACCCGAAAGATGAGCGTAATAGTGATAATGATTGTTCAAATCCCGAATTCCGATGCGCCAGCCACCAAACGGATTCCAGCCTTTGATTTCCACGACCCCGTAACAGGTACTGCGCACAGGCAGGCCATGCGGAGCGAAAATATCTGTTCCCTCATGAATGCGATAACCGCCCCAGCTTCTTTTTGTCCCCCAGGTACTGCGATAGGAGTAGTTGGTTCCGAGCGGGACCGGAAAGGCATGTCCGAATAGATCCAGATTGTCAAAATGCTCATATAACTTCGCGAATTGCTGTATCCGTTGCACAGCACGGGAGTTGTGATAATATTCCCACAAGGCAATGTTGAAGTCCTCTTGTTTGTTCCCGTAACCCTGAATAACAGAAGCCATGCTGTACAGCACATCCTGATCATTGTTGGCATCCGCTATACCGTCTCCTGAACCATCACGTCCATATCCTTTGAAAAAAAGAATGGATTCCGGATGTTGATCCGTCTCATCGGGATTTAGCCATCCTCTCCAGGCCGGAGGGGTCATGAAGATACCCGTAAGCCGCTCCGGATGCTTGCGATCCTTTGGATGTGCACGAGTAATCGTCCGTTCATACTGATCAATGGCAGCAAGCCTGTACCAGGGAATCTGGGTCATCTGACCGATGGTTTCATATAAATGGCGACGTGCAGCGAAAATTTCTGCGGGTTTTAACTCGGCAGCCTGTGATTTGGGAGTGGCCTGGGCGGGTTCACTGTAAACTTCAACAGGCAAGAATGGGAGAAGCAGAGTACCTGCAAGTAATGTTTTGATCCAAAAGCGGTACGTGTGCCTGAAGGTCAAGCGTTGTTGCACTGGGAAGCAGCCCCTTTCCATTAGAATAATACAAGGTACCCGATGAACCAAGCTAAAGGTTAGCGTTCTTCAAAAGTTCTCATTTTATCCATGTAAGCTCTTGGGGGGAATCCAATTATACAAATTGTCCATATCGAGCATGAATGCACAAGATGTGACAAATGGGGGTTTTTCCAGCGCTTTCATGGTATAATATGTTCCGAGCAACAGCCTAACTTCAGTAGAAAGAAGGTTTATGCATTGGCTAAACGTGTTAAAGAACCGAAGCCGGATTGGATTCGGATCAAATTGACAACCGGCGATAACTATCAGGAAATGAAAACGATGATGCGTTCCAAAACGCTGCATACGGTATGTGAGGAAGCGCGGTGTCCGAATATTTATGAATGCTGGGCCAATCGAACGGCCACTTTTATGATTTTGGGCGATATTTGCACAAGGGCATGCCGTTTTTGCGCGGTGAATACAGGCTTGCCAACGGAGCTTGATCTGCAGGAACCAGAACGTGTGGCGGAAGCAGCAGAGCAGATGAATCTGCAACACTGCGTAATTACAAGTGTAGCCCGTGATGACCTGAAAGACGGGGGAGCTACGATCTTTGCAGAGACGGTGAAGGCCGTACGGCGACGGTTGCCATTGTGCAGCGTTGAAGTACTCATTCCAGATTTTCTGGGCGATCGGGAATCTTTGCAGATTGTAATGGATGCCAAACCGGACATTCTGAATCACAATATTGAGACGGTTGAGCGGTTGTCAGACAAAGTGCGTGCCAAGGCGAAATATAAACGTTCACTGGAATTGCTTGCTCGTGCCAAAGAAATGCAACCTAACATCCCTACGAAATCAAGCATTATGCTTGGTGTAGGTGAGGAATATAATGAAATTTTATCAACAATGGATGATCTTCGTGCGGTGAGCTGTGATATTATGACGATAGGTCAATATTTGCAGCCTTCGGAGAAACATCTGTATGTTGAAAAGTATTATCCGCCAGAGGAGTTCGCTGCATTGAAACAGGAGGGATTAAAACGTGGGTTCAGCCACGTCGAATCTGGCCCGATGGTACGCAGCTCCTACCATGCGCATGAACAGGTGAAATCGGCTACCAAACATGCTGAACAGGCGGCAACACACGCGTGATGGAGGATACCGGATTGGAAGAAGAAAAAAACACAGAACAGATTCAGGAGCAACTTCAGGAACAGATCCAGGAGCCGGTTCAGGAATCGGTTGTTGAGTCAGTTGAAGAAAAGCCCAAAGAACCGGTCATTGTACAGATCGGTGGAAAAAATTATGAAATCGTCCAGAACCACAAAGAAGGCTGGAATCCAGAGGTTTTCCGTGATCGTTACAGTGAAGTGCTGGAGCGTTATGATTATATTATCGGAGACTGGGGTTATAGCCAGTTAAGGTTAAAAGGTTTTTACCGTGACAACCATCCAAAAGCGACGAAGGATTCCACAATCGCCAGTATGGTGGATTATATCAATGAATATTGTAACTTTGGCTGTGCGTACTTTGTGCTTCAGAAGAGCAAAGATCAACCTCAAGCCAAAGCAAAAAGCGGTTCCTGAGAAGGACCGCTTTTTTGGTGTGTTATTTTAGTCAAGAAATGCCGTGCGAACCCGGTTCCAGAATGGGTAAGGGCGGAAACGTGCGAAACTGACCTTATGACTGGATACCTGACAACGGACGGAGATCAGATCCTCCACCATCACATTTACATGATCAATCGTCATCAATAACCGCTGATCCTTGCGGGAGAAAATATCACAATGATGATGCTTGGGCAAAATAACCGGTGAACCAAGTGTCCGATAGACCCGGTTATTAATCGATGCAATCTCAGCAATCTGAATGGCCTCGATGGTTGGATGAACCATGGCACCGCCAAGGGCCTTGTTGTATGCCGTGCTGCCTGATGGCGTGGATACACAGATTCCATCCCCACGGAACATCTCAAATGTCACATCGTTAATATCGACCTGGGCCACGACGGTACCGTCTACACCTT
This sequence comes from Paenibacillus sp. 37, assembly GCF_008386395.1. Classification (NCBI taxonomy): domain Bacteria; kingdom Bacillati; phylum Bacillota; class Bacilli; order Caryophanales; family Paenibacillaceae; genus Paenibacillus; species Paenibacillus sp. 37. The sequence continues at coordinate 5,874,006 of NZ_CP043761.1, read as the reverse complement.
TTAACGTAAATTCATTAAGGGCGATGTAAGAGGAATTCCCCGACTTTTTCCGGATCTCAAGCTCCAATAGCGGGTATTGTACAATGCGTGGTTTGAGACGCTCCGGATCTCCTTTGCCACTCATCAGCCTGACTAACTCCCGTAATTCTTCCTTCTTCCAATCGGCGTAAAAGCCGAGATGGCCTGTATGAACCCCAACAAAAGCAATATCCGGAATACGGTCGATGAAATTGTGAAATGCCTGCAGCATCGTACCATCGCCCCCGATGGAGATAACAATCTCCGGCGATTCTGCATCCAGCTTGAACCCTTCTTCCTTCGCCAGCGCATGAAACTGCTGACTGAGATCAATCGATAACTGGTCTCCGCGGTCTTGAACATAATATCTCAAGATGAAAGCTCCTTTGTGGTCATTATACTACCGATGATAATCAATTCCGCGGAAGAACACAACGTTTGGGCGCATATTCCGTTAAATATAGATGAATCGTTGACTTATTTTTTGGCATGTCGTCTTGGCTTGAGAATGGAACTTAATATCGCAAGGAATAACAACAACACGATGAGGCTAACAAAAACAATCATTCCGGATAAGAGAATCAGTCCCCAGTCCGGTGTATACGTTGATAACGATGGGATGAAACCGGGCTCCATGAGAACGGGTGAAGAGGAACGCCCCATCATGGGTGTCCACAATAGCAGGACCAGCACAGGTGCGATTAGCGCATGAATCGCTCTGGCAAATAGAAAGGGACCGTATCTCATGGGTGTGTTGCTAAGAACGCTCATAATCTGTGCATGGACGGATAATCCGCCCCAGGAGAGAACAAAGGCTGCTGCTGCTACTTTATAGACGAGTGGGATGGATGCCCCGGCACTCCCAGCCTCTTTGTTCCCCAGCGTGACTTCAAACAGTCCACCAACCAAGCTAGGAGATAAGGATGGAGGCAGTCCGCTATGTCGTAACAATTGTTCGGTTATGCCGTATAATCCGCCAAGCCAACCGGTCTGGACAAGCAGCTCCATCATGACCGAGAAGAATACAACCAGCCCTCCTACGATAATAATAAGGCGAAGGGATGAGGAGACTGCCTGGCGCAGCAGTTCACCGAATGCCCGTCCGTCAGCTTTTCTTGCTTCATGCATCGCATAGATGGCCCGGACCAGTCTGTTTCTAGGTATCCCCTCCGATGGAGATCCAGAAGAACTGTCTGGGTGTGAGCCTTTTGCTGTACCCCCGTGAAAACGCATGAGCATACCTACCAGAAAAGCTGCAGCGTAATGGCTCGCAACCAATACTGGAGCAATGGCGACATTATGGAAGAACCCAACCGATACGGCTCCAATCATGAAGATCGGATCGGATGATGTAGTGAAGGCAACGAGCCGTTCTCCTTCTTCCCGGGTAACCAGCTTTTGTTCCCATAACTGGGCGGTCAGTTTCGCTCCTGTAGGATAACCGGATGCACAGCTCACGGCAAATACAAAACCACCGCTTCCGGGAACACGAAACAATGGACGCATCAGTGGATTCAGCAATGTGCCCAGAAAATGAACAATGCCAAAGCCGAGCAGCAGCTCGGACAGCACCAAAAAAGGAAAAAGGGAGGGAAACAATACGTCCCACCAGATGGACAGTCCGCGTACACCTGCATGCCAGGTTTCCGCTGGATACAAGACCATTAACACACAAAGGATCAGGAGAGCGAGTGTGACCAGGACATGGGTGAGTCGTTGTGAAGCAGCCATGAATTCTTCTCCTTTATATTTGGAATGGTCGGTGTGCGGAAGTCTGTGGTGTTATTGCCATCAATATATGAAAAAAAGTGGACAAACAGTACAAAATTATACGTAGAAAGCGCTTGCAAAAGTGGCTGTGTTTTTGATTAATGTGTGCTAAAATGAGAAAAACGCCTGAACGTCACCTAATTGTCTCCAAGGTGGAATTCAATTCGGATGGAGTGATGATCATGAGTCTTGTCACCGGAATCCTGGTCTGTGCTTTTGTATATGTGATACGTGCCTCGCTGGTACGCTCTGAGGAAGAGGACTGGCGGAGTTATTAATGAAATATCTAGTGCGCCAACCCAAGCGGTTGGCGCTTTTTTTGTGATACGTTTTGAATAAGGTCCTATATACAGATGGCAGGTTACATGTCCTGATGATTTCATGTTATATAGGACTTTTTGGTTTTTTTTGATAGAATGGAGATAAAGGCTTTTGGGGCCTGGATATTGTTACTGTTTTCACAATGTTCACGTAACGTGTAATATATGGCAAAATTCGACATCAGAAAGGGGAATCAGACGAATGAATCCAAGTTTAAGTATTTATGACAATCTTGGCGGTGAGAAAGGTGTTCGCGCACTGGTCGAGGCTTTCTATCCGATCGTTCAGCAGAATGAGCAGCTGGCTCCGCTTTTCCCGGAAGATATTCAGCCGGTCATCGACAAGCAGTATATGTTTTTGTCTCAGTTTTTTGGAGGACCAGGGCTGTTTTCCGAGGCATTTGGACATCCAATGATGCGTGCGCGTCATATGCATTTTGAAGTGACGGTTGAACGGGCTGAGGCTTGGCTTGCATGTATGGATCAAGCCTTAACACAGATTGGTGTGGAGGAGCCCTTGCATTCGTTTATCCTGCAGCGTTTATCCGGGCCTGCACATCATTTTGTAAATACACCGTAGATCCGAATATAAGCGTACGGGAGAGGGATGGAAGAGATTGGAATTAGAGCCGCTGTATAAGGTGAAAGTGACCTGTCATTATTGCGAAACCGAGTATGAGACCTCACGGGTAAGACCAAGTTTGAAAAGGCCCTACCGGACGGATTCGGATTTTTGTGCGTACTACAAGCTGGAGAATCCAGATTTTTATGTGGTTCGCATCTGTCCGCAGTGCGGGTTTGCCACGACGGAGAACGCAACGGAGCATTTAAATGATGCTCAGCGCAAGGCTTTTAAGGAACAGATCGGTAACCGCTGGGTTAAACGTGATTATAGCGGAGCACGAACACTGGAACAGGCGCTGGCTACGTACAAGCTTGCCTTGCTGTGCGCACAGGTTATCCAGGAGAAAGATCGTGTCGTCGCTGGTCTGTTGCATCATATAGCTTGGTTGTATCGTTATATGGAGGACCATACACAGGAACATCGTTTCCTTGAATTTAGCCTTGAAGCCTATGTGAAGGTGTTCGAACGTGAAGGAACGGGTGGCAATGAAGCCAAACTGTTGTATTTGCTCGGGGAATTGAACCGCAGGGTAGGACGGTTTAATGAAGCAGTGCAATGGTTTAGTAAGGTCATTCATGACAAGCGGATCACAGATGCGGCCATGATTCGTGCTTCAAGGGAACAGTGGGCCGTGCTGCGTGAGCAGATGATTTCAAGTAAATTGGAACTCCCTGAAGAGATGCTGGAAACAGACAAAGAGGCTGCGAAGCGCAGCCCCCTCTAGGTTGATCTACATTAGTTACGGACAGGACGGCTGGATAACAAATAATCACTGTCGTTGTCGATGACGGTCATGCTTGTATTACAGCAGGGAAAGACGAGTAATTTCTTTTTGCCTTCGCGAATGAGCACAAGCTCTTTGGGTTTGAGGGGGAGCAGCACGTTGCTTGCATGACAGTAGGGACATTGCTGTACATAGATGTCTCCCATCACAATATCGTAAGGCCAGCTGTTCTCAAACGGAATCATTCTTGTTCGCCTTCTGGTTCGGAAGGTTTGGAGGCTTCTTGTTTGGCAAGTTCCGCAATCTTCTGCATCAGGATATGTTGGGGCATGTGCATCAGGTGCTCCAAAGGTACGCCTAAGGATTCTGCTAATTTGACGGCTGTATCAGCCGATACTTGTAAAGGTTTCATACAATTACCTCCTGAAAGTTACTATAAGTATTTCTCTAGTATAGAGATATGACACGCATAAAACCAGTTTTTAATTCAATCCTAACCATCCAATTTATAGAGAGAGGTGCCTTATTAAATGAAAACGCCATTACACCCCGTATGGGACCTGGAGTCCATTTTTAGTGGAGGTTCTTCCTCCGAATCATTCGCTGCGTATCTTATTGAACTGGAAGAGGATGTACGTAAACTGCAACATCTGTTGAACGAAACACCTGCACCGACTTCAATAGAAGAGACGGCAGCATTTGATCCGATTTTGGAACTGCTGCAAAGCTGTTATATCCGCATATCGGAAGGTTCTGCGTTTGTATCCTGTCTCTCATCGCAAAACCAGAAGGACAAAAAGGCAACGCAACTTCAAGGCGCCATCAGTTCTATTGCAGCGATGCTGAACGGCAGCAAATCGAAGTTCGATAATACACTCAGTCAGACATCAGATTCGGTGTGGGACGCTTGGATTGCTCGGGAAGATATTCAGCCGCTGGCATTTGTACTGAACGAGAGTCGCACGCTGGCACGTGAGAAGTTGTCGCCGGAACTGGAAGGTCTTGCTCTGGATCTGGGTGTGGATGGTTATCATGGTTGGGGCAAATTCTATAACACGATTGTCAGCAAGGTGAACATTCCATTTGAGCAAGATGGGGAAACGGTGATGCTCTCCGCAGGACAGGCTGCCAACAAGCTGAGCGATAGTGATCGGAATGTACGCGAGACGGTATTCGCAAACTGGGAGCAGGCTTGGACTGATGTCGAAGATTTCTGCGCTGACACGCTGAATCACCTCGCGGGATTCCGTCTGAAGTTATACGAGAAACGTGGCTGGGATGATATCCTCAAAGAACCTCTGGCCATCAACCGGATGTCACGTCAGACACTGGATACGATGTGGGATGTGATTAATGGGGCCAAACCTGCACTTGTTCAATATCTGGAGCGCAAGGCAGAACTGCTGGGGGTAGACAAGCTCAGCTGGAGCGACGTGGATGCACCTGTAGGCCAATCAAGCGGCAAAATCACTTACGATGAGGCAGCCATCAATATTGTTGAACAGTTTGCCAAGTTCAGTCCTAAACTTTCCTCGTTTGCAGAGATGGCTTTTGAGAAACGCTGGATCGAAGCAGAAGACCGTCCTGGCAAACGTCCAGGCGGATTCTGTACGTCTTTGCCACTTAGCAAAGCAACCCGAATTTTCATGACCTTCTCCGGGACACCATCTAATGTGTCCACTCTTGCGCATGAACTTGGTCATGGATATCATCAACACATTATGGAAGAGTTGCCTGCGTTGAATCAACGTTACGCGATGAATGTGGCTGAGACAGCCTCCACGTTTGCTGAATTGATTGTAGCAGATGCCTTGGTGCAGGCGGCAACAGATGAGCAAGAGAAGCTGGCGTTGTTGGAAGATAAGATACAGCGAAGTGTGGCTTTCTTTATGAATATCCATGCCCGGTTCCTGTTTGAGAATCGTTTCTATGAACAACGCAAAAAAGGTCTGGTTAACGCGGATGAACTATCCAAATTAATGGTGGATGCTCAGCAGGAAGCGTTCTGTGGTGCACTTGCATCAGATCATCCTCATTTCTGGGCATCCAAACTGCATTTCTATCTGACTGGTGTGCCATTCTATAATTTCCCATACACGTTTGGGTATATGTTCAGTGCGGGAATCTATGCAAGAGCGCAGCAGGAAGGTACAGCATTTGCAGATAAATATGATGATTTGCTGCGGGATACAGGGCGTATGACGGTCGAAGAACTTGCCCAAAAACATCTAGGTACGGACCTGACACAACCGGAATTCTGGCAAAATGCTGCGGACTTGGTTATTGCCGATATTGAGCAGTTTCTACAGATGACGGCGACCAAATAATAGGTTGAATATATATGAAAGAGGCTGCAATCCCCTGTTAACAGACACGGGATTGCAGCCTCTTTTTGTTCGCGATCCTAATTTTTAAGGTTTAAATATTTTGTCGCAAATGAAAGAAAAAGCTCAGTTTAAGGGAGTGGAATGGCAATTAATTGTGCAAATCATAGTTAGAAATACCCAACTTTGCCGTTATTTGTTGAATGATCACATATGATGTCATATAATGAGTCGTAAGTCCTTGATGTATAGGACTATAAGCATATAAGGAGAGTGTTAATATGAAAATTGATGAGCTTTCATTAGCGAGACAGTTGGATCTGGTGTTCAAAGAACTTGATCATGAGTTATCAGGGTTAGATTCAGGGGTGGTTTTTGTGCAAATACGAAACAACGTAATTGGGAAATTCGGTATTCGACATAATCCGATAGCTGGACGAGATGGGCAGATGGATGTGGAGGAAGGGGGGCTAAACCAAACCCAGAGAACTTCTTTCCGGGCAATGGCACTGGAGACGTTGAAATTCAAACGCAATTGGACGCATGGCGAGATATCATACGACTTCACAGTAAGACAAGGTATGATTTTGGTAGATGCAACGATGGAGTCTAATTACAATATGGCGAGCCTCATGATTCGTTACCCTAGAACCAATACATACAAGGATTCAGATATGGAGTCGACCTCATAATTCGTTGCACAAGAGAAAGCGGCACTTCCGAAGAAGGCCGCTTTTGGATTCTGTTTGCTTAAGCAATAATTACGAGCTTACGAACGACCCGATAATTGCTGCTCAGCGATTTGCACCAGACGTTTAGTGATGTATCCACCCAGAGAACCTGTCTCACGGGAAGTATAGTTACCGTAGTAACCATCTTGTGGAATAGTTACACCCAGCTCTTGTGCAGCTTCCATTTTCAATTGTTGCAATGCTGCAGTTGCTTGGGGAACGACCAGGTTGTTGGAGCGGCTACCGCTACCTTGGTTTTGACCTCCGTACATATGTGTCACCTCCTTATGGGTTGGTGATGTTAGTATGGTTAGAGAATACGGAAATATACATGATATGGCGTAAGGGAAAATATGGATAACTATCAGTGCACAGGACACATAAAAAAGCCGACCCAATGCGGTCGGCAAGTTGTATTTGGATATCAAAATATAGGTTGATATGCGTAAAAGCAAAATATAGGTTGATATGCGTAAAAGCAAAATAGAGGATGATCAGCTCGCTTAGTCTGTAGGAGGTATAACCTCAATACGTGTAAATAACTCAACAGGCTGTTCCGGTTCCAAGCGAATCAACCCGGTTTGTTCATCCGAGAAAGCCAAATTAGGTGCATCTGGTAGCCAAGTGTACGGTTCAATGCACAAAAACTGATCGGATTCACCTTTGGTAAAGAGAACCCAATGTTTGAAAAATGCTTCATCTGCTGAATATTTCAATGTATATCCATCTTGCCTGTGTAAGTAAGCCGTAGCCGGTTCAGCTTCGGTAGCTTTCAACAGGGTATCCCAGTTACGTCCCTGCAAATTGATGCCTTCGTTCAGAGCAGACCATTCACCCAGAGATTCCAGTTCACCTGTCGGTAATTGTTCTTCATTCTGTCCGTATATTCCGGAAACAGGCAGTTGCAGTGTCCAGTCGGCAGGTTTGCCGTCTAACAAAAACCATGTATGATATCCCATCCCAAAAGGAGCAGGTGTTGAGCTCAGATTGGTGACTCGCAGACGCTGGCTAAATACAGCGTTTTGCAGACTGAACGTCATCTCAAGTTTCAGGGGAATCGGGAATTGAGCCATCCAATGCTCTTCATTTTCGGTCAGTAATTCAGTCGTAATTGCACAGCCGTCTTCATCTTCCTCAATGTCACTGACACACCAGGATTGGGTACGGTGGAGACCGTGAATATGGTTGTCATTCGCCGTGTTCTGATCGAACTGGTAATGAACGCCTTCATATTCGAATTGTCCACGATGAATGCGCCCTGGTGGTATCAGGAGAGGAACGCCAAAATGGTACGGCTTCTGCAGATAAAAGGCAAGATCGTCTTCATCCGGACGGCGAACGACATCTCTGTCCTGCACTAAATCACGAATAGAAATAATATTATTTCCAAGACGCGGCAGCAGGGTGATTTCCAATTCACGGCTATGTAGGATATACGTGTCGTAACCATTCCATTGGCCTTTGGTCACTTGTTTCATATCGATGCTCCTTTTCCCACTTGAAATCTGTCTGCAAGCAGTTATGATGAAGCTACTGCTGCAGGCGTGTCGTTGTGTACATGCCAGCTATTTCCTGCGCTATTTCGTGTGAAGCAGACAACAGGATAAGCAATTCCATCATAACAGATTTTGATGTCTCGGGTAAAAAAGTTCAACTCATTTTGACATTCGCGCCTGTGCGCATTAAGATGGAACTCTGAAAGCATTTATTAGAATTGAATGACATGAAATCGATGACAGGGATAAGTAGGCCAAGAGAATCCTCTTCAGAAAGCCGGTGGTTGATGTGAACCGGTGTGAGCTCTGTACCGAATGGACCCTTGAGTGTAGGTTTGAACAGGTTAAGCCGGAGATGGGCTTGCCCCACTAGAGTCTGCCGTTTAATCCACGTTACGGAACAATGAAGGCATTTCTTCGGCTTGACTTGATTCAGAGTCAGGAGCAATAGAAGAAAAGCGAATAAGGGTGGCACCACGGTCTCACGTCCCTTGCGGATGTGGGGCCTTTTTGCGTTCGCAGAGAATGGCAGGAGTTTTTTTATATACAATCAGGGAGGCGTTATGTGTAATGAAAACAGTACTTTCAGGTATTCAACCGAGCGGCAAGCTCACATTAGGTAATTATATTGGTGCAATCAAAAATTTTGTGAAACTTCAGCATGACTATCAATGTCATTTCATGGTGGTTGATCTTCATGCCGTCACCGTGGCTCAGGAGCCAGCAGCATTGCGCGAACAGTCGGAAGCAGTAGCTGCACTGTTTATTGCAGCAGGTATTGATCCGTCGAAATCTAACGTATTTCTGCAGTCCCATGTACCGCAGCACGCGGAATTGGGCTGGTTGATGACAACGCTGACCTCCATGGGTGAGCTTGAACGCATGACTCAGTTTAAGGATAAATCATCCGGTAAAGATTCCGTTGGTGCTGGACTGTTTGTGTATCCATCATTAATGGCGGCTGATATTTTGTTATACAATGCTGACCTTGTACCCGTAGGTGAGGATCAGAAGCAACATCTGGAACTGACACGTGATCTGGCAGGACGTTTTAACCACCGTTATGGGGAGTACTTCACCATTCCAGATCCGTATATCCCACAGGTAGGTGCACGGGTAATGTCACTTGATGATGCCTCTTCGAAAATGAGCAAAAGTAACCCTAACGCTGGCAGTTATATTGCCCTGCTGGATCCGCCAGATGTGATTCGCAAAAAAATCAGTCGAGCCACTACAGATTCGGGACGTGAAGTCGTATATGATCCGGCAAACAAACCGGAAGTCAGCAATCTGATGAGTATCTACGCTGAATGTGCAGGTATGACGCTTAAAGAAGTAGCTGAGCGTTATGAAGGCAAGATGTACGGTCCGTTCAAAAAAGAACTGGCTGAAGTGGTTGTGTCTGTTATTGAACCCCTGCAACAACGTTATAATGAGATTCGCGAGTCTGGCGAATTGGCGGATGTTCTGGATACGTCAGCCCGCCGTGCAGAAGAAGTTGCAGCTCAAACGTTGGATGCAGTGAAAGAACGTATGGGATTTGTCCCGAGACGTAAACATTAGTCCTGAACAATATAATCATTTCACGCAATGAATAGTTAACATGAATAAAGAGGAGCCCTATTGAAGGACTCCTCTTTATTTGTGCGTTCATTATTGAACTATCAAATGACCTGCTCAAGAAGTGGGCTCTGAAGCAGCCGAGCGAACTTCCTGACGTTCTTTTTTGGCGCGAATCACAAATCCCCAGCCAATGTTGGCAATGGACAGGACAAACAGTAGTGCAGCAAACCAACCGGAGTAGGAGATCATAATTGCAGAAACCGTTAACAAAATAATCGAAGAGAATGCGAACCATAAAGACAAGCCTTTACTCATTGGGAAAAACCTCCATCTACAAATTTAGTAAAACTCCGTATAACCTGTAGCCTACGAGCCATAATAATCTTGCAAGCTTGCAATTACATTACAGACACAGATTGAAGGGAGATTATAAATATGGCTCAAGGATCTCGTTCTAACAACTTGGTGGTACCTCAGGCAAATTCAGCACTGCAACAATTGAAAATCGAGGCTGCACAGGAACTGGGTGTAACTATCCCACAAGACGGTTACTATGGTAACTACACTTCCCGTGAAACAGGATCTTTGGGTGGATATATCACCAAACGTCTGGTACAAATCGCTGAGCAGTCTCTGGCTGGGTCTGGCAAATAATTTATTTTAACCAACAGCAACAAAACAGGATAAACAGAAAGCCCGGAGCGGAAACGCTCCGGGCTTTCTCGCGTATCAGTTCCTATGTCTGATTGTGCCTTGCCATGCTCACTTCGTCAAGGGCGTGCAGATAAAAGTTTTTTATCCATTTTCTCATCGCTTAACCAGCCTACATACGTATCAATCGTCTCAAAATTCCGATCCATCACAATTACAGCGACAAATGGATATTGTTTTCGGTGTCGATAACGTACATCTGCCCAACGGACCTTGTAACCGGCAGGCAGTTCTTCAACCTCTGCCACCGCATAGGAGGTGAAATAGAGGAAGGCACTGACTTCCGGTGATTTGCGTGAAGCAGCAACGGCCGCATGAGTAGAAGACGAGGCGTGCAGACTCCATACCAGATTAGAACCATCCATTTTACCGATCACATAACTGCCGTCCTCAACTCGTTTAACCACATGCCAGCGGTTCCAGGATATCGTTGGAATGACGATGTATCTTGCCTGCTCTGGGCTGTTGTCGAGACGTCTAACTTTTCTGACTGCTTGTGCACGAGCAATCGTTCGCCATATATAATATAAACCGGTCAAACTATACAACGTAACGAAGAGTGGTGCAGGGGCGATCAGATCAAAGGCCCATAACAAGATAGCTATGACATGTGTAGTGAATAGAAACGGATCAAAAATATGAATGATGTTCCAGGCGATCCAGCGTTCCGTGAAAGGCCGGGCGGCTTGGGTTCCATAGGTGTTGAACAGATCGGTGAATACGTGAAAGCCTACGGCCACAGCTGTCCAGGTGGCAACGTGTCCAATAGGGACACCAGGGAATATCAGTGCAATGACGCCTGTGATGAGCAAAACCCATAACAGGAGAAATGGCAGAGAGTGTGACAAGCCCCGATGATTCCGAATGTAAAGCGAATTGCTTTTGAGACGTAACGCAGTATCGATGTCAGGGGCCTGGGAACCGGCGATCGTGCCAACCATTACCGCAGCTGCAAGCATGGGACTAGCCGCGACAACAGGGTCGACATAAGCCAGACCGGCTAAACCAATCCCCATGACAAAATGTGTAGAGGTATCCATAAACGTCTCCTTTGTGTGGTGTATCGTTCTAAGGCATATTACTTCTCTATCTAGGTGATACCCATATATAGTGTATAATATCCGTCTGTCAGGATGCAAAACATCCCTAATTTCAAAGTTATGACAATTTCCTGTGACATACCCAATAAATGTACGTAGTTTGTCAAACTATTTTGGCAGTTCCTATGATAAACTTTATATCGGATACAGTGAGAAAAAGCGCCAGAGAACTTACGATACTATTCGAATGATATACAACACTAAAATAATTTATGGGCATTGTTCCTTTTAACCGTTACAATAATATAGAATCTCATAATAAGTAGGTTTCTTTGAATACATATGTCACAGTAGATGGATGAAGCGAAACAAACGTGATTTTCGGTTCACATATGTATGCGTATTCATAAGAGAAGATACAGAAGGGACGAGGAAGATGCTGAAAAAGTACAAATGGACATGGATACTGCTCGGGCTCGCACTGATAATGGCTGTGTATCTAATGTGGGGCACCGTATTTGCCAGTAAGGAAAAATTACCCGAGATTCGTGAAATCCAATCCTTTTCCATGGAAAATGTAGATGGCAGTACGGTATCACTGGAGGATACTCAAGGGAAAGTCCGATTGTTCTACTTTTATTTCACCAGTTGTCCGGATGTCTGCCCGATTACGACGTTTACGTTATCTCAGGTGCAGGATCTGTTGAAAGAGGACGACACCTTCGGTAAAGATGTCTCATTTGTATCCATTTCATTCGACCCGAAAGTCGATACAAGAGAGAAGATTAAGACGTTTGCGGACCGCTTCCACGCGGATTATTCCGGATGGTACTTCTTGCGAGGGGATATGGACAAAACCAAACAGTTGGCCAGGGATTCATTCCAGATCCTAATCGATGGGGAGAGTAAGGATGATTTTGCCCATATGAACATGATTGGTCTGGTGGATCAGAATAACCAGCTGCGCAAGGTATATAACGCATTTAATACAGAGGACGTTGTGCCTGCTGTCATTGCCGAGGATATTCGCAATCTGATCAAGGAATAATCATCTGATCATCATACTGAAAAGGCTGCCTTCAGGTTGGATATCAACCCAAAGGCAGCCTTTTGGTATTTCATTTTAATAGGAAGGATGTTCAGGGTATTGGATGTATGTCTCTAACCCGGCTTTCTCCAGCTGGGCAATGATATACTCATCAGGTGTTCCTTCCACACCCGCATATCCTCGTCGTGTATACATCTGTACTGCATCCGGGAAAGCATCCCGAAGCACACCTCTAATTTTTTTGCCGGAACTGTCATTATCCATAAATAAATAAACTTCATCATATCCGACTTGTTTGCGCAATGTCTCCAGCTTAAGTGAATTAAGCGTTCCAAACGTACATAGAATGTTGATTTCGGGTCCAACCAAACGTTTCAGTTTGCTTCGATCATTCTTACCTTCCACAATGACATGAATAGGCATGATATTCACCTCTTGTTCGAGAGCTTATGTCGACATTCCCCGGGAAATGTTGCAGCGAAAATCGACTGATTATATAAAATGGACTCCTTTCTTTACACTGTTCACCACGCGACAGGAGCACCTTTGATTTCTAAATTCTTTTTCACATACATCAGGAATTAATTCTGATCAGTAGTGGCCGTTACGGTTACGGATCGTTCCTTCGATCGCTGTTGTCTCCAAATTTCTGATTAATTTTTTAAAGGTTGAAATATGGAGACAAAGGCGAACGCTACCGCTTCTTCAAAATCGATTCCGTCCCCTTCACTACTTCCAATGATCGTCCATACCTAATGATGCTTTAAAGAAAAAGATGAAATCTTAAAGACGGCGCTGAGGATCACTAGGCCGCTCCGTTCGTGTGTGTAAAACGTTAGTCCATTTTATATAGTTTAGCTGTAAATGGGGGAATGATGCAAAGCTAATGAAAATACAGGCCTAATTGCTGTCATAACGGTAGGGAAGAAGAGCTTGATACAGGCCTAATTTAATATACTTTTGGGATCGGTGAGGGATGCTTCGCGTCTGGATGTATAGTATGGAAGCAGTAGCATACCAATCATTAACAAAAGAAACGCGATGAAATAGGGTGACAACCCGACACGAAGTTGCCCGGCTGTGATGGGGCCGATGAAAGAGCCGATGGAGGTGGCAATGGATTGCAGCGAGAAAATGCGGCCCAACTTGCTTCCTCCGCTCAGCCGGATAAATAGGGTTGCCATAGCTGGAAAGATGATGCCTTTGGACATCCCAAGTACAAATAATACAGTGGACAAGGGAACTTGTGGAATGGCTGCCATCACAAAAAAAGACAAGGACATTAACAGCACGCCCGCAACCAGACGCAGTTTGGGGGAATACCGGTTGAGAAATAACATGCTGAGGGTGAAGAGTGCCCCAATACTGATTATAGAGAACAGCAGTCCGGTAGACATGATGGACGATTGTCCTCCGCCCCGCAGGGGTAATTCGAAGAAGAGAATTCCTTGGGCACAGGCAATCACCAGAGGCAAGGCAAAGTATCGCCAGGACACCGGCAGGAATGCACTTGTGGCATCTGCTGGTGAAACGTCAGGTTTGGCAGGTTCAGTCACTCTCTCATGCTGCTTGACGATGCCACGGGGCATCGTCATGAAAGCAATCACACCTGTAAGAATGAGCAAGTAACCCAAGCCTGAGAAGGTAGCAGAGAATCCCATGGAACCCACAATGATCGCACCGGCTGCTGGTGATACCACAGACGCGAGTGTATGCACTACCCCGTGACCCGACATATACTTCCCCTGTTTCACCGGATCACTGGATAACTGTGCAAGCAGGGCGAGACATGCAGGAGACAGGAAGGCCAGTACAAACCCACTGATGGAACGCAGAGCAAGCAGTTGCCATGGTGTTTGGACATAGGCTTGCAGGAGCAGGATGAATCCTGCACCGAGCAGACTGAATACAATGTAGCGGCGACTGCCATGTTTATCGATTTGTGTTCCAGCAATCAGATTGCCAGGAAGATGCGTTAAGGAATAGATACCCATCATCCAGCCAATGAAAGTAGGGGCGGCTCCCAGCGAGATGGCAAAAGGGGTCAGAATGGGATACTGGGCGTGCAAATCAAATACGGCAAGGAACAAAAACAGGTATAGCCAGATGGCCGTTTTCACATAAGCCCCTCCTTGTTAAGCGATGCATGTTCAAACTACAGGTCTTGAACGTGTTCCCCGTTCGCCCGGCAGAACCTCATGGTACTACTTGTACGCCCGGCGGGACGAACTTAGACCGTTTATTTTTAAGGGGGAGGGCTTAGCTGACAGCAGCTTCGGAAATCATGTATAATATTCGGGAGTGTTACGAATGAATTCTAATACGGAAGGTGTAGTCATGAACATAGAAGTAATCAAAGAGTTTGTGATGCAGAACTGGCTGGTGATCGTGGTTGCATTGATCATATTGTTCTTTGTTCTGAATGTGGTCAAAACCGTATTGAAATGGGCGATTGCCATCATCATTATTGCGGCTCTACTGATATACAGCGGCATCTCCATTGATCAGATCAAACAGACAGTGACAGACGTACAATCCAGCACGATGGACACATTGAAGAAGGAAGCAACCAGCATGATGCTCAAGGAGGCTTCCAAAGCGAAATACGTCAAAGGACAGGATGGAGCGTTCACCATCACAAGTCCCAATGTGGAGATTAAGGGTAGAACTCAATCGGATAAAGTTGATGTGACCTTCCGCGGAATTTCACTTGGCGAATGGAAACTCGACAATGAAACTATACGTACGTTTGTCGAACAGGCACAGGAGAACAAAACAGCACCAGCATCGTAGTAAAGGGGGAATCGGTACGTGCTGCAGAATTGGCTGGACAGCCTGAAGGAATTGAATGGCATCACGATTATGCTGTTGCTGATTGTGGCTGCTTCATTATTGCAGGGGTGGTCCAGAGGGGCTTCGCGTTCAGCAGGCAGACTCTTTGGGTTCCTGATGGATGGCATTATGGCGGTCATTGGTATTCTGTTGTCGATCGGTTTAACGTTGTGGCTTGCGCCATATGTACAGCAGTGGCTGTCTGAGTATGCTTCAGCCATGCCTAACCGTGAGTTGAACCGGTGGGAACAGATGTATTATACGTTGGTTACGGCGATTGCAGATTTTCCGCTGATGCGGTTCGCTGTATTATTTGTACTTAGCTATGGACTCATCCGACTGATTCTCGGGTTTCTCTCTTCAGTTATTTTTAGCAGCAGGCAGAGGTCAGCCGAGGAAAGTGCGCCCAAAGGTATGTTTAGTCGGTTGACGGGTGCATTCATTGGCACGATCATAGGCTCCGTCCGTGGAATGATTGTCATCGCAGTTTTGTTCATGATTGTCAGCCTTTACCCTGGGAGCATGTTCAGCCGTTATGTGGAAGCATCTCCGATCTATATGCAAGGGGCCAAATCGGTTATCGAACCTTTGTCCGGCACGTTCATTAAGGACAAGCTACCCGTATTCACGCAGGCTGTGCAGAAGGAACTGGGCGGCATCCTGCAACGCAAATATGAAGTCATCGACCACAATATTCCGACGGATATTGAATCTGCAGCCAGTGAGATTGTCAAAGGCCAATCGACAGATGAAGTCAAAGCAAAAGCGCTATATGACTGGGTAGGTTCACGTATTCAGTATGACTATGGTAAAGTGGATGACTATGAGCAAAAGGGCATATGGCATGAACAAAATCCACAGAATACATTTGATACACGCAAAGGCGTATGTATTGATTATGCCCGTCTTTATGCCGTGATGGCCCGTTCACAAGGACTTGAAGTCAAAGTGGTTACAGGGCTTGGTTATAACGGCCAAGGAGGGTACGGTCCACATGCGTGGAATGAGGTGTATTTGAGTGATTCCGAGAGCTGGGTTCCGCTTGACCCGACATGGGCGATCAGTGGAGACTGGTTTAATCCTCCGAATTTTGCCGACACCCATCTAAAGGATCAATCAGCTTAGCAATACAACGGACATGGGTCCGGAATATGACGACGTTGCCAGGTTATCATGCCGCGAAGAATCAGATTGAGCGGTATGCATCAAGTCATGAAAGAGGTAGGATGGATGAAAAAGCATTCCAATGAGAAGGATGAACTTACGGACAAACGGCGCTTCAGTTACCGAATGAACGTATTTTTCTTCGCTTCCTTTGTTATTTTTAGCGTTATTATTGTACGCTTGGCCTTTTTACAATTTGTCGAAGGGCCTGAGCTTAGTCAGGAAGAAGCAAGTAACATTACCAAGGATGTACCACTTCCTCCTGTGAGAGGCACGATTTATGATTCCACAGGTGAGGTGAAGTTGGCTTACTCCAAGCCCATTCAGTCTCTCTACTTGACGCTTTATAAAAACTATGGAGATGTTGAGGGGAAACCGAGTCCTAACATAGGGGAAGTGCAGGATATTGCAACCCGGTTGCATGATGTGTTTGAACAGTACAAGCTGAAGGATTCAGAGTCACTTACGGTGGAACAAATTATTGAAGAGATGGACTTGAACTCCCGCAAAGCGAACGGTTTTATGCCTCGTCTGATCAAGAGTGATCTGTCCGAGGAAGAAGTTGCTTATTTCCTACAGCACAAGGACGAGTTCAAAGGTATTCAGATCGTCGAGGAGAGTGTGCGATTCTACGATCCGGATACGGTAGCTGTTCAGACCATCGGTTATCTGAAGAAGTTCAGAAGTTCGAAGTCCTTGAACAAATACAAAGAGGTGGACGAGGCCAATAAAACGCAAACGGATCCGGGCCTGGTGTATACGGAAAATGAGTTTGTAGGCTTTGATGGACTGGAACTGCAATATCAGGATGCTCTCCGGGGCAAAAGCGGATATACATCCGTTGATGTTGATTTGCGTAACTTGCCTGAAGGTGTGGCTGGTTCTACCCCGCCGCAGAAAGGGTACGACCTGATTTCCAGCATTAACAAAAACGTTCAGGTGAAAACAGAACAGGCCATTCTGGATCAGTTGAGTTGGCTTCATCGGAATCAGGTTTCCGGTCGATTACATCCGAATGCCAAGACCGGATTTGCAGTTGCGATGGAAGTGGATACCGGGAAAATCGTATCTGCTGCCAGTATGCCAGATTATGATACCAACATCTGGAGAACAGGCAGTATCACAAATGATCAGTATGATGATATCAAATATGTGTATCAAAATGGTACGATTCGTTCATTCCCTCCCGATGACTCTAAAAAGCGAGCTGAATCGATCGTGCTACTCGGTTCCACCATCAAACCGCTTAGTGTCTTGATCGGTTTAAAAGAAGGTTTCTTCACTACCAATACAGTTTATTCGGATAGAGGTTCAACGACCTTTGGTGGGGACAATCGTAGAGTTCAGAACTCATCCGGGCATGTGTATGGTGCAATGTATCCTCGTGATGCGATTCGTCATTCCTCGAACGTATTCATGATTGATGAGATTGGGAAGAAGATGTACTCAAAATATGGTGCGACCGGAATTGACAAATGGGATGAATACATGAAGCAGTTCGGCCTTGGAGTATCTACAGGGGTTGATCTGCCGAATGAATTCCTGGGTATACGGGATTACATGAACGACACGGAAAGTTCGTTGACTCGTCTCGTGTATGGTTCCTTTGGACAGCAGGGAAAATACACAACCATGCAGTTAGCACAGTACACGACAATGCTGGCGAACAAAGGAAAGCGGATGGAGCCACAACTGGTTAGAGAGTTCCGGGATTCGGAAGGCAACGTAGTCGAGAAAGTAAAACCGAAGGTACTGAGCACGGTAGAGTTTAACGATGCCTACTGGAATGAAGTACAACGAGGTATGGCAACCGAGGTATCTGCATTTAGCGGATTCCCTTATGACTTTGCCAGAAAAACAGGGACATCGACACAGGTAGTAGGCGGTAAACTGGTGGATAATGGTGTATTTATCGCCTATGCACCACGTAATAATCCAAAGCTTGCTGTCGCTGTGGTTATCCCCGAAGGGGGCTTTGGATCGAGCAGTGCGGCTCCGGTTGCACGTGCGATCTTCGATGCCTATGACGAGGAATTTGGTCTCGACGGTGTACCGAAGAAAGACAAAAATAAAGATTCAGATTCGGAATCAGGCACACAGTAATGTGAGGCATTGGTTACAGAGGGGACCCTTCGTGGGTCCTCTTTTTTGTTTTACGTGGAAAATGATCGTAAGAGTGAACTAATTAGTTGCATTAATATGTAACCATATGAGCTGTACCACGTTTATATAAGGGAAGGGTAACGTGATCCGGAGAACGGGATAACGTTGATATGTCAGTGTTTACATTGGAATCGGTAGATGGGGTAGTGTAACGGTTCTGTTTACGAAAATGTAACCAAATATTGAAAGACGTGACAGCTAACCTTTGGTAGACTTGTATGAGATAGGATTAAATAGGGAATTGAACGCGTTCACAATACGGATTAAATATTTTATTTTTATAGAGGAACGGGAGAGGCTTAAAATATGTTTAACCGATTGAGGAAGAAACCCATGACTGAGGAAGATACACCCGTCAACAAGCCTTCCACCGCAAGGCTGAATCTGTTTTTTTTCGCGGCATTTGTCATATTCAGTATCCTTATTTTCAGATTAGCTTTTGTGCAGTTTGTGGAGGGTCCTGAGCTGACGTATATGGAAACGAGTCGTAATACCAAAGACATTCCACTCGCACCTGTTCGTGGTCCCATCTATGATGCGACAGGGGAAGTCGCGCTCGCTTATTCCGAACCTGTACAGTCCCTCTATGTGTTGTTGTATGAGGATTATCGGAATGATGAACGTAGACAGGAAGCAGAGGAACTGGCTCATGATCTGGCGGCTGTGTTTAAGCAGTTTAATCCAGGGGACAAAGAGCAGCCGGACGCGGAAGAGATCATCAAACGATTGGATCTGGATTACCAGAAAACGTTCGGGTATGTGCCGAGGCTTGTGAAGTCGGATCTGTCGACCAAAGAAATTGCCTTTTTCATGGAGAAAAAAGCAGATTATCCAGGGGTTATGGTGCTGGAAGAAAACATAAGAAAATATGACCCGGATGGTGTAGCCGTTCAGGTTGTGGGTTACACAAGAGAGTTCAAGCGAGCACCAGATTCCATTGCCAAATATAAGGCCATCCGCGAGGGGGCAAGTACTCAGCGTGATCCTGGTCTTGTGTACCATGAAGAAGAGAAGGTTGGCTTCGATGGATTGGAGCTCCAATACCAGGAGGAACTTCGTGGACGAAGCGGCTACCAGTCCATTGATATTGACGCACGTAATCTGCCAGATGGAACGATGTTACAAACACCACCGGAGAAAGGCTACAGTCTGGTTTCCACCATTAACAAGGAAATTCAGATGGCCGCACAAGAGGCGATAACGGACGAATTGCGCAGGCTGCCCAAGGCAATTACAGGATACGCAGTAGCCATGGAAGTGGATACAGGAAATGTGGTAGCCATGGCAAGTATGCCGGATTATGATCCGAACGATTGGGATTATGACAAAATCAAATATGTGTTCCGGAACGGAACCACCGAGTCGTTCCCACCGAATGATGACAAGCCTAGTCGGGCGGAATCCGTTGTACTTCTTGGATCGGTAATCAAGCCGCTAAGTGTGCTTATTGGATTAAAAGAGGGATTATTTACAGCAGGAGAGACCTATCACGATCAGGGATATGCGGTTTTGGGGAAAGACGGACGACAAGTGAAGAACTCGCATTCTGCTTATAATGGTTCTATTACGGCGAGAAGAGCGATTGAGAAATCCTCCAATGCCTTCATGATTGATATGGTGGGTAAACGTTTGTTACGTAATTATGGCTCAGAGAAAGGCATCGATGTCTGGCACAAACACATGCAGGAATTTGGCTTGGGTGTGTCCACTGGTGTAGATCTGCCTAATGAATTTCTGGGTAGGCTAGAATATACTAATAAAGACGAATCAGCTCTAACACGTTTGGCATTTGCCTCGTTTGGACAGCAAGCCAAGTACACCACGATGCAACTCGCCCAATACACGACCATGCTTGCCAATAAGGGCAAACGGATGGAACCACATCTGGTGAAGGAAATCCGTGATGCGGACGGCAATGTGGTGAAAGAGATCAAACCTAAGGTGCTCAATGAAGTTGATTTTGCCGATGCGCACTGGAATGAAGTTCATAAAGGAATGGTTACCAAAGTAAGTTCATTTGACGGTTTCCCTTACGATTATGCCCGGAAAACAGGAACATCAGAACAGGGGACCGGACCTAACAAAAAAGAGAATGGTGTATTTATTGCCTTTGCACCACGAGATAATCCGAAGCTTGCTGTCGCTGTTGTTGTACCAGAAGGTGGATTCGGGTCAGTCAGTGCTTCACCGATAGCACGGAAAATTTTCGATGCATATGATGAAGTGTATGGTCTCGATGGAACGCCGAAAGGTAAGAAAGACGAAGGGAAAGACAAAGAGTAATGCAAAGAATATCGCAAAGAATATCGTGTGAATTAGCTCTTTTAACATCGTAACCAAAAGGTTCATGAAGTGAATTAAATGTATATTTGGACAGGCAGGGGAAATAATCCCTTGCCTTTTTTTTTGGCTTCGGATAAAATTTGCACAAGGGAAACATTATTAGCCTTGATTAAAATTTAATACCTTGTACAACAAAATTAGATGTAGACAAGTATTTTAGGAGAGGGAAGGGGACGGTTGAATTGTTAATGGTGAAAATGAGGAGTATTCAGAGGGGGTTCATTACGCTAGCCGCTCTGGTTCTGGTTGTTATACTTACGGCATGTTCCAGTGATGCAGAGACGAGCAGTGGTGGCAAGCTACAAGTAACCGCTACAACGGGAATGATCGCTGACGTAGCACGTGAGGTAGGCGGGGCATATGTTGATGTTACCGGGCTCATGGGCCCGGGCGTTGACCCTCACTTGTACAAGGCATCCCAAGGTGATATTCGCAAGTTGGAACAAGCAAAAGTTATTTTCTATAATGGACTGCATCTCGAAGGCAAAATGACAGACATTTTGGAGAAAATGTCATCAAGCAAGCTGGTTACTGCTGTTACAGAGACTATTCCAATCGAGGAGTTACACTCAGGCAAAGATACAGGCGGCACCGAATATGACCCACACGTCTGGTTTAACGTCAGCCACTGGATGCATGCGGCAGAAGCCGTACGCGATACGCTCGTGGAGGCGGACCCGGATCATGCGGAAGAATACAAGGCTCAGGCAGAGGCATACCTGGCGAAGCTCAAAGATCTGGATGCCGAGGTACGTGAGAAGATTCTGGAGATTCCGGAAGCAAGCCGGGTATTGGTTACGGCGCATGATGCATTTGGATATTTCGGTCAGGCTTATGGCATGAAAGTGATGGGGCTTCAGGGCATCAGTACAGCAGCCGAATACGGTGCAAAAGATGTTAGCGAACTGAGGGATTATCTCGTAGATAACCATATCAAAGCCGTATTTGTTGAATCGAGTGTGCCTGCAAAAGCGATGGAAGCCATCATTGCCGGAGCAGCTCAAAAAGGACATACGGTCACCATTGGTGGAGAACTGTTCTCGGATGCCATGGGAGCTGAGGGAACGGAAGAAGGCACATACATCGGTATGATTCGCCACAATGTTGAGACGATTGTAGAAGCTCTGAAATAATGAATCACATGAAGAGAGGAGTTACAGGATTATGGAAGATACAACTTTATTGGAACAAACTCCTACGAAACTGAACAATAGTCACTTGCAGGGAACGCAGCCTACGTCGGCTCCTCTTAGTGTGAGGGATCTGGCCGTTGCCTATCACAAAAAGCCGGTGCTTAGCAGCGTATCCTTCGATATCCCGGAAGGACAGCTCATCGGTATTCTTGGCCCAAATGGCGCAGGGAAATCAACACTGATCAAAGCCGTTCTGGGACTAGTACCGAAGATGCATGGAGAGGTACGGATCTTCGGACAATCGTACCGGGAACAACGTCGCCGCATCGGTTATGTGCCACAACGGGAATCGGTGGACTGGGATTTTCCAACGCATGCACTTGATGTGGTGATGATGGGACGGTATGGTCATCTGGGCTGGTTCCGTCGTCCGGGGAAAAAGGAGCGGGACCTGGCGGCACACTGCCTGGAGCAAGTCGGCATGGGCGATTACAAGTACCGCCAGATCAGTCAGCTGTCCGGTGGACAGCAGCAACGTGTCTTTCTGGCACGGGCACTCGTGCAAGACGCAGATCTGTATTTCATGGATGAGCCATTTGCAGGTGTGGATGCCACCACAGAGAAAGCGATCATTTCGCTTTTGGAACAGTTGAAGAAACAAGGCAAGACGGTACTGGTTGTTCACCATGATCTGGCGACAGTCGAGGAATACTTCGACCATGTGCTACTGCTCAATGGACGACTGGTGGCAGGTGGACCAACAAGTGAAGTATTTGTACCGGATACACTGCAAGAGACGTACGGAGGCCGGATTGCGATGATCGGAAGCCGGACGGAGAAAGGCCAGGTGTAGTGCATGTGGAACTGGATCGTTGCCATCTTATCTGACCCCAATACACGTTGGATATTGCTCGGCTGTCTGTTGTTAGGATTCAGTAGCGGAATTATTGGCTCCTTCACCTTTCTTCGTAAACAGAGCCTGATGGGGGACACCCTTGCTCATGCTGCTCTGCCTGGGATCTGTATTGCATTTATGTTGACGGAAACGAAGTCGGTCGGATTATTCCTGTTCGGTGCTCTGGTGGCTGGCATTGTCGCTACCTTCGGAATCTCGTGGATTACACGCTACTCCCGAATCAAGCAGGATGCGGCGATGGGAATTGTGCTTACCGTCTTTTTCGGGGTTGGTGTAGTGATGCTGACGCGCATCCAGCATGGGGCGAGTGGAAGCCAAAGCGGACTTGATAAATATTTGTTTGGGCAGGCGGCATCCATGGTCATGACGGATGTGTATGTTATGGGAGGCGTATGTCTAGTATTACTGATTGCATGTCTTGCCTGGTTCAAGGAATTCAAACTGGTGAGTTTTGACCCGGGATTTGCACGTGGTATGGGACTGCCAGTTGCGATGTTGGAGCAGCTCATTTTGCTCTTAACGGTAATCGCGGTGGTTGCCGGGATTCAGGCCGTTGGTGTGGTGCTTGTTGCAGCCTTGCTGGTAACTCCAGCAGCAGCGGCACGTTGCTGGACCGACTCACTTGCACTGATGGTGGTGTTGGCAGGCATATTTGGTGCATTGAGCGGTGCAACAGGCACCATCTTCAGTACGCTTGTACCTAATCTGCCAACAGGACCTGTAACCGTTCTTGCGGCTACGGCATTGTTTGCTGGATCAGCCTTGCTGGCTCCGCGTCGTGGATTATTAGCTCGACGGTTGCGCAGTATTCAGGCAAAGTCGGCGTATATGCGTGAAGAGCGGGCTACACTTCAGACTCTCGCCATACAGCGAAATCAGCAGGAACGGGGGGAGATGTAATGGCAACGTTTTGGATTATCTTGACGGCCGTATTGGTATCTTCCGCCTGCGCCATCCTCGGTTGTTTTTTGATTCTGCGGCGAATGGCTCTGGTCGGTGATGCGATTAGCCATGCGGTTCTCCCCGGCATTGCGATTGCTTTCCTGTGGAGTGGTTCCAGGGATTCCTTGTGGATGCTACTTGGTGCAACGGTGTTTGGACTACTGACGGTGTTCTTCATACAGAGTTTGCAGGCGGGAGGACTCTCGTCTGATGCCTCAATCGGAATTGTGTTTACTGCACTCTTCGCAGTAGGTGTCATTCTGATTAGTCTGAATGCCCAGCATATTGATCTGGATCTGGACTGTGTTTTGTTCGGTGAGATCGCTTATGTACAGTGGGATACACTAACCCTTGGAGGTACGGATGTCGGGCCGAGGGCGGTCTGGATGCTGGGTATTACTTTGCTGGTCATCCTTGTCGTCATTGGGCTGTTCTACAAACAGTTTAAGCTATGTGCCTTCGATCCGGCGCTGGCTGCAGCCTGCGGCATTCCAGTAGTGCTGTTCCACTATCTGCTCATGGGACTCGTTTCGATGACGTCCGTAGCTTCATTTGAAAGTGTTGGTTCGATTCTCGTGGTGGGTATGCTGATTGTACCTGCGGCAACGGCTTACCTGCTCACAGATCGTCTGGGCAAAATGATTCTGTATGCCGTCCTGATCGGAGCAGCATCCTCGGTTGGAGGTTACATCATGGCATATGCCCTGGATGCTTCCATCGCGGGCTGCATGGTAGCTGTTGCTGGAATTTTGTTTGTTCTTGCACTGCTGTTGTCACCGAAACATGGCATCGTATTCCGTTACGCTCGTCGCAAATTCGCGGCACGTTAATTCATAGAGATTGTTAGCCGCCTGCTTTGCAGGCGGTTTTTTTGATTGGATTGTAAACGAAGAAAAATTCAATAGAAGCCCCTCCTGCTGGAGTGAGCTGCTATTGAGATGCCTAAAGGTGGAATGAGGTAGAGGAATATAACAATCCTTACGGTTTCAAAGGCACCCGATGAACCCCTTGGCTTCCTCCCGGTGCGGTTCCGAGATATAAATATTTCCCTTGGCTTACGGCCGTGGTGATGCCATACAATGTTCCTTCCGGATCATGCCAACTACTAATAAGCTCTCCTTCTGGTCCATATTCTGCAACAAGTCCGTGTTTCACCGGGGCACTGGCTCCATTTAACAAGGACTGTGGAACTTTGGACATCGTCGCTGCTAACCAAGGATGACTATGCATGTAATCGGCAAAAGACAGACGGGTTGTGAATACCCCTACCCAGAAGTGTCCCTGTGCGTCACGGGTGATATTGTCCGGAAATCCAGCCAGATTCTCCGCGAAAATATCAGAGGTGCCTTGTTTGGGGCCTTTTAACCAGTACCGGGTCAACTGATAATGATACGATTCTGCGACTAGCACGAAGTCTTCTTCGGCAGACAGTACGACCCCATTGGCAAAATACAAATCCTTAAGCAGTACAGTTGTTTGCTTGGTCAGAGGATCATATTTCAACAATCGTCCATGCGGTTTATTCTCGGCGATTTCTTTGAACATGACCTTGCCATAGTTAGAGGTATCGGAGAAATATATCGTTCCGTCTTGAGCAATGTCCAGTTCGTTCGCAAGGTAGATCGGCCCTCCATCTACTTCATTGGTTAATACTTCGATATTTCCGATCGGGTCAATGGACAGCAGCCCTTTCTGAATATCTGCCACAATCAAATTACCGGCAGCATCAAATTTTAGTCCATTAGGTGTTCCGTGGGTATCGGCGAATACCTCTGCTGGCTGTGCCTTGTCCTCGGCGTCAAAGGTTACTCTGTAAATTTTGCCGTCGGAGTCACCCGCATACAGTCGCCCTTTTTTATCAAAAGTGATAAATTCCGGGAATTTCGCGAGGTCTGTAACCAGTTCAGCGGAGCTAAGTTTGTTGTTTTCTTTCCAGGGACCCTCCTTCTCAAAAGAAGGAGCAGCAGGTGCAGACCAAACCGCGGGTTCTACCGGGGCGGGCATTAGCAGGAATACAATGACTCCCAGCACAATTACCCCTAGCAGGGTCAGGCTCCATCTACGAATTTGTTGACCAGTGGATCGTTTGCGTTGTTTTTGTTCTGTTGACATTAGTAATCCTCCTAATATTGTTTGCGGGGCAATCTACACTTTGAATACGATGTTTTCTCAAAGAAACGATGTTACCGATTGTCCGGAAAAAATACCAATTAAAAATTGGCATAAAACATTTTTGGTAACACTGTTTCTAACAGGAATCATCGTAACCAAAAAGTTGTGCTGGTGTCAAACCTTTTTTTTCAACGTGATAGCTTCATTGACAATCTTTCTACGAATGGTTAGAATGCCTGTTAGAAGTCGGAAACTTCGTTTCCGGTCAGAAACGTGATAACTAAATGAAGGTGATCCTTATCAGTGACGAAGACAAACCTTCGCCATCCACGGGGCGGGCATTAAAAACATATCAGGAAGCTCGTCGGCAAAATACGGATAATCTCCGAAAGCTTGTGGTTGATGCGGCAGCAGCCATTTTGCAGGAAGAAGGGCCGGAGGCTGTTACTGTACGCAGAGTATCGCAAAAGATGGGCTGCTCTACCAAGATCATTTACAGTTTGTTTGTTAATAAAGAAGGTCTTGCCCAGCAGTTGTATCTGGAGGGTTGCAAATTGCTGGCGAAGCGTTTTGAAGAAGTGCCGCCGTCCTCTGATCTCATGCAGCATTTGCTGGATTTGGGCGAAGCCTTCTGGCAGTTCGCACAGGATTATACCAGTTACTACAAGCTGATGTTTGGAGGAGCTTTTGCCGAGTTTAAGCCGGATGCAGAGAGTATGCAGGGAACGATGACTGCCATACGCCGTTTGCTAATTCTAATCAGCACCGCCCAGCAGCAAGGACAGATTTCGGACCAGGAAGATACCGGGACTCTTGTAAGTACGATATGGGCATCACTGCATGGTGTAATCCATCTGTATATGGGTGGCTTCCTCGGCGATGTAAAAGCAGCCCATACCATATACAAACAAACAATGGATCTGATGTCCCAATCCTTGTTTGCAGCAAACAAGCCAGACAGAGCATGATTAGATTTCATCATGGCTGTGCGGAGTAATAAGGTTAAACTAGAAGCGGTTAAAAGAGGTTCATCCTGAATGGGGTGGACCTTTTTGGTTTAAGAATGTATACGATACAAAAAAAGTATGGATAACTCCGAATAAAAGGGGAGGGATGGTGTGCATAGCTTGGAACAGACACCACTTGTATATAGTAAGAAGGTTCAATCGTGAGTGGGTTCTTTGTTGCATATAGATGATCTGTGGTAAAATGTCGTTAGCTGTGACGTCCGGAGCGTCCGTTTTTACGGATGCCGGGCGATCTTGTTGTGAAAGAATGTTTAAAATTAGGGAGAAATAGAGAGACAACCTAGGAGGAACTACTGTATGAGTGAACTGAAATACAAATTGCTTGCATTGGATATGGATGGAACATTGCTTAACGATAATCATGAAATTACACAGGAGACCGCCAAGTGGATTCAGATTGCCATTCGTCGGGGTGTACATGTGTGCCTTTCAACGGGAAGAGCCGTATTCCACGCGATGCCTTATGCGGTTCAACTTGGACTGGAGACACCAATGGTTACCGTTAACGGTAGTGAGGTCTGGAAAGCTCCGCATGATCTGCATATGCGTCATCTGATGGACCCGGTATTGATTCGCAGAATGCAGGAGATCGGTGAGAAATATAACAGCTGGTACTGGGCATACTCCGTGGAAGAGCTGTTCAACCGTGATCGCTGGACGGACAATATTGAAGGTCTGGAATGGCTGAAATTCGGCTTTAATACCGAAGTGGATGAAGTTCGTCACCAGATTATGATGGAACTGCAACAAATGGGTGGTCTGCAAATGACAAATTCCTCACCCGTTAATATTGAGATCAACCCTGCTGGCGTATCCAAAGCAAGTGGTGTAGCCGAAGTCTGCAAGCTGCTGGGCATCGAGATGTCCGAAGTTGTTGCTGTCGGAGATAGTCTGAATGATCTGGCTGTCATTGAGGCCGTGGGTCTTGGTGTAGCCATGGGCAATGCGCAAGAGCAGGTGAAGGAAGCGGCTGATCTGATCGTAGCGAGTAACAATGAAGACGGCATCGTCGAAGTGATTCGTGAACATATTTTGAAGGGGGAGTAACCTTTGCTCGCAACCATTGCCTGGATTTTAATTGTGCTGCTGTTTGCAGTGGGGATGGCTGGAACAGTATATCCCATACTGCCTGGTGCTGTAGCGATTTTCTTCGCGTTTCTGGTCTACGGCTGGTTCTTCAGCTTTGATCCGTTTGGTGTGTGGTTCTGGATCATTCAGATTCTGATTGTTGTTGTGTTGTTTGTGGCTGATTATGTCGTCAGCGCATGGGGTGTGAAAAAGTTCGGTGGCTCCAAGTTATCGACCACGCTGAGTACCATTGGTGTTATCATTGGCCCATTTGTCATTCCGGCATTCGGACTGGTATTGGGACCATTTATCGGTGCTTTTATCGGGGAACTGATCGGAGGGTCTTCACCTTCCAAAGCGTCAAAAGTTGGATTTGGTTCGGTCGTGGGGTTATTTACGAGTACCGTGATGAAAATTATTTTGCAAATCGTCATGATTGTTCTCTTTATTATCTGGGTGGTAAGATTCGCCTAAACGTTCAGGATTAGCTTCAACGGGATGCATGTCCGGTGTGGAGGAAAGAAGGGGAATTCGTTTGTCTAAGAAAGAAACATTCATTAGGGGTACGCTTATTCTGGCAGCAGCTGCGCTAATCGCGAGAGTACTCGGATTGGTTCAACGGGTGCCGCTGGAGCATATCCTTGGAGATGTCGGTAACGCATCGTTTACGATCTCCAATACGGTATATTTAATGCTGTTAACTGTAGCAACGGCGGGCATACCGAGTACACTTAGTAAAATGGTATCGGAACGCTATGCGCTCGGACGCGCGAGTGAAGCCCAACAGATCTACCGTGCAGCCCTGATCTTTGCGGCTGTCGCGGGGGTAGTCATGTCTGCTTTATTGTGGTTCGCTGCACCTTATTATGCCACGTATGTCTCCAAAGTACCGGCATCGGTCAGCGCCATTCGCGCCTTGGCTCCAGCCTTGCTGCTGTTCCCGGCCATTGCGATGATGCGTGGATATTTCCAGGGACGCGGCAACATGACAGCGGGTGGTATTTCACAGATTGTTGAACAGTTCGCCCGTGTAGGTACAGCCATTATCGTGGCTTATGTCATGCTGCAATGGAATTATGATGACCAGACGATTGCTGCAGGTGCTTCATTTGGCGGGGTATTAGGAAGTGTGGGTGCCTTCGGTGTCATGCTGTACTTCACCTTGAAGCTGCGTCGTAGCGACCGTGCGGCCCAATTGAATTACGAACGTGCAGAGCAGTTACCGATGAGAGGTATCTACAGTGATATCTTCAAGCTGTCTATTCCAATTGTGCTGTCCTCACTTGCGGTTCCAGCCATTAACTTCATCGATTCATCCCTTGTGGTACCACTGCTTAGTGGCCAGATTGGACTCGAAGAAGCGACTGGTGTACTTGCGATTCTGGGTGCGAAAGCCCAAAGTATTGCGGGTATTCCTCCGATTCTGGCTATCGCTTTAAGTCAATCGTTGGTGCCTGTCATTTCAGCAGCATTTGCCCGCAAGGATGAAGCGCATCTGAAGAGTCAGGTGACACTTGCGTTGCGCATTTCGATTCTGACAGGTATGCCGATTGTCATTGCGCTTTGTGCGGCAGCATATTCGGTCAACGGATTGCTGTTTACCAATCTGGATGGAACGCCGATCATTGCCTTGTTAACATTCGGTACTATTTTCCAGATTACGATGATGACCACCAACTCCATTTTACTCGGGGTAGGGAAACCACGAATTACTATGATCAGTGTCGCAGCAGGTGTTGTGATCAAACTGATCGCAAGTCTGATTCTGGCGCCGATCTTTGGCATTTACGGCATTATCATTGCAACGGCCCTTTGTTTCCTGGTCATCACGTACCTGAATCTGCGGGTCCTTCGCAAAATCGTTGATTTCTCCATCATGGGAGATCGTTGGAAAGGGTTTATCATTACAGTGTTGCTTGCAGCAGGTGTAGGATTTGCAACGAACTGGATTGGGAATACGATCTTTGGACTGTTCCTGCCAGCGCGTGTATCCTTCTTGTTTACCTGCCTTGTGGTTGGTGTGCTTGTGGTGGTGGTGTATCTGATTCTCATGGTTGTGCTGCGTGTACTGCGCAAGGACGAGCTGGGCAGTTACCCCCGTATTCTGCAAAAAATTCTCCGTCCACTTATGCGTCTTCAACGTGGAGCCGGGCAAAGAGGTTAAAAATACAAAGTGCATTATTCAAGCATAAATATTTTATGAAAATAGGATACAAGCTCTGTCTGCTATTGAAGCGGACAGGGCTTTTTGTATAGTTAAGGCGAGCTGAGCAACTGAACTCCACATTAGCCCAGCAAGCAAGGATAGCAGTGTATAAAGGTATTCCCATCATCCGTCTTTGACTGCTCTATATGACCTTTAGCATTAGTGTGTGATGGCTTTGGCATCATGAGCCAGTGCTGTTTTCAGCATGCCATACCGGTGTTCGTGACTCATCTCAAACAGCCATGGGCGGCGAGGTGCCGTCAGATAACCGAGACTATCCCGAGTCTGAAGCCAGTCCTGTCTGGTGATCGGTTCATAAGGCGTGTCACCCCATACGGAGAGCAGTTCCGGACTATATAATCGTTGCCCTTCTGGAAGCCATTCCTCATCCAGTAACGCCTGAGCGTATAATGTATGTTCACCCGCCTCGTCTTCACGATTGGTAAACAGACCAGGCCAATATTCAGCGCGCGAGCCACGATGGGGAACCAAACGTGCGAACTCCAACACTTGTGAGTGTACTTGCTCCACGCCAAACAACAAGGCATATAGGCCTTTACCAAACATGATCCGCTCATCCAACTTTCCAAAATGTTCAATGACGCGTCCTGCGAGTCCTGTTCCCCGTCCAAGAGGAAAGACGATATGATTCAGACCCGCCAGATTATGCAGATGGAATGCGGGTTTCGAAAGTACTTCTTTTTGAAAATAAGGATGCTGCACCACCCGGCTCTCGATATAGTTCTGCTCATTAATAATTAATGCCACACTTAGCAGTGAACTGCATCGTTCCAGCCAAAAGCGTTCCCAAAACGGCGTCATAAACGCCGATACGTGAAAGTGTGACAAGAGATGGAAACAGCTTCGTCCGATCCGGCGACTGTTCATATACAGCAGTAGCTGGGGATAGGCATCCTGGAAAATGAGTGCATTGCACCGCTCCAGCAGCCGATACATATACTCGCGATCGCTCTGATTCTGTAGATTATGCATTAAGTCACTCTGAAGATCTGTCATGTGATATCCGCCGTTGCGAGAGACCATATGGGCCAGCAGTGCCCAATGGAGTTCAGGGTATTGCTCATAACATTCCAGATAAGCTGCCGTGCGGGTGATATTACTCCGATTATGTTCCTGGGTCAGTGTCTTAATCTCTTCCAGGATGATGCAATCTTCTTCGCAGACGAGTGCGCTTTGAACCTGGTCCGTACGTGCAAAAGACTTGCTGCTGGCAGGTAACAGACGCTCCACCTCAGACTGTAGGGCAGCTGCCGTATCGGTATCCCACTCGATGTCACGCAATGGGTGACGAAGCTGTGCTGACGCTTGCCATGCAGCCTGTTTGCCACGCCAGATTTCCCGGGCAGCACCCGGAATGGAACGGACCATCTGCAGGAGGGACCCGTGATGTTGTTCGCTGGAAGAATCGGTTCTGGTGGAAGTCATGATGTGACATCCTTTCATGATGTTCTGGGTTTAAATTCACAGACCATGTGGTTTATTCTAAGTATGCGCTGATTATTTGACTTCCACTCGCCAATTTGCTTCACTTAGGGTAAGACAAGGTACAGAAAGGGAGATGAACTGAATGGAACAGATTACTTCCAAACCGGCTTTTGATGTAGCCATCCAATCCCCACGTTTGACGATTGCCGTATTCAAGGCAGACTGGTGCGGTGACTGCAAATACATCGATCCGTTTATGCCTGAGGTTGAAGAGAAATATGCACGTGAACTGACTTTGATTGAGGTCGACGTGGATCAGGTTGGAACCGTTAGTGAAGAGCAGAATATTCTTGGCATTCCAAGCTTTGTGGCGTATACAGATGGCCGCGAACTCGTACGGTATGTGAACAAGCTGCGCAAGTCAAGAGAAGAGATCGAGCAGTTCCTGGATCGCGCAGTTGAGGTGTACAACACGATCCATAAATAATGTTATATAAGTTCAAATGATGAATATTCACACAGGCACTCCGATGACAGAATAACCTTTTGATCGCTGTTATCCCCAGATTTCTTTGATCCCTTTTATTAGGGGGAAATCCGGGGATAAAGGCGAAGCATATGCTTTCGATGCAGCTTTCTTTCAGAAAGCTTTTAGCTTCGCTTCTTCAGGCTATTTCTGTCCTCTCCGTTATTGTGTAAATTTTTCATTGAACTTATATAAATGTATGACAGGTTCATGTTGTTAAAGGGTATACTAGATGAAACGCCATTTCTCTTGAAATAGGGAAATGGCGTTTGTGTGTTCTGAACTCTGTTTAAGACACAATTCAACTGGCTATCCCCCAAATAACATAACCCCAATGACCTGCGGGTCATTATTTCACCAGACGTTAACATTTTGTCACAAAGCGCGACGTCAATGAACATTTTATCCGGTATAATGAATTTAGTTGTGAAATAAGTGTCAAAGTACCGAAACAAGCGGAGAATATTCTTCGCCATCTTAAACCAACAGCGGGTGAGAAAAATTTGAAACACTTAACTTTGTTTAAATGGTTAACCGTATTAACCTGTCTTGTCATGTTTCTGGCCACTTTTGGTGGAGGCATCGTAACCAAAACGGAATCAGGCCTTGGCTGCGGAACAGAATGGCCTTTATGTAACGGAAAACTCGTTCCGGCACATACTGTGGCTTCACTCATTGAATATTCCCACCGCGCTGTAAGTGCACTGGCTGGACTGTTGTCCATTGCCTCATTTGTTGCTTTTCTGCAGTTCGGCAAGTCACGCCGTGACCTGCAATTGTTTTCTTTCTTAACTCTTGTATTTGTTATCGTCCAGGGAATCATGGGTGCTTTTGCCGTCGTCTTCTCCCAATCTTCAGCAGTCATGGCACTGCATTTTGGTTTTGCACTGATTGCTTTTGCCAGTTCTCTAATGATGGCGCTGGGCATAAGGCAGGAGGCTAAAGATGGCGGATTGGAACGCCTGAATAAATACCCTCGGGTTAGTAAAAAATTCAGGAATCTGGTCTGGTTCTCCACTATTTACACATATCTCGTGGTATACACGGGTGCATTTGTGAGTCACACGGATTCTGCTGGCGGATGTTCCGGATTTCCGCTCTGTAACGGGCAGATTATTCCTGAGCTTTCGGGTGGGGTAGCGGTTGCTTTTGCTCACCGTGCAGCAGCAGCGTCGCTCGTGATTGTTATCGCAATTCTGGGTCACTTCGCTTACCGTAATCATCCGGACAACAAGGAAATGCGGACCCTTGGCGTGGTATCCGTTGTTCTCATCCTGATGCAAGTAGTCATTGGTATTTTCATGATGGTGACAATGAACCGTCCGGAAGTATACATGTTTGTAGCTCTCGCTCATATGCTGGATATCGCCATATTATTCGGAGTTTTAACGTATATGAGTTTCCTGGTGTACAAGCTGCATCGCCCGGCTAATCGTTTCTAAGATATAGATCCATTCTTTTTTCCAAAGGTACTTGGGCTAAATATGAAAGTCCACCATCCAGTGATGTACATCATTGGACAGGTGGACTTTGTTTGATGTCAGGGGGATCAGGGCAACCTATGGCAAGCAGCAATTACACGGAATGGATGATGTGTTACGTTTACGGTGATGAATTCTTGTTGATTTGGAAAAGAGGAGGTTAGATATGCTGCGAACGTTGTTGGGGGAAAAGCCACGTATAAACGAAGGTAAATTGAAGGCAGCGATGGACGCAATGGCGCATACGCTTGAGTTATTTCAACGACAAATGCATGTGGACCATGATCCCACGCATGACTATCGGAAACTGTATGTGTGGACTCAGGGACTTATCTCCTCACTGGATGAACTAGAGCAAAGCTGTTTCGCTGCTGCTCATTTTCGCAATAAGGTCGTTGCAGGCTCAACGGATGATATGACGGCGACTGAAAAAGCAGAGTATGCACGGTATGTGTATTTCTACAAAGATGGCTTTATCCGCTGCTTTGCCATCCTGGATAAAGTGGGTACGGTACTAAATGAAATATTCCAGTTGAATACTTCAAATACCAAAGCGCATTTTTCTTATTTTACAGTGTTAAGGCAGTTCGATTATGCGAGGGAGCACCATGATCTTGCGTTGCAATTAATACAGATCAAGGACTCTTATCGTGAGCCGATGAGCAAGCTGCGCAAACGACGTAATATGGAAATTCACTACATGAACTCAGAAATGCATGATGACCTGTGGCAGTTACACCAGACCTTGCAAGGTAAAGTGAAATTGGAGGATTTGAATCAGCATGTGCAGGAAATGCGTCAGGGCGTCGATATGGTCTGTGAAACGTTAACAGCCTCTTATCGTTATATTAACAAAATATGGAAAAGAAATAATTCCCTTTGACAAATCGGAATACTTGGAATATACTGAGTTTCAATTAGAGTGTTACAATGACGAAGAATGAAATGATATTTCTCAAAAGTTACATTCACATTATAAAGCATAAACTACATGAACTTATAAAATCCTACAATAACATATTTCTTATCGAGAGCGGCGGAGGGACAGGCCCGATGAAGCCCGGCAACCGATTTGTAATGACATGATACATGTATCATTCGTTATAGATGTTAGGTGCTAATTCCTACAAAATGGTGCAAGGCACGATTTTGGCAGATGAGAAGGTATATTCTTTCACGTGAAGAGCCCTCTTTGTTTCTGCAAAGGGCTCTTTTTTTGTACTTTAAGGGGAGTTTTCCTTTAGATCGGGTAAAGATACATGTAGGTGGTTGGAAAGGGGCAAGTGCGATTGATTGAATTAAAAGGTTTAACGAAAACGTACGGCAAAGGGGCAAAATCTACAACAGCGTTATCCGAGCTGAATTTGAACATCCAAAAGGGCGAAATCTACGGCGTGATTGGGCATTCTGGAGCGGGCAAAAGTACATTGATTCGCTGCATTAATTTGCTAGAACGGCCTACGGAGGGTGAAGTATGGGTTGATGGGATCAACCTGACTGAACTGAGCAAAACCGAACTGCAGCAACAGAGACGCAAGATCGGGATGATTTTTCAACACTTTAATCTGTTATCTTCGGCAACGGTATATGATAATGTGGCTTTTCCGCTAAAGCTTGTGAATACACCAAAGGATGCCATTGATCGCAAAGTGAAGGAAATGCTCAATCTCGTTGGCCTGGAGAACCATAGCAAAAAATATCCAGCTCAATTATCGGGTGGACAGAAACAACGTGTAGGGATTGCGAGAGCACTTGCAAGTGATCCGAATGTACTTCTCTGTGATGAGGCTACTTCGGCACTTGATCCGCAGACGACAAATTCAATCCTGAAGTTATTGCTCGACATTAATGAAAAGTACAACCTTACGATTGTGCTGATCACACATGAGATGCATGTCATTCAGAACATCTGTGACAAGGTAGCTGTCATTCATCAAGGTGGCATTGTGGAACAGGGACCTGTAACCGAAGTGTTCCTGAAGCCGCAGCATGCGATTACGCGGGACTTCATGATGCGTGACCATGAAGCTGGACTCGCTCTGGAAGAGACCGCTCTGGCGAATGCAGGCATTGAATTGCAGGCAGGTGCTGCTTCCAAACTTGTGAAGATATCCTTTCTGGGTAACAAAACGTATGAAGCGATTTTGTCGAGAACGGTACGTAAGACAGGCGTGGATTTTGCCATCCTGCAGGGTACAATCTCTACGATTAAACAGGTGCCTTATGGACAGCTGACCGTTCGGTTCGAGGGTGATTCCATTGCGATTGATCGGACGATATCAGAATTAACCGCAGAGGGACTTGATGTGGAGGTGCTTCGTTAGATGGATTTTTCAACCGTACGTTGGGAAGAGGTTGGTAAAGCCTCTATTGAGACGCTGCAAATTTTGGGTGTATCAGGCTTGTTCACCGTAATCTTTGGTTTACCGCTCGGAGTTCTGCTGTTCATGACAGCCCGATCTGCTTCGATCAAATCACGGACGGTGTACATTATATTGTCCTTGATTGTGAATATTTTGCGCTCAGTTCCATTTATCATATTGATTGTTGCTCTTATTCCATTCACTCGTATACTCGTCGGTACAGCTACAGGAGTGTTAGGTGTTATACCACCTTTAGTTATTTCAGCAGCTCCTTACTTTGCTCGATTGGTGGAGACGACGTTGCGAGAAGTTGATCGGGGTGTCATTGAGGCTGCGCAGGCGATGGGCGCATCGACCGGACAGATTGTAAGACGGGTCTTACTGCCTGAGGCACTGCCTGGACTGCTTGCGGGTATAACGATCACCATCGTTACGCTTGTCTCCTATACGGCGATGGCGGGCATGGTTGGTGGTGGAGGTCTGGGAACACTGGCAATCAACTATGGATATTTCCGTTATCAAAATGAAATCATGATTATATCCGTAGTGTCGATGATCATTCTTGTGCAAATTCTCCAGATGGCCGGAGATCGCTTGGTTACATTTTTCACCAGGAAATAACACATAGATAACATGATGGATATGCATTCATGCGGACGCCACATGAAAAAAATGATTAGAGAAGGGGTTTTACACATGAAAAAATGGTCTTTTGCTCTACTTAGTCTTATGTTAATTGTGGTTCTCGCAGCTTGCGGAAACAACAAGGACGCCGATAGCGGCGCAGACAATTCAGCAGGGGCACCACGTACAGTTGAATTGAAAGTTGGAGCTTCACCTACACCACACGCAGAGATTCTGGAAAGCATCAAGCCTGAGCTGGAAGCACAAGGTATTCGTTTACAAGTCGTTACGTTCAATGACTATGTACAACCAAACCAGCAACTTGCTGATAAAAAATTGGATGCAAACTTCTTCCAGCACCAGCCTTATCTGGACACAGAGAATAAAGAACGTGGATTCAACCTCGTTACTGTAACACCTGTTCATGTTGAACCTTTTGGTGGATACTCCAAGAAGATTAAGTCTTTGGATGAATTGGCTGACGGCGCAAAAGTAGCCATTCCAAATGACCCATCCAATGGTGGACGTGCACTGTTGTTGCTTGCGAAGGAAGGCATTATTACGCTGAAAGACAACACAAATATTACATCTACGATTCAAGATATCACAGCCAATCCGAAAAATCTGAATATTATCGAGCTGGATGCAGCCATGATGCCTCGTCAATTGGATGAAGCGGATCTGGTATTCATCAACGCTAACTATGCGCTTGAAGCAAACCTGAATCCAGCGAATGATGCTTTGCTGATCGAAGATCTGCAAGGTAACCCATACGCAAACATCCTCGTTTCCCGTGAGGACAACAAGGATGCAGATGCAATCCAAAAACTGGCTGCTGCTCTGCACTCCGAAGAAGTGAAAACATTCATCAAAGAACGTTATAAAGGTGCAGTTGAACCTGCAACTGAATAATTCACGATATGTATGATATGTTGTGAAGCTATTAAGAATAAGCCGTATATCTCTTCTGAAGAGATATACGGCTTATTTTATGTTTCCTAATCTGTGCTGACGTGGGGATTAATAAGGGAAGGGTTAGGGCTTATCTTGTTTCTCCGCGTTGGGTGGATGTCCAGATTGGCGGTAGTAGGATAATTCATTCTGATCAGCATACTGCTGCTCATCTGCTTCCTGCAGGTACGTTCTCTCGGAGGGAGAGAGTGTTTCTTCTTCTCCGTGTGAGCTTTTGATCTTGTATCTGATCCAACCGATTAACCCAAGGACGACAACGAGGATCAAAGCCCATCCTTTTTTGAGCAAAAGAAGAGCACTGAATTTCTGGGAAGCCGTGTACCCGATCCCGCCCATCAGAAGACTGTTGAGCCCTATGGTGGATGTTTTGTCAGTCGAAGCATTGTACTCCTCGTAGGTATATCCTGCATTGATGTGAAGTTGATTAAGGACAGTTTCCTCGAATGTCTGGCGGCTCTGTTGAAAGTTGGCCGTATCTGTAACCAGAATGGCTGTGATGTACCCTTCGCGTGTCAGGAGTTTTACATTGTAATTGACCATGGCTTGCTGATCAGCATTCTTAAAACCAAGGGAGTAAACCAACTGATGTTTGGTACTGTCATATGCCGGTTCGATTTCCCACCCCGTTATGTACGTTCTATATTTAGGATCAAGTTCTCTGTTATCTTCTTCTGTGCCTCGGATATAACTGCTTAACAGTTCTTCGGCACTCAAATTTTGATCGTCATCATGAATATGACCTGTTTTCACGTATTCAAACACAACATACCACGAGCCGAATTCACTATTGCTGGTTAGGCTTCCGATTTCATTCCCGTTAGGCTTCCCATCACTGTTAAGTATCGAGCGTTGGGTATTGGCCTTATCAAGATAGGAATGGCTTTCAGGGACCTCCAGGGTGGCCTTACCGTCCATAGAGACAGATGCTGGTCCAATAATCCAATCGTACTCATCAGGCGCTTGCTCACTCTCACTGGCCGCTGATACCTGTAAGGCACTAAAGACTGTGAATAAACTCAACATTAAAAATGTAAGAAATGATATCCATCTTTTGTTAATCATATTTATGTAAAGGTCCTTTCGGGTTATATCCTCGACAGTACCATAGGTGCTCGATTTCAATCAAGATATATCTGGAATTAAAGGTGGATAATCCCTTGTGGATAAGCGAGTTGTAGGAGGACGATAAATCTTTTATACTGGATAGTGACTGCTCTTTGAAGAGGGGGATGAACGTGAAGGGAAAAGTTGCCCTCATAACGGGAAGTGCCAAAGGTCTTGGTAAAATGACGGCCCTCAGTCTGGCAGATCAAGGGTGTCATATTGCCCTCAACTATGTACACAGCAGAATAGAAGCTGAGGCTTTAAAGGCTCAGATTATAGCCAAGGGTGTGCGGTGCATTGCCATCCAGGCTGATATATCCAAGGTGGAAGATATCTCTTCATTGGTTGAGCAGGTGGAAGGCAACCTGGGCAGTATTGATATTTTGGTGAATAACGCGGGTCCATTTGTCCGTGAACGACGATTATTTGCGGATTATTCTGAAGCTGAGGTCCAGATGCTTGTGCAGGGTAATCTGTTGGGACCGATGTTACTGGATCAGCGTGTATTGCCAGAGATGAGACGCAAGCAATGGGGACGCATTATCCATTTTGGCTTCAGTCACGCTGGAGAAGCGAGATCCTGGCCTCATCGCGCCGTATATGCGGCTGCCAAGGTGGGTCTGGTATCTTTTACAAAGACGCTAGCGGTTGAAGAAGCTCCGTATGGAATTACGGTTAACATGGTATGTCCAGGTGACATTCGTGGTGCGAACAAAGAGAAAACGATTGATGAAATGGCAGGCATCACCGATGAGGAAACGCCAAGAGGGCGACCAGGCAGCGGTGAAGATATTGCACGAGTGATTACGTATCTGTGCCTTGATCATTCCGATTTTATAACAGGTAACATTATGGATGTATCTGGAGGACTTGATCCGATTCGTCCAACCATACAGCGCGAGGATACTTAAAAGGTGAATTGAAGGATTGTACGTGGAAACGGGTCAAGGTGACTGTGAACATGGACTCTCTGCATATGCACACAAAAAAAGAGCCCTCCGCTTCATGCGAAGCGAAAGGCTCTTGAGGTTTATTTCGTGAAGGATTGATTAGAATACTTGTACGACTTCTTGTACACCCTCAACTTCTTCGAGAAGGGCACGTTCAATCCCGGCTTTTAAGGTAATGGTGGAGCTTGGGCAACTGCCGCAGGCACCGACCAGTTTCAGCTTAATGATGCCGTCCTCCACGTCGACCAGTTCCACGTCACCGCCATCGCGCTGCAGGAACGGACGAAGTTTATCAAGCACATCAGATACCTCATCATACATGGTGCTTTGTGCGTTTTCGCTCATATTGTTCAACTCCTTTCCTTCCTATATTATATTACAAATGGCCACAAATTAAAATGGTCAAACAAAGCAGGTGAACTTAAATGAGACCGATTATTGAATTTTGTGCCAATAATATGCATTTTGGCACAGATGAAGTCATGGATCAACTGGAAGAAAATCCAGACTATGACGTGATTGAATATGGCTGCCTCACCAACTGCGGCCAATGTTCTATGACTCCATTTGCACTGGTAAATGGCGAAGTTGTCATCACGGACAAAGTGGAAGATCTATATAACGCCATTCTGGCCAAAGTTGCCGAAGCCGATGCATGGGACGATCTCGATCTCGACTAACCGAGATGACGCTTGGACATCCAGAGCACACCACTTTTCAAAATACGAGGTACACGTCCCATCATGGACGTTTTGCCCATCAGCCCAAACCCAGACTTCTTGCCGAGTGCACCGAGTGTGCCACGAAGCTTGAGTGGATGTGGATTGGGCTTTTCGCCTTTCCAGAGGGCATGCTGAATATGGGCGATCTGCTCACCCTGTACTTCCGCAGCTTGACCGCTAGGTGCATAAGGTACACTGGCACAGTCACCAACCACATAGACATCGGTATATTCCGGGATTTGGTAGTATTCATTCAGGACGACACGTCCTTGAGGGTCTTTGGTCACGTCCAGATCCTGTACCACTTTTACGGGCTGAATGCCTGCAGTCCACACGACAGCATCCGTTAGAATCTGTTCATCCCGGTTATAGATGGCATTAGGTTCAACACGTGAAATGGCGATATGCCCGCGTGTCTCTACCTGATGTTCGTTGAACCATTCATGCACATACACAGACAGACGTTGCGGGAAGGCTGATAATACACGTTCACCACGATCCAGAATACTGATGTTTAGATCGGGTCTGCTCTCACGAAGTTCGGCTGCCATCTCGACACCACTTAATCCACCGCCTACGATATGCACATTGCCATAGGCTTTGACTTCATTAAGTCGCAGGTAAGTCTCGCGTGTTTTGCTAAAGCTTTGAATGGTACAGCTGTAGTCTTCTGCGCCTGGTGTGTTGTGGAAACGGTCTGTACAACCAAGTCCGATGACAAGCTTGTCGTATTCAAGCGGGTCTTGGCCTTCAAATTCAATCTGACGCTGTTCCAGGTCAATCGAGGTAACTTCTCCATAACGGTAAGTGACTTTATCGCTCACTGGAAATTGGATACGCAGGTCATAATCAGATACGGTTCCTGCTGCGAGTGCGTAATATTCTGTCTTTAATCCCTGAAAGGGGCTGCGGTCCACCAAAATAATTTGTGTATCGGATGGAATTTTACCTTCCAGAAGTTCCTTGATGATGGTGAGGCCGCCATAGCCGCCTCCAAGAATGACGAAATTTTTCATGACTCGGCTTCCTTTCTGCATCAGTCCCACTGAAATGGGGCTGTAAACTGTGGAGCAGCTATGCAATAACATAGCTGCTCCTTTTGTTATGATTTGAATAATTGAAAAGTAGACATTGAAAATTGTAGATATTATTCAGCAGTTTGCACCACTCGAATTCAAACGTCTCCCTATCATGAAAGCTGCGTTCTGGAGTGGTGCTGGTGCAATATTGGTTGTGGATGGAGTTATATCCTATTCGTACACTTGAATTTCATTGTAGAACGTATCACGTTCTACCGGAATACGTCCTGCACCCTTAATGAGCCATATAAGCTCTTTACGTGTAAGGCCTTCAGGTGTGAGTGCACCTGCCGCATGACTAATGCGTTCCCGAACGATCGTACCATGTGCATCCGAAGCACCGAAACCAAGAGCGACTTGAGTCAGCTGTGGACCGATGTTAATGAAGTATGCTTTGATATGATCGATGTTATCCAGCATCAGACGGCTGATCGCAATTGTTTTGAGATCCTCATATGCCGAGTTACGACGCATAATGCTTGCGTTTTTACTTTTTGGCTGCATGGAAAGAGGGATAAAGACCATAAATCCGTTGGTCTCGTCTTGCAATTCACGAATCTGCACCATGTGGTTAACGCGATCCTCATAGGATTCGATCGATCCATACAACATCGTAGTATGTGTACGCATGCCCAGCTCATGAGCTGTTCGGTGCACCTCAAGATAACGGTCCACGTTGGCTTTGTCTACACGCATTTTTTTGCGATATTCATCCGACAGAATCTCAGCGCCGCCACCAGTCAATGTTTTCAGACCTGCTTTTTGCAGCTCTTGCAGAACTTCTCTGATGCTGAGTCCGCTAATCCGGGTGAAGAAATCAATCTCGGCTGCCGTGTAAGCTTTCAGTGTAACATCCGGATATTTCTCGTTTAAAGCACGCAGGGAATCGACATAATATTGAAAAGGAACATGGTTGTTATGTCCGCCTACGATATGGAACTCACGTACGCCCGGATGAATATGCTGTTCCACATAATCGATCATTTCCTGACCGGATAATGTATAGGAGCCTTCTTCACCCTGGTCTTTGCGGAAATTACAAAAAGCGCAGTGGGCTTCGCATACGTTCGTAAAGTAAAGACTCATGTTCTCGATGAAATATACTTTCTTACCATTCTTCCGCAGGTTGGCCTCATTGGCCAGCTGGCCCAAAGTCAGCAGATCATCTGTTTCATACAGATATACGCCGTCTTCCACGCTCAGCCTTACGCCGTTCTGCACTTTCTCGACGATTTCAGCCATTCTTTTGTCTGTGAACGGTGTTACCAATGTAGACATATTATTTCCTCCTGTTCTTAACCGGATTTGAGTTGTGTGTAGGATCTGCATACAGAACTACATAGAAAAGATGCGGTCAACTGCCGCCTTCTTAGTTGGACTAACTCTTATTTACCCGGTGCAGCGCGTGCTGCATATGAAAGCTAAATTTTTTCAAAAAATGGAGTCTGTTGACTCATATATGCATTGGGGACTGCGTTGCAGTCTCGAAATGTGAAAAAAATTACAACTCCAATTATGACCATCGTCTGAATAAGTCATGACAAAATAACGACATTTCAGTGCGACCACCTATTCATTATAAACCTCGTGTCCCGGGGGTTCAATACACTGGGAAGAAAAAGGAGTACAGGGGGAACGCGGAAAGAGGCAAACATGACTTGAGACCCTTGACGGGGTGGAGTATAATTTAAAGAAGAGTTAATGAAAGGTTGTTCAAAAAGTACGCTTTTGATTACGAGGGATGCATAGCGGCATCTCAGCGTCGAATATGGGATTCACCGAAATAGGCGGGAGGCTTACGAAGTATGTTTCCTTTGGAAACATTGTAGTTGCTCACGTAGTTTTGCCTACGCTCCGCTACTCCATTTCTATCTTCATCCCATCTTCTTGGTATTGAAAAGCGCCCTTTTTGAACATTGATTTTATATGAAAAAGGAGAGTGACCTGGCATGATTAACATCAGCGAAACGGCTGCTGACAGATTGAAAGAGATGCTTGCACAGCAAGAGACACCTGGTATGTTCCTGCGTCTTGGCGTAGCACCAGGCGGTTGCACCGGATTTTCGTACGCCATGGGCTTTGACGATAAAGAGTCCGATGAGGACCTGTATATGGATATTCAGAGCATGAAGGTTGTAGTCGAGAAGGAAAACCTGAAGTATCTGGATGGTCTCGAAATTGATTTTGAAGAGTCCGGTATGACGGGTGGGTTCACCATCCATAATCCGAACGCGGTAGCGACTTGTGGCTGTGGATCTTCTTTCCGTACGAAGGAAGACGCGGGTGTACCTGATAAAGATTGTTAAGAAACTGAGTTGTTCAGCGGTTTCCCAATCTTGTTTTGAAATAAGCAGTTTGCAATCCCTTTAATAGATAGCCTCTGAATTGTATCCGTTTTGCACGGGCATGATATCAGGGGCTTTTTTGCGTGTACTGAAAGTTGCATGGTTGACAAACATAATTGTAACAACTATAGTTACAATATAAAGTTCAAACATAAACCATATCGATAATTTAAAGGAGAGATCATGATGAACATTGCAATCATTGGTGCAACAGGCAAAGCGGGAAGTGTGATTTTGAAAGAAGCAGCAGACAGAGGGCATAAAGTGACGGCAATCGTTCGTAATGCATCCAAATTGGAAGATAAAAGCCTGAATACGCTGGAGAAAGATGTATTTGATCTTACAGCTGAAGATGTTAAAGCTTTCGATGTGGTTGTAAATGCATTTGGTGCACTGGCGGGTAAAGAAAACCTGCATGTGGAAGTAGGACAAGC
This sequence comes from Paenibacillus sp. 37, assembly GCF_008386395.1. Classification (NCBI taxonomy): domain Bacteria; kingdom Bacillati; phylum Bacillota; class Bacilli; order Caryophanales; family Paenibacillaceae; genus Paenibacillus; species Paenibacillus sp. 37. The sequence continues at coordinate 5,829,683 of NZ_CP043761.1, read as the reverse complement.
GTTGATCAACATCCTGAAAGATGCACCAAACACTCGTCTGATCGTTGTAGGTGGAGCAGGAAGCCTGTTCACAGACGAGTCCAAGACATTGCGTCTCTTTGAATCCCCAGGATTCCCTGATGCATACAAAGCAACTGCAACGAACCAAGGCCAAAACTTGCAGGATCTGCAAGCATCTTCAGGTATTCAATGGACATTCCTGAGTCCGGCTGGATTCTTTAATCCAGAAGGTGTACGCACCGGCAAATATCAAGCAGGCAACGATGTTATTCTCGTGAATAGCGAGGGCAACAGCTACATCAGCTATGCAGACTATGCGATTGCTTTGGTTGATGAGATCGAGAATCCACAACACAAAAACGAGCGCTTTACCGTTGTCGGCGAAGTGAAGTAACACTTTTAAATTATTATATGGAACATACAAACGGACGCTGATCTCCACAGATCGGTGTCCGTTTTTTTATGTTATCGAAGAGGGATGTTCTGCAATAAAGTTAGACAGGTTAGATGATTATCGTTCAACTTCCAAATACTCCTTTGAATCTATGTTATATTATTCTAAATATGGGATGTAAATGCGATTATATGGAAGGCCTACTTCTTTTAATCAGATTTTCTGCGAGCCTAAAAGTATAAGGGAGTGAACAGTTGTGAAGATGTATTCTAATGGAGTTATACTATTGATCTTTGTGGCTTTAATGATTAGTGTATCGAGTGGTTCGGGGTTATCCCAATATCCAAACGTTAAAAATGCGATGAATCAAATTCACATCACTTCTCTTTATCCGAAAAATAAGAATGGACAGACATATGGTTCTGCCGCATATGCGACTTCTCCAGAAACGGAACCTGATTTAATCCTGGCTACTGGTGTGGATGGTACAGAAGGATATCTGCTGAAAAAAGACATGGATGGCGAGCAACCAAAAACACCTGAAGAAGCTATTGCGATACAGAACAGCAGATCACCAGACGGGTGGGATATTCCACTGTATGACAAGGATGGTGAAACTGTAATTGGTGTGTTTCATGTTGGAGGAACGTCAATAAAATGAACACCATTCGGCAGTTGATCAAAAGGGTCGGCAGCTTTTTTGTTAATGTAACGGCAGAATAGTAAAACCATTTTAATAAACTAATCGTCAAAAAAATGAATAAACTACTTCACGTTGCGGGGGGAGAACTTGATGTATTTTAAACCTATCCGTATTGTATTAGCGCTAGTTTTTTTTATCATTGCTGGGTGCAATAACGAGGTCACGATGTTGGGTACAGATGAACTCACGATCACAGGTGATCAAAAGACTGCGACAGAATATGTTAAGGCAAAAGGTTATAAAATTTCTTCGTACGATGGTCAAGTTCAGAAATACACTCTAAGCAAAGACAAACTACTCTACGGGATAACGGAAACGATACCATATAGACAGACATGGGCGGTTCAAAAAGTAGAACCCGAACAGTATTTCGGAATGGAAATATCGGTGTATAGCTTTACAGTAACAAACCATCCTCTGGGAACGTTAGACGATAGTAAATCCAAAGTTTCAATAATACTTTGTGAAGGCAAAGTTATAGGGGGGACATCCTTCCCAAATGCAGCAATGGATGGAGCACCATATTCGTTGGATGGAAAAACATTGGAAGAAGTAACGGGAAAAAGTTTTCAAAAATGGAGTGAAGAATGGAAAAAGAAATACGAAACTTAAAAAGCCAAGTGGAGTAACCAACTGTGTCCGGTTGGTTGCTTCTTTGTTGATCCACCTAAAGTCAGGAAAAATGCAACATTTTTCCTGTTAAACAGGTCAATAAAGATGTACGAATTAAGATGATGAGAAGAAGGTGGATGAACTGAAGCTTCGTATTTTCACGTTAATATTTTGTTTCTCTACCGTGTTTTTTATCTCAAATGCACAAAATGCTAACGCTTTGTCATGTGTTGAATCGGGAGGTCCCCAAGAACAGTTAGAAATATATGATGGAGCTGTTTATGGTGAAGTAAAGCAAGTAAAGGTGGACTTAAAGCAAAAGGGGTTTACGGGCACAAAAGAGAAAATTAGATATATTTTAGTGGAAGCTGAGAGGAGTTGGAATACTGAAGTTAGCTCTCAACTAATTATCGGAACGAACTATACTTGGGGGTTTGATTTCAAGGAAGGCAACAAATACTTAATCTACTTTAGTGAGGCGAATGTCGAGTTAAGCAGTAGTCCGTGCAGTTCGACCATCGAAATGAACAATATTAATCAAGCAACTGAACTATTCGGGGAAGGATATCTACCCAAACAACAAGTAAACTTAGAACACAAAATGTGGTTTATGTTTGAGCAAGACATCGATTTGTATATCGTAGGTATATTCGTATTAGCGGCGATCTTTATCCTCTATATGATAGTAAGAAAGAAAAAGCGCAAAGTATAATTTGGTAGCGCTATACGGGGGATTTTGCTCAAAAAAAAGTCATTTGAACTAGGCATGGATTCCTGTATGACCTATTACCCCTTTACTTAAACGAGGATCGAGGCGTATAATCCGTTGAGATATCAGAGCAATAAGAGGGGATACAGTTATGAATAGTGGATTAATCAACGCAATCATTGCGTATATCATGTGGGGGGTTCTCCCGCTGTATTGGAAGTTGTTTGAAAATGTACCGGCAGGCGAGATTTTATCGCACAGGGTCGTCTGGTCATTTGTCTTTATGGGAATTTTCGTTGCCGTCCAACGTCGTTGGGGTGACATGAAGCGAATTCTGACCAGTCGTTCGACCCTGCTGTCCCTTACCGCAAGTGGACTGCTAATTGCTATTAACTGGCTGATCTTCATCTGGGCAGTTAACAACGGTCATGTGGTTGAGACAAGTCTGGGCTATTATTTGAACCCGTTACTGAATGTGCTGCTGGCGGTTGTCTTCCTTCATGAAAAGCCAAACCGTGGACAATGGCTCGCGATTGCCATCGCTGGTGTCGCGGTGCTTATCATCGCTATCGACTACGGACGTTTCCCATGGGTTGCGATCTCGCTGGCCGTGTCATTTGGCTTGTACGGTCTGGCGAAGAAGAAGATCAAGCAAGATGCTTCAGTGGGCTTATTTTCGGAGACAGCTGTAGTTCTGCCCATCGCACTCGGTTACTGGATCTACTTGGCCATTGTGGGAAAAGCAACGGCATGGACGTTGCCTGCACCGATGTTCTTCGAACTGCTGCTTTCCGGCGTGGTGACGGCGCTGCCACTGCTGTTCTTTGCACGGGCGGCTGCTCGAATGTCATTGTCCACACTAGGTTTTGTGCAGTATATTGGTCCGACAATCATGCTGATCCTGAGTGTGTTTGTATTCAAGGAAACGGTCTCGCCAGTTCTGCTCGTTGGTTTCGCGCTCATCTGGATTGCGCTTATCGTATATGCAACCGCATCGATGCGTGCCACGCGACTTGCTAAGGTAAGCTGAGGATAAAGCTAATCTGGTATCACCATAGTTGCCCTGTCTGCCAATAAGGTGGACAGGGCCATCTTTTTGTTTGTGGGGAAACGATGGAATGACAAAAACTAAGAAGGCAGCTGATCAACGTTATGGTAAAATAAAGGAGTAATAACCAAAAAGAGTAATAGAAAAACGAGGAGGCGACAGATATATGATGGTTAATAACGGTTACCGCAAACGTGATCCATTCTTTGTAAAGAAGGGTGTAGTTAAGATACTATTTCAGTTTGCAGTTTCAGCAATAATTGGTAGTATATATGGGTTCATGATGGTCAACGAGACGATAGGTGGATATATTAATAAACTATTACCGAGCATGAATGGTCCGGATTTTCATTTATATCTGCCCGTTGTGATAACGGTGTTCATCTACTCATGTTTTATTCAGAAGAGACAACGGATTTTACTTGAAAAAATCTCATTTAGTTGTCTCCATATTTTTATTGCCCTGCTAGGCTGTATTTCTGCAGTTGTTGTGTTATTAGTGATCTAATTCGGATTCCTACGTATCCATACCTTCAGGCCCATCAACTGCATCAATGACACCTACAGCGAGTGTTGTTACCGCAGCGGCTGCTAAAAGATTCTTGGCACCCAGCTTGACTCTGTCCTTATCTTCCTCTTTCATGCCCACAACAACATCTTTACCGCTGTTATATACATACTTGGCTGATATCGCTACACCTTTTGCAGTAGTGGTTACGGCACCTCCAATATCAGCAAGCCCCGCGTCTATGGTAGTATCATCTTTTCGAATTGCACCACTGGCAAGATCATATGTACCACTAGCCAGTTGTCCAATGGTTTTGCCTGTATTGATCGTAGCTTTCTCTACACCGTTCCCGATTTCTTTGATAAAGGGGCTACCTGCGATCTCACCAACAACCCTGACGCTGCCACCCAACACTTTTCCGGTAACTTCCCCAGCCAATTGACCTATCCCTTTTAAAAAACTCATCCATTTTCCCCCGCTCCAATAAGAAGTTGATCCTATGTGTTATCTCAATAAACTTATTATATTCATATGTAAGCCAAAAGAACATCAGTCTCCAGCCCGAGTGGTGCACCCCTCCCCGATTGATCGACACGCTTGAGAAGTGCCCGATCCGATCCAGGAACGCCCACCACGCTGCAACCTCAACGCACTTCATCACAAAAAGGCGCTACTCCCACAGGAATAGCGCCTTCGTGCACTTGTTTCACCTTACTACTTAATCCATTTGACTACCCACGGTTTAGAAGTGCCTCACAGAAGCAGCAACGTAGTGGAGGGGGCGGAATCGATTCTGAAGAAGCGAAGCGGTCGCCTTTATCCCCGGATTTTCCCCTTACAAGGGGAATTCATAAAATCTGGGGATAACAGCGATCATAAGAACGATCCGCCCTTGAACGCCCAGCACGTTGCGCCCTTAACGCACTTCATCGCCAAAAGGCGCTACTCCCACTGGGAACAGCCTTCCGTCTTTCGTTACCCTAATAACTTGCCTACACACGGTTTTAGAAGTGTCTCAAGGAGCAGCAACGTAGTGGAGGGGGCGGAATCGATTCTGAAGAAGCGGAGCGTTCGCCTTTATCCCCGGATTTTCCCCTTACAAGGGGAATTCATAAAATCTGGGGATAACAGCGATCATAAGAACGATCCGCCACCGGAACGCCCACCATCGTGCTACCCCAAAGCGCGCACTTCATCACAAAAAGGCGCCACTCCCACAGGAATAGCGCCTTCAGCCCTTGTTTTACCTTACTACTTAATCCCATTTGACTACACACGGTTTTAGAAGTGCCTCACACAGAAGCAGCAACGTAGTGGAGGGGGCGGAATCGATTCTGAAGAAGCGAAGCGGTCGCCTTTATCCCCGGATTTTCCCCTAATAAGGGAATTCATAAAATCTGGGGATAACAGCGATCATAAGAACGATCCGCCCCCGGAACGCCACCACGCTGCCCCCCAAAGCCCGCACTTCTACCCACCGTACCTAGTCAATAAATCCTTCCATGACCGCCGTTGGCATCATATTAGACTGCCATGCGCCTTTGCCATAGCCGCCATTGTACCCTGGTGTAGCCTGAGGCTCCCAGTAGAATACACCTTTTCCTTTGCCGTTTGGCAAATTGCGGATTTGGTTTTTCATCGCGGCAACAAAACTTTTTCCAGCTGCAGCTTGGTTATTGTCCATGCCAATTTCGGAGATGATGATCTCTTTGCCATAACGGTTGATCATATCCTTGGCATTGTTTACCGTATTCGTCACAGCGGTGTTCCAGCCGGAAGCTGAAGGATAGAGGGACATGGCGATCATGTCAAAGTTAGCTCCGTTATTGATCAAACCACCAATATTCCATACATAGAGGGCGTTATCATCTCCACCTGCGAGATGCACAATGGTTTTGGTACCGCTGCTCAGGGATTTTACTGCATTATGGCCTGTATTCACCAGCCACGCATAGTTTTTCATGTTGGTGGATGCTTTGCCATCTTCCCATAACATGCCGTTGCTTGTTTCATTCCCGATCTGTACCCAGTCCGGGGTAACGCCTTTGCTCTGCATCGCCGTCATGACATCACGAGTGTGGTTCCATACCGCATCCATGAGCTGTTGGAACGTATAGTTTTTCCAGGCAGCAGGTTTAGTTTGTTGACCAGGGTCTGCCCAGGAATCGCTGTAGTGCAGGGTAAGCATTACACTCATGCCGGCATTCTTGGCACGCTGTGCGAGTGTAGCCGCACGATCCTTATTCATGTAACCGTTCCCATAATCATTCGAAGGATTAACGAATACCCGAATGCGGACGGAGTTGATTTGATAGTCTTTTTTCAAAATATCAATGATGTCACGCTGAACTCCGTTTTTATCTTTCCATTTGTACCCTTGGGCTTCCATTCCGGGAACCCAACTGATGTCGGCTCCTTTGGCGAAACTTGGTGCTGCGCTGGCATGCTGACCTGCGGGCAACAGGATGGAGGTGAATAACAAAACAAAAGCCAACATGATGGATGTCTTGAAACCCCTTACATTTTTGAACATTACAAGATGCCTCCTCGGATTTAGGTTGAGTTGCATCCTAATTATAGCCATCCTGGTTTGCTCTACTAAAGGGTCTATTTCCAATATTTTGGGTGTTTTCTCAACCTCTCTACAGAAAAAAGACAAAACAAAAAGCCGTCCGAAGACGGCTTTTCTACCCGTGGCGCTTTTTAAAACATTGATCCGTATCCCGCGCCTCCACTAGACTCTTTTAATTTGAGCTAGTGGATCGGGTAAGGGACACGTTCAACATGACATTAGAAATGTTGACGCACCTCCTTTCCTTGTGGCAAGAGTATACAACACCTTGTTTCGCAAAGCTAGTCTTTTTTACGTAGTTATGCAAAATTATTTTTCAGTCTGGAACATCGTGATATCTCGTGCATAATGGCTCTTTGTTCCGTCATTGTTTCGGATGCGCACACTGTCTTCACTGATTCGTTCCACAATGCCACAACCTACCTCGCAATAGACGCCAGCCGGGTCTTCCTGCCATGCGCTTACCATACATTGCGATAGTGCAGCCGTGAAAAACTCTATATTTTTTTGTAACGTTCTAGGTTTGTTGGATTTCATTATATACTCCTTTAATCAAATATATTTGGAATGAGAACAAGCAACCGGACCAAATCACACTGTACTTCACTTTACTCTGTCTATTGACCTTTGTAAAGGGATGGAAAAAGTTGCGGCCATGAGGTATCATTTACATAAATTTTACGTAGCGTTTACACTGCGCTGACGCTTGATGTTGATTACGAATAGTACAATTATATGAGAACTTCTAACCAAGAATAGATATGCAACACATTCGGAGGCCATACATGCATAGAGACGTCAAAACAGGTAACTACGTTAATCGTGATTTGAGTTGGGTTGAATTTAATCGGCGCGTACTTCAGGAGGCCCAGGATCCAACAACGCCTCTGCTGGAACGCATGAGATTTCTCGGCATTGTCGCTAGTAATCTGGACGAGTTCGTCAGTGTAAGGGTGGCAGAGACAAAAGAGAAGATCAAGGCCGGATTCACGCAAAAAGATTTTACAGGATACACGCCTTCGGGATTGTACCGCAGATTGATCAAACGAACCGGGACCATGGTCGCCGAACAGTATAAAACGTATCGTGAACTCATTCGTCTACTCGCCAAGAAAGGCGTGAACATTCAGGAATATACAGATCTTAATGTGACACAGCAGCGCGCAATGGACCAATACTTTCATGAGATTATTTTTCCGGTACTCACACCGATGGCGATTGACCAGAGTCGTCCGTTCCCACTGGTACACAACAAGTCTGTCTATCTGTCCGTGATGTTACAGAAGGAAGGGGAGCAAGAGGGCGAGCCGTTTATGGCTATTGTTCAGGTACCTTCCAATCTGCCGCGGGTAGTTCAGGCTCCCATTCGGGCGAATAGCAAAAAGAAAACATTCATATTGATTGAAGATCTTATCAAACATCATATCCATACGCTCTTCAGCGGATATATCTCGCTTGCTGCACAGGAGTTCCGAGTGACCCGCAATGCGGATCTGTTCATTAATGAAGAAGAAGCGGAAGATCTGCTTGAGGCTATTGAAAAAGAATTGCGACGCAGACGCCGCGGGGCTCCTGTACGACTGGAAGTCTGCAAGGATTTTCGTCCGGATGCCTTATTGGAATTGCAGGATGAATTTGATATTCAGGACCCGGTATATGAAATTGATGGACCACTCGATCTGAGTTTTCTGGCGGGATTCGTAGACAGTCTGGAAAGTTTCTCACATCTGAAATACAGTCCGGTGAAGCCAGTCTACCCACTTGAGTTTCTCCCAAGAGAAAGTCATTTTGAGTTGCTGCGCAAACGCGATGTACTGGTGCATCATCCATACGAATCGTTTGAACCAGTCACTGATTTTATATTGGAGGCTTCGGAAGATCCAAGAGTTCTGGCTATCAAGATGACATTATATCGGGTCAATGGCGATTCACGCCTTATTCCGGCACTTGCACTTGCCGCTGAGAGTGGTAAGCAGGTCACGGTGGTGGTGGAATTGAAAGCCCGGTTTGATGAAGAGCGTAACATTGCTTGGGCCCGTAAGCTGGAGAAGGCCGGATGTCACGTGGTTTATGGACTGGTTGGACTCAAGACCCATGCCAAAATCATTCTTGTCGTACGCAGGGAACAGCAGGGGCTGAGACGTTATGTTCATGTAGGAACCGGTAACTATAATGAGAGTACAGCCAAAGTGTATACGGACGTGGGACTGTTCACCTCTAATCCGATTATTGGGGAAGATGCATCCGAATTGTTCAATGAGATTACCGGATACTCCGGTCCGAAGGCATTGCAGGCGTTCCGCGTAGCTCCGGATGGTATGAAGGATGAGTTGTTTGCACTGATTCGTAGAGAAACGGAGCACGCGCTGAAAGGGAAACCTTCCAGAATCATTGCCAAGATCAACTCCTTATCCCATCAGGAAATGATTGATGAATTATACGAGGCTTCTCAAGCCGGCGTGCAGATCGATCTGATTGTGCGTGGTGTATGTTGTCTGCGTCCGGGGGTAGAGGGGCTCAGTGAGAATATTCGGGTCATTAGCATTGTGGATCGTTTTCTGGAGCATTCACGGTTGTTTTATTTTGAAAATAGCGGCAACCCGGATGTATTCATCTCCAGTGCAGACTGGATGACACGTAACCTGAATCGAAGAATTGAACTGATGTGTCCCGTGTTCGATCCAGAGCTGAAGAAAATGCTGGTCGATATTCTTAATCTGTCCCTTATGGATAATGTCAAAGCCAGAGAGCTTATGCCTGGTGGCAATTATGTATTTGTAAAAAATGAAAAGCCCCCGCTGAGAAGTCAGACGGAGGCCATGGGTATTATCCCTTGGAAGCCTGCTGAATGGAGTGCGTTAACGTAACTCCCCAGGCTTCCTTCAGATCCTTGACGGCCTCTTCCAGGCCATCAAGTTCCAGTAACGGCTCAGCTGTACAGGTGAATTGCACCTGCAGCGAGTCGTTTTCTTTTGTTGCTTCAATCGCAGCGATGCTTTCGGATCGATTGATGGCTTCAGCTACGCGCAGCAGAGAGCCAATACGATGAGCATGCCGCTCATCCGAGTTTTTCAGAATGTCCCGGTGCTTATTCAGCAGCTGGGGCGTTCTTTTTTTTGGATGATAATCAGCTGCACTGGCACTTAGAATGGTCTCCCGATGAGAAAGTCCATAGATGCTTGAATTCATGATCCAATAGGCCGAGTGCTGTGTATAACGGAAATAGTTAATCTGCTTACCTGCCATGTGCAGCATGGAGGATGCATACAGGATTCGGGCATCTGCTTGATCAGGAGGGGTACCTTGTAATGCCGTATACAGGGTAACCATATCCTGATGAATCCGTTGCAGACGTTTCTCTGGAATAGGCGGACCAAAATGGATAAAGTTGCGGATACTGTCTTTCAGCGCGTCTGGAACGACCGGCTGACCTCCAGCCATGTAATCACGCAACAACCCGTCTCGTAGACCCGCACCACTAACCACATAACGATCTCCCTGTATTAACTGGAAGATGGTTCGCAGGATCAGTACGCCGGGCACAATGATGTCTGCGCGATCTTTGGCGAGCCCAGGTACCTTTTTACGCTGTGCTGAGGTGAAATGTGGCAAGGTGCGAGCAATATTCTCCATCGCTTCCTCACTGATCTCATAATGATGGCTCACAGGCAAAGAATACTGGGTACGCTTCTGTTCCACTTTGGCAAGTGTACGCATTGTGCCGCCAAGTCCGATGAGTGGCAGACCAGGGTGCTCACGAATCCAATCCTGTCCACGGAGAGCCTCAATGACTTCGTTGCATAATGCATTTGCATTTTCCTCGGTCCACTGATCTTCGCCCCCATAACGGGCATGTGAATTCACTGCACCAATAGGGAGGGAGATGCTATGTAACCTCTTCCGATTCTGAAAGACCGTGATCTCTGTGCTGCCGCCTCCAATATCCACGACGTAACCATCAGCCAGATCAATGGATTGAGTGACACCAAGGAACCCATAATAGGCCTCCCGATCTCCCGATACACATTCAATGGTAAGCCCCGTCTCGGTCTCCAGCCATTCAATAATCTCCAGGACATTGCTTGCATTACGAATAGCTGCGGTAGCTGCTGCGCGAATCAGTTTGGTCTGATACGCTTCACAGGTCGCTTTGAATTGACGCAAGATGGTGATGGCTTTATCCAAAGAGTGGCGAAGGATGGTACCATCCGGCTCAACAACGCTGCTCAGACGAGCAGCGTATTTGTCTTCATGAATGATGCGATAGGCTGCATCCTGATCCAGTTCATATATAACTAGACGAATGGAGTTCGAGCCGATATCAATAATTCCTAAGGTTTCATTAGTACGTGTCATAAGCATCTCCTTCTACAGAGGTTCAACTACCCGAAGTGAAGAAGGGCAGCCATGGCTTCCGGTGAACCCGGCGGTGTGGCAGAGAAGGGCGTAGTTAACATAACAACAATGATAAAGACGATGAAACAGGCAAATATAAGACAACTCACGGCAAAGCCGCGATTACGCTTTTGCATAAACAGTCGAATACCTGTGACAAAGAGAAGTACCGTAACAGCTACCAGAACGATCGACATTGCAAAATAGGCTACGCCATAAAGTGATTTGAAAAATGCTTCCATTTGTTCAGAACGCTCCTTAGATCCTCATATTTAAGCCCTTCCAGCCATTCCTTAGTAGCATACGACAGATTGACTTGTTTGAAAAGCAAACCGGGCGCTTGTTCCCGTTTCCGCCATCACCCCTGGGACAGGTTACATGGAAAAGGGGCCTTTGCCGTGGACAGACATCCAAGAAAGCAAGGCTTCTGTTGAGTATGTATAAGGAAGGACTATTGTTTCAAGGAAGGAGATCAACCCATGTCGAGACAACTTGCAAGCAAATGGCGGAAGACAGCGGCTCTGATGAAATACCCGGTAGCTGCTGTCCATATCCCACAGACCAAGGCATTCAACTCGGGTAATCTGCTGCAAATGCTCAGTCATTATGGAATGGTGTATGTCAAACCTATTGTAGGAGGTGGAGGTTACGGTGTCATCCGGGTATCGGCGAGCGGTGGGGCTTATCGATACACCCATATGAAAACGACCCGTTCTTTCACCAGTTTCAGCCAGATGTATCGCTCTCTAGTGCGTGTAAAGGCTAGACGCAAGTACTTGATCCAGCAAGGCATTCATCTGGCAACAATTCAAGGGAGACCTGTTGATTACAGAGTCAAAGTGGTCAAAACCGAACGAGGCTGGGTATTCCGTTCCTTAGTAGGACGACTCGCTCGTCCCGGACTCTGTGTGACGAATCTGAGCAAGGGTGGAACCATGTTATCAGGAAGGCGAGCTCTTGGTTTATCCCTGCCACATATATCCGGTCGGCACAAACGCCGGGAGATGCGTTCCCTTACACTGACATGTACGTACATTATGGAAAGACATTTCCCTGGTGTAGGTCAGCTTGGATTTGATTATGGACTGGATTATTCAGGCAAGATTTGGATTCTGGAAGTGAATACCAGACCCCAATAGAAAATGAATGGGAAAACTCAAGAAAATTCAAGAAAATCCGATAATATATAGAAGAAAACGATATGAAAACCGTTTGAAATTTTACATTACAGGGTAATTTACTCGCAACAAGTCTTGAAACTATGAATTTATTCCAAAAAAAATACGCAGATAAACGTTCTGACAGTAGTACAAACTCCCTGTGCATAAATATTGTCCACACTATACACGTTGATTACTCTGTATTTTTTCCATTTATCAACAAACTATGCACAGGATTTCCACATATCGTTGTGGATAACAAGAACGCTTGTTCTCTATATGAATCTCTGATATGATAGTTTTGAGGAAAAAAAAGGAAAGGTTGTGGCGGGAAATGGCTATGTTATCCGATGAGATGTTGTTGGATTCCTACCATAAAGCGATTGAGTTGAATCTCGAACGAGATTTCATCGCACTGCTGTTGGCAGAAATCCATAAGCGCAAACTGGGTACCGACGTATCTGCCATTCTTCACTAGAGATCCTCATTGCAGGCAATGTTACAGGTTTCCGGACAAGTCCCATAGTGAGACTGGCCATGGCGTGCTTGTTTGACAATGGTGACAGTACATCACATGATTGCAAACGTTTTCGACTTCGTCTGCCGTGTCAGAGGAAGGTTGGAATACGTAGGGGCTGTATGGTCCGGTGTAATCATCCAATTTGCCGCATTCTAACAGTCCCTGAAGGCAGTGGGGGCAAGCCTGCTCCGGTACAACCAGACCGTTACACAGCGGGCATATATAAGACAAGGGTATCCCTCCTGATATGGATTCACTCAGGAGTAAGATACCCTTTTTTGTATCAATATATGTTATTTCAGCAAAACTAGCGTTTCATGTTACTGCTGTGTCCTGGGGACAATTTGGCATCCGGATCGAAGTATACCTTTGCATTGTTGACGGCTGTTGGAGCTTCGCCGAATCCGACAGCGATCAGCTTCAGTTTACCTGGGTATGTTGTGATATCTCCGGCAGCGAAGATTCCTGGAATAGATGTTTCCATGCGGGAATCAACAACGATGGAGTTACTGTCAATTTCGATACCCCACTCGGCAATTGGTCCGAGAGAAGAGACAAATCCGAAGTTAACGATCACGTCATCTACTTCGATTTCCTGAGTTTCTTTGGTTTTCACATGGGAAAGGGTTACTTTGGTAATCGTGTCATCCCCATGAAGTTCCGTGATTTCGGTCGGTGTAACGACATTCACCTTGGAATTCATCAGGTTTTCGACACTGTGCTCATGTGCACGGAACTTGTCCCGGCGATGAATCAGCGTCACTTGCTCAGCGATAGGCTCCAGCATGAGTGCCCAGTCTACCGCGGAGTCACCGCCGCCACTGATCAATACTTTTTTGCCGGCGAAGGCATTCAGATCACTGATGAAGTAGTGCAGGTTGCTCTTCTCGAACTTGGCAGCACCTTCAAGCTCCAGACGACGTGGTTCGAATGCACCTACACCAGCTGTAATAATGACGGCTTTGGCATGATATTCATTCTCATCCGTTTTCACGACGAAATGTTGCTCATCCTTTTTCTCCACCGATATAACCTTTTCTTCAAGGCGGATGTTCGGGTTAAAATGACTCATTTGCTCAACCAGGTTATTCACCAGTTCCTGAGCCGTTACTTTCGGGAATCCGGCTACATCATAGATGTATTTCTCCGGATAAAGAGCGGCAAGTTGTCCGCCAAGCTGTGGCATACTTTCAACCAGTGTAACGGATGCCTGACGCATCCCACCATAAAACGCGGCGAACAGACCCGCAGGGCCTCCACCGATAATAAGTAAATCAGTCATATCATGACTGGAATTTTGTGCAGTCAAGAATCAACAACACCTTTCATATTTTAATAGGTAGTTAACAGAAAGAATGTGCAGGCTACGTATCGTAACCGGCATGGGTGCTGAACTGTCTTTCCTATTATAAACGGTGTATTCAGGGTTGCAAAGTTAGCGGCGTCACGAAACTGGGAACAATTGATGAAGATCAGATGAGAATAGGATGAAATTGGAAATGAAAGGTTATGAAAAATAACAAAAAAAACCTTGATCTTTACTAGAAATACAGATATCCTTGACCTGTACTATGTGTTTTTTTGTCTAATTTAGAGTCAATATGTAATATGAAGACAGATCCCGTGTTTTGTAGAATCTTGTGGTTAATTTCACAACTTGAAACGATAACTTGCGTGCAAACGTATCAATTTCATAAACCTTTAGTTGCTTCAATCAAGTCTAGATATAGATCAAAACGGTTCGATACGTCGATATCTAGTTTCATAAAATCCATTTTTAGTGAGTTATGAAATTGATGCAAACGTTTAAATAAATTCGCGAAGTTAACATTTGTTGTCATAATGGGCAAGACATCATCAATATTTGTAAGTATGTGCATTTTGCATCTCACCCAAGATCGGGCTGATGCAAGTGAAACCGGAAGGGGTATAGACATGAGCAGTATTCCCAAAATCGTCATCCTCGGCGCGGGCTATGGCGGGATTCTGACAGCCCAGCGGCTGCAGAAGGAATTGAACTATAACGAGGCCGACGTCACATTGGTGAACCGGCATGATTATCATTATATTACTACACATCTACATATGCCGGCAGCCGGCACGGATACCATTGAGCATGCAAGAGTACCCATTTCTAAGCTGATTGATGAGTTCAAGATTGATCTGGTCAAGTCTTCCGTGAAGGAGATTCGTCTGCAGGATCGGAAGATTATTCTGGAGGATGGCACGTTATCCTATGATTATCTGATTATTGGACTAGGCGGTGAGCCTGAGACCTTCGGTATTCCGGGGATGCTCGATCACGCCATGACAATCCGCAGCATTAACTCGGTCAGACTGATTCGAGAACACATCGAATATCAATTTGCGATGTACAAAAACGATAACAAACGAAATCGTATTCGGTTTGTCGTAGGTGGAGCGGGTTTCAGTGGTGTTGAATTCGTAGCTGAACTTGCAGATCGTATTCCACAGCTGTGCAAGGAGTTCGACGTGAATCCGAAACACGTGCACATCTACAATGTAGAGGCAGCGCCTTCAGCTTTGCCTGGATTTGATCCGGAACTGGTAGAGCATGCGATGAATGTGCTCAAGAAGAAGGGCGTTACTTTCAAAATTGGTGTTCCAATCAAGCAATGTCTCCCGGACGGGGTTATTGTGGGTGAGGGTGAAAAGCTCGATGCGGCTACAGTCGTATGGACCGGCGGTATTCGCGGTAACTCATTGCTTGAACAGGCAGGTCTTGAAGTGATGCGAGGACGTGTGAAAGTAGATGATTATCTGCGTGCCCCGGGACATGAGCATGTCTATGTGATTGGTGATAATTCACTGGTCTTCAACGCGGAAGGACGGCCTTATCCGCCAACAGCCCAGATTGCGATGCAGCAGGGTGTAAACTGCGCCAAGAACGTCGTGGCATCCATTCGCAAGAAACAGCCACAACCTTTTGTATTTACGAGCAAAGGCACGGTTGCTTCATTGGGTAAAGGTGAAGCCATTGCTGTTGTAGGCGGCAAGAAATACAAGGGCTGGAAAGCGGCTCAGTTGAAGAAGCTGGTTGATCTGCGTTATCTGTTCATCATTGGTGGTATTCCGCTAGTCCTGAAGAAAGGGCGTTTTTTTGGATGAGACATTGCAGTGTTCAGGTCCGGGGACTATTAACACGTGAAGAGCTGGATCGATACAACGCCCTGATGCAGGTCGGTGGTTATCTCGAGGAACAGGATCAGTATGATCTGGCCTACATCGTGCAGAAAGAAGTGGATATTCTCATTATGCCTGCGATTGAGCGGCTTAAAGAGAAGGGGCGTGACCGTGATCGGGCCACAGCCGAGTTCCTCGAATCGCTAAAAGCGGTAGATGAAGAGGACGATGATTAAGAATTAACAGGGGCTTATAAAATAGAGTGAACAACTGCAAATGGATCATCGTCCGACTTGGTTGTCCACACGTACATGAATGAGAAAAAGCACCGCTGACAATATCCTTTACAGGAGATGTCGCGGTGCTTTATTGTGCTTTGCATTATGTTTACAGCTTAAGCATGTCTTCCAACGTTTCTTCGTTCAAGAGGCTTCCCACATAGAACGAACCGAATTCGCCATAACGGGCACTCACTTCATCAAAACGCATCTCATAGACAAGTTTTTTGAACTGAAGTGCATCATCCGCAAATAGCGTAACGCCCCATTCCCAATCGTCGAAACCGACAGAGCCGGTAATGATCTGTTTCACTTTACCCGCATAGCTGCGACCAATCATGCCGTGACTGCGCATCATGGTGCGACGCTCGTCCATGGACAACATGTACCAGTTGTCATTCAGCTCACGTTTTTTGTTCATCGGATAGAAGCAGATGTATTGTCGTTGTGGCAGAACGGGTTTCAGACGGGCGATAATCTCCGGATTCTGCATCGGGTCTTCGCCTTCTTTGCCAAGATAGTTGCTCAGTTCCACTACACTAACGTAGGAATACGACTTCGTTGTGTATTGGGCAAACATCGTTTTGTTAAATGCGTTTTCAACAGCCTTCAGATCTTCCAGCGTTTCACGCAGGTGCATCATGCAAAGGTCAGCCTTTTGTCCCACTACGGTATAAACGACCGTGCTTCCCTGGGATGAATTCTCGACTTCTTTCCATTCCTTCCAGAATTCCTCCAGCTCGTCCAGCGCTACAGCACGTTCCTCATCATCTGCTGCTTTCCAGGCGGCCCAGTTAATCGAGCGAAAATCATGCAGGGCATACCAGCCCTCCAGTGTTGATGCGGCTTCGTTCATTGGTTGTGTTCCTCCTGCAAGGTATATTTCCAAATCCCTATAAGAGGTTGTTCAAAAAGTCCGCACTGAAAACCGGTCTTTTTGAATACGCACTATAAGGGATGGGTGATTGCTTTATCGTTTACATTGTATCCCAACATGAAGCAGAAGGGCAAATGAACAGAGTATAATTATAGGGAAATTTGTCCAGAAAGTTCGTTGCTTCGCCACATTTTTTGCGGTACACTAACTACTATCCAGAAGTGAAACCTGAATGTGTGAAAGATGAGGTGAGTGTCGCCCGATGCAATTTATACCTGTTTTGGTATTAATGGTATTATTTTTCGTTATGATGTTTGGTATCGGTTTCATTCTGAACATGCTGATGAAGACAACCTGGTTTCCTTCCTATCTGTTCATTATTGTAATTCTGCCTGTTGTTGTATACTCTCTATGGGATCAGTCGTCATCTCTGATGTCACATCTGGGTTCTTTCCAGCTTGTAGACTATATGACGGGCATCGCTGGACTGGCTGGTGCGATAATCAGTGGCTGGACGATCCAGAAGTTGCGTTTGGGTGGGTACAGAATGTTTTAGATTGTTGGAAAGAGGTAACACATGTCACTGTGATCGCGTGAAAGTCTTGTCTTTGTCGTAAACGCTTACGAGTACAAAGGGAAGGCTTTTTTTGCTATTCATTTATATTAGAAGGATTATTGTACACTTGTACTTCATATACATCTGGAGAACATTCTCTTCAGATCTTCACTTGTATTCTGCTGCTATAGCTTTTATAGTATTCTAGCGACTCTCGACATTTTATTTTAGAAATTTGCTGAATTCGGCGAAAACGTGAATGATGTCGACCTAGGACGAAACGGAGCGAGAACAGGCCATCTTTTTACCTGTTTTTGAGCATTTGAGGATCAGACATTTATGATAGAATAGATAAACATACTTTTGGGGAGAAGGAGATCAGGCTATGCGCATGAAGAATCTGCACCATTATACTGAACATCATCGCTACTGCGTATACAGGGAGTTTGGACTTAGTGCCCTGGATGACCGTATGCTTACAGGAGCATATCAGCCCATGGTAGGTGCTTTTGCGGTTGGCTTGTATCGGCTGTTGTTTCAGCATCTTCCCGGTGAACAGGTCGGTTATTCGCCGCTTGAACAGCAACGGAGGCTGTTCATGACACTTGGCTTGGAGCCAAGTGAGAAAGGGCGCAAATATTTGTTAGAGCAGACATCCAAGCTTGAGGCAGTGGGGCTACTTCAGACTTCACGCCTATATATACCGGAAAATGATGATTACATCTACGAATATGAGCTGCAACCGCCGCTCTCTCCGGCAGAGTTTTTCCGGACACAGCATTTGACACTGCTGCTTCGTGACAAGATTGGTAAATTCGCAGTCCTTTCCCTGCGTTCCGGTTTCTCGGCAGTGGAAAATGGGGACGCGCCTTATCCGGCAGCCAATAAAGAGAATATTTCCGTTCCCTTTTACGATATATTTGAATTGAATACCCACGTAATTGATTACGAGTTGGAGCAGGCTTTGTCGGAAGTATCAACTACGGCCCAGCGGACAGGCACGAATGATGCAGCGGAAGAAAACAGTTTGAACTATGCCGACATTATTTTGCGTTTCCCGCGGGAGTCCGTCAATCGTCGTCATGTGGAACAGTTGCGTTTCGATCATGAACAACTGGGCATTGTAAATTATGTAGTAAACAAGTTTAACCTCAGTGTGCAGGATGTATGCCGTCTGCTGGATGAAGATGATATCTTCACTCCACAGGGCCAGCTGATTCTGGATGATCTTCAGCATAAAGCGAGCATGCAGTTCAGACAGACGAAGAAGCGTCATGAGCAACAGACCGTACAGGCGGCCAAGGTTGTGGCGCTGAGACAGCATATGGAGGAGCCAGAGCGGAAAGAAGACTCCGGTGAACCACCTGTTGAGCATGGGGTACAGATGGAATATTACGTCGAAGTACCTCCACAATTTATGACCAAGTGTGATATTCATCAATACAATATGATGTTGCGCAATGAGCCATACACACGTCTGCTGCAGACGTTTTTCCCAGGTGCAGTACCGGACAATCTGATCGATATATTTGAGAAAATTGATCTGAGTTACAAGTTGCCGGGTGAAGTTATCAATGTATTGATTCATTATTTGATGGCATTGCTTGTATCTGGCGGCGAGCAGCGGATTAACCGTAACTTCGTTGAGGCGATCGCCTCCAACATGTTGCTCAAGCAGGTGAACTCCTACGAGAAAGCCGTCCAATATATTCGTGATCAGGCCAAGGTCAAAGGCAAACAGGCTGCTGGTGCAGCTGGAACCCGTACCCGTACATACGGCAAAGGAACCAAAGCCAAGCCCGAAATTCCGATTGTACAAGACATAAGCACCGATGGGGATGCCGTATCTGAGGAAGAGTTTGAAGAGATGATGAGATTTGCCCAGCAGATGCAAGCGAGTAAGCAAAAAGGAACATCTTAAATATTTTAATAAAGCCAAAAGACGAGTCCTTAATGGAGACTCGCCTTTTTTCTATATAAGTTGAACTGAAGAAAAACGTATTTTCCGTCCAATCTTTTTTTTTATTATTTTGCAGGATATTTATCTAATTTAAACCACTGCTGAAATTCTTTTTTTGTGATTTTTTTTACAGGCTTAACTTTTTTGCTTCCTGTATCGTATCTGAAAAGAATCCATTGATCTGAAGGATACTCACTAATATAATCAATACTTTTTCCGTTCTTATGCCATAATATTAGACCTGTGCTGATATAGTTGGTTGCCCGAGGGAGATAAACAACACTGTCTTTCTTAGTTTCGTATATTGCTAACGTGCTTTTCTCCGTATTTCCATAAGAAAATGCAATGATGTCTTCTTTTGGTGACCAATTATATGATGAAATGGTTTCTACATTTTGTTTACCTGCTTTTTCAAGACGTTCGTTTATAATCGTGTACTTTCCTGTTTTAAGGTTCATGAGAATGAGGTTGCTGCCAGCACTTTTTTCTACTTGGATAGCAATCCATTCATTTGATGGAGATTGAGCAACACTAGTGATATCCAATAATTTAACTTCAAAATCTCCCGTTTGTAGGGTGTGCTTTTCTTTACCATGAGTAACTACAATGGTGTCAATTATGTTTTGTTCAAAATCGGCAGCAGCATCTAGCTTTAAGGTGTTCGCGGTTATCGTGATGTTGTCACCTCTCCAGACAATTTTGTTTGAGCTTATTGTTTTTTCAAACTTAGATATACTCTGGTATGTCGAAGCGTTCACAGAAGTTGATTTAGCAGCAACGTGTGCTATTTTATCAGAAGTATGAAACGAAGCCGATGCAGATGATAACGTACCCATGCTTCCTAAGACAATTACGCTTGATAATAAAACATTGGTGTATTTCATTAGTATCTCTCCTTCATTTTGAGAAGTCGGTTACATGAAGTGATTCCCTCCAGAACTACTCCAATCTTTGCGTATCATTATTCATTTGTAAAGATATCAAATCATAGAGAATTATCATCCATCGCGAAAAGTAACGATTGAAGTATATCCTGATATGCCATCGTTTCACCAAGCGGTCGGTGAAGCAGATGCTCCAAATTGGTTCATGGGTACCTATGAGGAGAGTATTCTTAAAAATGTTCCGAGAAGGAATTGCATCAGAAGATGGTAGAATTTATAAGTAAGTAACCCATACAAAAGTGTTTGTTGCCCGGGGGAAGGACCGGGCTTTTTTTAACGTGGTTATAGTTATGGTACATGTACTATCAATAAATTGGATTATTTTGTATAATGCATGTAAAAAGAGGTTGTCTATGATTCCTATGGATGAATGTAAATAATACATATGGAGGTAATTAAGTTTGAGTACTCACTACTATTTCAGTTGGTTTAATCATTTTTTCCCAGAGAAGCTGGTCCATTGTTTGCAGGAGGATATACAAGATAGAAAATCACTTGTCATGATTAGTGCTGATCCGGCTGGTTATAATGATGAGCCAATTAACATGGATGATATTACTGAATGGACCTGGTTGAATCAGGCTAATATTATTTTTGATGAGTATCATTTCATTGATTACCGCATGCAGAAGGAAGATGCCCAGCGATCCATTCAGAACGCTTCTGTCATTTTTTTATGCGGTGGATATCCTGTTCTGCAGAACGAATTTTTGGCGGAATATGAATTATCAGATGTTATTAAGAATAGTAATGCCGTTATCATGGGTGCCAGCGCCGGTGCCTTAAACATGGCTGCAAAATGGTTAAGCTTGAATAAGACGGATGAAGTTGAAACAAGTACTATTTATGATGGTATTGGCTTTGATCATTTTGCCTACGAATCTCATTCTCAACGCGACTACGCCACGTTTGTTCAAGGCTACCTGTTCCCCTTGTCTGAAGAGATTGATGTTTATGCGGCAGAACAGGAGAGCGCTATACGTGTAAAGAACGGCAAAATAGAAACAACGGGACCTGTATATTTAATTTCCCACTCAAAGATTCAGAAGTTGGTTGAGACACTCTAATTAGGGTGAGTGGCTGTGAGTTACATAAGTGATTCCTTTTGATGTATAAAATCTAGGCTAACAGGCAAATCATCTCAGGTCTCCTTTCTATGATTAGAATGCGTTTGTAAACAGATGTAATCTTAATATCCCTAGGACTTATAGTCGGCAGGGTAGCGAAGTGATTAGTTGCTTATTTCAACTAACGGACTGACAATAGGGATCGTTGCAAAAATGCTAACGATCCTTTTTGGTATACCTTTACAGAAAGTAGAGAACACGAAAATTATATTTGGATGATGAGCTCCTCATTAAGCTAACGGGCAGGTTAGTTTAATGAAACTATGAGTTGCAATTTGAAGAGTGTTTTTCAACCACAATTTGATATACATAAATAAGTTCCTGAATTACTATTCATTTTAGGAGGTGAAACAATGATAAATATTAAGCGGGTCGGGGAGATCATAGCAAGAAACCGTAAAGATTTATCCATGACGCAAACACAACTTGGTGAAGTTTTAAAAGTTAGTCATCAGGCTGTTTCAAAGTGGGAGAGAGGTGCATGTTTACCTGATATTGATATATTAGTTCGATTAGCTAAGATATTTAATAATACAGTCGATTATTTCCTAGAAGAGAATGATGCTCATATAAGTAAAACGAATATACTTAATAACAAGAATGACATTTGGAAATCAGTTCTAGAAAAAATAAAAGACCAAATCTCTCAGCCAAGCTTTGATAGGTGGTTTACAGGTACTACAGCAATTCAAATTGACAACACTCTCATTATTTCAGGTCAAGATCAGTTTGCCACAGACTGGTTATATCAGAGGTACTCCCATATGATTTCAAAAACTATAGATGAAATTAGAGGGGATAATGATTTAGAGGTAACTTTTCTTTTTTCTGAAGGTACTGAAAATACAGAACCATAAAGTTTGAGCATTAAGCTAACGGGAAACGTTATACGATTGCGATTAAAAACTACCCATGACGCACATGCGTCATGGGTAGTTTTTAATCATTTCCATACGTTCAGGAGGGGGTCTTGTGAAATAGCGATGTCCTAATCACTTCGTTGGACAGACAGAGTTTTGTGTAAAAATGGCCACCGCCCGGGAACGACTATTCTTCGTATTCATTTCCGAACCGCCTTACTTGACCGGCCCCATCCAGGTCGAAATCGTCTTCTGCTGGTGCGGCAACGGCGGTTTCAACTTCCCGTTATCGATCAAATGTTTCAAAATATAAGCGACCAGCCGACCTCCTCCGGTGTTGCCTCTCACCATGTAAGCAAGCTGCGGCTCCAAATGCTTCGGCTGATTTTGCAGGAACAGGTTGAGCATTTTGTCGTAGAGCTTGCCGACAGCAGGCGCATAAAGAGCGGACAAATCCGGCATTGCCTTGTTCAACCGTTCCAACGTTTGCGGAGAGTCCATCCAGACCGCATTGAACTTGTACCCCTCCTCCGTCTTGCGGATGTATCCTTTCTCCAGCAGGAACGAATATTGCTCAGCGTTCTCTTCGTTGTCGGGCAGTTCTCCTTGTTGGAAAGCATGACAAATCTCGACATTCCGGTATTCCAGGAAACGCCAATCCACCTGGCGGTCGCTCCAGTGCGTATTGAATTGCCACAAGTATAAGGGAGTGTCTTCGACGTAGCGGAGCGACGGACCGAAGGTGACGTAACTACTCATATCAAAACCCGGATCGGCATAGTGGCTCCGATTTAACGCCGCATAGGCAATATATTGACCTCCGTCCTTTCGCATTGGTGCGACCGCATCGAAGTTGTCGCCCGCCGGCATGCTCCGCCAAGATTGCTCCTCGATGTTCTTGGGCAGCAAGGTCCAGAGCAGGAAGTTATAGTCACCGTCTGGAATGTACACTCCGCTGTCCTCTACTTGCCGGCGAACTTCCATTAACGCGTCGAAATGAACATCGGCCACTTCGGCGGCACAATCTTGCCAGAGTTGATGACCAGCTACGGCTAAGTCGAAGAGGTCCCAGACGATGGTATTGCTTTGATATTTGCCGGCAGAGGTTTGGATGAGAAAATTGTAATCGGCCAGGTGCCGGACTTCGCCTTCCAGCAAAGATGGCGGCATTCCAAGCTCCTCCGCGATTTGATGTACGGTACGCGCCTTATGATAAGCCGCGTAAACGATATTTTGCGCCAAGGCGCGTCCAAGAAAATCGTTGGTTTCGCCCAGGCTGCCGGCCGAACCGGAATGGCCCATTTCCCCCATGCTGACCGGATTGACACTTAAAGTTCCTGTTGCACGCATACGTTTCATCCCTTTCCGTAACTTCTTTTTGGCCTCGCTCAAATGCCATTTCACCGTGTTGACAGGAATGTTCAGAGCAATCGCGATATCGCTTATTTTCAGCTCGTCGTAGTAATGCATGACCACGATCCGGCGATGGATGTCGGACAGAAACGCGACTTCTCGGCGCAGCTCGCGGTAAGCTTCGGTTACCAGCAACCGGTCAAGCGGCTCCCGGGAAGGGGCGGCCGACAGTTCGGACATGCCGTTGATTTCGAACGCTTGGGGAGCGTGCGCACGCTTTTTCAACCAATTCACCCAAGTGTATCGGGCAACCGTCCAGACGTAAGCGTCAAGGCTTCTAATGTCCCGCACCCCGGAGAAGGATTTCAACAACTGCAGCATAATCTCCTGAGCCAGATCCTCCGCCTCGGCCCGCTGCTTGACCCGGTTTAAGGCAAAACCGAAAATCGGTTTGACATAGCTCCGAATCGCTTCCGCCGCTTCTTTTCCGTTATTTCTATTTGAATCCATTTTACGCCTCCATAGTTGCATCTGTAATTCCTGACAATTATATAGTGTGTCAGGCGAAATAAAGGTTGGGATTATTTTTAAAAAATTTGGACGTCCTACCGGATCACTCATACACGTAAAATTACAAACATCAGGATTAGGCCATTTAAATGGTTAAAGAGACGTTATGAACTTTTTGTTAAGTATATTGGAAAAGAGTTAAACAAGTTGAAGATTACTTTAGATATAAAGTTCTCACTTTTAGTATATAAAGATACTTTTTTCCGTTCAACTATGGGAGGATACACCGGTACTCGTTACCTAAATAAACGTAATGATAAAAGAAATGTTGGATTTCAGTTTAAAAAGCAGCCCAATTTGACCTGCCTAAATAAGTTAGCAATTAGGTAAATGGCAAGAATCGTCTGTTGGCAGAACTGTAATATCAGAAGAATTTATGATTTTAATAGGGGATAATGATTACTTATTATTCCAGATATATGCTACTCTCTTTTTATTCCATAGTTTTCTTAACGGAAAAATGGAAATTTAAATATTGGGGGTAATTGCTTGCTTCTATCCGAACGATTGCTAATTGCAGCAAGTCTGTACCCTGAGGAACCTGCGTTAATGCGATATGGGCAAACGATGAGTTATGGGGAGCTTAACGGTCTAGTTGAAAGACTGAGTCATGCTCTGTATGTTAAAGGACTCCGGGCCGGTGATCGCTTTGCCCTTTTAGGTGATCCAGATCCCCAGCTCGTTGTTGCGTTTTATGCAGCAGTTGGGATCGGTGCTATACCACTCGTGCCGTCTCCTTTGCTAACAGTACCTGAACTCGCTGCCATATTTCAGGACGCAGAACCACATATGGTTATTCATGATGACCAATATGCTGAAGCCGCTATCGCCACAGTAAAGCTTCTTGGTTATTGTCCAAAACTGTTCACGACTGAAGAAGAAGGGACGAATAGCAGTTCGCTCGCTGCTCTTTTACAGCAGGAACCCGCTTTCTCTCCAAAAGACCATGTCAAACGAAGTGTGGACGATACGGCAGTCCTGATTTATACGGGCGGGACAACTGGTCGGCCAAAAGGGGTCATGCATTCGCATCGCGGAATGGCTGCTTGGAATCAACTTACGCCTTCTGCAGGCTTCGGACATGATCTCAGTCGTCGTGTGTTAGTGCTCAACCTATCCCATCTGGTGGGTCAGTTCCAATTGTGGGCGACTATGGCTGCCGGAGGCTGTCTTGTATTTCTGGATAAATATCCGGCGAATGTACACCGCATAATGGAAGCTGTTGAACGTGATCAGATTACACAACTCAGCACAGTAGGCCAACTGCTTCGTGATTTTACCCGCGAGGCATCCGTAGGAGGTAGAAACTTGAAGAGTCTATCGCTTATTGGCTGCGGAGGGTCCATTATTTCCCCGGATACACTACAGGAAGTCGTATCGCAATTTCCTGAAGTTATCATTGTGAACAACTACTCACAAGCGGAATGTGGAATGTCTATAAGCCGCCTTTTTCCTGCTCAGCATATAGGCGATCCTCATCGCCTTCGATCCGTAGGTCGTCCTGCTGACTTGGCTGCCCAAGGTGAGCAGGCCTTCGAAGTTCGGATATTAGATACGGACGGAAGTGAGACAGTTACGGGCGAGGCTGGAGAAATCGTTGTTCGAGGTGCACAGACCATGCAGGGGTATTGGCGCCAGTTGGAGGTTACTGCCGAGACCATGTCCGATGGCTGGATTCGAACTGGGGATGTCGGTTGTCTGGATGTCGAAGGTTATCTTTATGTGTTTGATCGCTTGAAGGATATGGTTATTGTGGGCGGTTCCAATGTGTTTTGTGCCGAAGTTGAGCATGTTATTGTGAGCCATGAGGCGGTAAGCGAGGCGGCCGTAATCGGACTTCCTCTTCCTGACGAAGGCGAGGAACTCGTTGCTTTCATAGTATTACGGGAAGGTGACAGTTTGGATCTGACGCGGGTGCGGGCGTTTTGTGAGCTACACCTTGCTCCGTACAAATGGCCGACTCAACTGTTCATTTTGGATACTTTGCCCAGAACAGCTGTGGATAAAATAGACAAAAAGCAGTTGCGGAAGTATCTATCCTCAATGTTATCCAACGGGGTGTAATCAAAGAAATACGTTAGTTCAAAAAGCATTGAATGTTCAGCAGATGGATGCGTTCCTATAGGAACAAACAGCCCTTCAACTTCCTTTGGGAAGTGAAGGGCTGTACGTATTTCAACCAGCATACTGGCGTGCACGAAAATTATATTTATCTCAAAATTGTCGTGGCTTGATTGCCCGCATAATCCTCAATGACCAGCTTTAAAGAACTGTTGCTGGACGCTGGTGTGAAGGTCAGTTCACTTAGCTTTGTTCTTCCCCGAATGATATACGGGAATTTCTGCGAAACGTAAGTGACTCCGAACTCGCGTGCCACCCCATTTTCATATACATAGATCTTGTACCAATCCTCCAGATCCGGGAGGGCTAATGTATACTTTCCATCTTTTACCGTGATCTTTTCCTTGGCGTATGGTGTAATCTGAAGATCTGCTAGCTGTCCGGTATGGGTTACCGGGTTCTGCCCGCCAATAGCAATGTTCAGCACGTAATGCTCACCATTGGTCGGAAGTCCGGTCAGAACGGCAGACTGTTTTCCTTTTTTGACTTGAATTGACTTAGTGAAAGGTTCTTTCGTGTATTCGGTTTGTAGTGTGAGTTGAATAGACTCATTACCTTTACCTTTGTCTTTATCTTTATCCTTGTCCTTATCCGTATGCTTATCTTTGTCTTTGCCCGAATCGTTTACTTTTTTCGGGTTTTTCCAGCTTACAATAGCATCGCCATTCTTTTTGAATTTCACATCGATATTCTGAACGGCTGCATTCAGATCATAAGGCAGGACCGCTGCTTCACTCTCGGTACCATCTGCACCAACAGCACGAATGGACAGTTCACCAGAAGGCTGTTTTAACGATTTGATATAAAAAGTAGAATCATACACGCCGCCAACATAGGCGCCATTTTCATATAAATTGTATTGTTTGACCTCTGAATAGTCCTTCATGTTCCATGCAACAACCAGTTCGTCGGTGTTGGTCAGTGCTTTGGCAATATGGAATCCGGTAGGTGCATCCGGTACAGCCGCTGAACCGTCGGAAATGCGGATCTCGCCAATATTCATCTGGTAATTCTCAATCGCTTTGCCATTCGGGTCAAAGGACAATCCCATAGCGGCAATGGTTTTGCCTTGATAGGCGCTCAAATCCAGCGAAGTTGTCTTCCAACCTGTAGTATGCTGGCCTGACTGAGGCACTTCCACATTGACCACGTTGGATGGATCGTCTTCGAAGATTAACCCAACATACAGGGAAGAAGCATCGCTAGTGGACGGTTTGTTATACGTCAGCTCCAGTTTGGATTGTACGTTGACGGACAGGTCGGTCTTGTACAGGCGAAGGAAGTTGTCCGTGTTCAATGTACCGTTCACCACGAGAGAGCTGCCGCCATTAAACGCACCGATGGAATTATAGTTGTACCTTGCGCCTTTCTCATAAGATGGACCGTAGTCAAAATCAACACTGAGCTTGTCACCTTCACCTTCACTATCCATCCACCATTGCCAAGTGACAGGGATATCCTGAATGTTGATATTGGACCATTCCTTGTCGTTCGAGACAGCGCCATCTTCATAATATTTCAGACCGTGACCTGTATTGAAGCTGGTCGCAAAATTAGAGCCGTTGATAACGGAGCGTTCGGTCAGATAAGCGGCAATCCCATCCCAATTCGCACCGGAAGCATACACATCCGACAGATCGGCAGACGCATTACGACGTGCATCTGTCGGGTCTTGATTTGGACCAGACCACCAGGCACGATCACGTACAAAGGTCATCCACTGGTACTTATCCTCAGCTCGGTGATTGGTACTGCCATCGCCCATCTCTTCATCCAGGGCGTTGTGGGTGAAGTCGGCACCCAGTGTCGCGATGCTGTTCATCGGTTGACCGTTCTCATCCAGGTTATGGCGCAGGTCATAGGATTGCTTCCAGCGGCCGAATTTGTCATGTCCACCTTCGACACCAGCAAATACGGTTTCCAGTGGATCCAGTCCCAGGCTAAGGGCATGATCACGGGAATCGCGGAGCATCTTGTGGTTCCATACATAATTCAGGAAGATGGAATCGGAGACTCTGCCGAGAACGGAATCTTGTACAAAGGGGCTGTTGAGCCCATTGAATTGGTTCTGATATTGAATCTTGCCTGTTGTATTGATGGTGGAGTCATACCATTGAACGTACAGTCCCTTATCTCTTAGATACTTCATGAATTTCTTATAGGAAGCGATATCCTCAGGGGCTACACCCCGGGCAACCTCTTCCTGATTGAAGAAATATCCATCGTAGTTGTAGTATTCCGCCATCTCGGCCAGTTTCTCGGCCACAGGGAAATTACCGTTTTCATCCTGGATCAGCATTTGTTTGTACGTCTGTGGTCCACGGTCATTGTCTGAGAAAAAAATGTTGGCAATGGATTTGACGCCATTTTTGTGGGCTGCGTTGGTATAGGCCGGATTCGGAATGTTCAAAATGCCAAACTCGAAGTATTTCTCCGTCCATTCTTTACTCGGATCGTACAGCTCCTCAGGTACTCCCGCAGAGGCCATGCCGTGCCAATAACTGTAGTAGTCTGTATATTGCCAATAATTAAACAGATACTGGCTGAATTCATTGGTATAAGGTGTGCTATCAAAGAATGCATTGCCGTAATCGCCGCTCATCGTGAATAGCTGGGTATCCGGACTAAGCTCAGGATAAGCCTGTGTGGCAGCGAACGCTTCATTACGGGGCTGCAAGGGAACATGGGCACGAAGTAAATCGCCATGGATATCACTTTCCGGTGTCCAGTTCAGAATCTGGGCCGAGGTGTATCCATGTTGATAGGGCTGATTCACCCCTTTGGCACTTTCACCGGTGTAAGGGAGCGTGTCTCCGGCATAAACGGATGATGCAACAACTTGTCCAAGCAGAGCCGTAGTCAGGACCATGGCAGTGACCTTGGGAATGATGCCTTTTGGTTTGAGTTTGCGTGTCATGCTGTTCCTCCTTGAAGTGGAATGAATGTAAGATATTCTTTTACACAAAGCTAAACTTATGGTTAACGATAGTGGATGAAAGCGTTTTTAAATAGGGTGAAATTAAAGAAACACAGATATAAACTAAAGAAAAGTTGCAGGTGACAAGTTAATGTCAGAAGCCTAATGATATAATTCAAGTTAGGAAAACAGCATCGGAGGGAACATGCGATTTGAAAATTGTTAGCGTTTACAATAATTTCTTCAAAAATAATATGTTTATGAAAATGCTCCTGATCTTCTCGATGATATCGATTGTCACGATCATTACATTGTCTTATATCATCTTCCTGTCGGTGTCCGACTCCACGATTCGCCGGGAACTGGCGATCCAGAAAGCGGCGATGGAACATGTGGATCGGTACATTCATCAGCAGTATGAATCGGTGCAAAACATGGTGAGGGATATGCATCAGAATGAGGCGCTGTCCGCCAACATTACTTACCTGATGAATCATTCGTACGCTGAATATGTTCAGCATATGACAAATGGATATTACGCCAATCAGGATGACTATTCGGCCGATGTGTTGAAACATTTTCAGAACATTATGGATCGCAATTCGCAGATTAACCAACTCATGTTGTATAGCGCCGAACAGCAGGATCTGTCTACCTTTAATCAACACAAGCAGTTCCGCAAGCTGGACGCCAATGTAGCTCATTCCTATATTCCGGACGTGATGGCGATGGAAACGCCCAATATCAGTGCACCTAACTACTGGATACGCAAAGAGATTAATCAATGGGACCCTGCGCTCTACTCCATCCGCGTACCGATTAACAATACACAGACTCTACGGAATCTGGGCCAATTTCTTGTCTTCTTTGACTCAGAAGGAATCGGTAACGCGCTGGACAACTACGAGAGTAATCTCAAGGGAGAAATCGTGGTGTTATCGGCCAAAGGAACAGTCTTGTTCGACTCCAACAATCAGTATTACGGGAAAAAGTACCCTTACGTGAATGTGGCCGATTCCCTGTTTGATCAGACGGATATGGATTCGATGAAAAAGGAGCAGAACATGTATGTGAACAAGTTTGTCTCCGCGGATCAGGGTTATGTGGTCATGGGTACCGTTCCGGTAGAAGAGATGGCTGAAACCTATGCGGGCATTCGCAATACCATCATCTCGATCAGTATCGTCTGTATTTTATTTGCCGTGCTGGTTCCGGCATTTTTCATTATTAACTTTGCCAAACGAACCCGTCGAATTATTCGCTTCACCCAAAAAGTGAAATACGGCAACTTCACGGCTCGCATCGACGATCCGCGTGATGATGAACTGGGGCAGATCTCACATAGCTTCAACGATATGTTGGACGAGCTAAATCTCTATATTGAACGAGTCTACAAAGCCGAGATCAAACAGAAGGAGACCGAGCTGGTCGCATTACAGGCGCGCATCAACCCTCATTTTCTCTACAATACGCTTGAAGTGATTCGGATGAGGGCGATATCCCAAGGGGCGAGAGATGTTGGCGAGATGATCTATAGTCTATCCGTATTGTTCAAGAGCCTGGTACAGCAGAAGAAAAATTATACGTTGAAGGACGAGATGGAAGCTTGTCGCTTGTATCTGGAGTTATTCCGAATCCGCTATAAGGATATTTTCATATATACGATCCAGATCGATGCTGCATATTATCAACATCCTGTGGTCAAACTTTCGCTGCAACCCATCATTGAGAATTATGTCGTACACGGCATTCAGACAGAACGTTCGGATAACCGATTATCGATTGTTGTAGAAGAGACAGATGATGTGGTGCAAGTGGAAGTTAAAGATAATGGCAAAGGCATTGAACCGGCACGCCTGACGGAAATCCTTGAAGAACTGGAACGTCCTGAAGAATCTGGTCAGATGTTTGGGCTGCGCAGTGTCCATAGTCGATTGCGCTTCCTGTATGGGCCAGAGTTCGGTATCACCATAGATAGCACCCTCGGAGAAGGAACACGGATCAGGGTGCGTTATCCACATACAGAAGGGACAGGTGTGTAATATGTACAAGGTGTTTATTGTGGACGATGAGCCATTCATCATTGAAGGGTTATACGATATTGTGGACTGGTCTTCGTTTGGAATGGAAATTGTGAGTCATGCGGGCAATGGGCAAGCAGCGTTACAAGCGCTCTCTTCTCAGCCTGTGGACATCCTGATTACGGATATATCCATGCCACTCATGAATGGTCTCGATCTGATTCGGGAAGCAAGGCGAGTACAACCTGAGCTTAAGGTCATTATCCTCAGTGGTTTCAATGAGTTCGAATATCTGAAGGAAGGCATGCAGCTGGGGATCGAAAATTATCTGCTTAAACCGATTAATGTGGAGGAATTGGAATCTACGCTGAGCAACACCGCGTCCAAGCTGGATCATACGGTATCACCTCAAGCCGATGATGCTTATGGCATTCAGATTCTGAAAGATAACATTCTTCATCGATGGCTTACAGGACAGATTGCAGCTACCGAATTTGAAGAACGTGCCCAGTTTATGGACCTTTCGTTGGATGCACCAGACGTTGCTGTGGCCATTCTGCGTGACAAAGGGCAAGTATCCGGCATGTTTGAACGCGTAGAAGAGATGCTCAGAGACAGACGACATCTGAACGTATTTCATGATATCGATGGAGACATCGTCATTATTGCCAATATTCAGGGTACGAGTGACGAGGAACAGAAGTTGATGGATGGCTTGCAGGCATTATCTGATGAGATAACCGTAACCCATCCGGGGGCACGCATTGGAGCAGGCAGATTGATGAAGGGACTGTACCATGCGCCGACCAGTTATTCGGAGGCCAAAAAAGCACTCCAGTATGTGATGATTTATCCTGACCTTAAAGTCATCGACCATGCCATGCTGGAAAGGTGCGGAAATTCAAACGCGACCTTTTTCATTGAATGGAGGGAGTATGCCAAACTCATTCTGTCCCGCAATACAGAACAACTTGCCGACCGGATTCGTATGGATTTTGAACAGCATCGCGATGGGCTTACACCTGGGGAGTTACAGAATACCGCACTGGAAGTGGTGATTCGCTTCAAGATGGAACTGGAGAGCATCAAACACTCGGATGAGTCTGCGATATACCAACAAGGGCTTCAACTTGTCCTGGACAGTGGCACTTTTGATGAACTCGTGCGGGCGCTTCAGCAAGTTGGGTCGCAGACGATCCAGTCCCTATTGCAGGATCTGAAAAATCCGATTGTAAACCAGGTGCTTCAGCATATCGACAAACACTACGCAGAAGAGCTTTCTCTGAAACTGCTGGGTGCCCACTATCATCTGCATCCGGTGTATTTGGGACAATTGTTCCATAAGGAGACCGGAGAGACGTTTGCCGAATATATCAACAAATACCGGATTGAACGTGCGAAGGAGCAACTGCGCAATTCCAATCTGAAGGTACATGAGATCGCACGAAATGTGGGGTATTGGGAGACGGGATATTTCTATAAACAGTTCCGTAAATATGTGGGGATTTCACCGACTGATTACAAGGTGTTTGGTTAATTCGGTGACGAGTAGATCCAACCATGCGGACAGAGAGCCAAGAGACATATCGGGAACAGGAATGGCATGGATGAAAATCATGGCATACGTTACCCGGCATGTCTCTTTCATGTAAGCGATTTATTTAAACAGGTACAAAATAGATGCCCAAGGACGATTTCTCTTTAATTTGTACCTCGAAAACTTAAGTTTATCTTCTTTTTGTAAATGCTTTCATTCGATAAGGTTAAAGCAGTTAGTAAGTAGAGCCTAAGGGAACACGAAAAGGGAGGATCAAAGAAATGAGTAAACAAAGAAAACGCTTCTCACTCGTTCTTGCATTGTTAATGGCCGTTACACTTGTTCTTAGTGCCTGTGGAGGAAGCAAAGATGCTTCAGAATCCGGGGGAGCTGGAGATGACGCGGTAGAGTTGATCTGGTATACCATCGGTACCCCTCAGAAA
The DNA here is from genome assembly GCF_008386395.1 of Paenibacillus sp. 37. Classification (NCBI taxonomy): domain Bacteria; kingdom Bacillati; phylum Bacillota; class Bacilli; order Caryophanales; family Paenibacillaceae; genus Paenibacillus; species Paenibacillus sp. 37. The sequence continues at coordinate 5,796,354 of NZ_CP043761.1, read as the reverse complement.
GACGTCAACAAAGTGATGGAAGAAGTGAGCAAGTATACCAAAGAGAAAATTAATGCCACGGTAACGATGAAGATGGTTGACTGGGGTGATTACCCGCAGAAGATGCAGGTTAACGTAGCATCCGGTGAGCCAATGGACATTCTGTTCACCTCTTCCGGTGGATTCGATTATGTACAAAATGCCAGAAAAGGTGCATTCCTTGAACTGGATGACCTGCTTAATGAATACGGTCAGGATCTTACCAAGACCATTGATCCTGCATTCCTCAGCGGTTCGAAGGTAGATGGACACAATTACGGAATTCCAGCCAACAAAGAGTTGCCACAACAAGAGGTATGGCGCTTTAACCAAATGCTGGTTGATAAATACAAGTTGGACATCTCTGGCGTTCGTACGTTAGACAGTCTGGAGCCTCTGCTCAAAACAATTAAGGAAAACGAGGCGAGTGTAACACCATTTGCCATGGATAAAAACTATGTTCCTTACGTGCCTTATGACTATGTCATTCAGAATCTGCCAATGGCAATCAAGCTGGATACAACAGACTATAAGCTTGTAAACATACTGGAAACACCTGAAATGAAAGAAGCACTTACCACGATGCACAAATACTACAAGGCTGGTTATGTATCAGCAGAAGCGGCAACAACAGGTTCAACGAACGACCTGACAACATCGGGCAACTGGTTCCTGGATCGTGCACAGACTCAGCCGCTCGCGGACAATCAATGGTCTGCAAGTTACGGTTATCAAGTCGTTTCAACACCTGCAAGTGAAGCAATTATAACGAATACATCTGTACAAGGTTCCATCATGGCCATCTCGGCCAACTCGGAATATCCGGAGAAAGCAATGGAATTCCTGAACCTGCTGAATACAGATCCTGTGCTGCGTAATATGGTGGACTCCGGCATTGAGGGCACACACTACAAAAAAGTGGATGACACACATATGGAAAATCTGCCTGAATCGAAAAACTACGATATGCCTTCATACTCCCTTGGGAACAACATGCTGCTCTATCTGAACAGCAATGACCCGGATAACAAATGGGATGAGTTCAAGAAGTTTAACGCTGAAGGTGTCAATTCCCCGATCCTCAGCTTTAACTTTGATGCAAGCAATGTATCGTCCGAACTGACAGCGGTACAGAACGTGAAAGAGCAGTACTGGGCAGCACTGATGACAGGTACACTGGACCCGGCAGCCAATCTGGATCAAGTGATTGAGAAGTTCAATCAAGCCGGACTGGAGAAAGTAATGGCTGAAGCCCAAAGCCAGCTGGATGCCTGGAGAGCAGAGAACAAGTAACAGTACATCGTAAGGATCGGGCGGCTGCTTATCGCGTCCGGTCCTTTTTCATTCAAGCCTGAAGGAGGAACTCCACAATGACTACATTTTTGAAAAACCTGCTTAGAAACCGGGTCATGCTGCTCATGGTGCTGCCAGGCGCCATCTGGTTCTTCTTCTTCTCCTACTTGCCTCTTGTGGGTACAGTGGCTGCCTTTAAGGAATATCGCTTCAGCCGTGAAGGGTTCTGGGCAAGTCTGATGAAGAGTGAATGGGTTGGCTGGGACAATTTCAAATTCCTGTTCAGCACAAGTGACGCATGGCTCATTACACGCAACACCCTCTTTTATAACATCGCGATTATCTTCCTGGGACTGGTATTCTCTGTAGCATTGGCAATCCTGCTCTCGGAACTAGTGAATAAACGACTCGCCAAACTGTATCAAACCGGTATGTTTCTGCCGTATTTTCTATCCTGGGTTATCGTTGGTTACTTCGCATTCAGCTTCTTGAGCATGGACCGCGGGATGTTGAATCAGATTATTGGCTGGTTCGGGGTGGAACCGATTCAATGGTACTCCGAGGCAAAATATTGGCCGTATATTCTGGTATTCGTAGCGTTATGGAAAACCATCGGTTATAGCAGCGTTGTCTATCTGGCTTCCATTCTGGGGATTGATAAATCACTGTATGAAGCAGCCATGATTGATGGAGCAAGCAAATGGCAGCAGATTCGTAACATTACGATTCCGTTACTGTCGCCCATCATCACGATTATGACTTTGCTGGCCGTAGGCCGCATTTTCTATGCCGACTTTGGACTCTTTTATCAGGTGCCAAGGGACTCAGGTACGCTCTATTCCGTTACGAATGTTATTGATACGTATGTATATCGTGGTTTGAAAACGAGTGGTGAGATTGGCATGAGTACAGCTGCGGGATTGTATCAATCCGTCGTAGGCTTTGTTCTCGTTATCATCTCCAACTATGTTGTGCGCAAAGTAGATAAAGACAGTAGCCTATTCTAGAACAGGGAAAGGAGTGAACCACCATGGCTCAAGCAGGGCTTGTTAAAAAACGCGACTTCCACCACGTATCCAGCGGATGGAACGTGATCATGAACATTATCGCCGGTCTATTCGCTCTGATCTGTGTATTTCCTTTTATATTTGTAGTTATTATCTCGTTTACAGACGAGAAAGCACTGGCCCGTGATGGGTATCGTCTGATTCCGGCAGAATGGAGTCTCGCGGCATATCAGTTTGTCTGGCAGAGTGGGGACACGCTGCTGCGTGCGTATGGAGTTACCATTCTGGTGACGGTACTCGGTACCATTATCAGTTTGATTCTCATGTCGCTGTATGCGTATGCGATTTCTCGCAAGAGCTTCAGATATCGGAGATTTTTCTCCATCTTTGCGATTCTGACCATGTTGTTTAACGGCGGGATGATTCCAACCTATATGGTTGTATCCCAGCTGCTTGGATTGAAAGATACGTTATGGGCACTGATTCTGCCGCTGGCGATGAATGCCTTCTATATTATGATCCTGCGTACATTCTACTCCACCAGTGTGCCGGATGCAGTCATTGAATCTGCGAAAATTGATGGTGCCGGTGAGTTCTATACCTTTATGAAAATCGTGATTCCACTCTCCTTGCCGGGACTGGCAACCATCGGGTTGTTCAGTACACTCGGTTACTGGAATGATTGGTTCAATGCGCTATTATACATCGATAATCCGAATCTGGTACCGCTGCAATCCATGTTAATGCGGATTGAGTCGAGTATCCAGTTTATCCAGCAGAACTCTGCTAACAGTTCGATGAGTCTGGCAGCCATGCAGTCCATTCCGCAGGATACGTCCCGAATGGCGATGGTTGTGCTTGCTACGTTGCCAATTATATTCGCTTATCCGTTCTTCCAGCGTTATTTCGTACAGGGTCTGACGGTGGGTGCGGTCAAAGAATAACCGGATCACGTTATAGGATTGGAGAGATGTAGAGTGATGACTTATAAGGATCAAAGGAAATCCGTAGAGGAACGGGTGCAACACCTGCTGAGCCTGATGACTACGGAAGAAAAGGTAGGTCAACTTACGCAGCCATTTGGCTGGCAGACCTATACGAATGATCAAGGGAACATCATGTTAAACGAATCCTTTAAGCAGCAAGTGGAAAATGGGGGCATCGGTTCGCTTTACGGTGCGCTTCGGGCAGATCCATGGACTGGCGTCACGCTGGAAAATGGACTATCGGCCAGAGAAGGCGCTGAGGCGGTCAATCTGATTCAACGTTATGTGATAGAACATTCCAGACTGGGGATTCCCATTCTGATTGGGGAGGAGTGCTCGCATGGTCATATGGCCATTGACGGAACGGTCTATCCTGTTCCCCTCTTGTTGGGGAGCACCTGGAATGTGGATCTGTATCGGGAGATGTGCCAGGCAGTAGCGCGGGAGACACGTGCTCAAGGCGGTGCGGTCACCTATTCTCCGGTACTGGATGTTGTGCGTGATCCGCGCTGGGGACGTACCGAGGAATGTTTTGGTGAAGATCCGTTTCTCATTGGAGAGCTGGCAGTTGCTTCCGTAGAAGGACTTCAGGGTGGAAGTCTTGACGGTGGAGATACAGTAGCGGCAACGCTGAAACACTTTGTTGGTTATGGCAGCTCGGAAGGTGGACGTAATGCAGGGCCTGTACATATGGGCTGGCGTGAACTGCTGGAAGTGGATCTCTATCCATTCCGTAAAGCGGTGGAAGCTGGCGCTGCGTCGATCATGCCAGCATACAACGAAATTGATGGCACGCCTTGCACCGTGAATACAGAATTGCTGGAAGATGTTTTGCGTAAGGATTGGGGCTTTGACGGTCTGGTCATTACAGATTGTGGTGCGATCAACATGCTGGCAAGTGGGCATGATGTCGCGGCAGATGGAATGGAAGCTTCCGTACAGGCAATTGAGGCAGGCATCGATATGGAAATGTCCGGTGAGATGTTTGGGCAATATCTGGTGCAGGCGGTGGCAGAAGGCAAGCTTGATGTGCAGGTTCTGGATCAGGCTGTCTCTCGCGTGCTGGCGTTGAAGTTCAGACTGGGTTTATTCGAACAGCCTTATGTGGATGCCGATCGGGCAGCGGAAGTGATTGGCAGTGAAGCGCATGTTCAACTGGCACGGCAGTTGGCGGCGGAAGGGGTTGTACTTCTCAAAAATGAGGCTGACACGTTACCTCTATCGATAGCAGATGTGGGACAGATTGCCGTTATTGGTCCTAATGCAGACCAAGCTTACAATCAACTGGGCGATTACACATCTCCGCAACCGAAGTCCAAAGTGGCAACGGTACTGGATGGGATTCGCAGTAAGCTGGCTAATCATGTGAATGGGCAAACGGAGAAGAGTTCTGTTGGTCCTTTGACTGGTGACAGCAGTACAGATCAGATTCTTTATGCACCGGGCTGTCGGATTAAAGGTGATTCAAAAGGAGGATTTGAGCGTGCCATCGAAATTGCCAGCCAGGCGGATACGGTCATTATGGTGGTTGGCGGCTCCAGTGCACGTGACTTTGGAGAAGGAACGATCGATCTGAAGACGGGCGCTTCCAATGTATCGGATAACTCATGGAACGATATGGAGTGCGGCGAAGGCATCGACCGGATGACGTTGGGTCTTGCCGGAGTACAGCTGGAACTCATTCAGGAGATTCACAAGCTCGGCAAGAAGCTTATCGTTGTTTACATTAATGGTCGTCCGATCACTGAACCTTGGGTCGATGAACATGCCGATGCAATTCTGGAGGCGTGGTATCCGGGTCAAGAGGGCGGTCGTGCCATTGCAGATATTCTATTCGGTGATGTGAATCCGTCAGGCAAATTGACGATCTCCATTCCAAAGCATGTCGGCCAATTACCGATCTATTATAACGGCAAACGTTCCCGAGGCAAGCGTTACCTCGAAGAGGATTTGGAGCCACGTTATGCATTTGGATACGGACTGAGTTATACCACATATGAGTACAGCGAACCGAAACTGAGTTCTTCGTCCATGACAACTGATGATTCAGTTAAGGTATCGGTGAATGTGGCCAACACCGGCCGTTATGCAGGTGCAGAAGTTGTACAGATGTATATCTCTGACGTGGTCAGCTCACTGACTCGTCCCGCCAAGGAACTGAAGGGGTTTGCAAAAGTTAACTTGGAGCCTGGAGAGACACAGACCGTGGAATTCCGAATCGGAGCCGAGCAACTGCAGTATATTGGTCGTGATTTGAAACCTGTCGTTGAACCGGGACAATTCCATATCCATATCGGCAGCTGCGTTAACGATACGCAAATGGCCGAACTGACCGTAAGGGAGGCGTAAGACGTTGGAACGTATCAGACGATTTATTCGCGAGTTGTCCGAACATCAGTGGCTGGAGCAATTACAGCTGCGTAGCTGGGACATTACCCGCGCTTATTATAATGTGCCAGGACAGTATGAGGATCATGGTGAGTACCCCGAAGGGCAAGATTTTGAGCGTTTTCCGAGCAAACAGGGAACGACTTATTTTTTTAGAACACGTTTGGAGATCCCTGCTACATGGCAGCAAGCACCTTATGGGCTTGTATTTGAGACAGGCGGAGAAGGTTTGCTTCGGGTAAATGGGCACTCTTATCAGGGCCTTGACCGCAATCATACCTACGTCACGCTTGATCCATCCAAAGTCGGAAACGCTCCGGAACTTGAGATTGAGATGTTTGATCCGGTACCTGAACCTGTGGACCCCTTGAATCAACAGGCGGTTATTCAGCCGCCGATCACATCCATTACGAGCCTGCTGGTGAGACCAAATGAAGCGGTTCGTAGTCTGATGTATACCGTCATTATTGTGCGTGATTCGGCTGTGTTGCTACCGGAAAGTGACTTTCGGCGGGTTCGCCTGTTAGAACTGGTGTATCGTGCGATGGATCAATTTGTAGGCATGTCAGCAGAAGAGATTGAGCAGGGAGAGGGTATTCGTCAGATTGAGAATAATCTGAAGCATCATGTGTGTGAGATTGGCGGAAACGCGGAAGGTCTGGAGCATATGGTGGGACAATCCCATATTGATATTGCCTGGCTGTGGCCTGTGCGCGAGACCGTACGTAAGACTAGCCGTACCTTCTCCACCGTGGATGCACTCATGAATGAATATCCTGACTATGTGTATTCACAGAGCCAACCCTTGTTATATGCATTTTTGAAAGAGCATGACCCTGAGCTGTACGCGCGGGTGAAGCAGCGGATTGTAGAAGGTCGCTGGGAGCTTGTGGGCGGCATGTGGGTTGAGCCGGATTTGAACATCCCGAGCGGGGAGTCCCTGATTCGCCAGATGTTATATGGTCAGCGTTTCTATATGGAGGAGTTTGGCAAGACATCACAGATTGAATGGCTGCCGGATACATTCGGGTACTGTGCTTCCCTGCCGCAGATTTTGAAGCATGGCAATGTGGAATATTTCATGACAACAAAGCTCGGATGGAATGACACAAATGTGTTTCCATATGATCTCTTCCACTGGGTGGGCATTGATGGAACACCCATTCTGTCTTACCTCAATCATGGTGTTAACGAGCATACGTTGCCGAAGGACATTCATGATCACTGGCAGTCCTACCGTGAGAAAGCAGCGCATCCGGAGCATATGCTTCTATACGGACACGGAGATGGCGGCGGTGGCGTAACACGCGAGATGCTGGAGTATGTGGATCGCGCAGACCTGATGGTAGGTCAGCCTGCGAGCCGTTATAGCACAGCTGGAGCTTTCTTTGCCGGAATTGAAAAGGAGCAACCTGTACTTCCGAAGTGGCATGGCGATCTGTATCTGGAGTTACATCGGGGAACCTACACGACCCATGCGCGTAATAAGCGCAACAACCGGAAAGCGGAAGTTCTATATCGT